>JBNKOC010000027.1:0-140283 GCA_050294405.1 Fibrobacteria bacterium | reverse complement strand
AATTAAGTTTAAATAAATATATTTATATTACATTTTATAAGTTGTTATAAATAAATAATTTAAGGTGATTAATAGTTATAATATTGTTGTCATTTGACAACAATATTTTTCAAATTTCGTATAGCAAAAAAGAAATTTTGCGGTTATATTTTCTTCAAAACCAACCCTAAAAAAGGTCGTTAAGGGGTAGGGATTTAATTGAAGGAAGTTGACCAAAAAACAATAAGAACGGGTATTTATTGTTTTAATTAAAAACCACCGGTTCCAACCTGGACAGTAGTAACCGGTGGCAGCAGAAAAAGGCGAAGGTGCTATGAATTGTGAGGCACAGCTCCTAACCTTTTTGTTTGGATCTTAATTATAAAATATTGCCTCACAAAAGGAGAGCTATTATGAGGAAAATAACTCATTTTTGGAAGGCGAAACTTTTTAGCGGACTTGTTTTTACTGGAGCTTGCCTCTATGCACAGGGCACAATTAGCGGGAATGATTTAGTCACAAACGGAGAATCCTTTTTCGCTGCATCAAATATAGCCTCAGAGCTCACAAGGCTTGCCAGGGCAGATGGCATTCTTGGTTCAGGAGAAAGTGTCAAAGATATTTCTGTTTCTGGAGCCCCTATTGCCAGTATTTTAAGTTTTTATAGAAACGTAAACCCCAAGCCCAAGTACCTTATTTCCGATGGCGCAGGCATCGATCTGATGAATGGCAACTGTTCAGATGAAAATTGCTCAACCATTCAAAACAGCAAAAAAACTTTGCTTGATTATCTTGCCGCCATGAAAGAAGGCGGTACGGAAAAACTCCTTTGGATGATATATCCCGATCCGCAGGGAAGCAATTGGGCAAATTTAAAACGAAACCAGGATATTTGGGCTCAAGTCGTTCCGGAAGTTATGGCAGGCATTACTGAGCCTGAAGTGACCCTGGTGGATTTACGCGATGTATGGGAAGGGCGTTACAACCAGTATACCTCTGATGGCATCCATTGCACTTCCCAGGGTGGCACGGCTACAGCGGAAGCTTTTTGGAAAGCTATTAAAGAAGCAAATTGGTTCTCAGCCAGTCCAGCCACCGGTTGTACAGATCCACTCGCCTCCAATTATCAGGATGATGCTGAAGAGGATGACGGAAGCTGCGCTTATTCAGGGTGTAAAGAAGAAAATGCTTCAAATTATTTCTGTAGTGAAAATCCCCAGGCATTTCCCTGCCAGGAATCTAATGGATACAGTGTTGAGGATATTAGCGATGACGGAAATTGCGCCACTAGTGTTCATTGGCAAAACTTTTCCAGTAAGATAAAAATCAATTCAGACCTCTCTCAATTGCAAGTGCATATCATGGAGGCTGCTAATCATGAAGTTACTGTACATGATGTAAAGGGCAATCTTATCAACCGTAGAACAGGTTACAATCCCGCTCATTACAGTTTTGAAAGTATTACTAAACCTGGATTGTATTTCTTAAAGGTAACAACAGAAGACCAGGCTCAAGTTAAAAGAGTTCTTTTCTGGTAAGCGACAGGAACCCTTAAATGCAAGTTGGGCTCCCATTAATATTATGGGAGCTTTTTAAATCCCCCTTTTTCTTTGGAGTGAAATTTATTATGACAAAATTCCGGTTAATGCTAACTATGGTGATTAGCTCCTTTATATTCAATTCAGTAACTGTTAGAGCGGAGGATTATGTGACTCCCTATGCCAGCTTAACTTTGTGGACAGCTTGGAGCCATAGAACGGCTGTATTAGGTGAGGGACTTATTCTTATTGATGAGGTGGAAGGTTTATTAGAGGATAGGATTGATTATCAGTCGGATGTAACTTCTACGGCATCCTCTTTTATCGGCATCGAAGGTGAAAAAGATAATGTATACATGAAAGCGGAATTTGGCGTTTATCCATATTCAAGCCATGGCAAAAGCACTTTGCTTGGAATTCGCTATTTTTATGGGGCTTACAACTTGGGGCCCTTAGAACTGAGGGGAGGATATGATATGTCTCCTTACCAGGCTATTGACAGAAATGATGTAACTGACGGTGAAATATTTGCTGATGCGGCCATGTTTGAATCTTTCCAACCCCAGCTGCGTGTGTCCGCCTATGGGGCTTATTTTCAAATTATGCGTTCTGTAATACACAATGAAGAACTCCACCTTGATTCCAATCTCTCTGGCGGTGTTTCCACAAATATATCAAATACAGAAAGCTTTTTACCTAAAATGGCATTGGGCTATATATACAGCGCAGAAAATTTTACTCTGGGCGCACATGGCATTTTCCAAAGTTATAATATTGATGAAGACAGAAGCAAATTTGATGGCAAGGCCATCACTGCCGCGGTGGGAAGTATTGCTATGAAGGGAAATTTTGGTTCCCTCTCTTTAAACATTAGCGGATTTATTGGGCAAAACCCTGGAGAATTGGGTATCTTTACCAATAACAACAAAAATGGAAGTTACATACCTTTCCATGGGGCCGCCAATAATTTTGCTAAAACAGATACCTCCACCGAAGTACAAAATACACTAGGCTACGGATTTTCAGCTAGTGGGGGGTATGATTTGGGATTCTTGCTAATCAATGCTGGATTTGCCTATGACAGGGATGAAAATGAAGTTTTTAAATCCCCCTTGTGTCCTGATGGTAAAGATGATTCCTTCGCCTACTTCGCAAGCTTGATGTTTGCCCTTAAACCAAATTTAAAATTGGTTCCCACCATTAAAGTGATTGATTACCTTAAAACCGCAGGTAATGTGTTTACAGCCTATGATGAAGATGGCAATCCCCTTCCTCAAAATACGGAAGAAGGCGTACTCACCAGATTTGGCTTTGCTTTTCAGGCATCCATTTAAGGAACATACCAATGAAAAAACATCTATCTCTACCAACATTTCTCAGTATTGGATCCCTACTTCTATCCTCTATGTTGCTAATGGGTTGTGAGGAGAAGCCCATGAAGCTAAGGCTCTCATTAATTTGGCCTTCAGTGCATCCCTATTATGCCTTGCTGGAAGAATATGGCAAGGACATTGAAAAAGCAACAGAAGGAAGAATTAGTGTGTCCTTATTTCCCGCCAGCACTTTAAGCCCGCCAATGCAGGTATACGATAATACCGTTAAAGGAATTGTGGACATAGGAGTATGTTTGCTGGCTTATTCTCCCGGAAGACTGCCCCTTTCAGAGGTATTGCAGTTACCGCTTGGATATAAAAATGGCTATCAGGCAAGCAAACTTGCCAATGCCTATTACAAAAAATTCAAGCCGAAAGAATTTGAAGATGTGGAGGTGATGTTTCTTCACGGCGCCGCCCCGGGATTAATTTTTACAAAAAACCCTATTAGCTCAACAAAGGATATTAAAGGCCTTAGAATCAAAGCCAACGCGGAAAATGCGAGTATTGTAAAGGCGTTGGGGGCTTCTCCTGTCACTTTAACCGTGGGGGAGACCTATGATGGGTTATCCAGGGGTATTATTGAGGGAACCCTGTTTCCCTTAGAGGCTTTACAGGGTTTTAAAATCGGTGAAGTAGTTAAAACTGTTTTAGAAAATTATGGAATGTCTTATATGACGTCTATGTATGTGATAATGAATAAAGAAAAATGGGAGCGTATTTCTCCTGCGGATCAAAAAGAAATAAAAAAGCTTAATGATCTTTATAATGAAAAATTCGCAGAAACCTGGGTGACCCTCGACAATAAGGCAAAGGAGTTTGCCATTTCAAAGGGAGTGAATTTTGTAGAAGTTTCCGATGAAGAAATCGCTGAGACTGCTGAAAAAATGAAACCTATTTTAGATGAATACATCGAAATGACCAAATCCAAGGGACTCCCGGGGGAAGAAGCCCTCAAATTTTCCCAGGATTTCTTAAAGCAGCAACAATAGCCAACTGGAGATTTTGTTTGAAGCGTTTTACGGCAAGCATAATATATGCCGATAGGTTGTTGTTTATCATGTCAGGCGTTATTTTAGCCTGCATGGTAGCTATGACCCTTTTTGATGTTGTGTTAAGAAATATCGGGCATCCTGTTACAGGCTCAGTTGAAATAATCCAATATGGTGGATTTCTTGTTTTTAGTTTATCAGTTCCCTATGCGACCCATTTAAAAGCCCAGGTTATCGTGGACATATTAACTGAAAAGTTAAATTACAAAAATCAAAAAATGTTAAATGGCATTACCAGGTTTATTGGCGTTTTTTTGTTTCTTTTTATTGCTTATCACTGTTTTATGTATGGATTGGATGTCAGGAAGACTGGCGAATGCACGCCCTATTTTAGAATACCGCTCTACCCCTTCGCTATTGCTATTTCACTTACATTTTTGCTTCAGAGCATTACCATTTATTGTGATTTTATAGAGACTCTGAAAGGAGAAAAAAATGAGTGATCCGGCCATTGGATTGTGCGCCATTGTCTTAATGTTAGCGCTATTTTTAGCGGGTCTGGAAATGGCCTACAGTATGATAGTAGTAGGGTTTTTGGGCTTTACATTTTTAATGTCTTTCTCAGCGGCTTCCCATTTGGTTGTAAAGGATTTTCTGGATGTATTTTCTACATACAGCTATACGGTCATTCCCCTTTTTATTCTTATGGGAGAATTTGCGGCAAATTCAAAAATTGCAAAGAGGCTTTATACAGGCTCCTACAAATGGTTTGGCCACATCCCTGGTGGGTTAGCCATGACTACGGTAATTGGGGCCACCGCTTTTAAGTCCATGTGTGGTTCCACTCTGGCAACTATTGGCACTTTTTCCAATCTCGCCATGCCGGAAATGAAACGCTATGGATACAAAAAAGAACTCTCCGCAGGAACAGTGGCGTCTGTCAGCACTATCGGCATGATTTTACCCCCCAGCACCGTTCTTATCATTTATGGGCTTGCAGTGGAACAATCTATTGGCAGGCTTTTTTTAGCAGGGATTATACCTGCATTGATGATATCAGGGCTTTTTATGGCGGTTATAGCAATATGGGTAACATATAAACCAGATGTCGCTCCTAAAGCAGAAAGGGCTAGCTGGGGAGAACGGATTTCGGTTGTCCCCGAAGTCATAATCGTCACTATAATTTTTGGAACCGTTATAGGGGGAATGATAACAGGCTTTTTCACCCCTACCGAATCAGGCACCATAGGCACCGTGGCCATTCTATTGTTGGCTTTTGTTAGGAAAGAGGTTAATGTGCCTATGCTTAGCAAATCTTTTAAAGGAGCTCTAAAAACTTCAATTATGGTTTTGATGTTAATTGCTGGATCCAACGTATTTGGACATTTTCTTACTGTAACTGAAATTCCCATGATGGTGGCCAATTGGGCGGCGGCCCTTCCAATTCCCCCTGCATTTATAATGATAATGATAGTTGTTATATATTTGTTAGGTGGGTCCATCATGGACGATTTGGCTTTTATGGTGCTAGCTACTCCTATTTTTTTTCCCACCGCAGTTCAACTAGGCTATGATCCCATATGGTTTGGAATATTGATTTGCGTTACCCTAATGATTGGCGGGGTCATACCGCCTGTAGCGATATATGTATTTATTTTGGCAAACGTAACGGGGATTCCTGCAAAAACTGTGTATAAGGGTGTGATTCCTTTTCTTGCAGCTTTGGTAGTCGCATTATTGATATTGTTTAATTTCAAGGGAATCGCTACCTGGCTGCCCGATTTATTAATGGGAACAGGTTAAAAAGAAACTTAAAAATGTTATTAGAAGGATTGTATGTTATCGAAACGCACTATTACTGGGGAGAATTGCTCTGGCATAATTGGAAAGCACCTTATTTATACCTATGAGAATGGATGGCAATACGAAATTTATGTGAAAAACGGGAATGTTATGGATTATCGCATCCACAGCGGCATAGTGGGTGGACGCTGGGTTACCGATCAAAGCATGAAGCTTGTGGAGCTGGCAGAAGATGTATATAAAATTTCATGGGATGAACCAACTGGAACAGTAGTCAGCCTAGCGGTAAACTTGCAAAAAAGATTATTACATGGTGCAGCTTTTTTCCCAAAATGGATTGAAGATAAACCTGAAAAAACAGTTTGCTACCAAAATCAGCATCTTGATAAAATGCGCGAATACCGCGATGCCGGACCCACTTACCCAAAATTTATTTTGGATGAATTTGCAGAAATCACCTTCCTGGAAGATTGTGGGCCTAACCGCTCCGATGTAATAAATTGTCCTCCCAAAGAACTTCCAGAGGGATATGCGAGTAGAAAAAACGAATAGAAAATATTCCTGAGAAAGTTTGCAGCGTTCAAGCACTAAGGTTTAAAAAATCATCGAAAGGCTTTAAGTTTTTATAGCCCTTAAGGCAATATTTTAAAAAATCGGGATTCAATATGTTGGAATCCGAAACTTTATGAATGGCTAAAAAGCTTTTCTTTTTAAGCCGATGGCCATAGGGATGGTCTGCTGGGAAATCCCTGGGAACTTTTTTCAGACTTTCTCCCTCAATTAAAGCCTCAATAAAATTTTCAAATTCCTCACGGGCCTGTTCATAATGCAGCTTGTTTTTTTGAAACCATTCCCGGTTGTTATTTTTTTTAAGCTTTTTTAGAAAGTCCATGCTAAGGGTTGTGATGTTACTCATAAATCCACCTACTTTTCAACGCAATTAAACATCCATTGTATTCCAAATTTATCTGTAAGACTCCCAAAGTACCCGCCCCAAAACATATCCTGAAGCTCTTGATTGATGGTTCCATCCTCAGACAAGGCTTTAAAGAGGGCCTCAGTTTCGGCTCTCGTATCGGGTTCCAGGTTTATATGTATATTGTTACCCTTATTTAATTTAAACCCCATTGCCTCAGGAGCATCTGAGCCCATAAGCACCGTTCCACCAAGAATAGGCAATTCTATATGTATAATTAAATTGCTTATTTCAGGGGGAATCGGCGGAGTTCCTTCTTGAGGCGGAATGTCTTTATAGCGCATGATGCCCTGTCCTGCAAATTCACCTTTAAATACATTTTTATAAAATAAAAACGCCTTTTCCGTTTGATTGGGAAAATTCAAATAGATGCTAACTCTTGACATACGGATTGCTCCATTTTGGGTGATTTATTCTGGATTGAAAAATTAGCAATACTGCGAGATATAGACTCTAATTATCTCTGCTTTAGCCGATAAAAGGAATTTCTATTGCCAATTTTAGGGATAGGCAGTAGATTTTTTAGCAGCTAGGGAAACGGGGTATGCCTCATATCCTAAAATACAACTAATTGGGGGTTATTATGGCTTGTTTCAATATGTATTCAAAGTTTTTGAAAACAAAAACTGTTTTATCAATAATATTGTTGTTTTGTTTGGGCAGTGTGTATTCTCAAGGCCATCGCAACGATTTTGAATCCAGGTCCATAAGACTTAATGAGGGTACAACTATGATGTATAGGTTGTTTATTCCAAAGAACTATGATTCGGATAAAAAATACCCTATTGTTGTCTCCTTACATGGTGTTGGAGAAAGAGGAACCGACAACAATCGCCAGATTGATTTGGAAGATTTGATTTTCCCCTGGATTTTAGACAGTATTCAAACCAGGGTGCCTCATTTTATGATGGTGCCTCAATGCCCTCCAGACTTAACCTGGGGTGGAATGGGAGGCGGAGGAAGCGATTTAAGCCCCACAGCTCAGGGAATTGTGGATGTGCTGGAAGAATTGGGAGGAGAATTTTCCCTGGATACAAATCGCTTTTACATAACAGGTCTTTCCATGGGAGCCGCGGGGACTTACCATCTCATTGAAAAAAGACCGGGTCTTTTTGCTGCGGCTGTTCCTTGCGCTGCTGGCGGCAATACAGCAGCTGCTGATATTATTGCCCAAACTCCATGGTGGGCTTTTCATGGCTCGGAAGATACCTTCGGCGGGACGGATCCTGGAAGTCGTTTGATGGCTAATGCCATTGAAAATGAAGGCTATGATGTGGTTCGCTTTGTGAGCGATGTTGCTATACCTGCGCCAAGTTTATCCGCCTATCGGGATGCTATTGCCAACGGAACAGACCCCGTGGATTTGGTTGCAAAAGACCCCAGCGGCATTTCCTGGGATTCCCTAACGAATGCCGTAAAGGGTGGAGCGGATTATTTATACTCGGAATTAACTGGGGGAGACCACCGTTCAGGTTGGATGATTGCCTGGCACAATCCCTTGTTAGCCATGTGGTTATTTTCGAAGTCCAAGGAGGAACCGGAAGTATCCGTTAAGCTAAATGTAAATACGGAAAATAAAAACAGCTGGAAGCTCCAGATTTCGCCAGCAAACAGTTTTAATAATTTTGATGTATTTACTCTTACTGGGAGACAGATAAAAAATAATTCAATTCTGGGAAGGGTGCCCATGGTTACTCTTAAAAAATCGACTCCATAATTCAAAATTTTCAATTCCAGTCACTTAAATAGATTTTAGATTCTTACAATGCTTAACTAAGTATTGCATTGGATATTTATTTAAATTCAAAACCAGTTTTTGGGATAACAAAAATTTTAACCTTTATTTTAAATACCGCCATTTTTTGGATGGGGGAATTCTACAAAATGGAAAAGAGGAGTTCAGTTCCTGGGAAATGGATAAGGATGGGGCCCCTCGCAGTGAGTACCACGGGTTGGAATTATTTTTAAAAATCGATTGGCGCACTAAAAATGAATTTTGGTTTACCCACACAAAAATGGGAGCCGGGGTAGAAACAGGGTACGACAATTTTATGAATTTCCCTGATTTTCTTTTAGCTCCCTCCATTTTTTGTTGGCCTCACCCATTATAGCGAAATATTCCTTTTCGAGGGTTTCGCGATTGTAGCCAGGGCTTTTTTCATAAGAAAACTCGATTTTTTTTTGTAAATCTCTGAGACGATTTCGCATATCAATCTCCAGCACCCAAAGGCTTTCCGGACTGCGTAAAATGACATATCCTGTTACAACTGGGGCTAATATGGCAAAAATACTTGTTATGTGATTAGATGAAATACCAAAAAGCGTAAACTTCAGATTAGCTGATATTGCGACAATTATGGATACCAATGAAGATAACCCCCACAAAATGCGGTTTAGCCTTTTGTGATGTGCCGCTGCTTTTTCGTAGTTCTTTATTTGATCTTTAACCTGTATAAAAAGCGAGTCCTTTTCAACTGACATAATCGAATATCCTAAAGTTTAATTTGACCTTACAAATAGAATACTTGTTCTATTAAACTATCATACATGCTGATCAATTAATACAGGATTTCCATCGGGGTCGACTAATACAAAACTACCAGGGCCGGATTCACCTTCTAAAACCTCTTGTTCAGTGGATAAGCCAGCTTTTTTCATCTCTCTATTTAACTCCCTGACATCTGTATAATTTTCCAGAGTATCGGCGTTTTCATCCCAGCCTGGATTAAAGGTAAGAATGTTCTTTTCAAACATGCCCTGAAAAAGACCTATAATTGTAGAGCCATTTTTCATAATCAGATAATTGTGCTCAGGGTTGCCTGCAAAAACAGAAAAACCGATTTTTTCATAAAACTGTTTGGATGTTTCCAGGTTTTTAACGGCAAGACTTACAGAAAATACGCCCAATTTCATATCAACCTCCAGAATTTAAAAAAAGTTTTTATCGCAAATAAATTACGATGTATATGTCAAAATTAAACAGAGTTACGCATGGCGTTCACACATGCCGCCATACTTTTAATAACCATTTTTCCAAGGACTGTTATTTCTTTTTGGTTTTTTGAACTGTCTTTTTTTAATGCCCTGATTTTTTGTAAAGCATATTGCTGGATAACAGCTACGGGCAATGTTAATGATTCTCGCAATTCAATAGACTTTTGATTGTTTCTATCGTAGCCCATTAAAGAATCATGGCCGCTTACTTTTTTGAGCCACTCTTCTGTTAAATTTGCTTCTGTTTTTAGTTGACTCCAGAACTTTCCAAATTTTTTGTCCTTGGCCAAATATTGAGTTAACTCAAAATTGGTTTTGCTCAGGCTTTGCATGGAGTTGTCCAAAAGAGTTTTAAAAAACAAAGAGTGTTGGTATAATTTTTTGAGTTCCTCTAATTTTCCTTTTTCACCCAATGTTTTTAGGGCTGTCCCTAAGCCAAAATATCCCGGAACATTTTGTTTCATTTGGCTCCAGGAGCCCACAAAGGGAATGGCTCGCAAATGACCCAGTTGCAATTTGCCTTCCGCCTTTCTTTTGGTGGGCCGGCTGGCAATGTTTGCATCACCATAGTAGGCAAGAGGGGTTACTTCTTCCAGATATTCAATGAAAAGAGGGTCGTGTTTTAAGTTGGAATAGTGTTCAAAGGCGATGTTAGATAACTGCTGAATCAATCGGGTTTCTGTTTTTTCCAGTTCGGAGGATCCCAAAGGAAAAAGCTCGTTCTCAATACCTGCAGTGGCCAATTGCTCAAAGTTATGGCGTGCGCTAATGGGAGTTCCGAAATTTGAAGTGATGGTTTGGCCCTGGATAGTAATATGTATGTAATGACTGTTTACTTTCGATCCCAGAGAACGATAAAATTTATGAGTCTTTCCCCCTCCTCGGGCAGGAGGACCGCCACGACCATCAAAGAATGCAGCTTCTAACCCATGAGTATTTGCTACTTCCGTTAACCTTTGTTTTGCGCTTAAAATTTCCCAATTAGCGGTTAAATAACCGCCATCCTTAGTGCCATCTGAAAAGCCAAGCATTATATATTGCCTGTCATTTCTGCTTTTTAAATACTTACGGTATGAGGCGATGTTATACAACTCATCCATTATTTTATGAGATTTTTTTAAATCTTCGATGCTTTCAAAAAGAGGGACAATGTCAATATTAAAAGAGTTTTTCTTCAATCCACACATTGTGGCGAAAAGCCATACGGTTAATAAATCACTAATACCTTTGAAATTGCTGATTATATAGCGCTCGCAAGAGCTAGGTCCGTTTAATTCCTGAACCCATTGTAAAGCCTGGATGCTTTCAAAGCAATCTTTGTGTACCGGATCGCTCAATTCTCCCAGACATACATCTAAAAGGGCCTTTTTTTCTTTGGAACTTAATTGCTCAATATTAGGTAGGAGTTGTAACAGAGCCTCAATTTTTTTAGTCTCGGATAAGTCCAAATAGGATTTGAATTTTTGAAAATTTCCTGAGAAACTTTTGAGTTTATCCCATATTGCTTCTAAAGCCTGCCCATGGATACGGGAGTCCTGCCTGATATCGAGGATGGCGAAGTGAAACCCGAATGTTTGCACTTTGGAAATAAATTTATCCAAATCATTTAGAAACAAGCCGTCGTGATTTGCCAGCAATTGCTGACGCAATTCCATTAAATCTCCGATTAATTCCTGGGGACGGTGGTAGCCATTGTGTTTTAAGGAGAGGAATTTAAGGTCGGAGCTTTCACTTGGATCTAGCTCCCGTGCAGCTAACAATTCTTCTTTTAAGGGGTTGAAAGTTATTTCCAATTTGTCTTCAATGGTTAGTAGGGATTCAAAAATTCCCTCAAAAGTCAATCGCCTTTTCAATACGGAGATTTCTGATAAATACAAGGACACCAGTTTTTGATGCAAGGTAATGGCCACTTGCCTTGTCACTCGTGAGTCTACAAATGGATTTCCATCTCTATCGCCTCCCGGCCAGAATCCCAATTCCACAATGGGTTTTTGCCCCAGGTTTTTTACCCCATCAACAGTTCTATGAAAGGCAAAATTCAAATCTGGAATAATGTTGTACATAACATTTTCTAAAATCCATATGAGAGCTTCCGCCTCATCCACAGGAGAAGGTTTGCTCTTTTTCTTAAAGGGGGTTTTGCCCATTTGCAAAAGCAAATCATTGATTTTGGCCAGGTCATTTCCCTTCATTTGTTCTACCAAATCATCTAAAATACCTAGAACCTGCGGCGTATAGAATTGGGTGGGGTGAGCCGTTAATACAACTCTTACATTAAAAGACTCCAATAGTTTTTTGTATTTATCTTCAAACTCATTGGATTCGATTTGATTCAGAACATCTTTTAAAGAGCCAGGGCCGTATATATCATGTAATTCTCCATAGGCGGCATCCTCAAGGGCATCAAAAAGCACAACCTGGCGTTCCACAAAACGAAGAAAATCAAATAGCCTATCTATGATTTGCTTATCGTTTTTCACATCTTCCACTCTGTCGAAAAAGGACTCGATAATTTTAAGTGGTCCCAGACCATCTTGTAGTTTTGAGTGGCAAAAATCTGTGAAAACCGGGAGCATAGTTCCAGACTTTTTTACCTGATTGAAGGGTAGGCGAAGAAAAAGGCTGTTATACAGCTCAAATTTGGCGGCGACCTTGAGGTCAAATAGGCTTTGGTGGTACATAAGCACAAAAATACAAAAAAAATCCACAATTTAAGCCTTTTCACTGTTTTTGCACGGCAATAGGTTGGGCAAAATCGGAGTGGTAAGATTTTGCAGAAGAAATAGGGTTCTGATTGTGGTTGGCAAAAGCGAAGGCCTCGGAAGACGAGCCCAATCGCGGCAACTTTATAGAAAGTTGAAAATATAAAAACCTTCTGTCAATGGCCTGTTTTTCAGGCCATTTTTAATATCGGCAAAATTGAATATTCCAATTTTTTTTCCACTAACATGGTATATTTCGATACGTTGGTTTTTGAGATTTAGCTTCTTTGAATAAAGGTTAAATTTTCCGGGAGTGTAATAAAAATAACTTTGGCGAAATGTTGATGTTTTGTTTTCTGCATTATTCGGATTAAAAACAAACAGGGGCTCTTCGGTGAAATTTTCTAAATGAAAAAGGATATTCGCCTTTCCAGAATTTTGATTCATTCCCGCGCCGTGAGTGCCGCCGGGGATAACATTAAAGTCCAGTTCGATACCCAAAGCGTTTAGGGTGTCCCGCATGGAAAGATTGTAATTATACAAGGGCCCCATTTGAAAATCGTTATCACCAGTAGTCATACGAACTTTAATGTTAAGCGCTTTAATGCTGTCTGCGTTTTTAGTGGCCAACGTGGGAGGGTAGCTATTTTGGTTGAAATATTCCCTGTCACCGCCAAAAATTTGGTTGGGGATAGATTGGTCGAATTGCTGTTCGCTTAACGTATCCCAGGTTACAAGGGCCGCATCATAAGAACCAATGCTTCCAAATGTATCTGGGTATTTAAAACCTAACATAAGCGCCCCAAAACCACCCATGGAGATACCTTCAATGGCTCGTTGGCCTCTATAGGATTTGGTGCGGTAAGTTTCATCAATGTGAGGAATCAACTCTGTGATTATAGATGTTTCGCATTTGAGGCTGCCGTCTTTGGAGTCGCTGTAAAAAGTATTTCCTCTGCCGTTTACAAAAACCATAATTACTGGCGGGAAGTCGTTGTTGTTAATGCCATCCTGAAGGATTCCTCCAAATAGGCCGCAATTTGAATTTTCGTTTCCTCCCATTCCGTGAAGAGAATAAATTACAGGATACTCTTCTTCGCTATTGCTGTAATTCGGAGGCAGGTAAATACTATAGCCAACATCTGTATTCAAAACTTCGCTGCGATATGTATGGTGGCTGATGCCATTGGGAAGGTTGGAGCTGGGGTTATTCCAGCTGTAGTTTTGGGTGAAACCGGTTAAGGCGCCAACAATAAAAACAATAATTAAAAATAAAGAAAATTTGCGATTCATGTATGCATCCAAGTTGATTCAAGCTCTCTTAGGCAATTTATATTTTTTTGAGCAGGCCGACATTCGCAAATTAGGCAGGTATTTTTGTCTTCCTCCAGGAAATTTGGGGAATTGCGCCTTTTTTAGGCAAAAATCGTAAGAAAAATTACAGATAAAAAAAATCCCCCGCAAACGGGGGATACATTAGAAAAATAAACCGGTATAAAAATAATGTATAACCTATTTAATTAAGACGGGCTTAATTCTTTGGCCGCTTTCCAGGCGTTTTTATAATCTTCAGCGTATTGCTTGAAAGAAATCGGTTCTCTGCCCAGGATGTCCTGAACTGAATTTGTCAGTACTGCGCTGTATCCTGCTTTCAAAAAACCAAGAATCAGCAATAGAAATTCGGTGTAATCCGCGGGTAAGCCAATGCCTAATAAGGTTTGTTTTAGTTCTTCAGGATCGATGTCTATGAATTCAATAGTTCTTCCGGCTGCATTGGAAATTAACTCTGCCACCTGGCTGTGGTCCAGCAATTCAGGTCCGGTTAGTCCGAAAGCCTCGTTATTATGTTTATCGGATGTGAGTAACTTGGCGGCCACTGCTGCAATATCCCGGGTGTCGATAAAACCAGTTTTTCCATCAGCCACTGGTAAACGGATTTGGTTTTGAGTCTGGATGTTATAAACCCAAAAGCTGTTAAAGTTTTGCATAAACCAGCTGGGCCGGATGATGTTGTAGGCAAGACCAGAATTTTCAAGCAAAACTTCGGCGCGACGTAAAGGCGATTCGGCGTTTTGTTCCGCACCCATGGCGCTCATTAGTACCACTTTTTTAAGTTTGTTTTCTTTTGCTTTTTCAATAAGGGGCGCTAACATTTGGTACTGATCGGCGTACCCTCCGGGGGAAAGAAAAAAGGCGCGGTCAATTCCGGAAAATGCAGCCTCCAGACCTTCGCCGCTAATTAAATTCACCTGTACGGCTTCTGGGTTTTGGCTGGGTTTGCTGCTGGTAATGCGAACCTGATACCCCTCTTTTTTTAATTGGGAAGTCACTTCAGAGCCGACGGTTCCAGTACCGCCTACTACTAAAATCTTATCCGTTTTTGAGTTTGACATGCTTTTTCCTCCATGAGTTTAAATTTATCTATGAATAATTTATGAAATTATCCGAGATTAAAAATGGGTATAAGTCTTTAATTTATGTCAATTCGTATTTTTAATAATTTTTTTTGACATTTTGTGCTATATTTCAAATATGGATGTTTTAACGGACATTTTAAACTCGGCTGGCCTTCGAAAATCCCTGCTTTTGCGTCGGGCTTTTTACAAACCCTGGTCCATGCGTTTTCCCTGTGAGCGCAGCATGGGTTTTCATATTATAACTCACGGTAGTGCTTACATTAACGCTCCCAAATTTGAGGAAGCTGTAAAGCTCGAACGGGGAGATGTTATTTTAATTAAACGGGGTTTTGAACATGTAATTGCTACCCACCCTTCCCTTGAACCTGTGGATGAATGCCCTACAACCTCCAGTGTGTCGGAAGAATCTGATGTTTCTCCCCTGGCTGTTATCGTGGCAGGATTATATCAATTCCAGACTCCTCCCATACATCCACTTTTTAACGAGCTTCCAGAATGGATTGTGATTCGCGCTGGAGATATTCCTGCGCACAGTCCTTTGTATGCGACCCAGCAATTGATGTCTGCAGAGCTTTCTCAGGAAGGACAGGGAAGCGAATCCGTAGTTAAGGCTCTGGTAGATGTTATGTTTCATTATATTCTTAGGGACTGGTTAACCCGCCAGGTTCACAAACAAGGGGGTGAAGTTGCTCATTGGGGCCAGGTATTTAAGGATAAAGCTCTTAGCCGCGCCATTGAAAATATCCACGCCAGGCCAGAACAAGAATGGAATTTGGAAACTCTGGCAAAAACATCGGGGCTTTCCCGAGCCGCTTTCGCCCAGCGTTTCAAACGCCTGGCTGGGGATACTCCCGCCCACTACTTAGCAAGAGTGCGTATCCAGAGAGCTATGGATTTATTGCGTTCTACTGACGATAACATGGAAAAGATTGCCGAACGAGTGGGCTATGGAGATCCTTTTGTATTCAGCAAGGTTTTTAAGCGCATACAAGGCGTATCGCCTCGGGAATTTAGAAAGACTGTGGCGCAAGTGGAGGCGTAGGTCACTAAATATCTTGTCTTTAGCCGATAAAAAACGGCGCGCCAAGCGTGCGAGCCTTGGTTTAGCCGTGCCTTAATCTTGTCTCTATTCTGAAGCTGAGTCGAATCCTATCTCATATACATAACCCATAAAATGACTCTTAACATCAACCTGTGCTGCGCACAAAGGCTACCTTTGTTTTTGGCTCAAATTTAAAGGTCGGTTTGAGGGGACAAAAATTGCCCCTGTAACCGCAGGATTTCTCTTGACTATTATAAAAAAATACTGCACATTTGTACAGTATGTGTTTTGTTCATTTGCATGTCCATAGCGAGCTTAGTTTCCTGGCCGGAACGGCTAAAATCGATGATTTAGTGGAAAAAGCTAAGAATTTGGGTTTTAAGGCGCTGGCCCTAACCGATTGCAATCGCATGTCCGGGCTTATTTCATTTTATAAGGCCTGCCTCGGCGCGGGTATCAAGCCTATCCTGGGGGCGGAGCTTTCTGCGAACTCTTTAAGTGCGGTGGTACTGGCGAAAAATTTGGAGGGTTATGGGGATTTGTGCGAGCTTATTTCACAGCGCCAATTACATGGGAGTAAAGAAGTTTTCAAATTTTTTAATGTACATCGTCCGAATTTAGTATGGATTACATCCGATATCTTTTCCTTGGAAACATTGGCCAAAACCCCTAACCGGCATAATCTCTATGCTGAGCTTGTGAATCATAATCCTAAAACCCGCTGTCGCAGCCGGGAGTTGGAAAAGCGGGCCCGCAAATTAATGCTACCTATGGTTGTCACTAACGATGTTTATTTGCTGGAGCAAAGTGACTGGGAAATACATAGGCTTTTACGGGCCATAGATTTAAACGCCTCCCTTTCTTTTTTGCAGGAAGAGGATTTGGTTCCCAAAGAAAGTCACTTGCGAAGCGCCGAAAAAATGTACGACCTTTTTCCAAACCATTGCGAAGCTCTTTCAAACACTTTAAAAATCGCAGATAACTGCAATGTATCTTTTAAATTTGGTAAGTGGATTATGCCTGAGATTCCTGTTCCCAAGGGCTTTACACCGGATAGTTACCTGCAAAAACTCGCTTTGAAAGGGCTGGAAAAAAACTACGGCAGTAGTGCTGAATATGAAAAAGCAAGAGACATCCAGAAAATGGAATTAGATGTTATTAAAAAATTGGGGTATTCTTCTTATTTCTTAATGGTTAAAGATGTATGGGACTGGACCGGCCAACATTTTTCCGGGGGATACCGTCGTTCTGGAGATAGTTGTATATTAAGGGGTAGTGCCGCCAATTCCATCAGCTTTTACAATCTGGGTGTGGGAAGTTTGGATCCCATCAGCCAAAAACTTTATTTCCAGCGCTTCTTAAACGAAGACAGGGCTTCCCCTCCCGATGCCGATTTGGACTTTGGTTGGGATGAGCGGGAAGAAGTTCTCGACTATGTCCGGCATCGTTTTGGAGAAGAGCGGGTGGCCATTACCTGCACCACTAACTGTTTTCGCGGTCGGGCCGCCTTTCGCGAAGTAGCTAAAGTGCATGGCTATAGCGACGAAGAAATCAGTTTGATTCAGGACAGGGAACGAACCACTAATTTTAAAATAAAAGATGCCGATTTGGAAAAACTCAAATATTTGTCATACCAACTTAATGGAAGACCCCGTTTTTTAGGACAACATCCCGGTGGACTTTTGATCACCAACCAGCCCATCTGCCGCCACGTGGCACTGGAGCGAAGCGGCGGAGAAACAAACCGGGTTATCACTCAAATAGATATGCATAGCGGTATTGACGAATTGGGCCTTATCAAATTCGATTTACTCGGCAACGGATCGCTGTCGGTGTTACGTGACAGTTTGGAACAGTTACATCGACAGCATTTTCCCGATCCCGGTGTTTGGAATTTGGAAAAATGTTATACGGATAAAAAAGTCCAAAACTTGCTTTCACAGGGACGGACTCGGGGTATTTTTTACATTGAAAGCCCGGCCCAATCCCGCCTCAATAAAAAGTGCCAGGCTCAAAGCTTTGAGGAAATTACCATTACATCGAGCCTGGTGCGTCCTGCGGGGGCGGAATATGCCAAAACTTTTGTGGAGCGGCACCGTAAGAAAAAAATGGGTATTGTGGATTGGGAGTATTTACATCCTTCATTAAAGCCCATTTTGCCGGATACCCATGATGTATTTGCCTTTCAGGAAGATGTGACGAAAGCCTGCCATATGGTGGCGGGGCTTAGCTACAAAAAAGCTGATAAAATTCGCAAGATGATGAACTCCCTGCACGACGGAAAAGTCAGCGAGACGGAGTGGGAGGAAACATCCCGGGAATTTATAGAGGGTTGTCAAACCACCAGCGGGCTTTCTTTGGAACAAGCCGTAGAGCTTTGGACTCGGGTGTCTTCGTTTACCGGTTTTTCTTTTTGCAAATCACATTCTGCTTCTTATGCTCAGCTTAGTTTTCGTTGCGCTTTTCTCAAAGCCCATTATCCGGCCCAGTTTTTGTCGGCGGTTATTTCTAACAGCCATGGTTTTTATTCCCGTGATGTTTATATAAATGAAGCCAGGCGTTGGGGTTTAAATATTCTTGCCCTTCACATCAACCATTCTGATATCAAATATTATGGGAAAGACGATTGGATAAGGCCAGGTTTTATGCATGTACGAGGGTTGTCTTCCCGCAGCATGGAACAGGTTGTAGCGGAAAGAAAAGAAAGTGGAATATATCGATCTTTGAGGGATTTTGCAAGTAGGACTTCTTTGGGAAAAAAAGAAACAGAAAGTCTCATTTTGGTGGGAGCCTTTGACGGGCTTGGACTTAGCCAACCCGAACTTTTGTATCAGTTAGAAGTGCTCCACCCAGGCAGTGATGAAAAAAAACCAAGTTTTTTTACAGGCGGGCTTCCTTCTGATTTTGGCGAGGAGCATCCCGGGCTTAGCGATTATACGCTTATGGAAAAATGTCTTAATGAGGAGAGAATTTTGGGCTATATATTGAGCGGCAATATGCTGGATGTTTTGGAACTCCATCCTGCAGCCAAAGGAGCGGTACCCGCTAACCAAATCCCTCAATATCTGGGAAGGCGTATTAAAATAGTTGGAAAACAAGTCACGGAACGTTTTCATGAAATCACCCATTCGAAAAAAAATATGCTGTTTTTGACTTTGGAAGACAAAACAGAAAACGTGGATGTTATTTTTTGGCCCGATGTGTTGGATCGCTTTCAGGATACTCTGGCCTCCTCTAAATATTTCGAAGTCTATGGAAAGGTAACTGAGGATTGGGGGAGTTACTCACTGGAAGCCGATTCCGTTCGAATGCTTCCTTTTAATCCCAATTTAGTGGATTTTGAATTAGCCTCCCAGAAACTGTCTCTCTCACTTCAAAAATACGAAAGGTATAGCGATGTTAACAATTTACGAGCAGCCTAAAAAGCTTGATGTTAAAAAAGAGTTGTTTGCTGTGCTCCGTTTTCCGGAATTTTCTGCTCAAGCCCTTTGGTCCATGTATCCTCTTCTTCGCAAAGAACCCTTTGTGGTAGTGGAGCAGGAAGAAGAAAGTCACAAAACCAGCATTCTAGCCGTATCTCCTCTGGCACGAGCCATGGGAGTTGAAGCGGGAATGCCCCTTTTTATTGCCCGGCGAAAAAGCTCGCTGATTGTGCCCTGGGCCAGAGATAAAGCTGCTGAAGCTAACCTGGAAGGGGAACTGAGTTTGCTGTGCCAATGGTACACACCTTCTTTTGAAATCGGTTATAATTCCACCACTATTTTAAACTTAACAGGCACGCCTCTTTTTCGAAGTCATAACATGGAAGATATGGGGCGGCTTTTCCAGATGGACTTAAAAAAACATCTCAGTTTCTTTGATGTGGCAGTGGGTATTTCCCATTCCCGTCTGGTGGCTGAAGTTTTATCCCGGTTGGCCTTGCCGGGACGGTTGAACCTCTGCGCGGCAGATAAGGAAGAATCTACCCTCGCTTCCCTGCCCTCATCACTCCTGCCGCGCTTGTCCCCAAAATGCCGTGAGCGGCTGCACCTTTTCGGTCTTAAAACCATAGGCCAGGTGCAGAAGCTCAGCCGGCAGCACATTTTATCGCGTTTCGGCCCGGAAGGGAATAAGCTTTACGCCATGGTCCATTGTATATCAGATACATCGGAAAAGGACGTTTCACAATCCCAGTCAAAAAAGTCCATTCAAGTTGATGTGAGTATTCCCAAAGACAGTAATGACATTAAATTTTTATTAGAGAAATTGCGACAGACTGTGGATAAGCTTGGTTTTGAGTTAAAACAACAAAACATTTTAGCAAAAAGCTTAAAAATGGAGCTTCGTTATGGAGATGGCAAAGCAGTTCGGCGTAGTGTAAAATTGGTAAAAGCCAGCAATGATTTTTTAACTTTGCTTAATGTGGCAAGTGAAGCTTTTGGAAATATGTATACAAGGCGTGTGGCTCTAAAACGTATTTCTATTGCGGTGCCGCAACGAGGTGAAGATGAAGGCCAACTTAGCCTTTTCGACTCTCCCTGGACACGCAAGCAGCAACAACTGGGAGAAGCTGTAACAAATATTCGCATTAAAAATGATTTTGCAGTGATTGGCAACGCTGTTGATGTTGGTAGATAAAGGTGGAAATAGAGTTTATCCACCAAAGCTGTAAAAATGGGAGTACTAATTTGCGGTGCAAAAATTAGAAAACATGCAGAGGGGAAAACCGGTTTTTATTTTACCAGAAGTTGAGAGCCAAGAGTAAGCGGGGTTTAATTTATATGTTACCATTCCATATAACCCCATACCAAACCAGAAATCAATGTCTGCTCCAAATTTCTTTTTTCCCTTGTGACTTGCCAGAAAGGGACCCGCAGACCAGCCTATTTCGTAGTAACCATATTGTAGCTTGGATTTTACAGACCAATCATGATTTCCATGAGTTAAATCCAGGCCAAGTAAAGCGGACATAAACTTGTGGCTATTTATAAAACGGCCGATGGAAATCTCAGGCCCACTGGATACTATAATTGGGGTATTTATATGAAAATTTAGGGAGTAACCGAAGGAGAAGTAAGGTCCATCCAACTTAAAGGTTTGGGTGGAGGAAGTGCTTTGAGTGGATATAATTAAAACCAACAGCAAGACTTTAAATACATGGAACCGATGAACCTCCTTCATTTTACCGATTTATTTGTTGGTAAAGAACTCCATTTATAAGAAAAGATTTAAAATTTTCTCCATGGCTTTTATTTATGGTAACTCTCCATTTATTCTCAGATGAAGTAATATTTGGACCGGACACTAACTTGCTCTTTGCTGAAGTTGGATAAGGGGAAGTGGAAAGTGGACTTCCATAGGAGTCCAGGAGGGTGACAGCACCCCCCTCAACTTTAAAATCCCAAAAATGTGCATAAATGCAGCCCGCCGGGCAATCTCCCCAGCCTTGTTCAAAAGTGTAAATTTCATTTTTATAGCTAATGTTAGTTCCTGAGAAATTGTAGCCAGAATCAACTAAACTTGGGCGCACACCAGAAATATCATTATATAAAGGAATTAAAAATATAGGATTATATTCTTTAGAAAATATTAGCTGGATTTCTTTGAGTGAATTTAATTCTATTATTTCCACAATACCTAAGGCATTGTTTAAACTGTCAAATTCCGGGAGTTGATTGTTTTGGTATTTAAGGCTAGCTGTATCAGAAAACCAAATAGTAATAGTTCCTGGAATCCAGTCATAATACTTGTGAATATCTTTTATTTCGGGATAAGCCGTTTTTATTAAGGCGATATCGGATTGAAATTTCTGAATCAAAGAGTCAGGGGGTAATAATTCTTCAGATACTTCATATGCCAAATTTTTACCATCTTGTCCACTAACTGAAACAGTTGCCAAAAAAACACCAAGAAGGCTAAGTACGATCCATCGAATATTCATTTTTTGTTTTTCCTGAAAATTGAGTCTATTTTAATATAAACCGAAAAACCAAAATTCAAAACTAAAATTATTTTGACAATTTGGGAAAAATGGTTCAGAATGGACGAACTTTTAAATCTCAGCCAACTTCCTACGCCAATATATCATAAACATTAAGGGGATGCAGCCTATGGCAGTTACCACAGGAAAAAGCAAAGTGGTTATTGAAAAATTTTCCAGGGCAAGGATGGAAAATATATTTCGAAATGTAAATAATCCATAAAATGTGATCTGTTCTTCGTGGGGAAGAATAAATGCTTTTCGATAAGTGGGGATAAAGCCGATTCCGTCAATGGAGGTAAGGATAATTACCGACCAAAGCGGGGAAGAGGTAATATACCAAAGGGGGATGGATAAAAGGGCAGTAATAAAAAAGCCCCAATCGCTACGGCTTATATGGGTATCTGACTTATGTTTATAGGCTAACCAGGCCACATAAAATGTTATGAGCCCGGAAATGCCGGTTGGCCAGGCCCCAACGCCGCCATGGTCCGCCACTTGGGCGGCATAAACAACAGTAGTGGTAACACCCCAAATTACCCAGGAAAAAACATGGGGTTTGGTTTTTCCGCGAAGTATAGATGTGATATATGGATAAAAACCTACAAAAGTAAGAATTATAGCGGTGATACTATATATTTCTTTTGCGCTCATCATAGATCTCAAAAATTAGCCATGTTTATGGCTATTTGTTACGGGCCTCAAGCTCTTGCCAGCTAGCATAATATTTTTCCAATTCCCGGGCTATTTCTTCGCTTTGAACGCTTAGCTTTTTTACCTCATCCGGATTTTGTTGGTATATATCGGGATTGGCCATTTTCGCTACAATTTCAGCCTGCTGAGTTTCTAACTTTTCAATTTTTTCAGGCAATGTTTCTAATAGCTCTTTTTCTTTGAAACTTAGCTTACTAGTTCCGTCGGATTCTTTTGATATGCCTGCTTGTTCTGCCTGAGTATCTGATTGAGACGTGGAATTGAACGATCTATTTTTTTTGTTCTTTTTCTTTCCGCCTTTTTTACTGTCATTATTTTTTGTATTCGTTTTTAACTGGGCTGTGCCTTCATTGCGCTCGAAGGACCATCCAATACGGTCTAAAAAGTCCTGGTATGTTCCATCAAAAACAAAACATTTATCTTCATCATACACTATTAGTTTGTTTGCTATTTCCCCAATAATTTCTTCATCATGAGATACAATGACCACGGCTCCGTTAAATTTTTCCAAAGCGATTTTTAGAGATTCAACAGACTGCATATCAAGGTGATGAGTGGGTTCATCCAATAACAATAAACCAACGGGGCTTGCTAAAATTTTTCCCAATAAGACCCGGCTTTTTTCCCCGCCGCTCAATACCTTAATTTTTTTCTTGGCATTATCTCCCTCAAACATCATGAGTCCGGCAATGCTTCTGGAGCCGCCGATACCCAAGTCTGGATTTTCCCGTCCAATTTCCTCGTAAACCATATTTTCAAAATCCATTCTATCCACATTAGTTTGGCCAAAATATCCAATACGGGTCAAATCATGGTTTTGAATAGAGCCTTCTAATGGTTGTAATTCTCCTGCTAAAAGGGAAAGTAAAGTAGATTTGCCTTTTCCGTTTGGACCGATAATTCCAATTCTATCTCCCGGATGTATATCTATGTTAATATCATTTAGTAATATCTTATCGGGGCTATAACCAAATGTCAGCCCTTTTACAGTTTGGAACCGGGTGCCAGGAAATTCAGTTTCACGAAATTTAAAACTTAAGTCACTTTCTGTTTCCAGTTTTTCAGCAATGCCCTGCTTTTCTAATAACTTTACTTTTGACTGGACGGCGGCGGCTTTGCTTGCTTTTGCCTTGAAGCGTTGGATAAATCGCTCAGTTTGAGCGCGCTTGGCTTCTTGGTTTAAGCGAGTCTTTTCATAAATTTCGTCTTCTTCGGCAGTTTGGCTGTACCATTTTCGGGTGGGGCCAGGAATTTTCCGCAACTGCTTTCTTAAAATACCCATGGTATGCGTGCATACGGTATCCATAAAATTTCTATCGTGTGTAATGAGAATAAACTCATTTTCCCATGATTTTAGAAAACGTTCCAGCCAGCGGATGGAAACAATATCCAGGTAGTTAGTGGGTTCATCCAACAACAAAAGATTCGGTTCGGAAAGTAGTAACATAGTGAGGTTGAGACGCATTTGAAAGCCGCCCGACATTTCCTTAGGGGCGCGGTGAAAATCGGCTTCTGAAAAGCCAAGTCCCATTAGTATGGCTTCAGCTTTGTATTCTTCTTTCCATCCACCGTGATCTTCTAATGCGGTGCAAGCTTCCTGCAATACAGTGGGCTCTTTGAAATCAAAGTACTGGGACAATACACCAATTTTGTACCGGTTAGGGGCTGTCCATTCTCCATCATCGGGTTTTTCTTCCCCCATAAGCATGCGAAAAAGAGTTGTTTTGCCATGCCCATTTCGACCAATTAGGCCAATTTTTTCACCTGGGTTAACTACAAAGCTTACCTTGTCTAAAAGGATTTGGTCGCCATAGCCTTTGGTAAGATTGTTTACTTGGAGCATCTATCAAACCTGTTAAAAAGGACCAAAGGTAGGAAATTTCGGCCATATCACAAACTCTTTGGTATAGCGTGGAAAAAGTCACAGTACCCCAAGTTAAAATCGAAGGGTACTGTGGGGGGATCGCCGTTTGGGCATGAACACTAGTCAATTCGGGTTACTCCAGGCTGGGAGTTTCCCAATCAATCCAATCAGCTCTATTAAATTGTCTTGTAGCTTGAGTAACAACGCCACCTTCAGGAGGTTCGCCTTCTCCCAATAGGTAATAATTCATATAAGCAGTAACATATTTTCCCTGACCTTGTGGGGTAGTGCAATGAGAAGAATTAATTTGAGAATAAGTAAATCCGCTTTCAGAACCCAGCGCCTTATAAATTTCAGCGGTCCCGTGGGCCGACCAGGAGCTAGCAGTAACACCTAACCAATCATTTCCTGCATCTCCATCTAGGAATAAAAGACCTCTGGGAGCTACCAAGCCCATGGCTTCATGCATGTCTACTGGCAAACGGCTCTCAAGCCCGCTCCAGTCGCAAAAATTCTGATGCATCCAGTTTCTTTCACTACATGCACTGCTCAGAGTTTGAATGTCTCTTCCGGAAGATTTTTCTGCGGCAATTATCCTCCAGGCAGAACCCCCACCGGAACCAGCCTCTTCTGGAATTGTAAGGGCGACGCGAGGCTCCAGTGCCCCTGCAGCCAGCGCTCCTTTGCCATAACGGGAACATCCATGAACTGCCACCTTAGTGGGATCAATACCAACTTCAGGCGTCATTTCTAAAGCATCTATTACTCTGCCCACTCCCCATGCCCAGGCGGCCAATTCACCAGCGGAATGATTGGTTCCGTATAAATTATAAAATAGACCACTGGATGAGGTCGCATCCGCAGCAATATCATTAATTGGCATAGTTGCGGACACAATTCCATTAGGCAGCCCTGGTAGAGATCCGAACCCACCGTATTTCAATAAAAGGGGTTTTGGGTTTTGCGGATCACCGCCAGATATATCCAAGTCAAATGATATTGATTTTCCTCCGTAGCTCACTGTAATTTCCAGGGTATTGCCAGAATAGTTCGCTTCCACTTTTTCAGGTGCAGGGTTTTCTCCATAAATATAGGCTTGCATGGCTTTGTTTATTTCTTCTCTGCGGCAGTTCCAGTCTTCGCGTTTTGTAACATCAGGATAGTCTGCAATTTTGAAAGTAAAAGGGTTGGGCAATTTGGGAATATTTATATCCAGTTGAGTGCGGGAAGGCATTTCTGGAATATCACAGTTACTGGATTCCAAAGTGATTTCCAGATTTTCCATAGTGTAACTATCAATGCCTATTTTAGCATCCAGATACCCTGTTTTGCTGATCATTAGGCTATCTACAGCTAAAAATGCTGCGGAAGCTTTAAGGCTTCCACCCTTTTCAAATGAGGAATAATCCTGACTGAATATGTTATCTCCAAGACGGAACAGTTTTTGTGAAATAGATTTTCCATTTGCCTTTACAAGCAAAATCGAAACTCCAGGCTTAAAATCGGGAATTTCAATCTCAAAATCAGATGAAGAATTTTCTTCAAAATTCGATGCATACATCAAACTTCCCGTGGTGCTGTATAATTCCACTGTTGTATTTTCACTTAAATTTCCGGACCGGACTATTAACATATTGCCCTTAAGCTCAAAACTTAAATCCGGGTGAAAATTGTCAGATTTGTGAACAGATAGAACAGCTGATATCGAAAATGAGCCTTGAGCGTCTGTAGTGGCGGTCAGTCCGGAATTTAACAAGCGTAACTGTGCACCTGAAATAGGGTTGTTGTTGCCAGCTTCCCTTACAATCCCACTAAGAGAAACGTTTTGGCTATAGGTTAAAGTTATACCAACAAATAAGCCAATAAGCAGGAATAGTTTGGGTTTCATGGGCTCTCCTCCCGTTAATGAACCTTTCCGACATAAAAAAATATACCGTAGAATTTTAAAATATATGCTTAAAATCTCATACAATATCCTTTTTGTGTATCCTGAAAAAAGTCATATTTGTATAAATCTGGAAGGATCTGAGTTTTATATATCTCAGTCGATGTTCAACGCTATTATTTGGAAGTAATCTGAATTTTTCCAGAAAAATTCAGATTTTTTACTATTAAAATTGGGGAAATTCTCCCGCAAACATTTCCAGGGAAAATTCTAACTGATTTTTTTCTGAAATTTTGGGACGAAGTCCTTAAGATACATATTTGTATCCTGGAAAAAGGCAAATAAATTGTTTTAGGCTATGTTTTTAAGTGAGATTTCTTAAAAAGAATATAGCCAAATGAGGCAAGATTTGAATTTATTACTAAAAACCAAATTCAAATTTTCCCATGTAGTACCAGTCCGAAGGCGATTTAATAATGCTGGCATGGGAAGGTCTTACTTCATAATCAATCGTTCGGAAATGATCGCTAGCCACTTGCAAAAAGGCTTTCATGGTTTCTCCGATTTTCCTTTCAGCAAAAAAGGACCACTTCCAAGTTTCTTTTTTTGCCTGTTCCAGACTGGCTTCATAAGATTCCTGCGAATTCACATAAATAACATCGGTGGTGTTGTATAGAATGGATTTATCATTGGCAAACTTGGCTTTTAAATATTCCACCTCAAAAGATAGGTTATCCAATAGCCCAAAAGTAGGAAAGGATACGCCAGCCATAATGGGCATGCGTTCTTTCTGGCTTTCGTAATAAAAAGGGTGATTTTCCAAACCTAATAACGCAATTTCCGCATAAATTTTTGAGTTTCCAGGGAGGTTGGCTGCAATGCTTCCCATTAACTTAATCCCTTTTTGGCTGTAGTAGGTGGTGTTTCTATTGTATAGGTTTACTTCCAGTGTATCGCCCAAAGGACCCACTACCTCCTGGGTTAAGGATAATAAGCGTTCTCGGGATGTGGTGTCGCGATAGTTATTAAGCAGCCAGCCTGGCCCTTCGTTCACAGGCGCAATTTTTTCACCGCCATATAATACTGAATCGGGGAAAGGGTCAATCATAGTAACATAGCTGTTTTCTTCCGTTTTTGGATTTAGCTTTGAAGGTTTGGCTGGAATGTATCTGTTAAACGCCACACCCGCTTCAATTTCAATAATGTTTGTTAAATTGAGCGTTACTAAGTAGCTGGGGGTTAAATCCACTGTGGGGGACTGGAATCTTTCTGAAAATAAAATAAACTCATGTTTTAACATGCCTTCCAAATGTTCAAAACTGAAATTTATTCCCTCGGCAGGGTAATATGCGGAGTTCACGTTTGAAAAACCACCGGTGTATCTAATACTGGGATATGTGCCGCTTCTAAAAAGATATTCCCCTAAATTTTTGGCATTGGGGTTGTACTTATATGGGAATATTCCAAACTTGAGGCTTCCACCCCAATCCCAACTTTTGTTGCCATAACCATAACCTAAAGTGAGGGCCGTTTTAGTGCCTTTAGTAAAGTATTGGGTGTTGTCTGCAGGAAAGGCATAGAAAAGAGCCCCGCCTAATGCAAAATGTAAGGTAAAGCTAGGGTCCACCTCTATTTCCCTTCCGATTGAAAATAGTATGCGTCTTTCCACATGGCCTTGCATATCAATATCTTTTCTTTCAGAATATTGGCCGCCCATAAATTGGCCCAGCTCCACGCCAACCTTAGTGGTAACCGGTTTAAGCTCAATATCGGCTTGCAGTACGGAGGCAAAGGAAAAAAGGGATACAAAGACAATTAATAATTTCATAATAACACCTAAACTAATACAGGTAAAAGACTGAGAATTCAGCTTAAAGAAAATGTTTTAGAATTTTAAAGTAATATAACTTTGTTTCTATAAGATTTATTATTCAAATTTATTTGAATATAATGAATTCCCTTGAGGGAAGATAAATCATAATTATTCAAACCGCGGGACTCATAAACCACAGTTCCGCGGGCATCGAAAATTTTTATTTGGTTATTAACATCGCCAATATGCAGAGTTTTGTTATCTGAGGCAATGTGAAAGATTTCAGATTGGTTACCCAGTTGATTCTTATCCAAATCGATATTTGTGGTAGTATCTGTGGTATCCACTTCTATTTTTACAGTATCGTAACCTGGGAGCCAGTACAAACTCTTAGTTAAGTTGTCCACATATTCCTGACGCTTTAATTCATTGATTAAATGAGAAGCGTGGTTTAAAACATTCATATAACTGCGTCCGCCCATAACTTCTCTTGTCCAAACTACAGGGTGGTCGCCTCCCATGGAAATAGATTGAATGTCGTTTTCTTCAATGCGGTAATGGATTTGAGTATTGGGAAGATCTCTTGGGTTTAAATCATAGAGGTAATACTCTTCCTGGCCACCGGGATTGTCCCAGTTTTTATCTTCGCTTTCGTTGTACAACATGTTGTCTTTAAAGCTATCGTCAAGGATCATAGTTTGAGAATTGCTGGGAATATTCCATTCATACGCATACAAAGAGCCAAAAACTTCTTTGTAAAAAGGCCAATCATGGGAGCGTTGGCAAGAGTGCAAGCAACCTACCCCTCTGTTGCCCTGTGCGTACCAATCTTCTACGGCCTGCTTCATGGCGGCATTGTATCTGTCCTGGGGTTCCCATGCATAGGACCAAAGTAATGCATCAAAATCGGCTAAAACCGCATTGTTTAAAACAGAAGAACTATTAGAAGTGGCAACAACTTCTACTTCCACCCCGTTTGGTTCCAAAAGGGCTTTGATTTCGTCACCCACAATATTTTTACTGTGGTGTTCTTCTTGCAAAACCAAAAGGCGTTTTAAACGAGATACATATATTTCGCCATCTCCTTGAATGGTATCTCCTGCGACATTTGAAAAAGATTCGCCAATTAAGGCTAAAACGGCAAGAACTACCAGACTAATCAGATTTAAGCGTTTTTTTGAAATTTCCATACCCCCTCCTTGTGCCCAGGATTCATCTTAGTCCGGGATTTTGGCGACCCCAGACATAACAATCCACCAAATCCCAAACTTCTCCCTAAATTTAAGGCCTTTTCGCTATTTTAAATACTTTAATCTTAACAATATAATAGCACAAATTTAACACTTTGGCTGAGGCCATTTGACCCTGATAAACGGCTAAATTTTGCGAATTTCACATTTCTGGTTTTAAAAATGGCTTAAATTAAATATTGCTGGATTGATTGTGGGCAAAGAAGGGTAAAATTAGCACTATTTCCAATATATTTTCTAATAATTATATGCTAAAAAAAATAACCGTTAGAATAATCCCGATATTCGTTTTTGCTATTCCTTCCGCATTCGGATTTGTTCATCCGGGAATTTTACACACCGAGTCTGAAATTGCCCGGATGCGCCAAAAGGTATTAGCGCAGCAAGAACCCTGGATAGGCAGTTATGATCTGCTTATTTCAAATTCCTATTCTCAACTTCAATACAACTCCAATCCCAAAGAAGAAGTTTGCGCGGGCGGCAGCGGGTGCCCAAATGGGGAAACATACATGGCCATGGCCAGAGACTGCGCGGCGGCCTACCAACTGGCATTGAGATACCGCATCTCTCTGGACTCTCAATACGCCCAGGCGGCAGTTCAAATACTCAATGACTGGTCTTTTATTTTCACGGGTTTTACCGGAGATTCCAATGCGGGCTTAAGAGCAGGCTTGTACGGATACCAGTTTGCTGTAGCGGGCGAGCTGTTGCGAGACTACCCCGGATGGGCTGCGGAGGATTTTAACAAATTTAAAAATATGTTAGTTTCCATTTTTTATCCCATTAGCTCTGATTTTCTAATCCGGCATAACAACACTTGCTTTGACCACTATTGGGCTAACTGGGATTTGGCTAATATGAATACCATTTTGGCGATTGGAATTTTTGCCGACGATTCAAGTATGTATTCAGAAGCTGTGGACTATTTTAAAAATGGCTCAGGAACGGGCCAAATTGACAGGCTGGTGAATCATATATATCCAGGGGATAAACCTGGGCATTTTTTGGGACAGGGTCAGGAATCGGGAAGAGACCAGGGCCATGCCATGTTATGCATAGCCCTGGTGGGCAGTTTTTGCAAAATGGCCTACGATCAAGGAGAGGATTTGTTTGGCTACAAGGATAACAAGGTATTGGCCCTTGCGGAATACACCGCTAAATATAATTTGGGGGAGGATGTTCCCTGGACCGATTACAGCAATTGTGAAGGTAAGGAAATGTTAGCCGTATCTCCGGAAGGAAGGGGCAATTTGCGGCCTGTGTGGGAACTTATATACAACCACTATGTTGTGGAAAAAGGATTGTATGCCCCATACAGCGGGAGCTTCGCCGAACAATTGAGGCCGGAAGGGGGTGGGGGGAATTACGGAAACACAAGTGGCGGTTTTGACCAACTCGGATTTGGTTCTCTTTGTTTCAGCCAAACCGCTCCCACAAGTATCCTGATATTTGACAAAAGCAATTTAAACACTAAACTAACCCCGACGTTATTTTTAGACCCTTCCGGGACAAGCATCAGGGTTTTATATCAGGGAAACCGGGTTTCCAAAAACTTTAGCTATAGCATTTCAGGTCGATACAATCCCTAGTGCTTACAACCCAGAATTAATAATTTCATTCAATGTTGAACTGGGGCGCATGGCGTTTCCAGCTTTGATATCGTCGGGTTTGTAATAGCCGCCAATATCTACCGCGCTGCCTTGGGCGTCCACTAAATCTTTTGCGATGGCTTCTTCAGCTTCGCTTAGTTTGGAATGTATAGCGCTAAACTTTTCCTTAAGTTCAGAATCTTCCCCTTGGTTTGCCAAAGCTTTGGCCCAATACAATGCCAGATAAAAATGAGAGCTTCTGTTGTCTGGTTCGTTTACTTTTCTGGAAGGGGAACGGCCATTTTCCAAAAATTCTACAATAGCGGCATTTAGAGTGTCTGCAAGAACGCCAACCCGGGAGCCTTTTCCATTATTTCTCAAAAAGTCGTAAGAAGCTTGCAAAGCGCAAAACTCGCCCAGCGAATCCCAGCGCAGATGGCCCTCTTCCGCAAATTGCTGAACATGTTTAGGGGCGGAACCCCCAGCACCGGTTTCAAAAAGTCCGCCTCCATTTAACAAGGGGACTATGGATAACATTTTAGCGCTGGTGCCCAATTCTAAAATAGGGAATAAATCGGTTAGATAATCCCTTAATACATTGCCAGTCACAGAAATAGTGTCTTCACCCTTGCGGATTCGGGCCAAGGAATATTTCATAGCCTTGGCTGGAGGCATAATTTCTATGGTTAAGCCCGATGTATCGTGCTCCTTAAGATACTGCTCTACCTTTTTAATTAACTGGGCATCGTGGGCCCTATTGGCATCCAGCCAAAAAATGGCCGGGGTATTGGTGATGCGCGCGCGGTTTACGGCCAGTTTAACCCAGTCTTTAATGGCGTTGTCTTTGGTTTGGCACATACGAAAGATATCATCTTTTTCCACATCTTGTTCCATGAGGCTGTTTCCATTGCCATCCAGAACTTTTATAGTCCCTTTGCCGGGCGCCTTAAACGTTTTGTCGTGAGAACCGTATTCTTCCGCTTTTCTGGCCATGAGTCCCACGTTGGAAACGCTGCCCATGCTGGAAGGATCAAACATGCCATTTTCCTGGCAGTCTTCAATACAGGCCTGATACATGGTGGCATAACATCTGTCGGGTATTAAAGCCTTGGTTTCCTGGAGCTTTCCGTCGGGCCCCCACATTTTGCCGCCATCCCGGACCACATTCGGCATAGAGGCATCTACAATAACATCGCTTGTTACATGGAGGTTGGTGATTCCCTTGTCGGAATTTACCATAGCCAATGGGGGTTGGCTTTTATAAACCGCTTCAATATCAGCTTCTATTTCATTTTTTTTCTCTTCAGGTAGAGATTGTATTTTCTTTAACAAATCACCCAAAGCGTTATCGGGATTTACCCCCAATTGGGCAAGGGTTTCTTTATGCTTTTGAAATACGTCTTCATAAAATACCGAAACGCAATGGCCGAAAATCATGGGGTCGGATACTTTCATCATTGTGGCTTTTAAATGTAGGGAAAGCAGCAAACCTTTATTTTTAGCATCCTCAATTTGGGTTTTATAAAACTTCCGTAAAGCTTTAGCACTCATACTGGAGCAATCAATTACTTCAAGCGCTTCTAACGGACCAGGGGATTTTAATTCGTTTTCCTGTCCGGCTTCATCAAAAAAAGAAATTTTAAAGCTTCCGGCTTCTGGAAGGGTTACAGATTTTTCGCTGCCATAAAAGTCGCCCTCGCTCATACTGGCCACATGGCATTTGGAATTTGGTTCCCAGGCTTTCATCATCCGATGGGGATTTTTTTTGGCAAAAGCCTTTACAGATTCTGGCGCTCTACGGTCCGAATTTCCCTCGCGCAAAACAGGATTAACGGCACTGCCCAAAACCTTTTTGTACTGGGCCTGGATTTGCTTTTCTTCCTGGGTTTTGGCTTCTTCAGGGTAGTCGGGTAAATCATATCCCTTTTCCTTGAGCTCGGCAATGGCCGCTTTGAGCTGGGGGATAGATGCGCTAATATTGGGCAGTTTAATAATGTTAGCTTCCGGGTCTTTTACTAATTCTCCCAAAGCGGCTAAATCGTCGGAAATTTTTTGGCTGTCCTTCAGCTTTGTGGGAAAGTTGGCAATAATTCTTCCGGATAAGGATATATCACCGGTTTCCACATCCACAATGCCTTTGGAAAATGCTTTTACAATAGGCAATAAGGAATAGGTCGCCAATGCGGGTGCTTCGTCTGTAATAGTCCAAATAAGTTTAGGAAGCTTTTCTGCCATATTTTTCCCCTATAAAAATTGAATGGAAAATTCCATTTTTAAATTAATTCTTAAAACATAATAAATTGTAATCTCTTATTGGGACAATCCAATTTCCTGCCAAATTTTCAAATTTTGAGTTTTATTTGTGAGAGGATGTTAGCAGCTCAAATAGGACGTCCACCACAGCCTGGTTGCTCCAACTGTTGCGGTACAAAAGGGCTATTTCCCTATGAGGTCCCGGCTCAGCCAGGGGAACAAAAGAAATTTGGCTGTTTAGGCGGGACAGGCTGGGAACCGACATTTCCGGAACAATGGTGATTCCGCTACCCCCTTTTACCAGTTGCATGAGGGTAAACAGGCTTGAACCGGCCACCCGTTTGTCAAAGCTTAATTTGCAAATTTGCAGCGCATGGTCCGTTAGGCAATGGCCTTCAGATAAAAGCAGCAATTGTTCTCCAGACAATTTATCCGCTGTAATTTTTTTCAACTTGCCTAGGGGGTGTTGGTTTGGAATGGCGGCCATAAAATTGTCGGGAAAAAGCTTTTTAACTTCAAGACGTCCCAGTTCGTAGGGAAGAGCCAAAATTCCAAAGTCCATGTTTCCAGATTCCACAGCTCCAACAATGGACTGGCTTGTGGATTCCATAATTTCCACATCCAATTTCGGATATCGCTTTCGGCTCAAGGGAAGAAAAGCAGGCAATAAAAAAGGAGCGATAGTAGGGATAATCCCAATTTTAACTTTTACACTGAGGGGGTCGTTGAGGATGTTAGCATACTCCATCCATTTTTCGCCAAGCGCCAACAATTCTTGGGCCTTTTGGGCCAACTCTTGGGCCAGTGGGGTGATTCGGATGTTTCTTTTATTTATCCTTTCCACAAGGGGGAACCCGAGGATATCTTCCACTTCAGATATTCCAGCGCTCAAAGTGGACTGAGTTACATGGCATTGTTGGGCGGCTTTTCCAAAATGTTCGCATTGAACCAGGGCTACCAGATACTGCAGCTGTCTAAAACTGGGAGGAGAATGAAACATTTACTTTTTAAAACGCATGTACAGACCTTTAAGGCCTATACATGACATTAAGTTTATTAATGAAGAAAATTTTTTAATCCACTTCCACCATTTCAAAGTCTTCTTTAGCTACTCCGCAATCGGGGCAATTCCAGTCTTCGGGAATATCATCCCATTTTGTGCCCGGGGCGATTCCCTCGTCTGGCATGCCTTCTTTTTCGTCGTAGATAAAACCACAGACTACGCATTCGTATTTTTTAAATTCGCTCATGATACTGCTCCTATTTGCTGGCAAATTCGTTTAAGGTTTTTTGATAATGGTTTGCATGACGTTCTTCCACCTTGGCCAGAGCTGTAAAACGCTTGGCGGCTTTTTCCAAAAGTTTGGAAAAACGTTCTGCATGTTCTTTGGATTCGTCTATTTGCTCGCCCATTTCAGAAGCGGCTTTTGCATTTCCTTCTTCCAAGGCGGTGGTTTTAAAGCCAGGGTACATTTCGGTGTATTCGTAGGTTTCTCCCTCTATGGCTAATTGCAACATTTTTTCAACTGTAAGAGATTCGGGAGGAAACAAAAGTTCCAAATGCCCGTGGGCGTGAGCTGTTTCTTGTTCTGCAGTGGCTTCAAAAACTTCAGCCACATCGTTAGCGCCTAATTTTCGGCAAAGTTTGGCAAAATAAAGGTATTTTCTGTTCGCCATGGACTCGCCTGCAAAAGCAGATTCCAGATTTTTTATGGTTTGTGACTCAGACATTTTGTTCTCCTTGTTTTTGAATATGTTATTAGTATAGCTAGAAATATTAATTGAGTCTAACGAAATAAATTTATTATATTAATCGAAATATACGATTAATATAGGTTTTTAATTTTTACAGTCAAAAATGCGCAAACAATGTCAAAACCGAGTTTAAAAGAGGGCAGTGAAACCCTATTTTAAAACAGCCCTGTATATCCCAAATCTTTTTTACCCGCAATAAATTGGGAAAATTAATTTAAACTGGATGAAAGCCATTGCTATTCTTTTTTTGGTCAGCTTTTCCTGGGCAGCCCAGGAAAATCCCCTAAAGCCTAAGGGCAATTGGTTTATTGCAGCTAAGTCCATTGAAGCCAGCGAAAATAAAAGCTCTCTTTTTTCTTTAAAAAAGAAAAAACAGGCCAGCTGGAATACCACGGGGCCTGGAGACAGTTGGTTTAGTTTTAGAATCGAATCTGAAGAAGCGTCAGACTATATCTTAACTTACAATGTAGCTCCGTATACATCAGGTGTCTTTGAAGAACTGTTGGATTCTGCCAAAGGAATTTGGAAAAACATCGAAAACCTGGAACCTGGACCATTTTTGAATAAAGTAAGTTTTCGGTTGGAAGGCGAAAACCGATATCGCTTCAGATTATTTAGAAAGGGCAAAAAGGCCGTCAAGGTCTGGAATTTGGGGATATATAAACCTTCTTCGCAGCATATTAATGATTACTGGTTGGCATTAGGAGCCAGTATTCAAAACCAAAGTATGCGCCACAGTATTTTTAACCCGGAAATTCGCAGAAGAGTATCAGGTTCCAACCCAATTTTGTTTAATATGGCTGTTAAAGGTTGGGGGGTGGAGGATGTTATTGGAGCCTTGCCTGCCATGTTTGAATCGCATCCCTACGCCAGTTTTGTATTGTTGCACGTCGGGGGTAACAACATTTCTAAAAACAGGCCTTATCCAGGCGGAGCAGAAGAATTACAAAATTCACTTCAAATTCTGTTAGAGGAAATAAAAAAGGCAGGAAAAATTCCTGTATTGTCCAGAATAAGTTATAGAAAATACGCTGAACCCTATATTGTTCCTCCCGACAGCAATGGATCCGGGCCTTATGTATATAAAATATATGATCCTCTTATTGCTCGCTATAGCCCAGATTTTTACAACTGGAATAAGAGGAAAGGGCTTGTTGATTTTTATTCCTTAATAAAATCAAATCCGAAGTATTTATCTGAAGATGGAGTTCACTTGAGCGCCAGGGGAGAGGTTAAATGGTGTGAGTACTGGGCAAAAAACATGGCCCAGCTTGTTTATCTGCCATCGGACAATTACGACTATACGGGGCCATCGTCCTTTTGGGTAGTTCAAAAAAATTCCAAATCAATTTTATTTTCCTTTAGGAACCTAAAAAACAGCCCAATAAAATCTCAAATTAAAATTTTGGACAAGACTAAAAAAACTGTGATTGTGATTTCCAATTTAAATGGAGAAACATCGACCAAAATAACTTGGGATTTAAAGGATTCCCAGGGAGTTAGTTTAAGTCCGGGCCTGTATTATTTTCAAATCAACCTGGGCCGGAAGCATTACTCAGGCAAAATAATAGTTAACTCTTAATTTATTCGCTGTCCTGTTTGTTGGGATCCACTTTGATAAAAAAAGAGCCTTCTTCGGAAGTTTCATTTTTGGGTGAAAATTCAACCCATCTTGTGGTCAAACTACCCATTGGATCTTGGGAAAGTTCAAACAAATGATTTTTTCTAGATAGCTGTCCGCCATAACTCTCAGATAGATGGCTTTTAAAATATACATTCAAGTTTTGGCTTTCTAATTGAAGTGAACACTGTGCCTGCTCTTTTTGCTTTAATCCGTTAATTTCAAAAATGCAGCTAATGTTCGTGTCTGATTCAGTGATATAAAGATTATAAGTGAGAAGCAATTTATTTTTTTTCCCTTGTGGCAAATACCATTCTGAATATTCGTAGATACCAAGCCAATTTTCCAAAGAATTAGTATTCAGATTTTTTTCAATTTTTAGTTCAGCGGAATGAGCTGGTTTATCGCAGAAAGCCAGAAAGGTAAAAGACAAATAAATGCTCGCCTGAAGTTTGATAAATATCCTTAATCCCATATTATTAAAATACCATTTTAATTAGGCTTCTCATAATTAAGTAGGCGTTGGATTAAGTTTTGATAACGCAGATTTGTAGGGTCTGCCTCCATAGCCCTTGAAAAATATTTTATGGCTTCCGTTGGCTGATTTTTAACCATTAGTACTTCACCAATACCTGCCATGGCATCGGGGTAATTGGGAGAGGCTTGCATGATTCTACTAAAAATTAGTTCGGCTCTATTTATTTGATAAGCATGTAAAAGAGCGTAACCAAAATCACATTGGGCTTTAGGGTTATGGGGTGAGAGGTTCGCTCGTCGTTCAAAAAACGCTAATGCTTTTTCCGGACGCTTGAGAAAAATATTAAGCTGTCCAAGCTTTGCTAATAAATCTTGAGAATTATTTCCGGAAAGCCTTAAAGCTCTTTCCAAAAAAGGTTCAGCTTCCGAAAAAGATTGTTTAAGGAAATAGGCCTTTCCCAAAAAATCGTTGGCTTCAAAGTTATTGGAATCCAGTCTAAAGGCAAGTTGGTAATAATAAATGGCACTATCCAGCATTTTTTTTCTCTGATAAGAGGTGCCAATGTATAAAGCACTGCCTAAAGCCTGAATGTCATCATCCACAACAGCTAAGGCGCTTTCTGCAGCTAACACGGCATCTTCGTGTTTTCCCGCCCAGTTTAAAACTTTAGCCAAATTGTGCATGGCAAATCCATAGGCGCGTTTATCCAGACTTGCCATAACATCTTTGGAAATTCCCTGGATATTCTTTTTCCAATGGGGGCTTGTCTGAAGTAACTGGTATTTCGCCATTTTATCGATGATCTTTATGGCAAGCAACTTGTGGTTTTCAATAGTTAGGTGAACGTGATCGTAAAAGTCGGATTTGCCCAGTAACCGATGTCCGGTTTTTTCCATGGACTGTTCTTCCAAAATGCTATTAAAGTCCAAAAAAGGCACCTTTTCCTCATTAGCGATATGTTCCAACCAGCGTGGCTCATCTGAAAATGCTCGAAGTGGGCAGATGTCTTCGTCCTTAGCCTTTTGAAGATAAGTATAAGCTAATTGGGGTTCCCCTGTTTCAAAATAGGATTTGCCCAAAAAATATAAGACCTCAGCATGACGCTTGTCGATGTTATGGGCAGCTTTAAATATTTTTAAGGATAAGGGATACATTCCCTTATTGAAATGTTTTTTACCAACATTTAGCAAAGAGTCAAGTTTTAATTTTTGGGCTTGGTTTAAGCTGGAAGAATATTGGCTTTTAAATGGCGAGCAATGGAGAAGATTGGAAGGAGTGGAGATAACAAGAATATTGGCGTTGGCGTATTTTGCTTTGTTAATAATTCTGGAAACAGACTGTTTATAATGAGTTATAATATTTCGGCTCAGGGTGTCGTCCCGACTGTAGAACTTTGGACCATAGCTGTTATCCAGAATGGCAGTTACATCAGCCTGCATAGTATGGATTTCATTGTCTGGAGCCTTTGAATTCCGTATAGACATGTAAACGCGTTTTAAAAGAGAATATCCACGGGTGTGTTCTAAAATCCAGGCACTCTGTCTTACAATAAATGGCAATTTTGCAATGTGGGCGTATGTACGTTGTTCCAGAAATTCATTATGTCCTGAATACAAAATAAACAGGTCGGGTTCGTATTTTACTAGTTCCTTCATCAACTCGGCAATACGGTAACTGGCATAAGAAATTCCACCCGCATTAATGAGTTCCCAATCGGCTGTGGGATCTGCTACGGGAAGCATTTGCCTTAACCAATTGCAAAAGGATGCCTTGTCATTATAAGGGCGCCCATAAGTTGTGGAGCCTCCCAAACAGAATATTCGTTTTGTCCCCTTTGGTTTTTTTTTCAGAAAAGTTTGAATATTAAAAGGTTTCAATTTATTGGGAGCCGTCGTCATTTTTTTTGGATCGGAAGGGGAGGGAATGAAGAGAGGGGTACTTGAAGCATATCTCATCATGCTGTCTTGGGAGAGGGCTAGCGGCTCTATTCGTAGTAAAACCCCTATACCTTCTAAGATACCGGCAAAGATAAGGATGGATAAAAGTGCTAATCCGCCATTTTTCCACCACCCGCCAGTTTGTTTTAGTTTATTCATTCCTTAATAAAATTAGAAGTTAAAGCTACTGAACGTATAATGTAAATTTTAGGCTTTACCAATTGAAGATTGGAGCAAAGCAAAAGCCTTAAGACTTGATTTTTCTAGCGGAAAATTGGGTTAACCTTTTAACCTTACATTAAAACGCAACTTTTTTGAGAGAAGAGAACTCATTGCCTTTCAACTGAACAAGCAAGACTCCCTTATATTGATAATCCTTTGGAATTTTAAATTCAGTGAGCCCCCGGATATTGAAGTTGTCGATTTCAGATCCATCTAAATTGAAAATGGAAAGGCTATTGTAATTTAAAGACCATTCAAAATAAATATTGCCTGCAGCATTATTTATGCTAACATCAGAAGGGATTACTCTATGGTTAGGGTTGACCGAGGTAAACGGTTCACTTTGATTCATGTAATTAAGTGTGTACCAAGCTTCGTTATATAACAAACTTCCTCCATTTTGTGATTTCAGATTGCCACTTAATTCAAAATGGATAACTCTATCAGTAGTTAAATTGCTGATTTCAAGAAAAACTTTAGTTTTGTCTTCAGAAATTTGCACTCCTGAAATATCCAAATCAGTTATGCCCATTGGGTCATTGTAATATTCGATGTTAAATTCGTAGTACCAATGTTCAAGACTGTACATGTTGGTTTGGCTGGCCATATCTCCGACCGGCTCCGTAAATTCAATTTCCATTCCGCCATTGCGAGCTCTAATAGCGAGCATTTCAAATACGGAAACATCATCATTTGGAATAACTTTTTGTGGACCAGGTCCTGTGGCGGCCATTCCTATATTACCGGTATATATCTCGCCAGTATTGGGATCAAGGTGTAATCTTAAGGCGTATTGCTTAAACCCATCCGTAACAAAAAAACAAGCTCCCTGGTAAGTATCCTCTCCATTCTTGTCTTTAATGGGATCTAAAAAAGCCCGGAATAAGCCTGACTTTCCCCAATCTCCGAACAACATTTGTCCTTTATATCGACCTGACTTCATATAAACTGGTTGGGTAGGGGAATTCACGAAGGTTTGGTAGGGCAACCAGATGCTAGGTGGAGTTACGTCATCGGGGTTTCTATCTGCCTCGTCATGGGCGTAGCCATAAAATTTTCCCTGTTGAATGTGTTCAAGAGTGCTGGCTGGTCGCCAAATGCCCTGATTTTCTGTGACAATGAGTTGGTTATTTGGCCCTATGCCCATGCCATCCGGCATACGGATACCTGTAGCATATACTTCATAGTCGCCTCCTTCCTCTGGAATTCGGATAATAGTTCCTCTATCGGGAGCTCCTTGTTCTGTAAGATAGCCAATGGGGGGCTCGGTGTGGTTGCTGTTGCCAACATAAAAATAACCGTCTCCTGGCGCCACTGGACCGAATGAGTATTCGAACCAGCCATCGCCGGTAGGGATATCGGCTAGGGTTTCGGCTTCGTAGGAACCGCTTCCATTATCCACCAACTTAAGGAGTTTATTCTGGTCAGCTACGATAATATTTCCATTATGAACCAAAACCCCCATAGCATCAATAAATTTGTCAAATATTTTGGTGGCGGTAGCGCTGCCTGAACCACCAATGTTATCTATGATGTAGGCTTCTCCCCATTCGGTCCGAGTTAGGGGTAAATCATTTCCTTGAACACTGGGTTTGTCCATATTGCCTCTGTAGGTGAGAACAACCATTCTACCATCGGGTAAAAAGTCCAACCCTGTGATACCCTTGTTAAAACCCGATACGGTAACATCAACTATGTCGTAACCAGGGTGTGATTTCAGTTGTGCTTCAAGGTTATGTGCGAAACAAAGAACGAATGCAATAAACCATATTATTTTATTGTGAAAATGAATAAAAACAGAAATGGTGGATCTCAAGAGCATCTATCCCTCCTTGTAGCTAATTCATAATTAGATTAGAATTATTCTAATGTCGCCTATCTGCAAAGAATAGCTAACAGATGTTGTTTTTTGGAGTAATGACTCCAGTACCCAGTAAAAAGCATATATTTGACTTTTAAATAATATAGCTCCAAGTAAGGAAAAAAACAGAGAGCTCATTTTTTTGATTTATTTTTCTGTATCTTTAGAGGATACGCAATGGCTTCTTTATTTATGAAATTAAGGTTTAAAATACATTTTTTTGCAATTTTATTTGTTGTCTGGCCGCCTGTACTGTATGGAGAGTGGGCTTTGGTAAATGGCTTGCCAGGTGGAAAGGTAGGGGCTATTTGTGAATCCAATAACAGTGTCTTTGTTGCTATTAATAAAGTCCTTTATCGCTCAAATAATCAGGGAGTAAATTGGATAATCGTACCTGCTCCTTATAAAAATGCAGGTGTTTTATCCTTATTTGCGGTTGATAATATTCTTTTTGCGGGCACCACTGAGGGTTTGGCTCGTTCTTTATCAAAGGTTATTAATTGGGAGCCGGGCGGCACTGTGGGAATGTCAAATAATCCTGTATGGTCTCTTTGGGGTTTTCACGGTATCTTTTTTGCGAGTACCGGCGAAGGAGTTTACAAATCAATAGACAACGGAATGACATGGGCAAATATGAATTCCGGTATTCCAGATAATGTTAGCATAATTTCTTTTACAGGTATTTTAAAAATGGTTTTTGCAGCTAGTGAAAACAGCGGAATTTTTATGACCCTTGGAACAGGTTGGGATAAAATGGATTCTGGAATTTCCAACATTCAACTAAGCCAAATTGGGACACATAAGACTCAGTTGTTTGCTGTTAGCCGGAGCGAAGTCTATTTTTCGAAAGACAATGGCGTTAAATGGAATGTGTATAACTCAAGTCTTGAGGGGATAACCTGTTTATTATCTGCCAATGAGGTACTTTATGCTGGTACTAATAAAGACGGTATATTTTTTTCCACCGATGATGGAAAGACTTGGGTGAAATTTAGCTCTGGAATTGCAGAGGGAACACAACTGTTGTCCCTTTCCAAAGCCGGCGAATTCATATATGCAGGAACAAGTGCAGGTATTTTCCGAGCTCAATCTAAATAGCCATAATCCCTTTGCCAGCTTCGTTTGGGAGGAGTTGGAGGATCAAACAAATTAATGTTAGTGGTAATTTGGATGGTCGAGGAACAGCAATGTCTTTCGGCGTAGAAAAAGTCGTAGTTATATGTTTGGCCATCAATAAGTCCGATGGCATCGGCAACAATTTTTAGATTAAAGCTTCCGCTTACTGCAGTATGAATGCCTCCCAAATCCATTACTAATTTTCCATCAATAAACACCCAAACATCATCATCGCCGGTAAAGTAAAAATTTTGGTATGGGGCGGTTGCAGCGTTGTAGGTAAAACGCCTGGTCATGTGCATGGCAAACCCAAAGTTATGCCAATTGAAATCACTACCATATATGTTGCTTTCCAACCCCTGTTTAACTAGAGTGTTAGGGAAGTTATCCAAAGGAAAAAAGTTGTTGTTTTGGTAGCGGTAACTCCCATTAGGCAGTTTTGTAAATGTAAGCGAATCTTTATAGATAATATCAAAGAGTTCACTTCCGGGCACCCATGCAGGGGGATTGGCCGTAAACCATTTGCCAACCTTATCGTTATAAAACCCGCAGTTTGTGCAGCCATTATTTAACAAAGGGTGAGGTTTAAACAAAGGAAGGCCATTTTGGCCAAGTGTATCCTGGACCAGTCCTGTCATAAGACCCGATATGGGACAGGGGTTAAAGGGGTTGTTATCACAGGGATCGCTGGTTGCCCGGGATTTGTGGTCGTAAAATGTTACTGGAAGTTTAACGCTAGATTGTGAATTGTCGATATTAATTCCTTCATAGCCTCTGTCAATGGATTGTAATAAAGGAGTGGCAAAAGTTTTTTTCGATCCAAAATTGTTTAAAAAGGATTCTGTGCCAATTGTAAACATATCTTTTCTGGTTTCGGTTATTTCATACTTTAAATTAAACCCAGCAAATTGAATAGTGTCACTTCCTTGCGACAGTATAGACCCGAAGGGTGATAGCCGGCTTCCTGGGATAGGTCTTTCCATATTCCATGAAAAATCGTCTCTATACCAGCCCCAACCTACAGCTAAGTTATCACCTCCATTGCCTTCTTTGTATAAAGCGCAAATATAATAGCGCTCCCCTCCTTTCAAATAAATGGGGGCGGATAATTGATTAGGGTGTTTTGTCCATTCTCTGGAATTTGTGTATGACGTGTGTCCCCCAATTTTTTTAATATTTTCGGGATTGTCATCTGTGCTTAAATAGAGCTGGCAATTGTCATCGGCTGCTATCCAAAAATTATAAAATCCATTATCTGGAGGATGGATATAACCATGTATTCTAGCTCCAAAATTATTGCCGTAATTTGAGGGCGCTTCAAAATAAGATGTTAAGGTGGTAGTAGTGGATGGATAATTTGGGTAGTCGGGATTATTGATAAGACTTGAAATACTATTTCCGGAAATCCCATTCCAAACTTCCATGGTAATGCCATTGTTGTAATTTACAAGCGGCGCATAACTGTTTCCGCGGCCATCAATAATTTCCTGTGTGAGCAATGTCATCATACCATCGGAGGAATAAAAGGACTGAATTTTCTTTTTATAATTGTTGGCAATCATATTGCTGATTTGGCCGTTATATAGAGCGCCAATGGCCATAATAGTGACGCCCAATAAAATTAACAGAGTGGCAATAATCGCAAATCCGCCTTCTTTTTTTAAATGATTAGTCGCCATGCAATGCCTCAAATTTTATTTTTTAAGCGAAACTTTTTCGATAAGGTTGAGCGTCGGTAACCATCTCCAACACTTAGAGTATTATTACTTAAAGACCTGGCTGTTACTTTAATGTCAATAAATGCCATGTTATCCCAATTGGAAGTGATGCTATGGCTCGCATCTAAAAAGGTTATGGCCAGAGTATCAATATTTTCTGCAAAAATTTCATTATTGTAATACAAGTTTGTTCCGTTTTTGTAGTAGTTATGTGAGGAGTAAGAGTATATAGTGTCACCTTTATAAAAAGTTTTAGTGGTAGTAACTTTTACAGAATCATAGGATCCAGATACTGTTTTTATCCCATCTACATACCCATTTGAATTGTAGCTGGTTTCAATATTTAAATCTGCCTTGAACATTACCGGGTTATAAGGAATGTATTTGATTTTTAACGCCTTGCTAAATCCTGCTCCATTGTCTACAGGGATTTTGTTTGTGGTAATGGAACTTTGTTGGATAACCTGATATCCTCCTTCAGGATTAATATGGACTTTAAAACTGTCAGAAGGGTTGGAAGCTGTTTCTATGATATTCCATCCCCCAGAGGGGAGGGTTGCTCCCGCTTCCATCAGGGCATCGGATAACTTGTTTATGGTGTACTGAGCATTTTGATTTACCTCTAATATTTCACTTTGAGCTTGGTAGCTTACTTGAGTATCATTTAACATTTTTCCCAGTGCTAACAAAAATATTCCTGAAATCATCATGGCTACCATGAGTTCTAAAATGGAAAACCCGGAACTGCTGTTGCTAAAGTGAAACATGCTAAAAATCTCTGGATATGTAAGTTTGAATATTTAAAGAATCGTTTACGCTACTACCCCAAGCGGTAGTTATTTCCAATTTTCGGATGTTAGATAGGGCGGTTCCCGTTTTTGGAGAGTAAGCCGTTGTTATTTTTCGTTGAAATGTAATTCCATCTTCAGTGAAGCTGGTGTCTGTAGGAGGAAAGTTAGCTGCTGGATTTGAGCTTATATGTATTCTAAGCTGCTCAATATTCTTTTCAATTAAGTGCCCGGCTTTCAGCATCTTTATTGAACTTTTCGTGGTATTCCAGGAAATTTTATCTGACATTAAAATAAAACTGAAACCGACCCCAAGAATGGCCATAGCGACTAAAATTTCCATTAGAGCAAAACCGGATTGATGGCGCTGATTTTTGATTTTCATTTTAATATTTTAATTCTGCCAGTGCTTGCAAGAATGTTAATGGTATCAGACATAAATCCATTGGAAATTATTATGTTTGCATTTGTGTTAGAGGAGCCGTCTCCTCGGAAAATAACCTCGTCTTTGCCGCCTGGGATGGATAATGAAACGTTAAGACCGGGGGGGATTTCCAAAGCTGCCTGATATAAGGGGTCCTGGCCCATGTTATAATCGTATGACCCAACCATTGCAGTGTCAAAAAAGATGGCGGAGTAAGAGGGTGAACTTGTTTTAAAATAAACTCCACAATGGACCAGTGGGTTGGTCAATGCCCTTACCTTGGCAAAGTCCAATTGCCCTTTTATTTGCCTGGTGGTATTGTGTAAATCAATTATTTCCTTCCAGGATTTAAATTTGGGAGCGGCTAGTGTGGTCAAAATGGTGATGATAGCCAATACCATTACAAGCTCCATAATAGTGAATCCCTTTTCAGGACTCTCCTTGGATCCGTATATGCTTTTGGTCCAGTTAAAATTCATTTAATGCGATTAATAGCGTTTAAAACAACCCAAATCAAAGGACCATTGAAACTAAATTTGAGTCCTTTTCAGATATCACTAACTACTATTATTATACCACCAATTTTTAGGGGAATCCCGGCAGACGGGCACATATAAGTTTAGAAACTTTAGTAGCTTTAGATTTTTTGGTCTTAGTGAGACTCAAACAGGCTGGGAATCTCTTTCAGGGCTGGCCATATGTGATTCTTTGGCCTTATGGGAAAAATTTTTGCTACAGGAAATTTTAAAATAATTTCCGCTTATATCCGTATCTACCCATATATTCCCCTTATGGGCCTGAACAACCATTTTGCAAAAAAATAGGCCCAGTCCCTTTGAATAAGGCGACCACTTAGCCCCTGCACGGGCGTATTTGTTGAAAAGTTCCTGTTTGTATTCTTCTTCAATGGGATTTCCAGAGTTGTAAATTACCATTACATATTCAGAATTGTGGTTTTCGAAGTATACTTTTACTTTTCCCTGTTCTGGAGTATATTTAGCCGCATTATTAAATAAATTTTGGATAACTCTGTCCAATAATCTGTGGTCCCATTCAAAGTTAACATCAAATTCAGGTTTTATTAATTCAACATCAATGTTTTTTTCTTCAAAGGGGGCTGCCTCTCTTAATTTCGAAATTATATGGCTTATTACATTGTAGGAAACTTTTTGAGGCTTGATTTCTAAATGGCCTTCTTCCATTCTACCAATATCTAAGAGGTTCGAAGAAAGAGAAGCTATATCCATACATGCCATGGCTGCCGTATGCAAGCTGCGAAAGTTTTTTTCCTCATCCCCAAGTTTTCTTTTTAATACTTTTAAATTTCCTTCAATGCCCGCTACATAATTTTTAATATCGTGTACTAAGGTGCCTGTTAAAATATCCTTCATCCGCTCAGATTCTATTAGCTTTAAATTAAAGTCTTCCAGCTCTTCTTTTTTACTTCTAATGTCAGCGGTTTGTTCTTTTACAATTTCTTCTAAATTTTCATTTAATTGTTTGTAACTGTTTAATAAATAAGCGTTTTCTAAGAGTATGGAAGCTTGAGCAACAAGTAATTTAGCGGCTTTTTCGGATGTACTGGTAAATAAACCTGAAATTCTATCGTTACTAAGATAAACACATCCCAAATAGTTATCCTTTCTTATAAGGGGAATACATAAGACGGACCTGATTTTGCTTTTCGGGATAGTTTTAATGATATCTGTATCGGATCCATCCTTTAATAAAATGGATTTTCTGCTATTGTTTACCCATTCAATTATCTCATCAGAGTAATTTGATTCGGCATCTCTAATTTCTTTACCATTAAAATCCAGAAATAATTTTTTTTTAGATTGATTATCCGAAACAAGAAACATGTATCCATTTTGGGCGCCCGTTGTTTTAATGAGTGCCATTACAGTTTGTTCCATTATTAGATTTATATCCGTATTTTCGATAATTGTGTTAGACACATCAAGAATGGTATTCACTCTGAGATGGTTGATATCTGATTCTATAATAGAATTGTTTAGGCTTGATGCACTCTCAAACTTAGATGTTTGTGGTATTTCGTGCGAATGTAAATTGGTTAGTCTTTCAATAAGAACAGAGGCGTTGCAATCGGAATAATATTTATATGCTTTTTCAATATTATCTATGTAGTCACCGGAGATTCCTTCTAAATAATAAAATTTGGCAATATCTTCGTAGGTTTGTCCTTCCTCAAGACTCATATTCAGCTTGTGAAATTTTCCGATTGCTTTTTTAAAGAAAAATACAGACATGGATTTCCAACCCCTAAAATAGGAATACCATGCAATACTTCTATATATAGATCCCACATGGGCTGGGAAATTTGTGCAGTTTATCAGGGACAAGGTTATGAACTTTCTAAATAAAGACATTTTTTTCTTTTTACTAAAATTTAAATTGCCCTCTTTCCCTAAGAGGATGTCTTTATATAAGGTCTCGCAAATTAAATTGAAAATAGGAGTAACATACTCTTGCTTTAAATTTCTTGATTTAATTTCCTTTATATGTGGAACGAGACAATTGTATGAAAGTTTTGTTTCATTAAATAATAGATGAATTTTTGCTATTTGAATAGACATCATGATGCTTGTAAGTATTTCGGTTTTTGTTTGACCAAAAGAACTTAGCTGTGTCCCGTTTTTTTTGTAATAGTCTTTGATTTGTAAGGCATTAATGTATTCTATACACAGTTCAGAAATTGTACGGAAGTGAATGTCCTTGCAGATTTTGGATTTTGACACTGAATCTACAGCTAGCGAATAGGCTTCCTGTAGGTTGCCTGTGTATAAATATATTCTCCACAAATGAGACTCCGGTAGTAATGAAGAGTTGATATCCGCTATAGATTGGTACTTTTTTATACTTTCTTTTAATTCTGTTTTTGCCGTAATCCATTTCCCATCGCAGTACTCTATCATTCCTTTCCAACAGTGGGCCTCTGCTATGGTGTCCACTCTTTGGATTCTCAATGCAATCCTCATTGCTTTATTCATTAGGTTAAATGAAGATTTTTTTAAATACATAAAATACAATCCGTAAGAATGCTGTAAATAAGCTTCTATTTTTTCTTTTGTATCAATGCTTTTGTCGGCCATATTTTTTGCACAAAATGCGACATAAACACAAGAAAGAAGGTCTTTATAAAAGAAGCAATGTACTAGTCTTCGGTATATGTTAATTTTTAGTTGATACTCTGCTTTCTTTGGTTTTTGATAAAAATTAATAAAAACCCAAGATGTACTGTATTGTATAAATATTTGAAATAATGTTTTTGTAATGAGGGTAATGCGGTTTTTTGGAAAATTTTTCTTTAGTGATTGTAAAGCGCCCATGTAACATTTGATGGCTTCATCAAAATTTGACGTATATTGGTATGCAGAGCCTAGTATGTATTTGCATTCTAATTTTTGCAATTCGGGGAGTTTGTTTTTGTATATAAACTTTTCTAAAAAACCAATGACTTCACGGTTGTTTCCGCTCATCAGCATTAACTTTGCTAAGCGTATATTTTCCAAAGTAATGTCTACTGTTTTTTTTGACTTTTGATCCGGTACAATCGAATAGATTTGCAGGGTCTTTCTTAGGTAATATTTAGCCAGGGTTAGGTCGTGTTTTGATTCTGCATGTTCCGAAGCCATTTTTAAATATTTTAGGGTCATGGAAGAATTATTCGTTTTTAAATAGTATTCAGCTGTATCAAAAATAATTTCATTATTCAGTTCAATTAAGCCTTCAAAATGTTTTGCATATTGTTCATTTATTTGAATTTGTTTGCTACTGCTGATTCCTAAATATATAATGTCTCTGATTTGATCGTGAGTAAAAGCAAATTTTCCAGAAATGTCCATTTTTAATAAACCCTGGGACAGTAAATCATTGATAATTAAATGTGTTTCTTTCCTAGGCAAATTAAAGATTGATATAAGCAAAGAAGGGTTAATGGGTTTTTGAGAAGCGCTTGCAAATTCTAATATTTTCTTTTCTTCAATAGACAAAAACTTAATTTTATGAGAAAGGATATCAATTATGTTAAATTTTTCACCTACAGCTTGTATTGTTTTGATACTTATTTTCCAATCCTTGTCCTTTGGAATAATCAGATTATTATTTGTTAGATGTATTAACGCTTCTTCAATTTCAAAGGGAGATGAATTCGTTTTAGAAATTAAAATGTCTGCTAATTGGCTTTGGTTTCCAAAACTTCCAAACTTGGTGTCCAAATATGCAATAACATCTTTCTTATCAAAAGCTTTAAGGTTAATAGTGGCTGTAAACTCAATTTTATTTAAGTCATAATCATCAACAAATAAATCCGAATTTTGTTTTTCCGTGCGGTAACTGATTATTATAAACGGCCTGTTTTTGGACTCCAATAACTTTGATATAACTAAAAAACTGGGATGGTCAATCCATTGAAAATCATCAATGTGCAGCATTATTTTGTATTTGTTCCCTAATTCCCTGAAAAAATTAAAAAGATAATGGTTTAACCTGTTTGATTGATTTTCAACACTTTTCTCAAAATTTACGGATTTAAAAAAAGGAGCTAATTCGGGGATAGCTTCTAATATATGCCCCGATTTCGAGCCATATTTTTCATTAACAAAGCTCTCGAGGTTTGCTAAGTCCGTGGACGATTTCACCTGATCATACAAAAAATTCAATATTAAATCACGCAGCGTAGAGAAGGGTTGGCTTTTGCTGAACCTGTTGCATTTACTTTCAATTATAACAGGTGCAGTTATTATGTTTTTTGATTTTAAATGTTTTATTAAGAAAGATTTTCCCATTCCTGACGAGCCATATACCAATAGGGATCCTGCCCTTGTTGAGTTGTGTATTTTTAAAACATCGGATATTTGTGATAATTCATTGTTCCTGCCGATAAATATTTTTTTTCTGTTAATGGATATAACTCTATCCTTATCCCCAACTTTCCATACTTCACTTTCTTCTAATTTCATAGCTTGGTTTAAATCTTCCAAAAACCCCTGGGCTGTTTGGTATCTGTCGGCTGGATTGGGCTGCAATGACTTGATTAAGATCTGATTGAACTTTATGGGAATATTTTTTAACGGCTTGATATCACATTTTAAAATGGAATCAATCAATTCGGTGATAGAATTATCTTTAATTTCAAACGGTAATTTATTGGCAAGTAGTCGATATAAAATGACACCGGTACAAAATGTATCTGTTCGCGCATCAATTTTAAAGTTTGTGTAACCAGTTTGTTCCGGAGCCAGATAAGGTATGGTTCCCACAATACTTCCCGGATTCTTAGACATATTTTCGGAATCAAGAAATGCGAATCCAAAATCCAATATTTTGACAAGTCCGTTTTCCAGAATATAGATGTTATTTGGGTTAATGTCACAGTGCACATACCCTCTCGAATGAATGTACTTTAACCCTTCCAAGATTTGGGAAATAATTTTAATTGCGTTTTCAGTGTCTATGACACCTGAAGATTCAATTCTTTCGTTTAGTGTAACTCCGGGCTCATAGGGAAAGACAATTTGATAATGTTCATCATGCAAAAATGAATCATGGATGGAATTAATATTTTCGTGATTTATAGTATCTAAAATATCAATTTCATTTTTAAACCTTACACTTGAGCTTATAACCTTTTCCAAATTTGAATTTACTTTGGAGAGCGATTTTAGAATATACTTTTTGTTGGTTTCTAGATCCTGGCAAAGATAAACTGTGCTATCATATCCCTTTCCAATGGGTGAAATGATTCTATACTTCCCTAATTGCTTTGGAATCATATTTGGCTAAATCCTTTTCACCTATATAGACTAAAACCTTGCCTGATTAAATCAAAAGTAGTATTTAAAATCATGTTCTTCTTTCGATTAAGTCCAAATAGAGTTTTTGTAGATTATTTGCAGATTATATCATGTTTACCTACCTAAATTCATTTTTTTAACAAAAAACTATATGTTTTTAGAATTCTTATTTAAAGTTCATTAGTTTTTAGATTGAATGCAGTAATGAATTGGTTTGAGAATTTGTTTTGGATTCTTGGAAGGATGTAAAAATTGATGAAAAATCTGAGAAAAAGCCCTCTTGCCATAACTGGCATAGGCTGTCGATTTCCCGGCGGGGCAGACTCTGTGGAGGCCTTGTGGAACAACTTAGTTTCAGGGAAAGACTGCTTCAGAAAAATTCCAACAGACAGGTGGGATTTAAGGAAATTCTACCATCCCAATCCTAATAAACCTGGAAAATCAAACGCACTTGAAGCCGGTTTTCTCACAAGCTCATTGTGGGAATTTGACCCTCTATTTTTTGGTCTCAATGCAAACGAAGTGGATTCCATAGACCCGCAACAAAGGTTAATTCTTGAATCCTCATGGGAGGCTATAGAGGATAGTGGACTCACATTGTCTGAATTACAAAAAATGACAACTGGAGTGTTCGTTGGAGCCTTTCACTTAGAAAATTATCTGCACCAAAGCGGGTATCTAAATCGTTATTCTATAAAAAAAGAACATGCTATAAATGTGATGATGTCTGTCATTTCAAATAAAGTTTCTTATGTATTTGATTTTAAAGGCCCAAGTTTATCTGTGGATACTGCCTGCTCTTCCTCAATGACGGCTTTGGCCCTGGCGTTTCAATCAATTCAAAATAAGGAATCAGATGTTGCCTTAATTGGGGGAGTTAACGTGATTTTTAACCCTATTTCAATGGTGAATCTTGCAAAAGGTAGTTTAATTTCAAACCGTTCCAGAGCTTTTGGAGATAATGCCAATGGATACGGCAGAGGAGAAGGTGCGGGAGTAGTGGTTGTTAGACCGCTTGAAGATGCAGTAAAAAATGGGGACAAAATTTATGCAGTTATTGAAAATGTCCGAATTAACCAGGACGGTAGAACCAACGGAATTACATTGCCCAGTCCCGAGGCTCAATTAAAATTAATGAAGAAAGCCTATTCTGAAATACCAAAATCCGTAAAAAACTTGGTTTATTTTGAGGCTCACGGAACAGGTACTGATGCAGGAGACAAGGCAGAAAGCTGGTCCATCAACGAGTTACTAAAAAGTGAGGGAGTGAAGTCAAAGGTTGATGTGGGGTCCATTAAGTCAAATATAGGCCATACCGAAGCAGCAGCGGGGATTGCTGGAATCATAAAGGCGTCTCTGATCTTGAAGCATCAGGCTGTTGTCCCCTCACTCCATTCCGCGAAATTGAACCCGGAGATTGATTTTAAATCGCTGTTAATCCATGTCACCCAAAAAAATAAGAAACTTCCCTCAAAGAAATATCTTTTGGCTTCAGTCAATTCTTTTGGCTATGGGGGCTCAAACGGACATGCGATTTTGAGCAATTGGACTAAAACAGAAAAAATAAAATCAGCAAAAATACTTGAGCCTTTTTATATGCTCCCAATTACAGCAAGAGGGGAACGGGCTCTAGCCGAAACAGCGAGCCGTTACCATGATTTTTTGAATAAAAAAAGCATAAACTTGAATGATTTTGCTTACACACTCAGCTATCGAAGAACCCATCATTCGGAGAGAGCTGTTATTATTGGCAAAAACACAGAGGAACTAAAAGAAAAACTAAGCCTTTTAAAAGATTTAAAAAAGAACGCAAATATAATTCGTGGATCCGTTGCAACTAAAAATTCAAAAGTACTATTTGTTTTTCCGGGTTCGGGCCCGCAGTGGCATGCAATGGGGAAAGAACTTTACAAAAAAAACTCTATTTATAAAAATGTTCTGGATAGATGCGACAAGATTGTAAGTAAATATGCCGGTTGGTCTTTGGTAAAAGAACTTTCAAAGTCAAAGGAAAAGTCGCGAATAAATGATACCGAAGTTTTACAAGTAGCCTTGGTTTGTCTTCAATTAAGCTTGACGGAACTGTGGAAACACTATGGGGTCACACCGGATGGCTGCATTGGCCATAGTTTGGGAGAAACAGCGGCAGCCCATGCCGCAGGGTGTTTAACATTGCGTGAAGCAGTTTTGCTGTCTATTAGAAAAGGCCAGGCATACAAAAGTATCCAGGGAAAGGGTTCAATGTTAGCCGTGAGTTATACGGAGGAAAACAAGAAAGAGTTATTTGAATTAGTTCCTGAATCAATAGGAATAGGAGCATACAACGATTTTAATACTGTGACACTATCTGGTGATCATGAAGAATTAAAAAGGTTAAAAGCAATCCTTTATGAAAATAAAATAGTTTCAAGAATGCTAAATGTAAATGTTCCCTACCACAGTCCGATAATTGATCACATATTACCCAAATTCAGAAAATCAATAAAGGGCCTGAAGTCTAAGGCTCCGGCTATTAATCTTTATTCTTCAGTATTTGGCGAAAAAGTAAATGATGCTGTTTTCAACCCAGATTACTGGTGTAATAACATCAGGCAACCGGTATATTTTCACAAGGCATTCGAAGAAGCACTGAAAGACGGTTATGATGTTATTGTTGAAATAAGTGCACATCATGTGCTGAAATCATCAATTAAAAAAGTCTGTGATGTAAAAAGGATACCATTTAACTATGTTAATTCTCTGTTACGGGAGCAAGATGCGGTGGAATGCTTTTTTCAATCCCTTTCCTCTTTTTTTACGATAGGTGGGAACATAAATTGGGAGCAAATTATTCACCCGAGAGGTAATTTTATAAGAATACCAAGCTATCCCTGGCAAAAATCCTACCATTGGTCAGAATCTCCAGAATCCAAGGTAGCCAGGGTAGGGAACCCCGGCAATAGCCCATTTATGCAGGTGAAAATGAATGTACCTGGGGAAGTATGGAACGCGGAGTTAAATGATTATTTTTTTCCATTTTTGCCTGACCACTGTGTCTTGGGTAAAAAAGTGTTTCCCGGCATGGGTTTTATTGATTCAATATTACATTTCACAAAATATCAGGAGAGTATAAAAAAGCTTGATATCCATAACTTCAAAATATTGAAAATGATTGTCATTCCAGACGAAGATGTAGTGGATATGCAAACCCACTATAATGAACAAGCATCTGATATATTATTCTATACTAAGCAAGTGTCTAATGAATCTCCATGGAATTTATGTGCTCGGGCAAATATTGATGTTAGTGAATTTGAAGAGCCTTCGGGAATTGAATTGGTCACATTGAAACAAAAGTTCGGTAAAGTTTCAATATTGGGAGATGACGTATATGATTACTTTCGGGAGTTGGGGTACGATTATAAAAGAAGTTTTGCTTCAATTAAGAATTTATTCCTGCTTGATAGTGAATTCCTTGCCGAGATAAATTTTAATTTCGAAAGTATTGATGGTTTTAAGTACTTTTCTGGAAATTTGGATGCATGTCTTCAGGCTTGTCTGGCTTTTGTTCCAAATAATGAAAAATATGTACCCAGTGAGATTAAAAAAATTTCAATATTTTCTCTACCAGAGGAGGGTTTTTATGTATATGGAGAAATCCACACCTCTTCAGAGGAAAAAATGGCTGTTAACTTAAAGGTAATATCCCAATACGGTCACATATTAGCCGTTGTCGAAAACTTAGTGTTCAAGTCCATACCATCTCCAGGATTTAAGAATTGGATATACTATAATCCATCCTTAACGGAAATTGATAGAAATAAAGTATTAGACATTTCAAATGTAGATGTAATTAAATTGGGTCTAAATGCAAAAGTATCTTCCAAAAATTTCGTGGATATTAAGAATAAAAATACATTGAGTATCCAAAATATTACATCTAGTAATAATTTTTACGGCAATAAAACTGCCGATACCCTAGCCAGGCTTCAAAACATTATTTCTTTGGCAGGCAAGTCGGGCAATATTCGAAATGTAATTGTTAAAATGCATTCTAAAAATGAAAACCCTTTGGAAAATCCCGAGTTTACTATGATAAGCAGCTTCTTAAAAACGGCGGCTATTGAACTTCGGAATATGAGGTTTGCTATTAATTATAATATTCCTTCAGAATTAACCCTTATGGCCGGTAACACAGATTGCTTATGCAGCATCAAAAACAAATTTTATACAATTTTTCTGGATCCGATGGATCTTGCGCGTCTAAAAAGAGTGGAAGACATTAATAAAGAAACCCGCCTCCCAATTCCAGTCTGTGATGCAAACATCAAACAAAACATTATTAATTCAAAGGATGTTTTCCTGATTACCGGAGGGTTTGGAGGGCTGGGAATTGAGGTGGCAAAATGGTTGATAAAAAATGGGGCCAAAAACATTGCATTGTGCGGAAGGAGCGGGCCTAAATCCGAAGAAGCTATTAATTTCATTCGTAACTCGAATGAATCTGGAATTCAAATTTTTTCAGGTAAAATGGACATAGCCAATAAAGCAGAACTAAAACAATTTTTCGATAAAATTCAGAGTACCGGATTTAAAATTTCAGGTGTTTTTCACTCTGCAGCTGTTATTGAAGACAAATTATTTGAAAATGTCACAAGAAATAATTTTGTTAAGACACTTAACCCAAAAGTTGTAGGAGCCCTAAATATTTTTGAACTATTGGACAAAAAAAGAATAAAATTTTTCATTAGTTTTTCTTCTATAACTTCAATTGTCGGAAACCAGGGTCAGTTGGCCTACGGGGCGTCAAACGGCTTTTTAGATGGTCTTATGCAGCATATGAGGTTACAAGGCTTTGCAAGCTTTTCTATAAATTTAGGGCCTGTGGAAGCCGTAGGCGCTGCGGCGAAGAACCAGGCAGCCCAAAATTATTTAAAATCAATTGGTCTGGAATACTTAACTATTGACGATGTTTTAAATACTATTAATCTGACACTGCGAACTAATCAGCCTCAAATTGGATGTTTCAAGTCTGATTGGAGTAAGTGGCTAAAAAAATACCCTGATTTTTATGATGCGAAATATTTTGGAAAAGTTATAGAAAAGTATAAAATAGAAAAGGCTCAAGTTGAATGGGTTCAAGATTCAATAAAAAAGGACATTAATTCAATTCATACTTTTTTAAAGGAAACACTTTCAAAAATGCTTAACATTGATGTCGGTCAAATTTCAAATCATGCGCTGATAAATGATCTTGGTATTGATTCCATATTAGCGGTTGAATTAGTCTCAGCCATCTCAATGGAGTTAGCTGTCGAAATAAATTCAATGGACGTGTTGGAAAACTCTACGGTGGAAAAATTATCCTTTAAAATCGCGGAAGAAATGGGCCTTTAAGAGTTCCGCCAATAGTTCGCATAGGTTAATAGTTCCATGTTGTGATACTGTTTGTTTTTCCACGAATAAGCTAAACTAATATTAGGATATTTTATAAGCTCAGATTCAAAGGTATTAAGTCTAAAGCTGTCTATATTTCCTCTTCCGTGGGACCCCGATAAATCGGGATTTACACCCATTAACATACCTTCAAGTTCGCAGCCGTACACATGACTCTGGCTGGACAAACCTGAATCGAATCCCAAGTTAAACTCAAAGGGAATATTTACTATTCCTCCGTGGTATAAAAAAACGTCATCTCTCAACGAGTCGCCGGTTTTTATATTAATGGGAGAAGAAGCATCGCAAATTATTGTCTTTTTTGGTAAGTCATTTAAATGAAATAGCTCTTTAGGGGAACTTGTTACAAAAATGGCTATTTGGCTTTCAGAAATGGCAAATTCAGAATCCATTGTAATTTCCATATCGCAATCATAGATGCTTGCATATGTATTGTATAACTCTTCCAGCGGCTTAAGACCTCTGCCCGTTAGCCAAATTTTTTGAAAATATTCGGCTAATCCTAAAAAGCAGCCTCTTCCAATGTCTCCGGTGGCTCCAATAATGGCTAAGGATGAAACTGATAAATCAAGATTAAATTTATCGGATATGTCCAATATTGATTTAACGATTATTGTCGCCGTAGTTGTATTTCCAGATGTAACCTTTATATTATATTTCTTCTCAAAATAAGACTCTCTGCTTTGGACAGCAATTGAATTAAAACCTGTTAATGTTGCAATAGTGCAGTTTTCTTTTTTTGCTACCTCAAAAGCTGATTCTATTTTGTCTAATACAAATTTGCTGTCTTTATAGTGGCGATCCGGGAAAAAAGGAACAAGAATTATACACCCTTCAAAATATTTTTTTGAATCGAATGTAAGTTCTGAAAAGCTTTTGAATACCTTAGGGTTAGCCCATTGTAACATTGGCTTTATAAGCTCTTCCCTGTATATTTTAGATGGCTTGAGTTGGTTTAAGTTTTGAGAAAAAATTTCCCAATTTGCAGGACTAATGAAAAAGGCAATTTTTTCCAAAATAATTCCTAAACTGGATCAGCTACTATGTATCTATATTCTTTAGCAGCATGTTTTATTAATGCAAACTTGCCAGGTTTTTGCGCTGTAACCATGTTATCGGGAAATGACTTCTTTAAAAACTAAATAAACATTTATCTATAACTAAATATTAAAGATAAAGGCTCCAAGAACAAGGAATTCCGGTAAAGAATTTCCTTTTTTAAATTTGTTAATTGCTGTTGGCCCGAATGTATTCTGCTTCGTCAAGAATACTTGATAAAGATTCATCAGATAATTCGTGGGCAAAAATTATTCTACCAAAATTGCCATGTTCAGGGATAAATTCTCCAACTTCATGCTCAGTTTGTCCAATAGTAATGGACTCTGTATACTTTCCAACAGCTGAGCTTATTTTGATTCTAGCCCCACCCCTGGATATATCAACAATGCTAATGGGAGAATTAAGCCCATTTAATGTGGCATTGTGAAAAGCATCTAAATAATAACGTGGATTAACTCTTTCATCTCTTTGCTTGTTCTCCACAATTCGCCCAATACTAAGAAGCAACAACTTTAAGTACCCATGAACTTTTGTTTGGAGAATGTCGCTGATGTTTTCTTCCAGAACTGGAATACCTAATTCGTACTCCAATTTAATTTTTAGGCTCACTGCGTTTTTCGAGTTAAGGCCCACCTTCCATTTACCTCTCCATATATCAAAGTCACCGCTAAGGGACTCAAATTGGAGAACTTTATTTTGCGAATCAAAAATATTTTTTTCTATCCAACTAAAGGGAGCGTCATCCAACATGGCATTCCAGGAAAGATGTTTTTCCGTGGCCATAGTTTTTAAGGAATACAAGTCTAATACATTAGCCAGTTTTTGAGAATGTTCTTCAATATGGCTAATAACATCCCAGACTTTATCCTGGCGGTTCATTCCTTCAAAAAATGTTTCTGCGATTATAGTCTGAATGGACATAACAACCCCTTGAGTGCCCAACTCGTTAACATTAACTAAAACTCATTGCCTTTTTAGAAATATAAATCCCCGCAAGGTCCATCACAAGCTAATTAGCGCTCCAGCAAATTTAGAATTGGGGAATGGAGACAATTGTTTCCAACATTCAATAAACATTAGCCAAAAAGATGTTGGAAAGTTGTGAGTAAGAGTTAATAGTTGCTTAAAATGGCATGTGATTGTCGAAAATATTTACAGCTTTCAACAATATCGATTTAAGGTTGTGGATAAATTTGGTAAAACTTTTTGATTTTTAAAACAAACAATTTTTTCAGGATTGGGGGATTGTGAAATGAAAAGTTGTTATTTCTGGACTTTCCTGACTTTCAACCCAAATATGGCCATTCATGGCTTCCACAGCCATTTTACTATAGGAGAGTCCCAGGCCAAAATTACGGTTGGATTTGCCTTTTTCCTGGGCTTGCCCGATAAAAAATTTGTTGAAGATTTCATTTTTCATGGAATCAGGCACAAAAGAACCGGGGTTGGTCACCGAAAACTTCAAAAGTTTTGGCTCAGAATACTGCACCTTAAATTCCACTTCCTCATTTTTGGGGCAATATCGCAAGGAATTGGAAAGCAAATTGCCAATGACCTGATTGAGTAGTTCCTTATCCGCATGGATTTTTGAATTTTCTGGCAATAAAAATTCGGTTTTAATTTTTTTCTCGGTAATTTGGATAAGGCCGGAAAAAATAGACAGGGTTTTTTCCAGACAGGGACGCAGCTCGAATTCGGTGATGCGGGCAGCCACACCTCCCTGCTCAAACTTGTTCACATTTAAAATGTTGCGCACCATGTTTTTTATTTCCCAAAGGCCCGAATGGACCACCCCAAAAAGCCGTTCTTGTCTGGGATTCAGGTTTTCCTTTAAAGTAATTTTCAACATATCCATGCCCAGGCTGATGTTGTTGAGGGGGTTGTTCATATCGTGAACTAATATGCCCAAATACAAATCGCTAAGCTGTGTGAGTTTTTTCTTTTCCAGGGCTTGGGGAACTAACTCAAAAAAATTCCGCTCGTCAAAAGGCTTGGTGAGGTAGTCGTGGGCCCCGTTTTTCATGGCCTTTATGCCTACTTCAATGGAGTCGTGGCTGGTGAGCATTATAATTTGCACATAGCGAAAACGATCTTTTATTACCGGCAATGCTTCCAGGCCTGACATTCCCGTGCCCAAATTAATGTCCAATAGCACAATATCCACATCGGGATTGGATTCCAGATATTTTACTCCCGCTTCTGCGGACATAACGTAATCGGCAGAATATTCGTAGCTATTGAGCAAATCGGAAACTCCAATTCCAATGGATTCTTCGTCGTCGATGATTAAAATTTTGGCCAAAATTCTTGTGGAGGATTTGGGGGATTCTGTTTGAACTAGGCTCATGGGACCCTCTATATTTTTTTAAGTCTTTATTGTATCATAAAAGTTAAAGTATTTTAAAGTTTATTATGGCTGCTTTTAATATTTGGGCATTGGTGTTTTTATCTTCCTTTATGGTAGTGGGCTGTCTTACCGGAGGGAATGGAGCCGGTTCGAAGGATAAAGACCCCGATCCCCCACCTGAAATCCCTCAAGTGGATTACACAAAGCGAAAAGTTATCCTCAAAACGGCTTTTAGTTATAGTGCTGAGGATAGCAGCAGCACCATAGATTATTACGAATATTTTCCCGTGTGCACAGATTCAGGTGTGGTTTACGATTCTTTGGGCTATTCCCAGTATTATGAGTTTAAGGGCAATACTTTAAAATTGTGGTCTTTTAACCGTTGTGAAGCCTGGGTCTATGAATCGGAAGAAGGACTGCCTTTTGAGGGAGATTGGATTAGTGTCAATTCTCAAACGGGTGCTATTCCGGAAGGTTTTGAAGTAAGCAGTCTTTGCGATTCTATTTCGCCTCCAGATACTTTTCAGGTAAATAATATGCTGGAAACCTTCAGCTTTGAAAATGATTCCATGTACTCGGTTATTGAAGCCAACTTATGTGAGCTGGCGAGTTTTACAGATTGGGTGGTTTTGGAAGAGTTTAATTTTATGTACGATGTGTTTGTGGATAGCGTTCCCGATATTTCCAATGCGCTGGGGCTATTGTCTCAAAACCTCCAGTTTCAGGATAAAAGCTGTCAAAGCTACGAACTTTTTCTTCGCAGCCGAAAAGCCACAGTGGTGAATCACTATAATCTGGATGGCGAGGGCGTGGTGTCTGGCGAACATTACGAGTTTAGCTACAATAACCTTAAATGTGAAGTGGATATTGACTACAGGACCCTTCCCCAATGCGAGGAACTGGACCCCTGGGTGGAATTTTTAGCATGTATATATTTAACGGATTTTTTCCCCTTAGAAAGCGCTATTTTAGAAAGCCGCAACCAGAGCACTGCCCCTCTGGGAAAAAAACTGGTATTATCTGATTTTAAAAAATATGAGGGAACCCAGAACCAGCGCAAAAAGCGACACCAAATGAAAGCGCCATACAATTTTTGAATTGAGTTCCTTGGCATTTGGGTATTGATGTTTCCATAACATTTGGAAATGATGGTGGAGGGGGGCCCGCAAAAAAAGCCTTTGTCCTTGTTTATCCGCCCGCAAGTTTTTTGTGATTTTAAACCATCCAATTTGGAAAAAAACAGAAAGAGCTTCCATTAAAAATACAAAGCCCACAATGGGCATAAAAAATTCGGCTTTAATTAACACAAACATCATACCAATAGCTCCGCCAAATCCTATGGAGCCCGAATCGCCCATGTACACCTGGGCAGGGGGGCTATTGAACCACAAATAGGCGGCCAGAGCGCCAATCATGGCGGCGCATAAAGGAAAAAGTTCGTCTACACCGGGCAAATAGGGTATTAAAAAATATTTGGAAAAAACCGTGTTGCCCGAAATATAAGCGACCACTCCCACAAACAAAGCGGTGGTCATAAGGGGGATGGAAACCAGGCTATCCAGGCCATCGGTAAAGTTGGCCCCGTTGGCTGTGGAGGTGATGACCAGGCAAATCAAAATTATGAAGGCCCAATTGGGTAAATACGGGTACCAAACATCAGGCTTTATAAAGGGCAAGCTGATGTGGCCGTTCATGCCGGGAATAAATTTATAGGCGAAAATGGCAACAATGAGAGAAAAGAAAAAATAAAGGCTCAGTCTGAGACGTGCGGAGATGCCATCAGCCTTGTCCTGGTAGCTTTTTTTCTCTTCTTTTCCCTCCATGATTTTACGCTTAGTCCAGATTTTGGCAAAGTCGTCCACAGCGCCGATAGAAAAAAAGGCCACCATAATAACCAAAATGGATAACACATAACTGTTAACAATGGTAAAGCAAAGGGTGGAAAATAAAACCACCGGAACCAATAATATTCCCCCTAAAATGGGAGGGGCGCTGGATTTCTCTTCGGTAAAATCGGAACTGGCGTTTACTTTTTGCGCCCAACGCAGAAGGATAGGCATAAAAATAAAAACCAGCAAGATGGATGTGATGGACGCAGCCCCGGCCCGAAAAAGCCTTCCGTGAAATAGGCTGTAACCTGTAATTTCATACAATAATTCGGCTAACATTTTTTTGCGTTAAAAAACTATTCCTTAAATTTTTTCCCCGGTTTGCCGGGAAGTTTTTACCCTATTTTTCATTTCAGAATATAAGTCTCTGAGGGAGTCTTCGATAGAAATAATTGGGGTCCAGCCCGTTAAATCCATCATTTTTTGGGGGGATCCCACTAGTAGGGGAATGTCATTGGGACGTTCTTTGGAAGGGTCAATACAAATATCAATGGGATTGCCTGTCATTTGAATGAGCCGGTTTACCAAATCGCGAATAGGAGCGGCCTTGCCCGAGGAAATATTGTATACATCTCCCGACTGACCCGAATGGGCCAGAAGGCTAATTCCTCTGGCTAAGTCCCGCACATCAATATAGTCCCTGGAAACATCTAAATTTCCGGTAAATATGGAAAGCTCTCCATCGTCCCTTTCAATTTCCACCAGCTGTTTGGCAACGGAAGGAAGCACATACATACTGGATTGATAGGGCCCTGTGTAGTGAAAAGGCCGGATAATTACAATGTCCATTTTATGGGCATTAATGTACTGGTGGGCCAACAATTCACCGCAGGCCTTACTGGTGGCAAAGGCGGTAAAAGGCACCGGCGGATCTTCTTCTTCATGGACAATATCCACTACTCCTTTTCCCGCCCCGTAAATTTCTGAAGAGCTGATGAAAATAACCCGGCTTTTAGGCACAGATTTACGAATGGCTTCAAATAAGATTTGAGTGCCCAGCACGTTGGTCTGAAAAGTGTGCACGGGTTTTTCGTTGGATATTCCTACTGAATTTTGGGCGGCCGCGTGGTAAATTTCTTCGGGTTTGTATTCGTTTAAAACCTGGGTTAATTTTCGCTCGTCCTGCAAATCGCCTTCCACATAAGTAACATGTTTGAGTTTGCGATAGGATAGGGGAGGAGTATCGCTGTAGGATATCAGTTGACCTTTAGTCTTTGTAAAAATGGATAACAGGTGATACCCTAAACAGCCTGTTCCGCCTGTAACAAGTACGCTCATATTTTCTCTAAATTAATTTTTTACAGGTTTTTAATAGCCTGCCAGGACTGATGCACCAACTCCTTGGCAACTCCAGAAACCCTTTCCACTTTTCCTATTTCCGTGGGGAGAATATATATGCGTTTATCTCCCTCGACTTTTTTATCCACTCCCATTATATCCCAGGCGCTTTCCTCATTCACATTAAATTTCAGAGGAAAGTCAAATTTTTTCAAAAGCTCCAACTGTTTACTTTCTGCTGATGGGTTTATTTTTTTTAGAAGCACTGCCAGCCGCATGGCTACGACCATTCCTCTGGCCACGGCAATTCCGTGAGTTAAATTTCCGTAACCCGCCAGGGTTTCGATGGCGTGGCCAAAGGTGTGTCCGTAATTTAATATGGCTCTAATTCCGGATTCTTTTTCATCCTGGCTTACCACCTGGGCCTTTATGGCACAGCATTTTTTCAAAATTTTTCGGAGCAGTTCGGGATCTTTGTTAAGAATGCCTTCTGAATTGTCCCATAAAAAATCAAAAAAGTTTTTATCCCAAATTACGGCATACTTAATCACCTCGGCCATGCCTGCCAGGTATTCAATATGGGGCAGAGTTTTAAGGGCGGCTATTTGAATCATAACGGCCCGGGGCTGGTAAAAACTCCCGATTAAATTTTTTCCATAGCGGTGGTTGACTCCCGTTTTGCCTCCCACGGAGCTGTCTACCATGGCCAATAAGCTGGTGGGTACTTGAACAAAGGGCACTCCCCTTAAAAATATGGAAGCGGCAAAGCCAACCATATCTCCCACAATGCCTCCTCCGTAAGCGATTAAGGTGGTTTTGCGGGAATATTTATGTTTAAGCAAATATGTAATAAGGCGGTTTATGGAAACCAAAGATTTTTCGGCCTCTCCCGTGCGAAAGTAAAAGCTTCGGCAATTACCCAGTTGGGCCGATAGGTTTTTTAGTTCTTCTTTGTGTTTTTCCTTTAGCACCACATCGGTGACAATGACATAGTGGGAGGGCAATTCCAGTTTTTCTGACAATGCAGGCAGCAATTGCAGGTTTTTTTCCTCGATGTATATGGGATAACTTCTCTCCGCCAATTCCACCGTTAAGGGTTTTAAAGATTCCAGACGGATTCGATTTATAATTTTGTGAGTTAATACATGGTGAGGCACATCTTCTCTGGACTCTACCTGAAAGTCCGCGAGGTCGTAATAGTCTTTTCGTTCTTCGAGCATCTGAACAATTTTTTTCATTTTCTTTTCATCACTCAAATTGGCCAGTAGGGGGCGGGTGTTTTTGCGGTTGACCCTTTCTAAAATGGTGGAGGGTTTGGCCCAAAGGCCCACCAGAATGCCCGAGTTTTTAACCAATTCAACGGCTTTGGGTTGAGTTAAGCTTCCTCCCCCTAAAGCAATTACGGCCTGGCGTTTTTTGCTTAATTCTTCAAGGGCTTCCAGCTCTAATTTTCTAAAGCCAGCTTCCCCTTCGTTTTCAAAAATTTCGGAGATGGTAAGCCCGGTTTTAGTGACAATGTATAGATCTGTGTCGTAAAATTTCCATTTTAAGGCAGCAGCTGTTAACTCGGCCATTCTGGATTTTCCAGTGGCCATAAAGCCCGTAAAATAAATACGCTTGGGGAGCTTGAATTCCATTATTTGTGCTCCTCTTTGTTATCAAGAGCTTGTCGTAGGGCTTTAAAATAAAGTTCGGGCTTGGGAGTAATACCGGTCCAATGGGTAAAACTGGAAATTCCCTGGTAGACTAACATGCCCAAGCCTCCCAAACATTTTAAGCCTTTTTGCCGGGCGGATTTCAGCAGGGCGGTTTCTTCGGGTTGGTATACAACATCATAAACCACTTGCCCTTCATTTAAATCTTCGAATTTTGCCACGCTATTTTCTGTATTGGGAACCATTCCCACAGAAGTGGCGTTTATAATAACATTTGTTTCATGGGTGATTTTTGAAAAATCAGAAATAGAGTGTCCCTTAATATTTTTACCGGTTTTTTCCTTCACTTCGGCTGCCAAATTTGCGGCTTTTGCGTTATTGCGCCCCAGTATGTTTATCTGTTTTGGGGATTCCATTAAGCTCAAAGCATAAGCCAAAGTGCGCGCGGTGCCGCCTGTTCCAAACAAGGCCACGGATTTATTATCAAAATTTTCGTCCATGGTTTTAAAACTGGTCAAAAAGCCTTCGGGATCTGTGGTAGTGCCCCACAATTTGCCTTCTTTATTTACAATGGTGTTTACCGCCCCAATGATTTGGGATATTTCAGAAACCTCATCTAAATGGGCAATAACATCTGACTTAAAAGGAATGGTTACATTAGCCCCTAAAAAATGAAAGGCCCTTAGAGCATCTACGGCAGTGGCAATTTTATTGGGGTCGGTTTTTAGAGGAATGTAAATAGCGTTTATGCCACAATCTTCAAAATTAGGATTGTGCATTTGCGGGGAAAGGCTATGGCCCACAGGGTTTCCAAAAAGACCTATAAACCTGCTGTTGCCATTAATTTCCATGGCTTAATTATAAAAAAAAGGCAGAAAACTGGAATCCCGGCTTAATTTGAAAAATTAGTGCTGGCTAAGATTTTAGCCGGATTTTAGGCGCTAATAACCGAATCAACGCCAATTCCAATAAAAGACATAAAGCAGCCGCCATTAAAAAATAAGGCCAAAGGGAAATACGGCCTTCTAATTGGATGAGCTCCATACTTTTTTGGAAGTCTATCCATTTTACAGAGTTTTTTATGTTCTGCAATTTTTTGTCCAGTTCCTCTTTTTCTAATTCTTCCATAGGTGCTAAATTTACGGCAATGTAATTACTGTCTTTGCCGTTTAATATCTGGTACACTCCGGTTTTAGGAAAAGGACCAATTAGCCTGGAATTATAGCGCTCCGTTATTTCTGAAAATATTTTTCCCGAAGGGCTAATAACTTCAAATTTTTTGGATGCTTCAGAGTTTATGGGAATGACATATTGGGAATCCGAATGTACTTCCTGGTTTTTCCAGTTATCCGAATCAGTGGCTCCAATTATATGCTGGTGTAATAGGGGTAAAAAAGCAGAGGCTCCCAGTGAGGTCCATTCCAGGTTATCTAGGTTGGTAGTCCATAAATAAAGAAAGCCTTTTTCCATTTTGGAGCGGAGCAATAAGGGCCCTTGTTTGGATTGCAACAGCACTTCGGCATTTAAATGGGGGGTGATTTGATATTGTTTGGCAATGTAGGATGATGGGCTCAGGGCTAAAAGGGCTTCGTGAATATCCCCCAGAGATTGGGTTTTTAATTCGAGCTCCGTGTTATTTTGGTTATCGGCCAGGCGTGTCTCTTCCCGATTGCTTAAAAAACCCATTTGCGCAGGAACCAAAAGGTTTCGGTTGCTGCGGGGGATATCGATGTTTTCACCGGGAATAAAAATCAATGTTCCCCCTTGTTTGATATAATTTTGCAAATTGGAAAACACCGCATCGGGAATCAGGCTGGGGTTGGCGATAACAATAGCATTGTACTTGCTTAAAGAATCCGAATGGCTGCTTAAAAAGTTAGGAACGTGATCTATGTTTTTTAACTGCTGGGTCTTGCCTAAGCTGGCAAGGGAGGCTAAATCACTTCCCACATGCAATATATGCAGGATTTGGGGTGCCTTAAAAACAAAATATCCCATTTGAGGAAAAGCCTCTGTTTGGTCCAGGGCAATTTTCCCAGTGTAAAAAGCGTTGTCATTTAGGGGTATGTTTAGTTCTAATTCCCGGTTTTGGGATGGTAAATCCATTTCCTGTAATAAATTTTCCCCTAAAAAATTTCTGAGTCGGGCTTTTGGATTGGCCTTTTCTTTATTGCTAATCTGGTAGCTCAGTTGGAATATGGGCTTTTTTGCATGGACCTTGGCATGGCTTAAGTGGATTCCCGGTAAAGTGGGAATGTATGGAGTGCCATCTAAAAGAAAAAATTTGGACTGGGGAAAACTTTGGCAAAGCCTTTCCAAACTGGAAAGGCTATTTAACATATCTTTATACCGCAAAACAGGAATATATATATGGTTGTCGGCTGCGGTACTTTGGGATAAAAAACCGCGGATTTGCTCCATTGCATCATTGTAATTGCCGTAACGCTCCTGGATTTTTGGGCTGTGGGTGTCGCTTGCGCTGGGTATTAGCCAAAACTTTTTTAGAGGCAGTTTGCTGCTGGAATCCAACTGCCGGGAAAATTGATTTTCCAGGTCAAAAATAGTGTTTTTATTTTCTGTTTTTAACCCGGCTAATACACCGTTGTTGTATACATAGGCCAGTTGGACTTCACGGGATGCGCCCTGGCCAGAAGTTCGATAAACAGGATTGCCCAAGGCAAGGACTACGCATAAAATAAACAGGGTGCGCAATATTAAAAGCAATATGTTCTTAAGTTGGTTTTGACGGGAGGCCTGGGAGAGTTCCTCTTTTAAAAGCAATAGGGAAGGGAAGGGACTGGTTTTTAATTTGTTGCGCCCAAGCAGATGAATAGCCAGGGGAATGGCTGCGGCGGCTAAGGCCCATAATGCAAAAGGATTTAAAAAAGCCCACATCTATGTTAATACTTAAGATTTAAAACCTGGCGCAGGCTATGGATAAAGGGCTCATCTGTGGACAGTTTGATATATCGGAGTTTTAATTTGGAAAATTCAATATGCAATCGGGACTGGAATTCTTTTAAGGCTTCTTTATATTGATTGTCTAACTGGGAGCCGGACAATTTGATTTTTTCGCCGCTTTCCATGTCTACCAACTCCAAGTTTTTTCCTTTTAAAAAGGCCGATTCTTCAGGACTGTGAACCTGCACCAAAGTAATAGCGCTTTTGTGGCAAATTTTTTTAAGAGAGTTTAAATACTGGGAAGGGTCCTGCCAAAAATCGGAAAAAACAAAACACATGCTGCCCGATTTTAAATAGGGAGCCAATTTGTTAAACATGCCACCTAATTCTGTTTGCCCCTCGCAGTTTAATTTTTCCAGAACAGTCAGGCTGTTTTTTAGATGGGCGTTTGAGTTTCCCAACTCTGTTTTAATGTTAATGTTGTTAGCTCCGTGTATAAAAGAAAAAGCGTCTCGTTGTTGATGTGCTAACATGGCTATGCTAGCCCCCAATACTTTGGCGTATTCCAATTTTTCTTCGCCCTTTTCTCCCTTAAATGCCATGGACTTTGAGCTGTCCAGTACCACGTACACTCTGGCATTGGTTTCATTTTTGAATTGGCGAATCATTTTCTTTTCATTTTTGCCATAAATTTTCCAATCGAAATACTTCATGGGATCGCCCGGAGAATAACTGCGGTATTGGAAAAATTCACTGGAATACCCCCTGAAAGGGGAGGAGTGCAAACCTAACATCGAACCTTTAATAATAGCATTGGCCTTTAATTGCAGGCTTTTAATGCTGGAAATATAATCGCGGGTTAAATACTTGTTGAGGCTAGGTGAAGTGGGGGCCATAAATTTTGGTTCAGGCGGTGGACCAGCCCTTGCTAGCCGGGCGGTTCACTTCTTTTTGATGCAGCACTTTGTGTCTTTCAAATACATCGATAATTTTCGCTTTTAAAGCTTCGATACCTTCTTTCTCGTAAACGGAAATAAAAAAGGCATCGGGAAAATTGGACTTTAAAATTTTTAAGTGTTCGGGGTCCAGCATATCGATTTTATTAAAAACCGTTATGCGGGGAATATGTTCGGTATCCAGTTCTTCCAATACTTGTCCTGTTACTTCCATGTGGGATTGAAAATCCGGATCGCTGCCATCCACCAAATGCAATATGAGAGAGGCTTCACTTACCACGCTTAATGTGCTTTTAAAGCTCTGGACCAGATGGTGGGGAAGTTTGCGGATAAAACCTACGGTATCCGACAACACAGCCCCCTGCCGTCTGCCCAAAGGCAGCTTGCGGGTTGTGGCATCTAAAGTGGCAAACAATTTGTTTTCCACTAGCACTTCGGAATTGGTCAAAAGATTCATCAAAGAGGATTTGCCTGTATTGGTGTAACCCACTAAAGCCACATGCATGGCCGGATATCTTCTTTTGTGCTGCCTTATTAATATGCCTTCGTTTTTCTTTAACTTTTTTTTCAGAAAGCTGATTCGGTCGCGCACTAAACGTCTGTCCACTTCCAACTGGGTTTCACCGGGACCTCTGGTTCCTATTCCGCCCACCTGACGGCTTAAGTGGGTCCAGGCTCGGGTTAAGCGCGGCAAATAATATTCCAGTTGAGCTACTTCCACCTGGATACGAGATTCGGCAGTTTGGGCATTACGGGCAAATATATCAAGAATGATGCCGCTTCTATCCAGAACTTTTACGCCAAGTTCCATTTCTATTTTTTTGGCCTGGGAAGGGGAAAGGTCTTCGTCAAAGGCTACCAGGTCGATGTTATTCTCTTTAACCCAAATTCCAATTTCCCGCAACTTTCCTGAGCCAATTAAGGTGCCAGGGTCGATACTGGGGCGATTTTGAATCACGCGCTCTACCACATCGGCTCCGGCCGTTTCCACCAGTCGGGACAATTCTTCCAAATGCAGTTTAGCCTTTTGGGGAGAGGTGCCTCTAGTGGCTACCCCAACGACCATAGCTTTTTCTTTTTTCTTAGCGGTTTCGTGAAGTCTTGGTTCCATTCAATTTTTGCGGGCAAAAAAATTGCCCTATACCTTATTTAAAATTTTTTAGGGAAAGGGGGCCAATAATATTTTGTTTTATTCCCATTCTATGGTTCCCGGAGGCTTATGTGTAATATCGTACAAAAGCGCCCCGGTGCCAATGGCTTTTAGTTTTTCCCACAAATTGTTTAATATGCCAAAATCAATTTCTGCATAATTGGCTGTCATGGCCTCGGAGCTGTGAATAGGGCGCATCACCACTACAGGTTTACCTCCGATTTCCAGAGGCAAAAGCACTACAGGCATTTGCCAGATATCTTTATACAGGTTATTCGCAAATAAAGCCTCGGTGCAAAGGGCGTCGGCTTCCCGCAAAAAATGGAGTTTGTTTTCGTCCAGTTGCTGTTCTACGGCAATGTATTCTCCATCGCCTGCATGGGCGATTTCCAAAACCACCCTGTTTATCTCGGAAAATTGATTGGTGATTTCTGTAGATACATCCTTTACAGCCTCCCAATTTGGGACGGAAGATAACAAACAGGGATGGGCGTAAGTTCTTCCATCTCCTTGCACGCCCACGCTTTTAATGGGCAGCATTTTTCCCTTTAGGTTTTTTTCTTTCAGATAGGAGGATAGACCAGCCGGTGAATTGTCCGCGGCTTTAGCCGATAAAGCATCCAGGCATAAATAGCGAACCCCTAAACCAGGTCCAGGAAATGGATGCCGCCAAACTAAATGGTCGGGGATGCCCAATTCAGTTCCCAGCGCGCGAACTTCATCTTTATAAAGCTCTGCCAGGGGTTCAATAATAAGGCCTTTCTCCAGCATTTCCACTGCTTTGGGCACGCGGTTATGGTGGGTTTTAATGGTGGCGGAATTTTTGGTGCCCCCGCTTTCGATAGTATCGGGATAAGTGGTGCCTTGGGCCATAATCCATTTTTCGGGGTCTAGTCTTAATGCGGACACCTGATTATCCAGGACTTCCAAAAAAGTATCGCCGATAATTTTGCGTTTGGCCTCGGGTTCGTAAACGCCTTCAAGCTTATTCAAAAAATCTTTTTTAGCGTCGCAGAAAATCAAATTTTCAAAGCCCTGGGCCGACATAAAGTCCATAATTTCGCGGCTTTCGTCTTTGCGCATGAGGCCGTTATCTATGTGGAGCCCTTTGACCCGCTCGGGACCCAATACATTGTTTAAAAGGCCAAAGGCCACTGTGGAATCGACCCCGCCGCTCACTAGCAAAAAGACGTTTTTTCCCTGGCATTGCTTTATTAACCTGGCTTTTAAGTTTTCCAGATAGCTGGCCATATCCCAGTCTTTGCTAAGTCCGCAAATATTGAGAAAATTTTCAAGCACTTTGCTTCCTTCCACGGAGTGGGTCACCTCGGGGTGGAACTGGATGCCAAAGCGTGTGTTGGAAGAATTGGAAATAGCTGCAAAAGGACAAGCCGATGTTTGGCCAATAACATGAAAGTCCTCGGGAATGTGACGAACCTCATCGCCGTGGCTCATCCACATAGTGGTTTGGCTGGAAACACCTTCAAGCAGACGCGAACCTCCCTGGGGGCTGAATTTAGCCGGGCCATATTCCCTTTGCGGGCTTTGCTCTACTTTGCCGCCGTAGTGGATACATAGCAATTGATGGCCATAACATATGCCCAAAACGGGAACCTTTGTTTTGAGCAGTTCCGGATTAAATTCCGGGGCATCGGGGCTATATACCGAAGCCGGGCCACCGGATAAAATAACTGCCTTAAAGGGCTCCAGCTCTTCCAAGCTGGCATAAGATGGCAACACTTCGGCATAAACTCCCAAACGCCTTACCCTATTGGCAATTAAATGGGCGTATTGGCCGCCAAAATCAATTACAGCTAGTTTATTTTTCATATTGGCAATCTAATAAAATTTGTTTTGGGTTGAATGTGTACCGGCTGTCCAAATAGTCCCCTGGGTTTTTATCTTCCTTTGTGAAAAATACGGGACTGTCCAGCACGCAAAGTCAGGGAAATTATATTGGGGGCTATTTTTTTGCTCCGGGCGAAATATTTTAAAACCCGGAAATGTGGAAAACAAACACTTGATGTTTCCAAAGTTAATTTAAAATATACTGTTAACAGTATAAAATTAGTGAAAATTTATTTTATAAGACTTTTTTTTGACTCAAAATTTCTTTTTGAGTTTAAGTTTATGGGACAGGTTTCAGATCCTGGGCGTCTGGAAATGGGATGTGAAAATTTAAAGAGGGGAACTTATGCGCATTGGGCCCAGGCATTTTAAAATGGCAACTGTTGGAGTTGTATTACTGGCTTCTTTTAGCTGGAACCAGGAAATCATTCAGAAAATTTCTGAGGAAATTGTTTTTACGGATAATGGGGGCTGGAGCTGGTTTAATTCAGAGGGCATTATTGTTCACGACGAAAAAATAATAGTGAGCTCTGTGGCTAACTCTGCGGGGCCTGGGGGGCAATCCCTGGCTAAACATGTAAGAGTGAGTACATATAACTTAAACTCTAAAAGTTCCGAAACGGTTACGGTGGGAATTGCTCCTGGTCCTCACGGCGGCGATGACCATGATCAAGGCGCTTTGTTGTCACTCCAGGATGGACGCTATTTGTGCGTGTTTGCAGGCCACAATTACGACAACAACATGTTCTGGGCTTTCTCCGATTCCGGGAATAGTGCGGTTTGGTCTAACCCCCAGTCCCTGGATGTGGGAGGCGAAAACACCTATAGCAATGTATTTCACCTGGCAGCTGAAAATAACGGCAATGGGCGCATTTACAATTTTCACAGAGGCCGTGGCTGGAATCCCAATGCCTTTGTGTCGGATAATGAGGGGCAGTCCTGGAAATATGGGGGGCGCCTGGTAGTGCATTACGGCAGGCCCTATGTGCGTTATGCCTCTAATAACAAAGATGTGATTCATTTTATTACCACCGAGCACCATCCCCGTGATTTCAACAATAGCGTGTACCACGGCTATTTAAAAGGCGGCAAAACATACAACAGCTTTGGGGATGTAATTGATAATAACTTCTGGGATGAAGACGGTCCCGACCCCAATGCTTTCACCAAAATTTATTCCGGAAATGCAGATAATGTGGCCTGGACCAGTGACATACATCTGGATTCCAATGAAAACCCCTACATAACCTTTACCGTTCAGGTAGGCAGCGCCGGGCTTCCCACGGGGCAGGGTGGGGATGATATTCGTTACCACTATGCCCGTTTTGACGGTGAACGATGGCATGACAATGAGATTGCCTACGGAGGAACTCGTTTATACTCCGGGGAAGATGATTATTCGGGAAATATTTTTCTGGATCCCAATAACCCTTTTCGCGTGTTTATTTCTGTTGATGTGAATCCCGAAACCGGGGAGCTTCTGGTAAGTGAAGGGGATAATCAGGTTCATTACGAGATTTTTATGGGAGTATCCAAAGACAGTGGGCAAACTTTTAGCTGGACTCCCTTAACAGAAAACTCCCGCTCTGATAATATCCGTCCCATGTCCCCTATTTGGGATAGTACTAATACCGCTGTGCTTTGGATGCGAGGCAGATATACCAGCTACCAGAATTATAACACGCAAATTGTAGGAGTGGTTATTACAGAAGAAGAAGAAATCATTGATTTGAAAGCGTCTCAATTGCAGGACAAAAATATCCAGATTATTTCTGATTCCCGTAAAGTGGCTTTTAAATTTGAAAGAGGGGAAAAGGGGGTGTTAGAACTATACAATATCCTAGGTCAAAAAGTTAAACGCTTAAATGTTATCAATGGCCAATCCCGGTGGGATTTAGGCTCAAAAGAAATAAATAGAGCGGGTGTTTATTTTGGGCAGCTTAAAATTCCAGGGGAAATTTACCAACAGTTTAAATTTGTTTTGAACCCTTAATTTAGCTTAACCTGAAAAACGCCTTTTTTCAAAAGCTTATCCCAGTTTGATTTAATGGTTTTGTACTCGTGGGCTTGAGCCAGGAAAGGTTCGAGCGTCCACTCTTGTTTTAGATGTAGAAAGTTGGGCGCTTTTTCCACCGGAAGCCGTTGCCAACTTAAATTGTGCTCCACTTCCTTTTCAATTCTAATGTTAGTATCCAGAGTTTCATTTCCGGCCACATGATAATACCATTCGGCATGTACTTTAATTTCAAAGGGGAAATAAATTGGCGTTTGCCTGAAATCAGAATTGGGATAACGCAAAAAGCTCCACTCCAACTGAGGCTGCACGTTTAAAATGTTCTGGTACTTAACAGGGTCCAGATATTGTTTGTATTTAAACATGAGAACCAAGGGTTTGTCCATTTCTTTTTCCTGTTTGATACTGAGTTCCCCGTTCCAGTAACCATCGTAGCCCTCAGTAATCCAGGAAATAAGGGTTTCCATTTTTCCGATTTTTTCCCATTGAGAAATTTGCTCCCGAAATTCAGCTGCTATTTTTCCCCTGAGGATAATGGAATCCAAACCGGAAATTTTGGAATCTTTATGCAATGTTAAATGATGTTTGATCTCTACAATGTGCTCCAGGCTGTCCACAATTTCCGGCAATGTTACCAGCCGATGGTTTCCTCCATCGAGAATAAGGGCGTTTTTGCCCTGTAAATTCACAGGAACCTGGCGAAAGGGCTGGTATTTTTCTGTGGGGTCTAAAAAATAATCCGCATTTTTGCCCGGACCGGGCACGTGCACTATCATGTGATTAAATTGGTGGAGGCTTGGCTGGTTGGGAAGGCCTTCGTGCTCCAAACTAATTAGGGCTAAATTAGCTTTGATATTTGCCGCCCGTAGCAGTTGAGCCAACAGGTAGGCGTGGCCCTTGCAATCGCTGTATTTTTTAATGTTAACATCTACAGAATTTTCGGGAATTAAAGCATGGAGGCCAAACTCAAAATTATTGTAGGCTATTTCATCGCGCACATATTTGTACATGGCGTGGATTGGTGAACTCACGTCCTTGTAATTGTTTAAAACTTCAATGGCCTGCTCTTTTATGGCAAAGGGAATGCTGTCGATGTTTATACCTTTTTGTTTTAAATAGGCTTGGTATTCTTCGCCCACCTGGCTCCAGGTTTTTTGCGGGGCAATGGAATAGCCTGTGCCATATTCCTCAAAGGAGGGCGAAAATTTCTCGGCTCCCCAAATACCATTGGGCGCCAGTTCCAGTCTAAAACCATAATTTTCTTCGCTCAAACTGGCTTTGCCAAAGTGATGTATGTTAAGGTTTTTGGATTTGGTATGGATTTCCAGGCTGTTTTTGAAAAAGGGCAAAGCGTTTTTTGTGGTATATCTGGAATAGGGAAACTCCTCGGATTTATAGGCTGAAATTTCCGTTACAATCACTTGTAGGAAAAAGGGGCCTTCATATTCGGGAAGAGGGATGTGTATTAACAGGTTTTCGGGATGGACCCTGGTGTTGTGGTTTTTAGTGATGTAAAAATCTTTGGAATTGACGCTGGATATTTTTTCCAAATTAGTGTCCAAGGCCAGGTAGCTATTCACATGCATTTTAGAATGGTTGGAGTTCAAATCAAAAGTAAGCTCTTTAAAGTGGGATCTGCCGTTGCGCGCGGGCACGAAATAAAGGAAACGGGTGGATTTATGCCAATTTGAATTGGGTTCCCATTCCATCATTTCCTTGCGTTCCACCATGTATATGGGAACACCGCTTTCGAGCCAGCCTGTGGATAGGGATTGGTGAAAAATATCGGATATTTCCTGCTTACTTCGGGCGGATATCAAACTGGGCAAAGGCTGTTTTATCAGTAAATTTGTTTTAGTCCCCAGAATGGTGTTAATGCGGGTGGCTAAATCCTTGGCCCTGTCATCATGGGGGTCCAGGTCCAGAGCCTTTTTAGAGCTATACTCCGCCAGGATATAATATTTGAGATGGAATTCCGCAGTGGCTTTTTCAACCCACATTCTGGCAGAGGGTTTAAAATATTTTTTCCCTTCCCCAAAATTGGATAAAACCTTGCCATACATTTTAAGCCCGTTTAGGGCCATGAGAAAGTATTCCATGGATTTTTGGCTGGGCTTATGGCTTTTGTGCGCTTCGCTTAAAATTCTGTATGCGTTTTGAAATTCCTCCAGGCCCAAATGAGTTTGAGCTAAGTAAACAGATAAACGAAAACTGGGGCGATGTTTGTATTGGTGATATAATATATTTCGAGACTGGACTTTTTCTCCAAGTTGCCAAAGAGCATCGGATAGGTTGATTAACCATTCCACATTTCCCGGATCTTTTTGTAGAGCCATTTCCGCCCAATGTTTGGCTTCGCTATATTGGCTGAGTTCTTCGTAAAGGGAGCCTAATATTCCCATAAGCTGAGAGGATTTCTCTACCATAGGCTTTCTGGTTTCCAAAAACTCCACCCCGACATGAGCCTGTCCCAGAGCCTGATACATGGCCACATTATTTATGGCAAACTTAGTGTTATGGGGGTTGGCTGCCGTGGCTATTTTAAAATATTTAAGGGCCTGTTGGTAATTCGAGTCAGCTACATAAAACAGCCCCTTGGTATTTAGTAATACAGCATTAAATAATTTGGAGTCTTCCGTATTGGAACTGCTTACTTTTGCTGAGTCGTATTGTAGGCTGATTTTTTCCTGGAGTGAGCTTTCTTTTGCCGATTTGGCATCCAGAAACAATATATGTCTTTGAGTTGCGCTTTTTATTTCCAGATACCAATGGGCGCTGCTATCCAAAGTGGATGAGTAAGAGCTAGTTAACAAGGATTTTGGCAATTCTTTGACTTCGAACTGTGTGTTGTTTGCCTTTTTTATCTTAAATAGATAGGAGAATAAAGAGTCAAGCGGGTACTTTTCATTGGAGTCTGAGGCTTTGGTAAAATTTTCTGCAAGTGTAAAATCAAATACCCGGAGCCGCATGTTGGGATTTTTTCTGGATACAGCTGTAAATTGAGGGATGCCCTGGTCTGATTCTTCATTGGGAACAGCCACCCAACTGTCTGTATTGTTATTGAGGCATACTCCCAAAGAAAAACAGGTTTTATCCATAAGTTGGGAACCCTCTGGGATTTGCCATACAGTATCTGCGGCTTCCAAAGCCAAATTGCTATCGGATATGAAGTAGTAATTGACAAAATTACTTTCAGGGGAATCGACTTGGACATCTGATTTTTTTGAAACTTTAGCGCCCGATTTCCCGGAAGCGCAGCCTGAATAAAGCGCCAGAGCCAACAAGCTCAGAGAAAGACAAAAACCAGAACTTTTTAAAATATGCAGCATATCTATCTTTTTTTTGAAACCTTATCCATAAAAAATAAAAAAGCTTACTCAATAAGAGAATTTAGCCGGGCAGATAGCTTGCCGGTGTACTCTCCATCTTATTATATTTGCCCACTAATTTACTTTGATTTTTTAAAAAAATTGAGATGGAGATATAAAAATGGCAATAAAAATCGGAATTAACGGATTTGGACGTATCGGCAGACTGGTTTTTCGTGCGGCTCAGGAATTTAAAGATGTACAAGTCGTAGGCATCAATGACCTGGTTGACCTCGAGTACATGGCATACATGCTAAAATACGATTCCACCCATGGTCTTTTCAAAGGCGACGTGGAAATTAAAGACGGAAAATTGGTTGTTAACGGAAATGCGATTCGCGTGACTGCCGAAAGAGACCCTTCTAACTTAAAATGGGATGAAGTGGGCGCTGAATATGTTGTTGAATCCACCGGTTTATTCTTGACTAAAGAAACTGCCGAAAACCACATTAAGGCCGGCGCAAAAAGAGTGGTTATGTCCGCTCCTTCTAAAGATTCCACTCCTATGTTTGTAATGGGCGTGAATCACAAGAGCTACACTGCGGATATGAACATCGTATCCAATGCTTCTTGTACCACTAACTGCTTAGCGCCTATCGCTAAAGTTGTTAACGACAATTGGGGCATTTTAGAAGGCTTGATGACTACCGTTCACGCTACAACAGCTACACAAAAAACCGTAGACGGACCTTCTATGAAGGATTGGCGCGGTGGCCGTGGCGCATTGCAAAACATTATTCCCAGCTCCACTGGTGCCGCCAAAGCCGTTGGTAAAGTAATTCCTGAGCTTAATGGCAAATTAACCGGTATGGCATTTCGCGTTCCCACTCCTGATGTATCTGTAGTGGATCTTACCTGCCGCTTGGAAAAACCCGCTTCTTACGAAGATATTAAAGCAGCCATGAAAAAAGCATCTGAAGGCGATTTAAAAGGCATCTTGGGTTATACTGAAGATGCAGTTGTGTCTAACGATTTCGTTGGGGATTCACGCACTTCTATCTTTGATGCGGATGCAGGCATAGCCCTTAACGACAATTTTGTTAAGTTGGTATCCTGGTACGACAACGAATGGGGATACTCCAACAAAGTTGTTGAATTAATCCGCCACATGGCAACCGTATAATTTTAAAAAGAAAAGGCGCCTCGGGCGCCTTTTTTAATGGCTAAGGTAAAAGGAAAAAAATATGGCAAAACTTTTTATTGAAGATATTGAGCTTAAAGGCAAAAAGGTAATCACCCGCGTTGATTTTAACGTGCCCTTAAAAGACGGTGTTGTGGAAAGCGACAAGCGTTTGCGCGCTTCCTTACCTACTATCCAATACATGCAAAAACAAGGCGCCAAAATTATTTTGATGTCTCATTTAGGGCGTCCGAAAGGACAGGTTGTGGATTCCATGAGAATGGCTCCTGTGGCCAAAGCCCTTGAAGCTCTATTGGGCTCTCCAGTTAAGTATGTGGATGAATGTGTTGGAGCTAAGGCAAAAGCGGCTGCTAACGCCCTTCAGGAAGGGGAAGTTTTGCTATTGGAAAATTTGCGTTTTCATGCTGAAGAAGAAGCCAATGATTCCGCTTTTGCCGGTCAGTTAGCCGAACTTGCGGAAGTTTATGTTAACGATGCTTTTGGAACAGCCCACAGAGCCCATGCTTCCACCGAAGGCATAACCCACAAATTTGAAGAAAAAGCCAGCGGCTACTTGATGAAAAAAGAATTGGACTTTTTAGGAAATGCCCTGGAAAATCCCGGACGCCCCTTTGTGGCGATTATTGGCGGAGCAAAAATTTCCGGCAAAATTGATGTTATTGAAGCCTTGCTGGAAAGAGTGGATAAGCTGATTGTAGGCGGAGGTATGACATATACTTTTTTAAAGGCCAAAGGCTACGAAATCGGAAAATCCCTTTGTGAAGATGACAAAATGGAGTTGGCCAAGGCCTTAATGGATAGGGCCGGAGATAAGCTGCAGTTGCCCATTGATTTAAGAGTTACGGATAACTTTGACTTTGGGGCCAGAACCATGGACCCTGTTAGAACTGTTGCTTTAGATGGTATTCCTGCCAGCACCGAATCTGTGGATATTGGTCCTGAGTCTGAAAAACTTTTTTCCGATATTATTACCAAGGCGAAAACTGTGCTTTGGAACGGCCCCATGGGAGTTTTTGAAGTTGAAGCTGCTTCCAGCGGGACTTTCAGTGTAGCCAAGGCTTTGGCCGAAGCCACTGCAAATGGAGCCACAACAATTATTGGCGGCGGTGATTCTGCTTCAGCCATTAAAATGGCGGGCCTTGATAAAAAAGTGACCCATGTTAGTACTGGTGGGGGAGCTTCCCTGGAATTTTTAGAAGGAAAAGTTTTGCCCGGAGTGGCGGCTCTTTCTGATGCCAAAGGCGCTGTAGCCTGATTAAAGGAGATTTGAATGAGAAAATATGTTGTAGCGGGAAACTGGAAAATGAATACCCATCTGGAAGATGGGGTGGCTTTGGCAAAAGCCGTAGCTGAAAAATTTTCAGGAAACGATAAAGTAGAAGCGGTGGTTTGCCCTCCTTATTTATCCATTACCAAAGTAGGGGAAGCAATTAAAGGAACAGCTGTTAAACTGGGCGCGCAGGATTGCCATTTTGAAGACAATGGCGCATACACAGGAAAAGTTTCTGTTTCCATGTTAAAAGATGCCGGAGTGGAATATGTTATTTTAGGTCATTCAGAACAGCGAACTTACTTCCACGAAAGCAATGAAGGGGTAAATAAAAAAACCAAGAAGGTTTTAGAAGTAGGCCTTACCCCCATCATTTGCGTAGGTGAAACTCTGGAAGAAAGAGAATCCAATAATACCGAAGCTGTAGTGGAAGATCATGTTCGAGGAGCGTACGCTGGTCTGTCTGCTGAAGATGCCGAAAAAACCATTATTGCCTACGAGCCGGTTTGGGCTATCGGCACCGGAAAAACAGCCACTTCAGCTCAGGCTCAGGAAGTGCACAAATTTATCCGTTCCCTTTTGGCGGAAATGTATTCTGCAGATTTGGCCGAAAAAGTGCGCATCCAATACGGCGGCAGCATGAAACCCGAAAATGCGGGAGAATTGCTCGCCCAACCTGATGTGGATGGGGGGCTCATTGGTGGAGCTGCCTTGAAAGCAGATAGCTTTATAGGTATTATTGAGGCGGCTTAATCGGAACGATTTAAATCCTTTTTCCGAGGTAAATTCTTATGAGTATTGATTTTTTATATCCATTTTTCCTCATTTTGCATGTGCTTATTTGCCTGTTTTTGATTTTGCTGGTATTGGTGCAAAATGATAAAGGTGGCGGATTGGCTGGTGCCTTTGGAGGTATGGGCAGTAACGCGGCATTTTCAGGGGCTTCTGCCGCCACTTTGCTTACGAAAATTACCCAGTGGACAGCGATTGCCTCTTTTGTGGTGATTTTGTTGTTGAATGCTTTGTCCGTTAAAAAAAGTGGCCCGCAGGGTTTTTCATCCGATTTAGAACCTCGTAAATCTCTTTCCAGCGTTATTCCCGAGGGAGTAAATTCTGGCAGTGCCCCAGTTGGTGGTGTTCCCGGAATCCAACAAGCTCCTGCTCAATCTGATGGGGAAAATAGCTCTGCTGGGGAGGCTCCGGCAGCAAGTGAAGGTGCAACAGAGCAAGCTCCTTCTATTCCTGGCCTTGAAACAGCGCCAGAATCCGAAGAATAGTTTTTACTTATGCGGTCGTGGTGGAATTGGTAGACGCGCCAGCTTGAGGGGCTGGTGGGAGTACTCCCGTGCCGGTTCAAGTCCGGCCGACCGCACCATATTCTTTTTCGCATAATTGCTCCAGATTAATCTGCCGTCCTTTACAACTTCTTATTCTGCTTTTAAACTGTAAGGCCGGACTTGTTTGATATATAGCTTCCTATCTGGGCTGTCAAATTTAAATTCAACGTCCATAGCTGGTTTTATGGCAGGTGGATTGATGTCAGTATATACATTGTTGTGAAACCATAAAATAATACGGTATAAATATTGTGAAAGCAGCAAGACTTCCGAATCGGCAAGAACAGACGTCCCGTCTGTAAGGGAGGAATGTGTGATGTATTCAATAACTGGGTTTTCAAAAGCGTTTTGATAAAAGGGATAAAAGAGAAGTTGATCACAAGTGATACCTGGTTCCGGTGATACCACGCTGGTTTCGCCTTGCTGTACATTAATGGTATAGCCTGGTAGTTTTTGATTGTAAATATTAACTGTGATTGCTACCCCATTGGCGAGTTCATCCGGAAAGGAACGATGGACAAGAATACCCATTGCCACCCGCATTTGATCAATTTTGTAATAGGCCCGCTCTTCAAAAGCCCGGAAAGTCCAAAGGCTGGCCCAAACCTTTTTGATAGCTTTGTCTATGGGTTTATCTGGATCTTCCAAACGGCCTGTTTTTGAAGCGTATAATCCTGCACCATTAAAAAATTCTGTATCTTCGGCATTGGTAGAAGAACGGAAACGAATTGCAGTATAGGAACTTTTGGTCTTTATTTTATCAGTTACCATTTTCAAAAAATCAGGATTGATAGGGGCCTTTTCAATTGCTGTTGTGAAGCCTAATAGTTTTAATTTTCTAATTTCCACATTGTTTTGAAATCCTGAATCAGAAAGCATGTTGGTGAGAACAGTATCCAATCCATTAACCTGAAGATGTTGGCGATAATAAAAAAACGGGATGGCAAATCCCCCTTCCGGAACGGGAAGTGGAGCTAGTGTGTCCACATCTATCCGTTTGAGTTCCGCAAAATTGGCGGCCTTGGAGCCCACCAGGGAATAGGCTCTATAGTCCAGAGAATCCATATCGAAAAAGCCTGACGTGGAGTCATTACATTCCAACTCTACGCCGATGCTAGGTTCATTTTGCAGCCAGAAAGCTTCGGCCTCCGAAAGGCTAGCCTCATAAATTAAAAAGGTATCGGGTTTTACTTCAAAATACACCAATTTTCCCAGAAGGGAATTTAGGGTTGTGTCCTCCCAACCCATGCGCAGAGCCATGTTTGGTGTATCTCGATTTTGACTTAGAACATTAATATGGGAAAAGGGAGTTTGAAAATCTGTGGTGATAATACCGGCCACGACAGGGATGTTATTGGGGACCCCGTTGGTAAGTACAATGTTATGTCGACTGAGATAACTATTTTCAATTGACTCGCTTTCTATTTTTTCTAAATAACCATAATTTTTTGAGACGTGGAGCGCCTGGTAATTTTGTTCTTTAAAAAGCTCTTCACTGCTTATAATGGGAATTTTTCCATTTTGAAGAAGAGCTTGTTCTTTTAAGGTGGAGGAAGTAGGATAAAACTTAATTTTTTCTGAAAAATAGCAGTGTGCTAGAAGAGTATTGTAAACAAGTTCTATCTGTTCTCCATTAATTTGATCACCGGCCACAAATTCCATGGTATAAAGCTCGGCCGCCATGTAATAATTCAGGGAACCCAAAAAATAAAGTCGGTTTGGATTTGCATAATACTGCTCGTTATTGAAGTCCTTAGCTGATTTCGGGTAAGCTAAAACCTGTTTGGAAAATGAATAATGTCCGGAAAATTTTTTGGTGTTGATAAAATAAAGAGAATCATCCTGGATTGAATAAAGGAATTTAATGGAATGAATGTCTCCATATATCTGATTTAAGGGTTTCCCTTGTAGAAGGGTAAAGTCAGAAGGACATTGAATAGAGTTGAGGTAATCTGTTTCAGCTTCTCCGTCATGGGCACAAGTCTTTGTTTCCGGATCTGTAGAGGTTGTTTGATTGCAACCCCATAGGCAGGATATGACTATTGAAATAATCGCAGCAATGGCTGTCATATGGCTCCGTTGAGTGGTCACAATTGTAAGAGTTATCCCTTAAAAATAACTCTGAGATTTGGAACTCAGGAGCTTTTAATGTTAAAAGCTGGAAAAACCTGTAATTTTTGCGTTTTTTTATTTGTAATCAAGTCCGGCCGACCGCAGCATAAAAATTCGTAATTATTTCATAGTACATTTATTAAACTATTCTTAAATGAAGTTTAATACACGACATTTGATAGTTAGCTTGTTTTTACTGCCATCCCTTTTTGTTTGCTCCCAAATAAAGGCGCAGTCCAATTGGCAAAAAGTCCAATTGAACCCGGATTTTTATTCGGAAGGCATTTCTGCGGGAGATTTCAATAAGGATGGCCATGTGGATATTGTTGCTGGTCCTTTTATTTATCCTGGTCCAGAATTTAAAACAAAAAAAGAGTATACCCGTTCCAAAGAAACACCCTGGAGTGTAAACGGAGACAGTGATAACTACCTCCATTTTGTTTTTGACATAGATAACGATGGTTGGCTGGATATATTGTGGCAAAAGCGCTGGGACGATACTTTAAATTGGTATGGAAACCCTCAGTTGGACAGTTTTCCTGATTCGCGCCAATGGAATAGATCCTATGTTTCTGCTGTTGTAAGTAACGAGTCTCCTGCCTTTGAAGATATAGCAGGCGACACCGTTCCCGAAGTAATATGTTTGTTTAACAATAAATTGGGATATTTTAGAAAGGTGCCGGAGGATTCATGGACCAGGTGGCCATTTATTCCCATATCCGGAGAGGTTGATTATGAAATGGCTTCCCATGGACTGGGTGTTGGCGATCTTAACGGGGACGGTAAAAAAGATATTCTGGAAAAAAATGGATGGTGGGAACATACATCTCCAGAAGAGTTGTTCATACACCACCCTTTTGCGTTTTACGGCAACCGTTATCCCGCAGAGGGGACCGGCGGAGCGCAAATGCTGGTTTATGATGTGGATGATGATGGAGACAATGATGTTATTAGCAGTTTACAGGCTCATGGTTATGATTTAGCCTGGTTTGAAAATCTGGATGGAAGCGGAGAAAGTTTTGACAAACATATGATTATGGGTACTCCCCAGGAAGGAAATGAATACGGGGCTGCCTTTTCCCAATTACATGCCCTTGCCCTGGCTGATATCAACGGGGATGGGTTAAAGGATATTGTTACTGGTAAGCGCAAGGGAGCCCATGGCGCAGATCCTAATGAGCCAGCAATATTGGCCTGGTTTGAGTTAAGTAGAGATGGGGGGGAGCCGAGTTACATTCCCCATATTATTGATGAAGAAGCGGGTACAGGAACTCAAATTAGTGTTATGGATGTAAACGGAGATGGCCGTTTGGATATCCTAACCTCAGCTCGCGCAGGGGCCTTTGTTTTTATAAATAACTTTGCCGTGGTTGGTTTAGCCACGCCAAAAAAAATGGAGGCAAGCGATAAAGGCTCATTTTTTAAGGGAGCAAAAATATGGTTCCAGAATTTTTGGTATAATTTGAAAGGACAGAAAAAGTGATCCCTCGGGGCTTTTGGACTCCCTTAACCACGATGAATTTTTTCACCCAATAAAAAAAGGCTCTCTTTTAGAGAGCCTTTTTTTATTCTAAACCTTTTGGTTTACAGAGCCTGTGTCCTGGAGAATACATCGCCGTTGGAAAGGTTTTTATATCTCAAAATATAAATTCCGCTTTTGGCTTTTTTTCCAGAGGCTAGCATACCGTCCCATAGAGGGAGTTTGTTTTTGCCATTTACTTGAGTGGAGAAGGTACCCAGTTTTTGTCCCTGGATGTTTACCACATCAAAACTGATTTTATCTCCGGCATTTAGGTTTAAATAAAATTTGCTGTCTTTGATACCCACAGTGTATAACATGGGATCATAAAAATCTTCTCGGTATCTTTCCAAATTGCCGGAGCTGCTTTTAGCAGCTTGAATTTCGGCATGATTGGCAGCGAAAAAATCAGGATCCTGGCAATCGCCCTTATAATCAATTCGGGTAATCATACCTTTAGGAGAATTATATTCCCCACCTCTGGCCATTATGTATAAAGCTCCATCAGGGCCGTATTTGGCCTCGGTCATGGTGTTAAAAATGGCGAATCTGTCCTGGGCTAAAAGGCTGGTAATTTCATAAGACTCGTCTTTTAATTCCGCTGTCACATTGTCGCCGTTCTTGATAATAGGAACTATTCTTGCATTAAACCCATCTCTCTTACTAAACATAAATGTTTCATGGAAGTTAGGAGGAAAGGTTCTTCCTGGGACAATGGCATCTCCCTTTCCATAGAAATACAAAGCTTGTGCCATCACAACATTAAATTCGGTATCCATAACCAAATCTGCCTGATAAACTTTAGGTAATTTTAAAAGAGAATTTGGGTCCATTAAATTGGCTCCCACCACATCGGTAATCACGGGATTGTCATTGATATTATGGGAATAACGGTTGTTGCTTCCACCAGTCCTTTTCAAGCTTTCGTTTCCCTGATAAAAGGGCCAGCCACTGAATACGGGAGTGTTCACCACGTTAATTTCGTCCCATCTGTTATCCGTACACACTTCGCCCCAAATATGAATGAGCTCCGTGGGGTGGCCTGTTGCAGTAAAATTGCTGCGTTGGCCCTTGGCAAAAATCTCGGGTTTTACATGGGCGGTATCCATGTAGTCAGGGTTGTTTTCAATGGGTGCAAAATATTCTCCAAAATTATTTTTGGGAATGGCGTAGCCCACATCAGAGCTATCGGGATGGATACGCACCACGCCTCCTAAAAGGTTGGCTGTGTTGGCTGAGGACCAGGCAGCATTAGATACTCTTGAATCGTTTCTGGTATCATCAGCGACGTTATCGCCCACTTGCAAAAACAAATCGCCCTGGGCGGTAAAATACATATCCCCGCCGCTGTGCCATTGGTCAGTGGTGGTGGCTTCCATGGAAAGTAAAACTTTCTCGTTTTGCAGTTCGTAGCTTTCGCTCATTTCAAAGCGGGAAAGGCGCATGACCCGGTTTTGATTGCCGCTCACTTTAGGCGTGTAAAAAACAAATAACCATCTGTTTTCTTCAAAATTAGGGTGAAAGGCAATACCGGTTAGTCCGTGGTCGCCCTGGTTATATTGAGCCCCCACGCTACCTTGAATGGTGTTGAAATTTTTAATAGTTGTGATTTCTTTGCTTTGGGCATTGTATCGATAAAGCACCCCTTCAAAGCCCCCATAAAAAATGTCGTAGTCATCGCCATTTTTTAGCAAATCGAAACGAATAAGGTTATGTAAACTCTCGTGTTTTACAGCACCTTCACTTTTGGTTGTGTGGGACAAAAGGACGTTAGCTTCAAAATCTGAACTTTGCAAAGGCCCGCAACCCTCATATCCGATAGGATATTGAGCCATCGCCCCGCTTGATGCCATACCTAAAAATGCAGCTCCTGCTGCTAAAATTGCTTTTAACTTGGACACTATCCCCCCAAATCTATATGTCTACTATATTAATAAACAAATTTTCTATAAAAGGTTGTAAAAATTGGGGTTATTATAGGCTAATTTGGGCGCATATCTTAATAAAACTGCCTAAATTTGAAGAATTTTTAGCTTTTTAACAAAATCTGCATATTTTTTGGTTAAATCCGCTGGGCCTTTCCATTTTTCTGAACTTCTCTGTATTTAAGTTCAGGGAGGTGGCGCGCAAATCAACAAAACTAGGGCACGAGTTCCAAATTAAAATTTATTTGCCGGCTATCGGATTTTAGCCTCAGTTGATATTTTCCTGCAGGAAGGTGAAAACGGGGCAAAAAGAAAGAGGACCCGGACGATAACCGGTCTATTGAGAATTTTTTTGTTCCTCGTAAATCAAAAATTTGCAGGCTAAACAAATCTGAAATTTTGGGATGATTTGCAAAACTTATTTCCCAACCTTGAGGCCGTTTTGCAATTTGAATTTTTTTGAAGTGGGAGTCAGTAATATGGCTTTGTATGTCAACAGAAGCTGGCTCCAGATTTTCACTGAAAAATCTAAATACATCAGGAAGAACTAAAGGCACCATGCCACCATGATCGGCCTCCACTTCTTTGTATTGAACATTGTAATTTTTGTTCTTAAGCCAATCAAAAAGCTCGCGGCTTCCTGTTAAAGAAGGCGTGCCAATGGTGCCCTCTGTAATGAATAGAGGCATGTTGTTTAAATTTTCCCAGGGATAACCTTCTTGCTGCACAAAGGGCCCGGACATGGGTGCGATAGCTTTCCAATAAAAATGGTATTTTCCGCCCAGATACCAAGTTCCACCGCTGCCCATGGAATGTCCGGTCAAAAACATGCCGTTGGGATTTATGGGATATTCATTTAAAATAATTTCCAGCACATTAATAACATCTTTTTCGCTTATTTGAGCAGTTTGTTCAATCTCCGGGGTGCGGGCAGCAATCATTTTATCGGCTTCTTCCTGCTCCCCAAATACTGCGGGCAATCTGATTATGGTTCCGTATGCACCGCCTTGGCCAAGGGGAGATAGCAGTAAAAAACCGTGTTCCTCGGCTAATGTTATCATTTGTTTGTTGTTTTGATCCACATATGTGTTTTCATTGGCGCCAGCCCCATGTAAAAACATTACCAAGGGTAAGGCGCTGTCACCATTCCAACTGCTGGGAACATAGAGTCTATAGGGAACCGTTGTATTGGCTTCTTTAAAAAAGTATTGCCTTTTTTGATCTCCCTTGGCTCGCCAATTTTGGGGGTTGGAATCCGCAATAGATTGGGCCAGTTGCCGGGAAGCCTCTCTTTGTTCTAGTGGTTGGAGTGTTGTGCCAAATTCCACAATGCGGGAACCATTGTTTTGCGCTATGGCTGAGGAGCAAAAAATTGTCGAAAGTGATGTAATCAGAAGGAAAAATTGAGTGAACAAAACAGACTCTCTTTCTGCTTAAATTTGACTCGGACAGGTTCTTCTAATCTAGACAAAAATATCTACTAAGTCCCGTGCCAATATTGAAAATAAACCATTTGTCTGCCTTAGACTTCTTGTGGAACTTGGTCTCTTCCAGTTTTTGAATAAATATTTAATTGAATATTTTACATGAACAGCATAGCTCAAAAAATATTGTTGAAACCGCAAAATTTAATTCAAACTTGAAAATTATGTATAAAATACGCAATAAATTGTATAAAAAATTCTATTCTTGGCCTATTTAGTTCTTCTTAGGTTAAATGATTTTATTTTATGTACTTAGATACAGGACAATCTCATGATATTGGGCACTGAGATTAGTATCCGCCTGCCACTGGGGTGGAATGGTAGTGCGGATTTAGGGTAGGACAATTAAAATTAAATATATGGGAGGAAACGTATATGTTGCGTCACTGTGTTTTCGCGTCATGCGTTTTAGCGGGTTGCGGCCTTTTCGCTCAGAACATTGCCCTTAGTGGAAAAATTTCCGATTCTCAGGGCAATGCTATTGGCGGGGCTATTGTTACTTTAAAGTCAAACCAATTGGCAGATACAACAGATGCTTCCGACATATACAATATTACTGGGCAGTTAACATCCATAAAAGGGCTTGCTCTGTCTGGGGTTCACAAGCTGGAAATCCGGAATGGCCTTTTGAGCATGTTCCTGGCTGAGTCCCAGGAATTAGAATTGGATATATATGATTACCGGGGCAATTTGCTTAAAAGTTTTAAAAGGGAAAAATCCCAAAGTGGCAGACTGCAATTTAATATTCAGGATTTGAAAATTGCTTCTAACATGATGTTAATGCATTTGCAAATTGGGGAAAGTAATATTCAGTTAAGTTACAATCCCGTGCTCAATCGGTTTTACAACGGAAACTCCTCCCTTGCGAATTCAGAAAAAATAGCTGGCTTGGGTAAGCAGGCTGCAGCTGATGAACTGGAAGCAACAGCTCTTGGTTACGCTTCCAAGTCCGTAACCATTGATTCTTACGAGGGAACTCATGATTTTAACTTGGAGGCTGAATTTACAGGAAGTTGTACAGAATCTCAAAGAGTTAATACTAATGTATCTGGAAGCGGGCCTCATGATGTGGTGGTGGAGACTAATTCAGATGATGACATTGACGAAGGCACAATATTTAGGCCGGCGGATATGGGTCCTGGAAAAAATTACCCTATTTTCATGTGGGGTGAGGGAGGATGTTCTTTAGATGGATTATCCAATTCGGCGGCTATGGCTGAAATAGCCTCTCACGGTTACTTTGTAATTGCTGATGGAACCCCCAATAATTCAGGCTCAGGGAGACCCATGAACGCCAATGACTTAGACGAAATGGGAAGACCCATGATAGCTTATTTAGATTGGGCCATTGCTGAAAACTCCAAACCTTGTAGTGAATACTACAATAGTTTGGATGTTACTAAAACAGCATCTAATGGATTTTCCTGTGGCGGATTATTGGCCATGGGCACTGCCAAAGATCCCCGCATTACCACCTGGGGTTTAACCAGCAGCGGTTCATTTAATAACAATCCTACATTGTGGAATGCTGTGCATACTCCTGTGCTGATATTGGAGGGGCACCAGGACAATACTGGCGCTTATGACAATGGTCTCCGGGATTACGATGGAATTCGGGCTTTGGGCCATCCTGTGTATTTTATTAGCAACAAGAACCAGGGCCACGGCGGTGACTTATGGGAACGCAATGGTGGGGATTTTGCAAAAATTAATCTGGTTTGGCTGAACTGGTGGCTCAAAGGAGACGAAAGTGAAACCGGAAAAGGCGCTTTAATTGGTTCTAGCTGTAGCTATTGCAGTGACAATAATTGGGAAATCCGTTCGGAAAACATCCCCTGATTTTTTCAGATCCCCCTCGGGGAGCAATTTTACCAGTTGAAATTGCTCCCTTTTTTTGTCCAGTTTTAAAATTAATTATCTGATATTTTAAGCTTTTTAGAGTCGTCACTAACATAAGGTTGAAAAGGTTTTAATCCCTTTGTTTTTTTTCCGGAAATGTTATAACTATTTGATTCCTGTGGGACATTTAAATTTTTCATTTGCTGTCTGCGGTAGTGCTTTATGGCAGTAGCAGTGTCTTCAGGAGGTTGAGGCCCATTGAAGGGACCTACGCCATCCATAACAATTGACTTTACATCTGCGCCAGCATCCAATTCGTATTCATAGGGAATGCTAAAAGAATTTCCATGGCCTTGTTCCCGTGCGCCGCTAACATTCACATATTGGTTGTCATTATTTATGCGAATTTGCGCAGTAGCCTCTCCGTTATAAAATATATGGGGGTCCTTCACATTTTCAAAATAGTTGCTTTCAACCACCAATTGCGCGTGGCGTCCGGCTCCCAGACAGTAATTGTTATTGCGGGTAGAAAAATAATTGTTAAAAGAATGAATTTTTCCATAGCGGGTCCTGGGCATTCTTTCCTGAATATTGTTTTCCCACCAATTGTGATGCAAAGTGACTGCTAAATGGGTGCTGTCGTTGTTGCTATTATCATCGGTGTTGCCGATAAGCATGCACAATCGATGCCCAGAGTTGGTATTGGGGTAGGAAAATTTGCACCAACTCACCGTTACAAAATCCGATCCTCGAACAATGTCCAAAAGACCATCCGTATCTGTGCGGGTATCGCTGATATCGCAATGATCTATCCATACATTGGTGGAAGTGGAAACTTCAATAACATCGGTGGAGGAAGAATTAGGACTGGTTTGCTTGATAATTAAGTTACGAACAATCACATTGCTTTTGCGCTTAATAGATACATACCCATTTATTTCGGCACCTGGCTCCAATCCTTCTAGGGTTTTATTGGAGTTGATGGAAATATCCGCTTGAATAGCCCCTTTAACTTTTACAATCATGGGTTCGGAAGCCCCGACAGCGTCCTGTAATTGGCCGGCATTGGTCACAATAACTTCCTGGCCTCCCTGCCCGCCGGTGATGCCGCCATTTTCGGTGACCCAACCTACAGGCTCCCAACCGGAGTTTGCACTCAAAATAAACGCAACAAAACTTAATATCCCGGTACGGATGAAAACCATGTTATACCCCCCTTTTTGCCCTTCACATTATGCCGGAACGAACTCGCTGAATTCTTTTGCAATCTCAGAACCAGTGTACTGGGCCACCCAGCCTTCGGGGTTGTCGAAAAAACGAAAACATACAAAATTAGGTTCAGGTCCCATATCAAACCAATGGGTGGTGCCCTTAGGGATGCTCATTAAATCTCCCGCAACGCAGGTGATCTCATACACCCGCCCGTTAACATGCAAACCAAAAAGGGCGCTTCCTGAAACAAAAAAACGCACTTCGTTATCTGCATGTATATGTTCCTGAAAAAATTTGCGTCTAAGTGCGGCTTTGTCGGGATGGGAAGGGTCCATGCTCACCACATCGGCAGCTTTAAAACCTTCCTGGGCTTTCATACTTTCGATTTTATCCGCATAAGCCGCCATGCATTCTTCATCGGAAGTGCCGGGCTCCAGATTTTTTTCCACAGGCCATTTTTGAAATCGCACAGCAATTGTGTTTAATTGGTTTTGAATTTCCTTGTGGTCTGTTGTGTCCAAGGCAGCTAGCCCTGGGTTTTGGTCTTCAAATATTTTTAGTCTGCTCATATTAATTGCGGGTCTGGTTTTTATCTTCCCCCTAGCCTAATTTAGCAATTTGCCCCTATTGCGCATCTCAATAATGGGAAAATGCTGCCATTCTTAGGCTCCGGCCATATCCAAAACGGTTTCCAGAAGCACATTAGCACCCCTTTCCACATCGTTCCAGTGGGTCCATTCGTCGGGGGCATGGCTCACGCCATTTTGGCTGGGCACAAAAATTATAGCTGTGGGGGTAATATCAGTGAAAAATTGGGCATCGTGTCCGGCGCCACTTGGCATAACCCTGTTAGAATAGCCCAGATTGTTGGTGATACTTTGAATTTTATTCACCAATTCTTTGTTGCAAAACTTAGGCTCCAGCCAGCTAAGCTGGCGGTATTCAAACATAAGGCGGTGTTTTCGGGCAATGGCAGACAAGACCTTTCGGCAGGAATTGGCGATGTTATGCATAATATCTTCGCTCATGTCTCGGCCCACAAGGGTAAATTCGGCCTCACCGGGAATTGTGTGAGGAAAACCTGGTTTTAATTCCACCCGGCCTATGGTTAGGCGGCTTTTGTCACTGCCATCTTCGTCCAGTATCCTGGAAATTTCATGGGCAAAGTCTGCCACTCCCATAAAGGCGTCTGAGCGCATATTCATGGGCGCGGTACCGGCGTGATCGGCTTTTCCTATAAGCCTCACTTGCCATTTGAAAATTCCCGATATGCCTTCTACAATGCCGATGTTGAGTTGTTCCGCTTCAAGCACAGGGCCTTGTTCAATGTGTAATTCCAAAAACCCCAAAATATCTTTGGGGTTTCTTTTACAATGCATAACATCCAGATAATCCATACCGTGCATGGCCATGGCATCTTTTAGCAATTGCCCATTTGGGTCTTGCGCGCCTTGGAGCCAATCCAGGGTAATGGCCCCGGTTAAGGACTGGGCTCCTAACATCCCTCCAAAACGCCCTTCTTCTTCGCTGGTGGCAATAATTTCGATTGGATTTTTAAGTGGAATTTTATTTTCTTCAATGACTCTCACGCATTCAAGACCGGCGATTACTCCCAAAACCCCGTCGAACATTCCCCCATTGGGAACAGAATCTAAATGGGAACCGATGCAAAGGGCGGGACCTTCTTTGGGGCCATACCTTCCAATAACATTAGCCGCCCCATCCATGCTGGAATCGAGGCCCAATTGCCTAAAGTATTTTTTAAGCCAATATCTGGCTTCCATATCCGCTTTGGAAAAGCCCTGTCTGGTAACTCCTTTTTTCGGGCCTTTTCCCCCAAACTGGGAAATTCGCAATAAATCATTTTCAATTCTTGTTATGTTTATTTTAGCTTTGGTCATGGGCATAATCCTTTAAAAATCAGGGAGCATTTATATCAAGGTAAATTGCCTGGGCTTATTCGGCAACCCCTCACGGTTTTCCCCGACCAAATCTTCCAGGCAATTTACAGAACAAGTTCCGGGGCAATGGGGCGTCTTTAAATTATCTTTTTGCCCATGTCATTAATGAATCTTATCCAAATTGTCCCTAAAAAATGGCTGAGCTATTGGGTAGGGGTTTGTGTACGCAAAAAATATCCCTTCGGCCTCCACACCCTTATTAAAAACTGGTTTGTGAAACATTATAAAGTCAATGTCGAAGAAGCGGAAAAAAGCCTGGACGAGTATCCTACTTTAGGAGACTTTTTTATTCGCAAATTAAAACCAGGAGCAAGACCTATACATGAGGCTGAGTTTATCAACCCGGTAGATGGGGTTGTCACACGGGAGGGTATTTTTGAAAGTGATGAGTTGCTTATTCCGCAGGTAAAAGACAGAAATTACAGCTTTCAAAAATTTCTAAAAAACTATTTTAAGTCTGAGGACTTTGAAGGCGGTTTTTATTCAGTGATATATCTGGCTCCCTATAATTATCACCGCATACATAGTCCGCTAAATGGGAAAATTTCCAAAGTGGTCCACTATCCTGGAGAACTTTGGCCCGTAAACAGTTGGAGCGTGGAAAATATTGATGGCCTTTTCTGGCGCAACGAGCGCATTGCCGTGGAGATAACATCTCCTATGGGAACACTGCTATTGGTTATGGTGGGAGCCACCAATGTTGGCCGCATCAGCCTTGATTTCACCCCGGAAATTTTGGGCAATGTTCCCGGTCAGATTTCCGATTCCAGCTGGTCTCCCCACAGCCCCATTCCGGTAGAAAAGGGCGAAGGTGTTGGCTGCTTTGAAATGGGTTCCACGGTTGTTCTCATTGGCGACTCCAAGCTTTTGGGGTCTTTGAATTTTAATCCTGGCCCGGAGAGAAAAGTGGCGATGGGTCAAAAATTCGGAATGGATATTAGTTCCTCCTAATTTTTATGTCTATTCTGTCCAAGGACAAAACACTGGAATTGCTAAGAGAGTATTGCCGGGGGCTTCACCATGTAAAATCTCCTTTTGGAAAATTTTTAACTCAGCCCCAATTTCCCTCTGACTTTAAATCCTGGCTGGAAGAAAATTCTCCGGAAAGAGTGTTAAAGTTGGCTCTTTTCTACCAGGCTTTAAACCAGGGTGTTTATGCCAGCGATTTAGAGCAGGAAATTCAAAACTTGTGGAATGTATATGGGGAAAAAATTTTTAAACTCAATAACATTCCCTATGAAGAGCTTTGTGCCAACATAAACTCCCAGAAATGGAAATCCGATGTGTCGCGTCAGGTGCCGGGTATAATTCGAAGCGTTTGTGATTTTTATTTGCTCCACTCTTCGCTAAAAACCTGGCTTTCCCAGGCGGAGTCTTTGGAGCCCATCCTGGAAGAAATTTCAGGTAAAATTTTTTACATGGGTAAAAACAGTTTGCAAAAACCCAAGGTCCGAATGTTTCTGATTGCAGTGTTGGAGCAATTTCCCCATTTGCTGGATTATGCCTGGGAAAAAGATGGAACTCTGCCTTTGCCTCCCGAAGCCAAAAGGCTTTTGCGAACTTTAAAACCCCCTGCCTTTTACCAAAATTACGACAACCCGGAAGAAGAGTGGGAGGCTTATAACCAGCTGCTTCGAAAAATTTTTCCCACTCAAAGCTGGCGTGCCTATATTCCATTTTCCATATTTAAAAAGCGAGTGGATAGAAATGTATATGCATGCCAAAACGTTCCGGGAGATTGCAGCAGTTGCGTGTTAAATCAAAAATGTTGGCCCTCCAAAAAATCCTTTTAACCCTATTGCTGTCTTTTTTTTGCCTCCAGTGCAAAAAACCTAAGGAGAACTCCTTTTTCCCCAGGTTTGAAAAACTCGATGTAAAGCTTCTCAACTGGGTGGAAATTGAGCCCGAATCTTTGGATTCCCTGGGGCCGCTCAAAAACCGTAGCCTTGTCGAATACCGGCCAGAAAAAGCATACCGGTTATCTTATTTAAACAACAATAGGGACTCTGTTTGGGCCTGGGTGATATCTTTCCCTCAGGAGTATTTAGCCTATGGCTTTTACAAGCGCTTCGAACCCTTTACCCTGGCTTCCAAAAATTATTACTTGAGCAACAATTGGGTGATTTCTCATAGCGATAAATTTTTGTGTCTGTTTAAAAAGGAAGATGAAGGCGTCTGGACGCTTCCAGAATGGGAAGATTTTTTGCCTTGGGTGAAAGAGGATTATTTAAAACCAGCCATTTTTTTCAGTTTCCCACTATCTGGAAGAGTGGAAAATTCGGAATTTGTAGTTCCACGCTGGTTTTTAGGAAGGGAAAAATTGGGGGAAACAGTAGGGGCGAGCTTTAAATGTTACGGAAAAACAGGTGTTTTGTTCCGATCTTTTTCCTGGGATGCACAAAAACAGTTTGAAGAGCTTAAAAATGGCTTTCGAATTTTCCAAAAATCAGAATTTGGTGATTTTAAGCAATTTTGGGGGGAAACTGAGTATGGAGAACCCCTTTTACTACGTACAAATCGTTGGGGTTATTTGGGTTTTTTGGGATGTTTTGACAAAAATATCGCAGAAGAATGGGTGGAAAAAGCTTCCCAAATGGATGCCTTGGTACCCTAAAATGGGATTTTTTATTTAAAAATTGACTTTCGTTGAATAATTTTGCAATTTGAATGTTATTCTTTGTTGGGGATAGTTCCAATAAAGGCCATCATATCAACTTTTCAGGAGGAGTTTATGAGCAGCATTCAGGCTCTAGAAGATGAAATCTTGGTTTTAAAAGACGAATATGCCAAGTTCGAACGGGGCAATAAGTCTGCAGGTACACGCGCAAGAAAAGTCCTTCAAAATATTAAAAGAATTTGTCAGGAAATGCGTGTTGGTATCCAAGAAACCAAGAAAACAGATTAACCCCTGAAAAGTATTGGCCAACCCTTTTAGGGTTGGGTTAAAAAAGCCAAAACAAAAAGTTCTGGCTTTTTTGTTTGCTTAAATTTTTTAAGAATCTAGCGATTCGCTAAGTTTTTTATCCAAGCTATCGCGAAGTCCATCGCCAAGGAAGTTTAAACTGAGCAAGCAGGTAGTTATGGCTGCGCCTGGGAAAAAGATCATCCACCAGGCCACATCCATATAGTCTTTCCCTTCGGCAATCAAAACTCCCCAGGTACAGGGGTGGACATTTAAGCCTAAAAAGCTTAAGAAGCTTTCTTGTAAAATAATGGAAGGCACGGTCAAGGTCGCGTAAACAACTACTATTCCCAAAACATTGGGAAGCAAATGGCGGATAATAATGGTAAAGCCATTGGCCCCCAAAGAGCGGGCAGCCATAATAAACCCTTCATTTTTTAGGGATAAAACCTGGCCTCGCACAATTCGGGCAACGGTTAGCCATTGCACCAATCCAAGCGCCAAAAACAGCACGTAAATATTGCTGCCCAAAAAGGTCATGAGGATGATAACCAAAAACATATAGGGCAGACAATAGAGAATATCCACCACGCGCATCATGTACAAATCAACTTTGTTTCCAAAATATCCTGCCGTGCAGCCGTAAAGTGTGCCAATTAAAATGCTTACCAAGGTAGCTACTACCCCCACGGCAATGGAGAGTTGGCCTCCTTTTAAAATTCTGGCGAAAATATCCCGGCCCAAATCATCGGTGCCGAAGGGATGCGCCAAAGAAGGGGCTTGTAATTGGTTTTCCAGAACCTGTTTTTCGTAATCCAGAAAAATTGGTCCCAAAATACAGGTAATCACAATTATTCCCAAAATAAAAGAGGCGATAACAATGCGTTTGTCTCTTTTAAGTTGGCCCAAAGTGGTTTTTTTTCTGCTGGCTACTGTCATTATTAATGGAGTTTAATTCTGGGATCGATAAAGGTTTGCAATACATCGGTAAGCAAATTAAAAAAGAGTAAAATTGCGGAGTAAATAATTAAAACGCCTAGGGCAACCGGGTAATCCCGTTGCAGGGCTGATTCCACAAAGTAGCGGCCCATTCCTGGAATGTTAAAAATCTTTTCCACCACCAGGGTGCCTGTTAACAGGGCGGCGGTGGCAGGCCCTAAAAAATTTACGATGGGAATCAGGGAATTTCTAAATACATGGCGCAGCATTATTTGCCGGGTGGAAAGCCCCTTGGCTTTAGCGGTTAAAACAAAATCCTTGGTTATGGTTTCCAGCATGGAACCCCGGCAAATTCTGGCAATGTATGCTATATACATAAGGCTTAGGGTTATAATAGGCAATACTTTGGAAGAAAAGCCTTCCCAACCGGCCACGGGTGTAACGTTGAGCTTGAGAGAAAAAATAAGCTGTAGCAAAGGGCCCACCACAAAGTTGGGAATAGCGATGCCAACCATGGCGAACAGCATTATAAAACTTTCCAACCACTGTCCCCGGAATATGGTGGAAGCCGTTCCCCATAAAATTCCAAAAAAGGCGGCCACAACAATAGCCCAAAAACCCAACTCCATGGAATAACCAATTGCGCCGGATAAGATTTCAGTGACTTTCAAATCCCGATGTTGGTAAGAGTACCGGAAATCTCCTCTTAAAATAATGCCCGTTAGATATTCGCTTAGGGTAAATTGATATTTTTCTTTAAGGGCTTCTAAAACCGCAGGTTCCAGGCTGCGTTCCCCTTCGAAAGGGTTTCCTGGAGCCCACTTCATAACCTGGTAAGATACTGATATAATTATCAGCAAGGTTATGATGTTTATGACGGAGCGTTTTAATATGGTTAGAAACATGGCTCCAAATTACTCAATGTAAACATCTTTCCAGCTATACATACCCATGGGGTTGGGAATAGCCCCTTTAATTCCCGGATGCCTTAACTCTTTTCCGGAGTAATAATATATAGGTATAACCGGCATGTCCTCCATCAGAATGCTTTCACATTCCGCTAACTTTGCCATTCTGGCTTCCGAATCTAATATTTTCTGGCTCCCGTCTAAACAGGCATCGTAGTTAGGGCTCTTGTAGCCGCTGCGGTTGTTGCCGTTGTGGCTCACACCCAGTTCCAAAAAACTATAGGGGTCTGGATAATCTGCAAACCAACTGGCTCTAGCCACCTGGTGCTCCAGGTTTTTTGTGGATTGCAAATATATTTTCCACTCGTAATTTTTAAGGGCTACTTCAATTCCCAATTCTTCTTTCCACATCTGTGAGATCACCTCTGCGATTTTTTTATGGGACTCGCTATTGTTATAAAGGATTTCCAGGGTAGGAGGTTTTTTACCCGGACCAAAGCCCGCTTTTTTCAAATACTCCCTGGCCTTTTGGGGGGAGTATAGTTTTAAGTCCACCCCTGCATAAGGGATGTTATTAATTACAGGCACAAAGCCCGAAGCTGGCATTTCATTTCCTTTGGTGACCAGCTCCACTATTTTTTGCCGGTTAATGGAATAACTAAGCGCCTTGCGGAGATCTTTATTTTTGAGGACAGGGTCCGTAACATTTAAAGAATAGTAATAGACCCCGTACTGGGTGAAATTTATAAACTTGGGATTCTTTTTAACCACTTCCATTTTGCTTAAAGGGATGCTGAATATCCAATCCAGTTCTCCGCTTAGAAACATCTTGTAAGCTGTTTCCTGATCCTCAATGGGTTTAACCTCAACCCTTTCTTGTTTTACACTGGCGGCATCCCAATAGTTAGGGTTTTTTTCCAATTGCATTATTTTATTGGGAACCCATTCTTTTAATATGTAAGGCCCGTTACCAATGATGTTTTGAGCGGAAGTCCATTTTTCCTGGGCTTCATTTATTACAGATACCGGAACGGGAAAGAGGGGCTCAAAAGCGCAAAGTTGTAAAAAATATCCGATGGGAGATACCAACTGAACTTCAAAGGTAGAGTCGTTGGGCGCACTTACCCCCAGAGAATCAGGAGGATAGATTCCGTTAATAACTTTGGATCCATTTTTTACAATATTTAATAGTGAAGCGTATTCGGCCCCGGTTTTGGGGTTAAGAAACCGTTGCCAGGAAGATACAAAGTCGCTCGCTGTTAAGGGGCTTCCATTAGACCATTTGCTTTGGCGCAAATGAAATGTATAGTGTGTTCCATCTTCTGAAATATCCCAGCTTTTGGCAAGGCCCGGTCGCACAGAGCCTTTTTCTAAATCGCGAATGACCAAGCCTTCGAAAAGCCCCCCGATAATTCTAATTCCTGGATGGCCGGTACATTTATGGGGATCGATGCTTTGGGGTTCTGCATCGTTACAGATTTTTAAAACTCTTCCGGATTTTTCGCCCTGCTCTTTTGTGCAGTTCAAAAAAAAGAAGGCAAAAAGGCTTAGGCTAACCAATAACTTCAAATGGGACTCCTGGAAAATCATTTTTTGGGCTCAATTTGATTCTGTTTGAACCCCTTGTTTTGCTTTTAAAACTAATTTATGCATCATTGAGAGGCAAAAGGAGTTTGTTATTCCACGTTTTTTAAAGTCATTTTTTGTCACTGGATAAAAAATGGGGATTTATCACCATAAAAACAGAAAAAACAAATTGACGGATGCCTATCTTCGAGGTAAGTTGTTGAGGAAACTTCTCTCGGGGTGGGAGAATTTTTATAAATTTCTACAAATTGTTTTATACAACAGTTTCACTGTTTTAGCAATGGAAAGAATATGCAAAAAATAGTACTTTTCTTGTTCTCTGTATCCACTTTAGCGCTTCAGCTTTCTTTTGCTAAGACTCTGAGGGTTCCGGCTGATAAGCCTACCATCAGTGACGCACTGGAAATGGCCGAGTTTGGGGATACCGTATTGGTTTCACCGGGCCGCTATAAGGAGAACATTACTCTTGTTCACGGTGTAGTTTTAACAGGCACCGGTCCAGACAACGTGCACAATACCATTATTGATGGCCGTCGTCGTCAGCCAGCGGTATTCGCCGTGACCGGATCTGAAATTGCCTATTTCACTATCACCAATGGTATTGACGGTATTTTGTGCGAAAATGCCACAGCCAATATCCACCACAACTGGATTATTGATAACCATGGTGCCGGAATCGGAGCTTTCATTGCGCTGCCTACTATATATAATAACGTGATTTATGGTAACCGTTGGTCTGGTATTTTGGCCTGGGGTGCAAAATCCCTGGATACCCGTATTGATCACAATGTAATCATGAGAAACGGCTATTCCGGTATCACTTTAAAAGGTCCCTGTCGTGTGGTAATCCGAAACAATATTATTCAGGGAAACCACGAGTACGGCATTTACTCTGATCCAGCTTCAGGACAATCTCAAATCACCTACAACAATATTTACAAAAATGTGATTCCTTTTAATCGTTACGCCAAAATCAACCGGACTAATGTTTCCGAAAACCCTATGTTGATTAATCCCAGTTTGTCAGAGCCCAATTTCTTTATCGCCTCCAAATCCCCACTTCGTAAAAAAGGCTACGGCCGCGTAGATATGGGGCTTTTAGCAAAAGATGTTACCGTTAGCGTTGATGAAGATACAGACGGCGATGGCGTTGCCGATTCAAAAGATACTTGCCCTTACATCGCAGAAGATGTGGATGGTTTTGAAGATGCTGATGGCTGTCCTGACTTTGACAATGATGGCGATGGAATTGCCGATGCGAACGATGCCTGTCCCAGCATTCCTGAAGATAAAGATAACTTCGAAGACGATGATGGTTGCCCAGATGAAGACAACGACAAAGACGGTATCGCCGATGCTCAGGACAAATGTCCGGACAGAGCTGAAACCTTCAACAAATTTAAAGATACCGACGGTTGCCCAGATAAAAAACCAACTAAAGTGGAAGAACAATTCACTCTTGATGGTGTAAATTTCAGAACTGGTAGCGCCGAACTTCTGGATGAATCTTACGATGCACTGGACAATGTATATGATATGTTGGAACAGTTTCCCAATACCCGCTTTGAAATTGCAGGACACACAGATAGCCAGGGATCAGATAAAATCAATACCAAATTATCTCACGACCGGGCTAGCACTGTTAGAAATTATTTGATTAATCGCGGAATCAGTGCAGGTCGCTTGGTAGCCAAAGGTTACGGAAGCAAAAGACCAAAGGCCAGCAACAAAACTGCTGAAGGCCGTGCCACTAATCGTCGTATTGAATTTTATAGAATTAAATAGGAGGCTCCTTGAAACACTGCATACTTAGTTCTGTATTTATAGTCTCCCTTCTCTTAACGGGAGCCTTTGCTCAGGATTATACCCCGCACCAATACCAGCAAAATGACTGGTTTTTGGATTTTGGGGAAAACACTGCTCAATATGTAAACCCTGCGTCTATTGCAGAGAATGATCAAATTGAAATTTCCGGCGGTATTTTTAGTACCCTAAGCGGAAATGCCGGTCAGGAGTTCTTGGCAATTGTCCATCCTTTCGATTACAACCACTCCGTTGGATTCACCTTTTTTGAAAACGGCGCGGCTTTGGACGAAGACGAAGAGCAAGGTTATACTCCTCCAGCCTACATCGAAAATGCATACCAGCTGGGTTATGCCTACAGAATGGGTCCTTCAACTGGGCCTTTCGCTCATAATCTTTCCGTTGGTCTTAATGTTTCTATGATCCAATTCAGCCTTTTTGAAATCCAAAAATTCTTTAGTTTTGGCGCTGATCTTGGATTATCCTGGAACCCAGTATCTAACTCTCGTTGGGGGCATTTGCAATTCGGCCTTGCTGTCCAGAACGTTTTACAACCAAAAGTTAAATTGTCCGACGGAAACGGTGAATACGATGTTCCCATGAATGCTAACATCTCCGGTTTTTGGAGGCTTTTTAATCAATCTCTGGAGTTGGCAGGCTCTGCAAGCTTGGTGAATCTCACTAAATCAAATGGAACAGTAGAAGCTCCAGCGGAAATTCTCCCTTTGTACAGCGGTCGCATGACTTATTTTATTGCCCCAATGTTGGGAATTAAATTTAAATACAGCAAACAGGGTTATCCCGTTGTTGGTGGTACTGTACGTGTAAAAAGAGTGAACCTTTTCCGTTATCTGCAATTTGATTTAGACCTTTCTCACGATAGACTTTCCACTCAGGACAGAAGCCGTGGTATTGCTTGGAACCTAAAAGCTGTAACTCGCGTTGGTCCCACTCGTGAAGAGAGAATTGGGGCTGCCAGATACCGCAGACTTAAATTGGAACCGGAAGATGCTTACAGAGAAGCTATGCGTCTTTACCTTGCCAGAAAATTTTTGTTAGCCTCTTATGCGTTTGGTAAGGTAATCACCAAATACCCTGCTTTCCATCTGGTAGATTTGGCCGCTTACTATAAAGGAAAATCCTTTGAAAACTTAAGAATGCACAAAGCAGCTAAAACAGTTTACAACAGGGCTATTAAAGACTACTCCATGTCTGATGCCAAGCCCAGGTACATATTCCAGTTGATGAACATCGACTATAAAGAACGTCGTTTCAAAGAGGCCGCTGAAAAATATCAGCTTATTAATAACCTATATAAAGAGTCCGACATTAAACCTGATGCGGATTACGTTATGGGGCAAATTCTATTTATGCAAGACGACTACTCTGGCGCTATTCGCTTGTTAAAACCCATTTTACCCGGTAATGCGAACTATGTGTATGCTCGTTATACACTTTCCATGTGCTACTTCAAGCAAAAGAAAAATGAAGAGGCTGTTGCTTGCTTGAAAGACATTACAGAAGTATCTCCATCTAATATTTCTGAACAAGAGCTTCAGGATATTGCTTCAGTGAAATTGGGCCACTTTGCTTTTGATGCAGAACCTCCCAGATTGCTGGAAGCCGCGAAATATTATAACTCTGTTTCTCCCACTTCTTCCAAATACGATGAAGCTTTATTGGGATTGGCCTGGTCTTTCCTGAAAGCTCAAAAGTTTGATAAAACTGCGCAAGCTGTGGAAGAGCTATTGTCTTCTAATCCCAATAGCTTGCTGGCTGGCGAAGCTTTGTTATTAAGAGGTTACTGCTATTACTTTGAGAAGGATTATAAAAAAGCATTGGAATCTTTTGATAAGGCCATCGAAAAATCAAATGCTCAAGTAATCTCTGAAAGCGAAAAGCAGGACAGAAAATCCAAGAATCAAGACACCAGAGCGAAATTTGAATCAGTACAGGATAGAGCGCTTTCCCTGTCCGATCAAATTCCTTCCGCTCGTGTTTTACAAAAAAGAGACGAACTTAGACCTGAGTTTGAAGCTGTTCAAACAGATATTGAGCAGTATGTAGAATTTTTGCATCAAGTTGAATTGAATGAACGCTTTGTTAAAAACCGGGAACGCGTCGTTCAGGATGCCAAATACACCAAGGCAACTGTTCAGAATATTATGGACACGAAAGACGAACAGCGTGGTCCATCTCAACAGGATTTGGAAGACCTAGAACTGGAATAGCATGAAAACTTGTGGCTTAAATTTAATGGATGCGGAAACCCGCATCCAGTATTATTGAGGACCCCCTATGAAAACACTGGTAATATTATTAATTGGATTATTTACTTTACCTTCTTTTGGCGCATCGCTAAAAGATTTCAAGAAAGAACGCTCTAAACTTATACAACTTAAGAAAAAATGCGATAAGCAATCTGAACCGGATAGGTCTGAATGTTTGGAAAAATACGAAAAGCGCAAAGATAAATATCAAAAAGAGCTGAATGAATTCAAGAGAAAAACAGCTTTGGAAAACCAAAAACGCGATGAACGTCGGTCTCAATCTAACAAGACCATCGAAGAAGATATTGAAAACCGTCAGAATAACATTAAACAGTTTGAAGACTTTGTAAAAACTTGTAAGGATAGCAAAAACAGCCGATGTGCTTTAGCCTACTTTCAGCTTGGTAACTTAAATTTCAGAAACGAAGAAGATGACTTTCGTATTAAGCAAACCAAATACGAAAAGGATATGCAAAAATGGGAAGACAGAGATAAAAAAGGCGTAGAGCCAACTCCCCCTACCAGAAATCACGACAAATCTTTGCAGTATTTTGAAATAATCATGAAGGATTATCCCAAATATTCCGAAATTCCTAAGGTTTATTATCGCCTGGCCTTTATATACAGTATTCAAGGAAAAGATGATGAAGCGTTCCAATTTTTGGATAAATTAGTTAAGCAATATCCCGATCATCCCCTATATGTTCCTGCACAATTGCGTATTGGTGAACACTGGTACATGTTGCGCAGCTATAAAAAAGCTATTGAAGCCTACGAGAAAATACCTGCTTCTTACGGTGGTCAGGAAGCTGCGTTGGCCCTTTATCACAAGGCCGAATGTTATTATAACATGGCTGATTTTGGAAAAGCAGCTGAATTGTATTACGACTTTGTAATTCGTGCAGAACAAGGTGAAATCAAAGGGGATCTTGCTTTAGAAGCCAGAGAGTTTATGGCTGCCTGTTGGGCGGACATGGAAGATGGCGTAGAAAGAGCGTATAAATTTTTGCATGGTAAAGGACATAACTGGGAAAATGATGTTTACTATCAAATGGGAGAAAAAAATCTAAGTCACGATCGTTTGGAAGAAGCTCGCAAGGCTTTCAAACATTTGCTGGACATCGACCCCAACTATCCTAAAGCTCCCCAAGCCGATATTAATATTGTTAAAACTTTGGTTATTGAAAAACGTCCTGACGAAGCTCAGGAAGCGCGTATTTCCTTAGTGGAAAGATATCGCCCCGGTTCTGCCTGGGAAAGAGCAAATTCAGGAAACAAAGAAGGAATGGCCGATGCTCAAAAAGCTGTTAAAAACGCTATGTTCCAAATTCCTCTTTATTATCATAACAAGGCTGCTGAAGATAAAAAGAATCCAAATAAGGATTTGTTAGCAAAAGCCGAATCTGGGTATAAAGCCTATATTAGCAGATATAGCGAAGATTCTTGGGAAGTTTACGAAGCACACCAAAATCTTGGTGCAGTTTATAATCTGCTGAATCAGTACTCAAAGGCCGCAGAAGAATATGCTTGGTGCGCCAATGCCAATACCTCGAAATACGGGAAACTTTCTGCTGAAAAGAAAAAGAGTATTCTCACAGCTGGAGATGCGGCTTACAACCAAGTCTACATGTTGGATTTGGATAGACAGCAGGTTGTAAAATCTTTGGGCGATAACAAAGAGCAAGCTTATGCAAAAGCGGAAACCCGAAAGTACTTTGATGCTGTTGAATCTTACATGGGTAAATTTGGAACTTCCAATTCTGCCCCTGATATTGCTTACAATGCTGCGCTAGTGCATTACGAAGCCAAGCAATATGACAAAGCGGTTAACTCCTTAAGAGACCTTTTGGCCAATTTTAAAAGCCATAAACATACCAACTTGATTCGCAGAATGTTGGGACAGAGCTTGTTAGAGAGCGGCAACTATGAAGAATCAGAAAAAGTATTTGCTGAGCTCCTCAACAATACTCCTAAAAATGACAAAGCTTACGCTGATATTGAACTGTCCGTAGCCTCAGCTATTTTTAAACAGGCCGATCAAAAAGTTAAAAATGGTCAGCACAAGGAAGCCGCTGAAGCTTACATGAGAGTGGCCAACAAGTACAAAGGTGTTAATATCGCCGATAAAGCCATGTTTGAAGCCGGTGCTCAGTATGAAGAAGCGAAGGATGTTCCCAATGCAACCAGCACTTTCCTTGGCTTACACACCAGTTTCCCCAAATCAGAATTGGCTATTAAATCCATCTTAAGAGCGGCCAGTATCTACAAGAAAAATGAGCAGTTTAAAGAAAGTGCTGAAACCTTCCTAATTGTTCGCAATAAGTTCCCCAAGGATTCAACAGCTTTCAGCTCTATTGGTTGGGCTGCTGAAGCCTATACGGAAGGAAAGAGCTTGGCGATGGCTGCTAAAACATACGAAAGCGCCCATCAATTTTTCCCGCAAGATGTAAAGACCCCTTCTTTTATTTATAATGCCGGTCAGACTTACGAAGAGCTGGAAGATTGGAGCAATGCCATTCGTGTATATGAATTGCTTGGCGATAAATACGCTAAAAGCAACTATGCTCTCGAAGCCCTGTTCTCTGTGCCTTTGATTCAGGAGAAAAGAGGAAACTTTTCACAGGCTGTTAAGTCCTATGAAACATTCATTAAGAAATACAACAAAGATCCTCAGAAGCTTATTCGTGCCCAGCTTGCCGCTGGAAAAATTTACCAGGAAAAGCTAAACAAGCCCGAAGAGGCGGTGGATTATTTCAGCGATGTTAAGAAAACCTTTCTTGCTGCTAAAGATGTGGAAATTCCAAGTGCTATACCAGCCGAAGCAGCTTATAGAGCAGGTGAAATTTATTTCACAAAGGTGGATGGTCGCAAGTTGAATTCTTCTAAGAAAGTAAATGCCCAACGCTTGAAAGAATTGACAAAAGATCTTCAGGAATCTGTGGAACACTTTACATTCTCTCTTGAGCAATCAGAGCAGGAATGGACCTTGCGCAGTACCTTGAAAATGGGTGATTTGTTTATGAGCATGGCTAGAATCACAAGTGAGGAAAAAATCCAGGCACGTTCACAAGAAGCTATCCTCGGAGAAAAAATTCAAATCCTCCGCGGCTTACCAGGTCTTTATGACAAAGCCAGAAGTATTTATCAGAAAAACCTAGACCTAGCTCGTGAGCAAGGATTGTCTGGCAATGAGTGGATTAAACTTTCCGAAGAACAATACATGACAACCTATCTACTCAAAGGACAGGTCTTCCTGGATTTGGGAAATATTTTGGCAAACTCTCCAATACCTCAAGGATTATCTCCTGAGGAGGAAGCGGAGTACAAAGCCATTTTGGAAGACAAACGCTATGAAATGAATCAACAATCCAAAGTTCCTTTCGGAACAGGTCTTAAAGCGGCTCAATTCTATTCCATTGATAACGATGTTGTGGCTCGTATCAAATCTGTTCTTGGAGAAATCGACCCGGAAGCTCCTGAACTTCAGTTAAAAGCCCTGACAGATGCTGAAAAAGATATGATGAAAAATTATGTGGATGATACTTATAAGGCGAATAGCGAGAAAATCGCCCAAATTTTTGAAGATCCAAGTATGTCAGAATCCAAAAAAATCAAAATGCTCAATGAAATGGAAGCTGCGGCAAAAATGGAAATTGAGAGATTGCTGAAGGAAATCGACAAAGAAAACGCTGGGCCAGGCGCTGCTGCCAGCAGCAATGAATAAGGCTTGTTTAAGCTGTTTTTAGAATAAAAATCTCTAAAAACAGCCAGCAGGAAAAACCTTTTTGGTCTATCTTTTAACTAATTAACTAGGAAATGTTGATCTTAAAAAAACCACAATCACATCATCACCTCAACTCAATTAAAAAAGGATAAAAAATGCTTAATGTAATCGCTTCTGGATTCCAAAAAGATGGTTCTGTATTTATGTGGGCCATTTTAATTTTTGGTGCGCTCGCACTAGCACTAGTTGCTGAACGTGCCTACTATATATATATCAAATGTTCTTCTGGCCGCGGTGCTTTTATGAGCAATATCGCTCGTTTGCTCCAAGCCGGTAAATTGGACGAAGCCGGAAAACACGCTGCAAGCCAGTCTTTTCCTTTGGCTAGTGTAATTTCTGCCGTTCTTAATAACAAGGACAGAGGATCTTCTTATATCGACAAAGCTGTTGATGAAGTATATCTTACTGAAGCTCCAAGAATTGGACGCTATTTAAACCTGTTGATTACTGTAGCTAACTTGGCCACACTTGCTGGTCTTTTGGGTACAATTTACGGTTTGATTGTTTCCTTTGACGCTGTAGCTAACTTGCCTGCCGCTGAACGTCCTGCTGCTCTTGCAAACGGTATTTCTATCGCGATGGGTACTACATTCTTCGGTTTGACTGTTGCGATTCCTACCATTTTCATGCACGGTCTGCTTACTTCTCAATCTGAAAGATTGATTGAAGAATTAGAAGAAAAAGCTGTAAAAGTAATGAACCTTATTTAATAGTTAGGATTTCTAATTATGGCATTTAAATCCAGACACCAAAAAGCGAAGGCGAAAGAACTAGATCTTTTGCCCTTCATGAACTTGTTTTCCATTCTCATTCCATTTCTGCTTTCAGTGGCAGTTTTTGAAAAATTGGGAATTCTGGAATTGAACTTGCCTGAAAGAAGTGAAGTACCCCCTGATCAGCCTAAAACTCAAGTTGATGATCAAAATCTCAATTTGACTGTAATCATTACCAATGATTATTTAACTGCCGGTGCCAGTGGTGGATTTATGCCCAGCTTCTATTATCAGGAAGAAGTGGAATACAGGTCAAAATCCGACGGACATCGCTTTCGTGAATTATTTGAAGACGGGAAGGTTGTAAAAAGCCCTACCGATGGTAAGGAAATGACTCCTTATGAAAAAGATAAAATCTTTCTTCATTATTTAGCGAAACAGGATAGTGCAGATCCAGGTGAGTTTCAAATGGTTGCTCTCAATCATTTAGATGAACCTTTAGTGGATACTGCGGGAGAATTTTTCACAAGAGTTCCCCAAGCTGGTGAGCAATTTCAAATCATTGGAGAGCCTACTTTGAGGCAAATGAAAAACAATGAAATTCATTTGTTTAAATTGGGAAAGCTTTCTGCATATGATGCATTGGCACGAGACCTTTGGAAGCTTCAATTAGCAGCTTCTAAAAGAGAAGAACCTCCTGCTGACATTGATAAGCTTACCATTTTAGCTAGTCCCAAAATTATCTATGACAAAATTATTCATGTAATGGATGCTGCGAAATACGCAGGCTTTTCACAGCTATCACTTTCATTACTCGGAGGCTAATTATAAATGGCTAGATCAAAGACTAAACACGAAAGAGGCGACTTAAACATAACATCCATGATGGATATGTTTACAATCGTGCTTGTGTTCTTATTAAAAAGTTTTGCAACGGAAGGTAACTTAATGACTTCTGCTGACAACTTGGTATTGCCTCAATCTGCAAAATCAAAAACACCCACGGAAGTTGCGTTGAGCATTGTGGTTGATCCTGATTGGGTGTTGGTGGATGACCAGCAGGTGGCGCAAACTACCGATGTGGCTAAGCAAGATAGTCTTAATATCCAACCCGTTCTTGAAGTTTTAAAAGAAAAAAGAGCTGAAGAAAAAGAATCAGCTCTGGCTGGAATTATTGACCAATCTGTTGGCAAAATAGTCCTTCAGTTTGATAAAAACATGGAATACGATGTTGTGACCAAAATGGTGGCCACTTGTGGTTATGCCGGTTACACCAATGTAAAATTCGCCGTTACTAAACGGGAGGACGAGGGATAATCATGACAGACGATTTAAACAACTCTGAAGAAAAAAGAAAGCATCATAGCGATAGAAGGAAGATGGATACTGACCGTCGTTTTGATGTAAGAACAGCCAAAGCTGCCGAAAAATCAGCTGAAGACCAGTTCATGAGCAAATTTGAAATGGAGTCAGATAAACGTCTGGCCCGTTTTGGCACGGTTTGTGTTATCCTTATGGCCTGTTTGGGTTCTTACTTTACAGTGATGGAGATTATTATTCCTGAAATTGTAGCTGTAATGAATGATACCCTTACTGCCACGGCTAACTTCGAAAAGAAAGAAAAAAAGAAGGAAGAAAAGAAGAAAAAGGAAGAAAAGAAGAAAGTCCGAAAGAAAAAGGGCGGAGGCGGTAAGCCAAAAGGTGAACGCAAGCATCAAAATGTAAATGGTGTAGGCGTTTTAAAGCTTTTGACCTCTAAATCCAAGTCTTCTTCTCATACAGCATATGACTTAATGTCTTCCAAATTTAAGGATATCGACAAATCCCTGGACAAAATTGCCGCTCTTAAAACTACCGGACAAACTAGATTGTCAGGACGTAAGGGAAAGGCAAATGCCGGCTTTAACGAAGGTTTTGCTGCTGGTGGAACAGGCGGTATTGATGATATGCTTGGTGGTTTGCTAGGCGGAGATGATATGCGCGTAGGTGTTTCTGCTAAAGGCAATTTGAGAGCTCCTTCAGCTTCTGAAATTGATATGGGTGCTGGTGGTAGCCGCCGCTCTGCAGCTTCGATTTTAAGAGTTGTGCGTCAACATATGCCTGGATTAAGGCACACCTATAATAAATACCTTAAAAAGCATCCTGGCTTTTCTGGTAAAATTAAGCTTCGTTTTGAAATTGCACCTAGTGGCCAGACTATTAGTGTTGCTATTGCCGGAAGCACAACCGGAGTTTCAGATTTTGATGCTGAAATTAAAAACAAAGTTCGTAGATGGCGTTTCGAGCCCATCAGTGCAAAAGGTAACGATATCGTTACTATCCCGCTAACATTTTCAGAATAATTTTTACCACCTCACCTCTAAAAAGTGTACTTTTTTAGAGGTGAGGCTTTTGTCTTGCACTCAAATTTTTGACATTTAATAACACAGTTTAATGTCACGGATATCCATTCTGAAAAGGAAATTTTTATGAAGAAAATGAATTATTTTGCTCTTTTTTGTGGAATAATTCTCTCAAGCTTTCCCGGTCAAATATTGGCTTCTTACGCCAGAGTTGAGTCCATGGGTAAGCATAGCACATTCTTTATGGATGATGTTAGTATCTTCGATAACCCCGCAAACATCAATGTTTTTCCAAACTTTTTAATTGGTGAAATGGGAAGTTTTAACCAGAGCCAGTTAGATGAAGAAGCCAAAGCTAATGCTTCTGCCACGGAAGACGGCGAAATTTTTCATAACCCTCGCTACAACCGCGACCCTGAAAACCCCTGGTTTGGTGGCCTATTCTCCTATTCTTTAAGCAGCCGGGAAACTGGAAACATTTACCCTCAGTTGAGCATAGGGGGAGCCTTTAATAGAATTGACAGAGAACTCTATCAACTTTTACCTGATTCCATAACCTTGGAAAACGAAAATACAGTGGTAGTTCCCACCCCCGTCACTAATTTTGATGGCTTTTTGGGATTTACTTTGGCCAATGGGGGAATGATGGGTTCCCATATTTATTTTGCCATGCAGGAGGGTGCGCAAGTTGAAAATGGAATTGTTAGTGGAGATAAAAGCCACGAAATGAGCACTTACTTAATGCGAGGAGACTTGGGACTCAACTGGCCATTGGCCCGCAACGTAGATGGAGAACTTTCTGTTGGCTTTTCTTCTGTTAAGTTTGGTGATTCCAACGTAGACCCACAATACAGCTTCTTTTTAAAGGCTCGCTCTTTTTCCACTGTTGAATTAATAAATGGCGAATTGGTGCCTGTTTTTAAATTTGAAAACCTAAATGGGCCGGGTCAGAAAAAAAACAATCTCAGTTTTGGAATTGGGGTAAACGCTTCTTTAGACAGAGGTTTCTTTTGGTTGGGAATCGAAGGTATTTTTAACCACATGGAGCAGTTGGGCTATTATGAATCCGATGGCAAAGTTGTTTATGACGTGGAATTGCGCGGAAGCGGAAACTACTATGAGTTAGACCAGTATGGCGGCCGTATTTCTTTTGGAATCGAAAGAAATATATGGTGGGATTGGTTAGTACTTAGAGTTGGCGGTCAAAAGTTAATCACCTCCGACAAGGAAACCGTGGCTGGTAATACCAATTACTATATTTATTCCAACCCCGTGTCTAATGGCACTCCAGAGGATCATGTGGGTTTTGGCATTGGAATAAATATTGAAGAGAAACTCAAAGTTGATGCAACTGTCGCCGAAGACTTTATTTACACAGGTGGAAATCTACTTTCCGGCCCTAGCCACCATGTTATTTCCAGAATTTCTGCTACCTATTCTTTCTAAGTTCAAAATAAGCAAATTGCATTTAGGGCCCTTTTGGGCCCTTTTGTGTTTTATTTTTATAAGCTGTAATCCTTCCGAAGAAGAAATGCTGGCCAGATTGAATGAAATGGCCAAAAAAGATTTGGAAGATATTATGCTGGACTTATCTGAAAGAGGCCTGGATAGCGTTGCCGCAAAAGAACCGTATTTTAAAATTGCAGAGGTTCAATTTTTTTCGGGAGACTCCGCGCGAATGTTTGCGGGTATTGCGGAAGTCCACTACTTTTATTTGAATCGCAATCAATTTTATCAAAAAAGAAAATACCGATATCGCTCCACTTCAAACTTTTGGGACCGATATGATATAAAGCTTAAGCATTATTTTCCCCCTAAAGACAGCAGCCAGAATATTACTGATTCCAAATAATTAACATTATTCCGCATAAAATTTTAATATCCTGCAAAAATTGTTTGCGCTTTAGAATTAATTCTATTTACTTTCTATACAGGTATATTATTAATTGAGGCGGAAGCTGCATGTTTAGTTTTTTTTCCAATGACATAGGCATAGATCTTGGAACGGCCAACACTTTGGTTCATGTAAGTGGAAAAGGCATTTTAATCAATGAACCTTCCGTTGTAGCCGTAGACAGGCGTAGCAATAAGACCATTGCCATTGGTGCTGAGGCCAAATTAATGTTAGGCCGTACTCCCGAAGATATGATGGCCGTTCGACCAATGAAAGATGGAGTTATTGCGGATTTTCATTCTGTGGAAAGTCTTTTGACCCGTGTCATTAAAAAAGTGCAAAAATATCCCTTGTTTTTGTTGCGTCCCCGCATTGTTGTTGGCGTTCCTTCAGGCATTACCGAGGTGGAAAAGCGAGCCGTCGTAGATGCTGCTCAACGTGCAGGTGCCCGTGAAGTGTATTTGGTAGCTGAGCCCATGGCTGCGGCCATTGGAATGGGAATTCCCGTGGAAGACCCCAGCGGCAATATGATTATCGATATCGGCGGTGGAACTTCCGAAATTGCAGTAATTGCCTTGTATGGCATTGTATGTGACGCCTCAATCAGAGTCGGTGGTGATGAAATGGACATCGCCATTATGAATTATTTAAAAAAGTCACACAATCTGTTAATCGGTGAAAGCACTGCAGAAAATATCAAGATGAAAATAGGTTCCGCATTTCCATTAAAGGAAGAATTGGAAATGGAAGTCAAGGGAAGAGATTTAATGGCAGGTATTCCCAGAACTTTAAAGATAACCTCTGAAGAAATTCGGGAAGCATTATCAGAAACCATTTCGCTTATTGTGGAAGCCGTTAAACGGGCCCTTGAAAATACGCCTCCTGAATTATCTTCGGACATTGTGGATAAAGGCATCGTTATGACAGGGGGAGGTGCTTTGCTTCGAGGATTGGATGAACGTCTTCGCACAGAAACAAACCTGCCTGTGAATGTAATTGATGATCCCATGGTATGTGTGTGTAAGGGAACCGCCAGAATTTTGGAAGATGTGGAAAAATTTCGAAAGGTATTAATGCCAGCAGACCGCTATTAATAGGGACCTACGGGGTCAGTGCATGAAATTTCACCCGCTAGTCCTTTTCTTTTGCATCACAAATAAATCTTTTTTAAACAGTTTGGAATTCCGCCATTCCATAAGAAATTGGATATAGAAGTTGTTTATTTTTGATTGGGTATTTTCGCTTTTTAAAATTTGGAGGGGAGTCTTTTCCCTGATTAGCTGCCTGGTTTTATCTGCATTGATGCTCTCCATGGATAAAACAGAAAAAGCCCTTTTTCACGAAGTGGCTGTGAGCACTGTGTTGTCTCCAGCTCAATCCCTAATTAATGTAAAACGCAAATATTTTGATGTTTATGCGAAAAATGAAGTTTTAAAGCAGGAAAATTTTCGCCTAAAAATAAAAAATGATGAGCTTCGGCATTACAAGCTGCAAAACCAAAGGTTAAGAGAAATGCTGAACTTTAAGTTTCAAAGCGGATATACGGTGATCCCTGCCGAAGTGGTGGCGCGGAACCCCGTCCGCTATGAAACGTCATGGATAGTTAACCTTGGTTATGGAGACGATATTTCAGTAAATATGCCTGTTCTGACTTCTAAAGGGATTGTGGGAAAGGTGGCAAAAACATTTCGGAATTTCAGTGTGGTTCAATTGCTCCAGGACCCTAATTGCAAAGTATCTGTTGTAAGCCAACGTTCCCGGGTTATAGGTATAATGGAGTCCTATAAATTAAATGAGCTGGTGGCTCGTTTTCCGGCTCATTCCGATGTGGTTTTTGGTGATACTTTGGTTACCTCTGGAATGGGAGGGGTTTTTCCAAAGGGGATATCCATTGGCGTGGTATCGGATGAAAACAAAGATTCCAATGATATTATAAAAGGAGTTGGTGTCCGCCAATTTCAAAACATAAACATTGTAGAGGAAGTTTTTATCTATATCAAACAATCCGATTGGGTGGTGGGGGATAATACATGAAATTCCTCATTATGTTTGTGATTCTCTGCGTAGCTTTGGTGGTACAGAGCGCCTTAATGCAAATTCCATTACTTAACTATGTCTACCCGGACTTTGTGCTCATGTTTTTGGTTTATTTTTCATTTCGATTTGGACCCATTTCCGGGGTGTTTGCGGGCTTTTTAATAGGAACGATTCAAGATGTTTATGCCATTGAATCCTTGGGTATAAATGCCCTGGTAAACAGTCTTATTGGCTATGGAATCGGGTTAATGGATGAAACAAGATTTAGTTTCACATCTTTGACTAAATTGATATTTCTGGCATTGGCAATTTTGTTGCATGATATTTTTCTTTTGATTGTTGTGGACACCCACAGTGAAAGTTGGTTGTTTTTGTTAAAACGCACAGCACCTACCATTATTTTAACCTCTATTTTTGGAACATTGCTTTTTTATTATTTCAGCTATCGCACTGCTGCGGATGAATAATGGCAGATTTGAATCTCCAGGACGATCAGGTTTATCGAAACCATACCTCTGCAAAATTAACTCTTGTCATCGGCTTACTGTTTTTCGTGTTAATTGGCCGCCTCTATTACATCCAAATCAGCCAATATAAATACCATTTTAGGCTGTCTGAAGAAAACCGCCTTCGTTTAAAAATTTTAGAAGCCCCACGGGGTTTGATTTTATCACGGAAAGGAGAAATTCTTGCCCGAAACAGGCCTTCCTATCAAGTAGCCATATTACCCACGGAACTTAAAGACAAGGAAACGGTATTTCAGAATCTGATGAAAATAAGGGATACTTTAAATGAGCCTATATTTGACTCTTCCCAGGTTAATTACATGATGGAAAGAGGTCGCTGGCGCCCCTTTGAGGCTCTTCCCATTTTAGAGGACGCCAGCATTGAAGTGGTGTCCATGATTGAGGAACATCAGTTGGATTTGCCTGGGGTGGTGGTAAACGTTGAGTCCAGGAGAGAATACCCCTATGAAACGGCCGCGGCTCATGCTTTGGGTTATACTGCTGAAATCAGCGAAAAGGAATTTGATGATTACAAAACAAGAGGGTATCGATTGGGAAACCGGGTTGGTGCCAAAGGACTGGAAAAATATTACGAAGATATTTTAAGGGGAAAAGAGGGAAAAAAATTTGTAGAAGTTAACGTATATGGTAAAGAAGTAGGTTTGGTGGATGATAAAAGCCATGAACCGGCCCAAGCTGGGAGAAATATCCTAACCACTTTGGATTTGGATCTGCAACTAACTGCTGAGGAAGCTATTGCAGATACTGTGAAAGCAGCGGTTGTGGCTCTGGATCCCCGCAATGGGGAAATTTTAGTAATGCTTTCGAGTCCTAGAATTAATGGGAATATCTTTTCTCTTTCAAAAAAAAGGCGTTCTAAAGAGTGGGCCAAGTTAGCCCTGGATCCACGCCGTCCACTTAACAACAGGGCCTCCATTGGTATTTACGATCCCGGTTCCACATTTAAAGCCATGACATCTATGGCCGGATTCAGAACAGGCAAAGTGGCGCCCAATTATTCTGGCTTTAAACCCTGCCGGGGAGGGTTTCAGTTTGGACGCCGTTACCAAAAATGCTGGAAACCGTCCGGCCATGGCTATGTTAATTTTTTCTCAGCCTTTCAGCATAGCTGCGATACCTATTATTACCAGGTGGGTTTAACAGTGGGAATGGATGCCATTAACAAAGTGGCTCGAAATTTTGGCTTTGGCAAAAAAACCGGTGTGGATTTGGTAGCGGAGCGATCCGGCATTTTAATGGATTCGGCCTTTTACGAAAAAAAATTTGCTTCCAGAGGTTGGAAATGGTCCCGGGGAATGATTCTAAATCTTGCCATAGGCCAGGGGCAGCTTGTGACGCCTTTACAATTAGCTAACATGGCCGCAGGCCTTGGCAATGGCAATGTTATTTACCGCCCTCATCTTTTAAAAGAGGTTCGGGATTTTCAGGGCGGGGTATTGGAAAGATACACGCCCCAGGTTTTACAGGAATTAGAAATGTCGGAAGAAGAACATCAAAATATGCTTAAAGCCATGCAAATGGTAATCGATCCGGGTGGCACAGGCGGAAGGGCGCGGGTTAAAGATGTTATAGTGGGAGGAAAAACCGGTTCAGCAGAAAATCCACACGGCGAGAAAACCCACGCTCTATTTATGGCAGTGGCTCCTTTGCACAATCCAGAAATTGCCATTGGAGTCGTTGTTGAAAATATGGGGCACGGCGGCTCCATTGCCGCTCCCATAGCGGGCAAAATTTTAAACAGGTATTTTTACAGGGATAGCAGTGGAAGCGGGACATAATAAAATTGATTGGTTTATGTTGGGAGCCTTGCTGCTTTTAATGGTGGTGGGCAACCTTTTGGTGTATACAGCAACCATTGGTGAACCCGGCATGTATTGGCAAAAGCAAATGATTTATTTCATATTAGGAGCTTTGCTAATATCCATGATGTATTTTATTCCCAGTAAATTTTTCCAGATTATGGCTTATCCGTTTTATGGGCTTTCCTTATTGCCTCTCTTGTATGTTACTTTAATGAAAGCCGATTCCGTGGAAAGATGGATACCCATGCCTGGTGGGTTCAAATTCCAGCCTTCGGAATTTGCCAAGTTTAGCTTGCTCCTTGCTCTGTCCCACTATCTTTCTTCCCATAAGGTTTCCATAAACAATTTTAAATCCTTAATTCCAGTGGGAGCCTTTATGGCCTTTCCCTTTGTTCTGGTTTTAAAGCAACCGGATTTAAGCACCGCCTTGGTGTTTAGTGTTATGGTAATCGCTATGTTATATTGGAGCGGAATGCGGGCTTGGGAAATCTTTATTCTTTTATCCCCCTTGTTTTCAGTGCTGCTTACATCGTTTCATTTCTTGTGGGGCCTTCTATTTGTGGTCTTAATCGCCATTATGTGGTTATACAGGGTCAACCTCATTATGTTCCTGAGTACCATTATTGGCAATATGGCCGCTGGGTATTGCTCTATCTTACTTTGGAATAAAATTCTAAAGGAACACCAACGGGATAGGATATTAACATTTATAGATCCCATGAGAGATCCTCAGGGCTCGGGATATCAGATTATCCAATCTAAAGTGGCCACAGGCTCTGGAGGTTTTTTTGGAAAGGGTTTTGGGCAGGGAACCCAGACGAACCTCAGTTTTCTTCCCGAAGAACATACAGATTTTATTTTTTCGGTCTTGGGGGAGCAATTCGGATTTGTTGGGGCAAGTTTAGTTATCCTGCTTTATTTCTTTATTATTTATCGCATTTTCAGGATGACCGTCACCAGCCGCAACCCCTTTGCAAATTTGGCTATTGTGGGGGTAGGCGCCATATTTTCCTTCCATGTATTCATTAACATAGCCATGACATTGGGTATGATGCCTGTAACTGGCTTGCCTCTCCCGTTTTTATCTTACGGGGGGTCTTTTGTGCTTACCTCCATGATTTTTATTGGCTTGGTCTTAAATTTAAAAACAAAATTCAATGATTTTTAAATCGCCTTGAAAATCAGTTTTTGATTTTATAGCTTTTATATTGCGTTAATAAATAAGGCAGGTGTTTATGTCCGTTTCTGGGAAAGCAATTCCTTTATGGCTGCGTTTGGGTAGAATTTCAAGCCAGTTATTTATGCCTCCAATTTGCGCTTCTCGAAAGTGCGGGGCTTTTCGTGCTTTTGGTTTGCCTTTATGCCTAAATTGCATGCGCAAACTTGAATTTCCCAATAAAAATTTGTGTTGGTATTGTGGAGAGGCCCATAACAACCCCCATGTTATGCATCCGGAAATAATATTAGAGGATTGTCTTTATTTATTTCATATGACTCCATTGCTATCAGAGCTTATTCACGGTTTAAAATATCGTGGGTTTTATTCCCATGCCAACTTCCTAATGCTTTTTTTTCAACGCCAATTGGAACTTAAAAACAAGCTTAGCTCCTATGATTTTTCCATTCCCATCCCCATTCACTTCACCCGTAGACACGACAGAGGTTACAACCAGGCTGAATACATAGCCGAACCTCTGGAAAAAATGGGCCTTCCCATGGAGAACAAAATATTAAAGAGAATTCAAAATACGGGCACTCAAACCAAATTGAACAAAGAGGCCCGTCTTAAAAACTTAGAACTTGCCTTTAAGGTTATAAGGCCCGAAAAAATAATAGGAAAGCGTATATTGCTGGTGGATGATGTTATCACCACGGGAGCCACCTTAAATGCCTGCGCAAAAATTTTACTGGACAATGGAGCCAAAGAAGTTTCGGCCTTTGCTTTGGCCAGAGTTTTTAAAAAGGATTCGCAGGATGATTTTAAAGAGGAGTGGGAATCTTTTGGGGCGATGTTAACTTAAGTTAATTCCTCTAAAGGCCATTAATTATGGCATAGATGTTCAATTCTGCTTTTGCCACTTTTTTTTACGGAATACATAATGTCATCCGCAATTTTAATTAACTCTCTAATGTTATCAACGGGTTTTTCCAAAGTCACCATGCCAATACTAAAAGAAACAGCCCAATTGTTTTTTTTCATTTCTCTTTCCAGAAGCTGCTTGATTTTTTCCACCGTATTGCGGGCTGTTTTCATATTGCTGTGGGGAAGCAGTATTCCAAACTCGTCCCCCCCAAACCGGGCCAGCACATCGGTTTTGCGAGTGTTGTTTTTTAATACATCAGATACGCACACCAGCAAATTGTCTCCCTCCTCATGCCCCTGGGTATCATTTACCCTTTTAAAGTTATCCAAATCCAGATAGACCAGTGTAAACAACTCCTGGTAGCGCTTGGAACGTTCCACTTCCAACTGGGCTAATTCATTAAAACTTCTGCGGTTGTTTAATCCGGTTAGGGGGTCTGTATCTGCCAATTTTTCTTCTTCGGACAGCCGGCTTTTTACTAAACCCAGCAAATGCACGATAATGGAGAAAAAGCCAAAGCGCACAAAGCTATTCCAATACAAAATAATTTCCGAAGAATAGGCGGTGCCGTATAACTTATCCGCCAAGAACCAAATCAGAGCAGAATAAACAGCATAAAGCCATCCTACAAGGGGCTTAGTATACCAACTACATAAAGCTAAAGGGAGCAGGTAAAAAATGGAAAAAGAAAGTTCCGATCCCGCAATATAATCCAAATAGCCGATAGCCATAGTTGCCGACGCCGATACCAGGCCAATAAAAAAAGGGTGTATTTGTGAAAAAAAAAGGTGAAAGGAGTTTAACATAGGTTCTGGAGCGGGGCAACCGCGGTGATCATGTTAAATTTTAGCATTGGATGCTGGCGTTAGGCCGTGGAAAAATGGCCAAATAAAATAAGGCCAGGAAACGAGGGCTTTTAGAACTTCGGTTTGGAAAAAAGCCACAAATCTATTATACCGGGGGGAATTGCAAATAGATGCTTAAATTTGTGTATTTTGCTTGGAAAACTGTGCCCGGCAGAGGAATTAAAGGTATTTTACCAAAGATTTAGGAGAGGAATTAGATGGTGGTAATGAAAAAAGCAGTGGTGGCCCTGGGCCTTTTGGCTTTTAGCGGTCTTTATGGCCAATTGAATTATGAAGGCTGTGACCCGGTGTCCGGGAACGATTTGCAAATCGTGGATATTATAACAGGCAGTCAGGATCCTTCTTTGGAGGAGCCTATTTCTCTGGCTTTTGATATGGATGCAGGTGGCAACGTGGATGTGTATTACATCCAACGTCGGGGCCAGGTGAAGCGTTTTAGAAATGGCAGCGTGGAAACATTGGGAACCATACCCGTACTTTGGGAGGAAGGTTCACACGAAGGCAATGTGGAAGAAGGTTTAGTGGGCATTGCACTGGACCCGGATTTTAAAACTAATAATTACATGTACTTTATGTATTCGCCTCTTAATGTAAACTCTTTTAGAATTTCTCGCATGACATTAGAGGGAAACAACCTCAACACGGGCAACGAAAAAATCCTTTTGGATATTCCAACCCAAAGAGATGAGTGTTGCCATACAGGTGGGGGAATGCAGTTTGACGCTTATGGAGACCTTTGGGTGACTATTGGAAATAATGCAGATATTAACAACGGTTTCATTAATGAAGATGTGAAATGGATGAGTGATGAATGGGGAGCTTCCAGCACAGCGGGGCTTCGGGGAGGAATTATTCGCATACACCCTGACGAGTCTGAAAAAGGCTATTCCATTCCCGAGGGAAACTTTGGCGAATATTATTCAGACTATTGGGAGCAGCAAGGCAATTCCCAATTGGCCACAGAATATGCAAACCCTGCAAAAGTGCTTCCCGAAATATATGTTAAGGGAACTCGCAATGCTTATACATTGACCTTAGATCCTGTGCGCCGTTGGGCTTTCACAGGGGATGTGGGCCCTGATTTTGCCGGTATCACTGAAGAATTTAATTTATTTACTAAACCTGTTTTTGCAGGTTGGCCTTATTGGGCTGGCAAAAATGCCTTGAATCAAGATATTCCCGCTTCTTTGCAAAAAACAGATCCTAATAATCCCATGAACACTTCTAAATGGAATGAGGGAGTTACTCAGCTTCCACCAGCCTTTCCGGCCACAATTGCCTATGCCCAGTCCGCTTCAATAACCGGGCCTATGTATCGCTATGACGGCAGTTTGCAATCCAATGTTAAATTGCCTCCCCATTTTGATAGAATGTGGTTTTTAACGGACAACAACGATGGTTATTTAAAAGTTGTGGCTGTAAACGAAGACGGCACAGTTAATGACAATAACATCATTCAGCTAAAAGGGAATGATACCTTTGTAAAACCTTTGGATATGCAGCAAGGTCCCGATGGCGCCCTTTATGTTATTGATTACGGGGGAAGCTGGTTCAGCTTTGACCAATTTACCAAAATCAGGAAAATTCAATATAGCGGTAGTTGCCGTCCAACTGAGCCCGTTCCGGAATACGCCGCATGTATGGATCCAAATTACGCTGAATACGATGCCAATGCAGCGGGTCACGACAGCAGCCAGTGTTTGACCAGCCTTTCAATTAACGGTTCCGGAGAAAAATATCAGGCCGATTTAAAATTAAGCCAGTTGCCTAACGGAATTCTCAATGTGGAAATCCAGCAGCAGGGCGAATTTAGTTTGGAAATTTTTGATATGGCGGGAAAACTTGTTCACTCCGAAAAAATTGCGGGTAAGCAAAAAAATCTTGTGGAATTGGGAGATAAATCTAGGGGATTACTGGCGGTTTTTGTGGAAAACCAAAACTATCGCGGAAGCCAGAAAATCCTGCGATAAATGGACCGCTAAAGTCTAATTATGAAAAAGCCTCTCATCCAGAGAGGTTTTTTTTATGCCCACTTTTTGTTTATCTCACTGCGAAAATGAAAATAATGCCTATAATAATACTTAAGAGCGGGATTGGGTTTTGGGTGGCCGTTCTATTTCCAAAATTTTTAAGGGATTTTGAGAGTTTCTCTACGCCTTCTTGGAACATGTTTCTTCCACTCCAATCTTAGTTCCAAGAAGGCACCTTAAAATTTAAATAATTGCAAATTTTTCTAAAGAGAAGAGCGCAATTTCCAGGGCAATTAACCTGCTTGCAAAGAAAAACGGGGGCTTTTCATCCGTTCAAAACTTTCCAGTTTATGTTGCCGTTCATCCATACCTATTTGTATCCACAAATTCTTTAAACTGGAAAACCTGCCGTAGTCTTTGGCAAACTCCCCGTCGTAACCTTCTTCCAGCCATTTAGCCTGGTTGGCGAACTTCATGTATTCGTGTTCCGCGTGATCTTCAAACTCCGCGTTAAGCCTATAACTCCATTTGGGGTTCATTACATACATGGCCCAAGAAATAAAATAATAGCTAAAGGCCAAAAGTTGGGGGATCCACTTAAATTTTATGGTTCCCTCTTTAAGGCTCCATTTTTGGGTTAGTTCTTCTATTATAAGTAAATGCCATTGTTCATTATCTTGCTGGTGGCGCGCTTCTTCCAAATATTCAAAGACTCTCCTGGCAAATTTGGGACTGCGGTATTTATGGGTCATGGCAATGTATGCCACATTTTCCCAGGCTTGATAGGGAACCCTGGCCACTATTTCCAAAACTTTAAATTTGGACAAAGTGGCTTTTTTCCCATAGACAAGATCCATGGTGGTAAAAAGAATCCGAGCGGGAATGCCGTATTTTTCCCGGGGAGAATTCAGAGTTTTTTCCTGTTCTGATTGATATGCTTCGCTGGATAAAGGAGTCATTTTTGCCCTTTATTTTTAAAGATAATAAAGCTTTAGCAAAGGCTGGACTTGTAATCTTGAAAACCGAATTCTCGCATCATTTCAAAATGGCCATCGCTTTTTATCATCCCAATGGATGGGTGGCGAACCCCATTAAAATGAGTGGTTTTTACCATAGTGTATTGAATCATATCTTCAAATATGAGATTATCCCCAACTTCAAGGGGTTTTTCAAATCCATAGTTTCCCAAAAAATCTCCTGACAAACAGGTGGTGCCTCCAAGCCTGTACAAATGTGATCCCTGATTTTTTGTCGCTCCTATAACATTGGGTTGGTAGGGCATTTCCAGACAATCGGGCATATGGGCTGTGAAGGAGGCATCTATCATGGCGGTTTTGATTCCCATATCTTCCACAACATCGAGCACAGTGGTTTTGAGGTAGCCCGCTTGCCATACAAAGGCCGCGCTGGGTTCAAGGATAATATGCAGATAGTGCTTTTCCCTGAAATTTTTCAACAACTCTATAGTGGTATCTTTTTGGTAATCGGCCCTGGTCATCAGGTGCCCGCCCCCTAAATTGAGCCAGGATATTTGCTCCAGTAAATGGGGTATTTTTTCCGCCAATATATTTAACGTTTTTTGCAGGGCTTCAGAGTTGGATTCGCACAAATTGTGAACATGCAATCCTTTTATCTGTTCCGGGAGAGTCGTAGGCAACTGGCTTAAAGCCACGCCCAATCGGGTTCCTGGCGCACAGGGGTTATAAAGGGCTGTTTCCACCGGGGAGTAACCTGGGTTTATTCTCAGGCCGTAAGAAACATTAGGATGTTGTGCACATAAATCTGAATAACGCTCCCACTGGGAAAGAGAATTAAAACTCAAGGAATTGGCTATGGGCAAAATCTCCTGCAAATCCTTTGGAGTATATACCGGGGCATAAACATGGGGGAGTACGCTCATTTCCTCTTTTACTAACAGAGCTTCGTTTAAAGAGCTGGCTGTGGCCCCCTGTATATAAGGCTTTAACAGGTGAAAGGCCTTCCATAGGGCAAAACCTTTTAATGCCAGAATAATTTCAATTCCGGCTTCATCGCGAATGGAAGCAATGGTTTTTAAATTATTTAAAAAAACGGCCTCGTCCAGTATATAACAGGGCGAAGGTATATTTTTGAAAGCTTCTATTTCCACTAGGCGTCCGGCATTTCCAAATCAATGTTGTGCTTTTCATTCCAGGGAAGCCCCCATTTGGGAAGCTCGGCCATAAATGGGTCGGGGTCTAATTGTTCCATGTTAAATACGCCGGGCTTTAGCCAGTCTTTTCGGGCTAACATCATAGCGCCAATTGCAGCCGGAACACCGGTGGTATAGGAAACAGCCTGGGTACCCGTTTCTTTAAAAGCAATTTCATGGGAACAGTTGTTATATACATAATAGCTTACATCTTGTCCGTTTTTAATTCCCTTAATACGGCAACCAATAGAAGTATAGCCTTTATAGTTGTCTCCCAAATCCCCGGGATTAGGCAATACCGCTTTTAAAAATTGTAAGGGAACAATTTCTTTTCCCTCGTAATTTACGGTCTCAATGGAAGCCATGCCGATATTTTGAATCACTCTTAAATGAGTCAAATAGTTTTCGGAAAAGGTCATCCAAAAGCGGGCTTGTTTCAAACTGGGGAAGTTTTTAACCAGGGATTCCAGCTCTTCGTGGTAAATTAAATAGGAGGGCTTTGGCCCAATTTCAGGGTAATTGATGTCTGCTTTTATACTATGAGGTGGAATCTCAAGCCATTGGCCATTTTTGAAATAACGCCCGTTTTGAGTTACCTCCCGGATGTTAATTTCGGGGTTAAAATTGGTTGCAAAGGGTTTGCCATGATCACCTGCATTGCAGTCAATAATATCTAACTGGTGCATTTCATCGAAATAATGTTTAGAGGCATATGCGGTAAATACATTGGTGACGCCAGGATCAAAACCGCTTCCCAGCAAAGCCATTAGACCCTTGGCCTTAAATTTTTCCTGGTATTCCCATTGCCATTTGTATTCAAATTTGGCTTCATCGGGCGGTTCGTAATTTGCGGTATCAATATAGTGGACTCCAGCATTTAGGCAGGCATCCATTATGGGAAGATCTTGGTATGGTAATGCCAGGTTCAACACCATATCGGGTTTTAATTTATGAAGCAGGTCGGTCATTTGTCCAACATCGTCCGCATCTACGCCATAGGATTTAATATTGGGGTTTCCTATATCGGCGGCGATTTTTTCGCATTTGGAAACAGTTCGACTGGCTAAATTGATTTCTGAAAATACTTCGCCCATGGCGGCACATTTAAAGGCTGCCACTCTGCCTACACCACCTGCACCAACAATTAAAAGCTTTGCCATTATTTTCCTTTTATTAAAATCCGCCTGGAAAACTAGAAAATTGGCTGGAGGCTTAAAAGCAGCCTGTGCAATAAAACTTTATTATAAAATTTTTGTGATTTGGCCGTTTTTGATGTATATGTGACGGGTGTCCTGTTCCCGGCGGTTATCGGCCATAAAACAAGAGCTTCCGGTAATGCATTCGTAAAAAAGCATGAGTTTGTAACATTGTTCATCCTCTGAATTTTTCTGAGACAAAAGGCTGATTTCCAGGTTGTCAAAACTGGGCCAGCCTCCGTTGCGGGATAAAGACACAGAATCAAATTTATCCATATTGCTTTTTAAAATTTCCAGCAGTTGGGCTTTGTTTAAAAAACTGGCTTCCATTTTTATTGGCGGATTTAGAATTGAAATCCCCGGGCCATAAAAACGGCGAGCAGAGGGATGAACAATAACAGGGTTAATTCAATTCTAATGAGCATGATGATTTTTTTAGGGATTTCGATTTCTGCTTTTTTATCGCTGCGGTTTTTAAGGAAAAAAACTGTGGGGTAAATGGAAATAAGAGCGATTAGTACAAATAAGCTGAGCTTAATATGGAATAGAGGGTTGCCTGAATAAAATGAGCTAGGCTTTCCCACCCAAAGCCACAGGGATAAGCCGGACAGAAAAGTGGCTGCTGCAGCTACCCCATAAATAGCATCTATAATTAAAATTTTCTGAAATTGTTTTTTGCTTAGAGTTTTTTCTACCAAAAGGTGTTCGGCCACCAAGGCAGAGCAAAGTGCAAAAATGCTGATAAAATGGATGTAGCGGATAAATAATTCGGCCATAGAAAATACAAGCTAGAAAATTCTGAAATTTCTGGCATAAACCCTTATTTTTAGTTGTCTTATGGGTAGCATATTCTTTATCTTATTATAGCTATTTGTGTTGGGGGTCAAAAAATGCAAATATTTATTTTTCCCATTTTGTTAATGCTGGCAACTTCATTGTTAAATTGCTCACATAGTTCTGCCCGGCTTTCAAAACAAGAGCAAAAGAAAATGCAAGATTCTCTTTTTGTGGAAAAATCCTACCTAAGCCTTAAAAGAAAATATCCACGCATTAAAAAAGAAGACTATTTGTTGGTGGCCAAGGGCAAATCTCCGGCCTTTTGTCTTTTTCAAAACCAGCCAAGTATGGAATGCACTGATTTTGGCGATTTTGAATACAAGTACGGACGATTAAACTCTGCCAAAGATGCCTATTTGGCCGCGGTACTCTTTGAAAGTTACAATGGCTATAAAAAGAACATTAAACTCTATGGTGCTTTAACCCAAATAGCCATGGAACAAAAAGACTTATACACTGCCCAAGTATACATATCAAAAATATTGTTTATTAACGATGAAAATAAATGGGCAAAAGAAAAGCTGGTGGAAGTTCTTTCCACCAAGCAATAATACTTTTATACGCTTTTAATTCCAGATGTTATCGGCAGTTTCTAACTGAGGCTCCGAATCAAGTTCTGTTGCCTGGGGCTCGGATTCCAGCTCTGGAAGACTTCCGGTAACCGTTCTTTTGGAAGATTCGTATTTTTGCTTCATTTCCTGGCATATGTTTTCATATGCTTCAGGACATTGGAAACTGAGCTGTTGTAAGAACCAGTGGTTGCTTCCGAATATCCAGCGGTCGTTAATATGGCCAAGCACAAAAGACCAGGCCTCGGGACTTTTTTCAAAGGGTTTGACCCGCCAGAGACCTTTCCAGTCATCCAGAAAAAGACGCTCCACCATTCCCATGTTGGTGTAAGCAACATCGCCCTTATCACAAGCTCCGTACTGCTCGTGGTATTTAATTAACTGGTTCCAGTTTTTAACCGCATCAGATGCGTCAAGGATTTTGTATTCGGTGGCTTTGTCTTCGCAATCCAGTGAATGAGCCAGTCCTGCGAAAAAGGCCACAATTATAAGGAGATTTTTCATAACATCACCTCGTTGGTTAATGAAACAGGCCTTGTATATCTATCCTAAATCTAAGTTTTTTTTTGGCAAAATGTTCATTAGGGCTCCGATTCCTCCTTAAATAGTTGTGAATTTGACCTATTTATTTGCGATTTTGAGTTTTTTGTGGCAATGTTTTGGAAGAATGTTTCCCAAAATTCAATTTTAACTGAATTGAAACGATCAGATTCGTTTTTGCAGGTAAATGCTTCTTTATAATCTGGTAAAAAAACGGAAATTAAAATCTGAATAAACTTGTATATAAATTCAATTAAAATCTAGAGCATGTAAAAAATATGCAAGCAAATGGAAGTTTTTTACAAAAATTTGTTTTTATACCAACAAAAACAGCCTTGAAAGTTTTTTACCGTATGTATAAATTTGTAAGCAAATACTTATTTCAGTAAAAATTATAATAAAACCTTTAAAATTATTTATGTAAAATATGGTACGCTTAATTGTTCTGATTTTATGTGGAAATTTGTTTTCCCAACTCGATCCCAACTTTATTTCCCAAACAGATGCCAAAATCAATGAGGTTCGCACCGGCAAAGCCGTGCTAAATCTTACTCGCAATGGCGAAGCCCTCTCTGATGTTTCCTTTAAAATTCAGCAAATCAAACACCATTTTGGTTTTGGTGCAGCTATCGGATACGATTTTTTAGTAAATACCCCTGGCTATGCTGAATCCTTTTTAAAGTTTTTTGAATGGGCGGTGTTTGAAAACGATATGAAATGGCCCTCCACAGATCCTACCCCCAATGGCCCTGATTACAGCAAGCCAGACAGTCTTATAGATTTTTGCTTAAAAAACGATATAAAAGTACGGGGGCACAATTTGTTTTGGAACCAGATGGAAGATTGGTTTCCAACCTGGACCATGGAATTGGGTACTGAAGATTTTAAAGCGGCGGTGGATTCCCGCATCCAAAATGCCATGTCCCATTTCAAGGGCAAGGTAGAGCACTGGGATATTGTCAATGAAATAATCCACGGTTCTGTTTTACAAGACCACTCCCAAGACCCAAACATTATTGATTACATATTTAAAGAGGCCAGGGCCATAGATCCTGATGCTAAATTAACAGTCAATGATTTTAATATTTTAGTCTGGAACAGCACCCAAGACTACACCAATAATGTTACCAACATGCTCAACAACAATGTTCCCATTGATATTGTAGGTTGCGAGGGCCACTTTGGCGATGAGCTTTCTCAGGATTATGCGGGAAAGTTAGATCAGGTGGCTAGTTTAAACCTTCCCATCTGGATTACAGAGTTGGATTTTAGCACATCAGGGAATCCGGCTGACGAGTTTGAAAAATTAATGCGGACTTTTTACAGCCACCCAATGGTGGAAGGTGTGGTTATGTGGGCCTGGTGGGAAGGCAACAAATGGAGAGAGGAATTAAATAGTACAGTGGCCAACGAAGATTTTTCCAATACCCCACTGGGAGATAGATATTTGGAGTTAATGGAAAAGTGGACCAGTCAGGATTCTTCCCAAACGAATGAAGAGGGCAAGTATTCTTTTACGGGCCATCATGGAAAATACGAAATCACTGTATTTGAAGAAGACACAGCTTATGTAGACACGTTTTATTTGGAGCCAGGTGAATCAGAAGCGACCTGGGCCATGGAGCTGCCCGAGCCCGTGCTGGATGTTTCTTTCGCAAATCCGAGCAAAATTTCTTCTCATATATATATAAATGGCATGGCTGTACTTACCGAATTTATAAATAACAAACCTATTGATCTTGAAATATATAGCACCTCAGGGAAGTTGATTTGGTCACAAAAATTATATCCCGGCAAGCAAAAAGTTACCATTGATAATTTATCTCTGGGGTGCTTTTTATATAAAATCAAAGATAGCCAAGGCGCATTTTCTTGGGGTAAGGGTTACCAACTTTAGAAGGTCCCTTACTAATTGCCTATTTAGGTACCTAAAGGCCCGAATTTAAGCGGGCTTTTTTTTGTTTTTTAAACCCCAGCTTTTAGAATTGGAAATTTTTAATTTGCTTAAATATGAATGCACGGGCTGGTTTCCTTTTATTTGCTTTTAAGGCTTTTTTTTGTTTTGTCCTTAGTGTTTCATTGGGCTTTGGAAAAAGCCCCAATATATCTCTAATTAAAAAATTGCAAGTTCAGGGAAGCTTGGAAAATAATCGGAATATTAGTGCTGTGGAGTGGATGGACAGCATGGTGGTGCTAGGCTCCGATGAAGGTAATGTTTTAGAGCTTCTTTTTAAAAAAGAAAACTCAGCATCATTTGAAGTCTCTGGAAAAGCCCTAAAACTTGGGGATAAAAAAGAGGAGTTGGATATTGAAGCCTTGGCTCGAGATAAAAATTACCTTTATGCCATAGGCTCCCATTCTTTGAAAAGGAAAAAGATCAAAGAGGATAATAGCTTAAAAAAAAATGAAAGGCGTTTTGCAGCAATAGAGAAAGAAAGCTCCCGATATAATTTGTATCGAATAGATTTAAAAAGCTTAAAACAGAGGGATATTCCCCAGATCAAAAAAACCAGTTTGGAAAAAATTATCGAGGAAGATGAATTTTTATCTCCCTTTGCCAAACTTCCCGGGAAAGAAAACGGCATAGACATAGAGGGGATGGCTCTTTCTAAGGATGGAAAGTTATGCATAGGGTTCAGAAGTCCGGTGTTTCGCCATAACATGGTTCCGGTTTTAATACTGGGATTCGATTCACCAACATCCTATTCTCTTGAGTTTATACCGCTGGAGGGAAAAGGAATTCGCAGTTTGGAAAAAGTGGAAGACGGTTACTTGATTATAGCTGGTCCAGCTATGGATGGGCCTGGTGGGTTTGAAATTTATTTTTGGAATGGAGCCGGGTATTTTTCCCAATCGGATAAAAATAAATTACAGCTTAAAAATTTGGGAACTATTCCTTTACCAAAAGCTGGCAAAGCCGAAGGGATGTCTTTGGTAAAGGAAACCAATGAATACTACGAGCTCCTTATTGCTTTTGATGGCTTAGATAACGGAGCTCCTGGGTTCTATGGGGTCCAAAAATAAAATTAAGGCGATAAAGCGAAGCAATAAATTCCGCCATATCCACCACCTGAGCCTACAATAGGGTTGTTGGGGTCGGAACCGCCGCCGCCATCCACATCGATTCCAGCCCCACATCCGCCTTCGTCCTGACCGGAAATCCAATGTATACGATTAGATATTTGCCAGGAAAATCCAATTCTGGGGCGGGTTCCAATGGTCGGTTCGCTGCTGGTCCAATTGTGGCAAGTGGCAGAAGGGTAATTGTGACTGGTATATAACTCACCCTGGCCGTTAGAGCCAGTTAATATATGGTGGTTGTCTTGCTCGCCATTTAAATCTGGGTTGCGATTGGGAATTCCTTCTTCGTTGGGAAGGTCTGCCTTAATCGTGGGATCTGCGCTGGCGGGTCGGTCGTTTAACAAGTCCGCTCTGTTTTCAGATACAATTCTTCCCAGCCTGTCGTACCAGGGGCCATCGCCAATTCTATCGATGGCGTTGACCACATTTCCCTCACCATCATCTTCCACACTGAGAAAGGCCCTCCAGACTTTGGCTGAAGAACCGGGCATGGTCATTTCCGCAATTTCGCTGCAAATTTTATCAGCCCCTTTTAGTCCCGCGCCTGGCCCTGTTTCTCCGTAAGTTAGATCACCCCCGAAGCCAGCTTGGCTACCGGATAATTGCTGCATGGCTTTAAGGCTTGTTACAAAAAAACTAAAGGGTTCCAAATCTGCCTCTTCCTGTAACATCACATCAACACCTGATGTATCTGTACTGGTTAAGTTTATTTGTTTTTCAACGTAGCCCTCTTTACTTACGACCAATACGTCGGGAGCGGCCGCTTTGGCTAAGGCCTGATTTGAATTTGAGGGTAAGTTTGAGTTTTTTAGAACAAGCTCCCCTTGGGGGCTGGAAATTTTATAGAACATAGCGGATTTTGACCAATTGGAAATGTTCAAAGAGGATTCCCCAGATTGGAAATTTTGTCGAAACTGGTTGGCGAGTTTGCCCTTGGCATTATAGGCGGAAATTTCCAGTAACATGGCCGAAGCCAGATTTAGTATAATTTTGCCATTGGTTAAATGGGCTGATATTCCCTTTAGGGATGAGCCCTCACTTGAAAAAATGCTTGAGCTTCCATCGCTGATTAAAAAACTACCATCACTGCCGGTGGTATCGGCAAGCTGGCTGGTTTGCAGTTTTACTACGGCTCCTTCTACGGATTGGTTTTGCCCATCACTAACGGTGCCGCTAACATTGATTCCCTGGCTCCAGCTCAATTGAGAAAGCATAAAGAGTGAAATAGATATTAATTTGAATTTCATATAAATCCCGCCTGAAAATGTTTACTCCCAATACTAAAATAGGGCGAATAATTGATTACAGCCCTACTTTTTAAGATATTTATAAAAAAAGTACCAGGGACAGACTTCTTTGAGCATTTTTGGAAAATTTTGGGGCCAAAGTAGCTCCAAAGCCGGGGTGTGTTTCCGCTTGTTTTAAAGGAGTGGATTCTCTACTTATAAATGGGAGCGTAATTGGGTCTGGTTTTTTTTGCTTGATGGGAAATGCTATGAATGAGGTAGGCTTTTCCATCCGCAGTATAAAATTTTTCTCTATTTTTTCTTTTACTTTCAAGCGGCTTTTTTTTCATTTTTTTTTCAATTGATGTGGGCTCTAAATCAAATCCCTCTCGTAGATAATTATTTACAGCTATTGCAGTATATTGAGGCTTCCAATTGTATTTGGATTGGCTGCGGATTTCTGTGATAAAGGCGCTAAAGCTGGCTTCTTTTCCCTGGTTCTCCATATAGCTCTCAATGGTTCTGTTTGGTTCCGGGTAATTTATGGGGATGTTGCTAGAATTAGCCTCAGATGTTTCTTCTATCCATCCGTTAAGGTTTAAGGAATTTCCCCCCAGATTAAACCACTGGTTTTCTACCCGGTCGCTGTAATATTGGTTTGCAACAAAAACATAATTGCTAATATCCGAATCTGTTTGAACCAGTCGAACATTTCCGCTTGGGGATTGGATAGCGTTATTTTGCAGACTAATGTTTGCCTTAGTGCTTCCTTCGGCAATACGAATTAAATAACCATTGCTATTAAGGCCGTAAATCACATTTTCTAAAATGGAAACATCTCTGGTTTCGCCGATTAAATTTAAGGCATAGACATTGGTAACTTCGGCTGTTCTTTGGTGAATAAACAAGTTTCGTGATATTAAACCTCCATCCCAGTCGTTAATTTCCAAATACCATCCCAGACTGCGGTTGGTGGGGCGCCCCCGGCCAATATCCAGCATCACATTGTTGGCGGCCCTGATGTTTTTAAAGCGATGAGGTGGTTCGGATTGGTTGCCACCCATACTGATTCCAATTTCGCCTTCAACATACAAATTGTTGTCTAGTATGATATTTGAAGTGCTGGCTTCTCCATCATTAGCCGTCCACTTGGTTCCTATGCTGGAAGCCCGTAAAAAAACATTAGAAATAAAACTAATGTTATGCCCATTGGCAAAATAGGTGTTGTGGTTGTAAATAGTGGCTTGGCCGCTATCCTGGATATTATCGCTGTTTATGGATTGTATCAACCACCCGTTGTGGTCGAAAAAATTTTCTTCTAGCAACATGGATTGGATATTGTTGGTGTACATTCCCTGAGAATGGGAGTTGTGGCTGTAATTATCTAAAAACAAGTTTCGTCGAATAATTATATTGGTAATAATACCCGGGCCTTGTACTACATTGTTAGTGTAGAATCTAAATAAACAATCTTCAATAAGCACATTTTTACCTTCTTCGTCTTCATTTACATAGAAGTTAAAACCAGTATTCCCCTCTGGTCCTGCATATTCCAAAGAATTGGGATCTCGAGTGTGAGCGTAAAAATGAATGCCGTTGATAGCGATGTTGTGATAAGCATGGCAGCACTGGTTGACTCCGGTCTGCTCTCCTGTTTTTAATAAAGGACGCTCGTTTCCTTCTCCATAAGAGCCCACAACAAATGGGGCAGCGGGACTGGGTCCGTTTTTAAGCTTTAAGGGTTCGTACCATACATCTCCTCTTTTTAAAAGAATCCAATCCGGTTGATCCTGCCGACTGTTATTAACGGCTGCTGCAATAGTGGAATATGCCAGTACATTTCCCACGGGCATTTCAGGGTTTTCGCCAATTTCGGCATCTTCATAGTTGTAATATTTAGCGCTTTCATCATCTCCCTCACTGCTGCTTACATATAATATCCTGGATTCGGGGCTAGGGGTTAGTATGCTCCAACCTGTGTCATCCTCAGGTAAAAACTTTTGGGGCTGGGCGGGTAATGTGGCTATTGAAATAACAAGTATTTGTATAGAAAGGAGGAGATTGAATTGAAAGACCTCTGATTTTTCCATGGAACTTTACCCTTTGGCTACAAAATTTGAAATGGGATAATGTATACCGCTTAATTTATATCTTAAGGAGTCAGGTGGGAAAAACTTTTGGGAATCTCCCTGAGATATTCCGCTAAATTGGGTGAAAAGCTTTGGAAATTTGGGAAAAAGGCTCTAAAGCTGGCGCGCAGGTAAATTGTGCAAATTTGGCTTTAAATTGTTGTCGGTGTTCCAGGGGCGGAAGTCTATATTTTCTCTGACTTAATTAACAATATTTATGAAAGGGGTTTTATGGCTAAGTTAATATTAATATTGATGCTTTTGGCTAATTTTTCTTTTTCCTGGGATGGAGCCAGGCAGGGTTTTTTACTTGGTTTTGGGGCGGGAGCTACTAATATTACCTACTCCTTACTGGGGGCTGAGGATGGCGAATTATTTATGCTATCTATGATGGACCCCATATTTACTTCCAGAATAGGGTATGCCTGGAATGACCAGCAGGCTGTGGAAATCTTTTCTATCGACTTTACGTCGTCCTTTGCTATTGCTGGACTAAACTATCATTCCTGGAGTATGCCCGATGTTCAATCTAATGAATGGTTTGGTGGGATAGGAATTTTACGAGAAAACTATGGGTCTAGGCGTTTTAAAGGTGAGGATTTGCCTGATGCAGATGTGGGCTTTGCCGCTAACTTCGGCTATGCCAGAGAAATTGCCAGCCACGCTTCCATTGAAACAGGAATTGTAATGGGTGGTATAACCTTCGACACCCAAAATCCCGAAGCAGACATGGAGTTAGTGACCGCATTTTATGTAAGTATAAATTTGTTAGGGTATTAATTTCCGATGAAGCACTATTGGATAGTGTTTCATTTTACTGGTAAATTAAGGATTATGGTCATGTGCATATTGGAAATTATTTGTATTGTGCTGGAAAAGCGCAATTAATAAGTAATGTACAGATGTATAATCCTGTCGCTGCTTAGAATTCCGCTTTTTATAAATAGAAACAGCTCATTTAAATACAAATGGGCTGCAACATACATTGCTAACTCTTTTTAGGTGTAAAATATCTGAAATTTTAATAAACATCCTATAAAAACAAAGAAGTCGGATTTTTAGTGATTTTCATCACACAATAATGCATTTCATCCCAACCAGTTCGATATTTTAGTAAAATCAATTATTTTTTTTTGACTAATATTCAAACATTTGATTAAAACTTGGAGATGGAAGTTAATCCGGTGACCAACAGCTTTAGGATTTGTTTTATGCCACCAGTTACTGCACCTTATGATAACAAAAAATTCGATTTCGAAGAGTATTATAAAATCTTTTTCCCTTTAATCTTTAAAATTTGTGCCAATTATAGCCAAAACTCCATGGATACGATGGATTTGACTCATGATGTATTTATAAAGTGTTATGAAAATTTTTCCGGTTTCCGTGATAATTCAAAAATTTCGACTTGGATGTATCGTGTTGCGGTAAATTCCGGGATTGATCATTTGAGAAAAAAAAGAATGGATAAACATGATCCAAAAACAATCGAAAAAAAAATAATTTCTTACGAAGAAACTCCGGAAATAAAAATTCTAAACAAAATTGCGCTTGAAAAAATATTTTCAAAATTTAGCCATAAGACAAAAGAAATTTTGTTTCTGTATTTTATTGAAAATTTAAGTCAAGCCGAAATTAGCAAGATAAAAGGAGTATCCAGACAAGCTGTTAAAAAACATTTGGATAAGTTTGATATTAATCGCGAGAATTGCGTAAAAACCATATTGAGAAACTAGTTTAAAATTTTATTTAATATCAGAGCCTTACTTTGTTAAAAAGGCTCTGATATTTGTAACAACTAAATTCCGCACTTACAAACACTACCATCCCAAGAGCAACCTGGATTGCAGCTTACTTCGTAACCTTTCTGCCCTGCAAAATGCCACCCATCACCGCTTGCATTGTTAACGTTATATCTTACATCATAATCTATGTTTCCGCTAGAAGACCACATGCGGGCAGATTTCCAATTTCCTTCGCTTACGGACCAGGATTGATTGCTGGCCCAGGAAGAAGAGCCAGATGTTCTGTATCTGCGTTGTAGGCTTAAATTACCTCGGTAGACATAAACTATTCCAAATCCTTCTCGAACATTATACATAGTATGTTGGGCGTTATTTGTTCTGGATAATAAGCATTTAGTTGTTGCCCAATTATACGGCGGGTTGTACCAATAAATAATATTGCGAGAATCGCAGTAGTTGTTTTCAAATTGGGTCTCGGTAAGGGCGGCCTTGCTTAATGGCCCAGAGATTTTTTGCTCTGGATTTTTTTCGTTTTCGCCTTCGAAGTCCTTGCTGTCCATATTCTTATCGGAAATTCTGTTTTGAACGGTTTCTTCTGCAGAAACCATGTCACCTGTGTTTAACAAAACAGCAGGTATGTCAGAATTAGGGCGCAGTGTTTTAAAAATTTCTAAAGGTGACTTTCCTTCGAATTTTTCATCTGCCAAAATTGATGCAACTCCAATTTTACCTTCTTCTGAAATAGTAACATTTCCATATTGGTCGTTTAAAAACTCAAGCTTTGAGCCATTATCTAAATCCATAACAAAACTGGACGGTTCTTGGTTTTTAAGGTTTTGATTAGCGGTTGGCTTTTCGTTTGACGAAGTTGTGTTTAAACAGCTTACCGCAAATAAGGACAAGCTGATAGAAAATAAAAAAAATAAGTTCCTTGGTTGATGTAACATGAAGCCCTCCTTGATTGTTGTTGTTGTTGTTGTGTGGTATGAAACTTCAGGAAAGATATGCTTCGATTAAAAAAATGTCAACAAAAATTTATTTAAATTGTGATATACATATGTTATGTATTTATCAGGGTGCAATATTTTTTTCATTAGAAATTAATACATACATGTAATGTATATATTTCAGGTGCAATATAATTTTCAATATTAGTTTTGATGTGCATGTATTTTTTTGGGTGCAATATATTTTTCATTGCTTTTTTTTTTAAAAAAAGGTTGCCTATTTCTGGGAGATATCCGTCTAATAGTATTTAATCATAACAAAAGGAGAAACAAGATGTATAAATTAACCTTCAAAAAGTCGGTAAAGCAGATGAAGCTGATGGGGATGCTTTTTATTTTTGGTTTCATATTCGCCTGTCAGGAAAACAACCACACTACCGCACCTTCTGATACTCCAGAATTACAATCGGATTCCCAATCCCCCCAGGTTTTAATTCCTTTGGAAGTTGAGCAGGGGTCAGCTTTATCTGAAAGCGCCCTTAAAGCTGAAGGCCTTCTTAACATAGGTGCTAAAGCAGAACAAGATTTGGCCGATCTAGTAAGGGAAAAATATGAGCCTATAACCGAGTCTAACGCGTTGTCAAAAGTGTCAGCTTCCAATTGTAAAGTAGATTTTAATTCTTCTTCCTCCCTGAGTTGGATGGTAGATCAGTGCTACAGTACTTTTGCAACCTGGCCCTACTATATTCATGGCTGTCCTTCTTATTGGGTTTACACCAATCCTTTAAATCTTGATCATTTTCACTTAACTCCAGAAGCATCCAATCAATGCTTTGGTACCTCACCCAAATGGGGCACTCAATCAGGTTCAAACTGCATCAATCAATCGGATGCTAAATATTGGCCCCGTATTGCAACTAACATGGGTAGCAACACAGGTGTCGAATTCTATGCTAAATCCAAGTCTGACGGCTCTTCCAAAAATATGACTCTCAAGCGTTTAGTGGTAAAGTCTGGGACAGTTCGAGTAGTTGTCTATCGAACAGATATAGGTGGATGGTGGCAATGGACAGGTCTTGGTGTAGGAGCATGGACCTGGTCTGTTAATAACACAAACCTTTCCAAAATAAGAATCTATGATACCAATAAAAATGGTACTGTTACGTTTGATGATTTGGAAGTTGCCTTTTGATTTAAGGAATGGCTAATTATTAATTGGTTAGTTATTTTATAGCTGCTTGTTTGTCTCGCATTTGCGAAAAACGAGCAGCCATTTGCTGTTAAATAGCTTTAGACAAGGGCGTTCTTTTTTAAATACACAACCAAATAATATGGACTATTGAAATTTTCTTTCTTTTTTGAGGTGCCTCACTTGAAATTCTGTATGTAATAGAAATATACAGAAGTTAATAATGCTGCGCATTTTGTTGCAGAGCTTTGTGCGTTTTTTGCCATAATTAAAAAAATATTTAGTCAATTTGTTTTGGAATTGAAACATATGAGGTTTACTTTTTTTTTCGACAAGGAGGTTGTGTGAAAGTAAATAATTTTTTCCTAATAGCATTTTGTCTTTTCTTTATCCAAATTGGCTTTTCAGGAACTACTGCTACTGTTTGTTCTTCAGGTTGCGACTATGACAATATCCAGGAAGCGATTGACAGCATCCCCAGTGATTTAAGTTCTAGTGGAGGCGGTGTTTGGACTGTCGAAATCGAAGCTGGAACCTATAATGAGGATATCGATATCTCGGGTTTTAGTAATGCTTCCAGCTCTGACTACATTGTAATTAAAGCAAAATCTGGAGATGAACATAAGGGTGATTTTAATTCCGGTGTGAGGATAATAGGAACCTCATCTTCATCGCATGTTCTAAATAACGCCACAAATTATACTCAGCTTTATGATTTGGTAGTTTCCACCGAAAATAAAGCGAATGGCTATCATGGGGTTTATTCAACAGGAACAAATACAGAATTCTATCAAATTTTTTCCAGGGTGGATGATGAAAAAAACACGGCATGTTTTTATGTAAACGTAGCAAGTGCAAAAATATTTAATTCAATAGCTTGGAGGTCCAGAAACGATACTCCATGGGGAACGAATATCGGTTTTAGGCTAAGTAGTACAACTGAAGTGTATAATTCAGTAGCCTATAATCACTATAACGGATTTTGGGGTGGAGTTCTTAAAAATTGTGTTGCTTTTAATTCATTGTATGATGACTTTAAGGTTTATAACGCAAGTTCTGATTATAATGTGAGTGAAGATGGAAGTGCAGATAACACAAACGATTTGAATAGTCAAAGTGTGAACGATGTAAAATTTGACAATATTTATCTGGGTGATTTTAGACCCATTGAAAATTCTGTATTAATAGGAGGCGGGGTAAACCCAAGTGCTGGTTTTTCCACAGATATAATTGGCGAAACTATTACGGATTGGATGATAGGCCCCTTTCATTCCGTAGATTCAAATTACAATGACCATTGTGATGTAACTGGAGAGTACCACGTGGAAAATGGAGTTGATACCATTCAATCTGTCATTAACTCCATTCCCGATACCTTAATTCACTGTGGCCCTCAAGTAGTATATTTAGAGGCAGGGGATTATAATGAAAATATTGAAATAAGTGGCTTTGTGTGGCCAAGCGAATCTGATTATATAGAAATACGTTCGGAGTCAGGTGATGAGCATTTAGGAGTTTTTGGTGGTGGAGTTAAAGTTATAGGCTCAGATACCAACGCAGCAGTTATCAATATTAGCACAGAATACACAAGAATTACAAACATTGAAGCATCTACTGAAAATAAAAATACAGGGACTAATTATAATAATTATTCAATTAAAACCACTGCAAAATATGTGGAATTAGAAAATGTTCTAAGCTATACTGATCATGGTGGAAGTCCGGGAATTGACATTTCTGAAAATTATACAAAATGTATTAATTGTATAGTATGGAATTCTGAAACAGGTTCTAAATATGGAACTGCAATCGGAATAAAATCTAATTCAAATAGCGAAGTCTATAATTCTTTAGCATATTCATTCTATTTTGGTTTCATCAGTGGAGCCATAAAAAATAGTGTATGCTATAAGGGAAGTGGAAATACCTGCTTTTCATCCTATCAAAGCGCAAGCGACCATAATGTTAGTTCAGATGCTACTGCTAATGATACTGCTAATGGAGATATACCTAATTTAAACCTTGATAGCCTAAAATTTACTAATAATGATAGTGGACTTTTTAAGCCATTAGCAGGCTCTGTACTTATTAAGTCTGGAACAGATGTGTCGGCAGAATTTCAATATGATATTGAACTAATTTCGATATCATATTGGTCAATAGGGCCATTTTCAGAATATACATTCGCTCCAGATGTAAATTTTGGAGATGCCTATGCATACTGGAAATTTGATGAAGGTTTAGGTGACACTGCATTTGATGAATCAGAAAATAATGTTGATGGTTCTCTAATCAATATGGATTCGACAAATTGGACAGACGGATATTCTGGATCAGGTATTTTATTCTCAGAAGGAAATGATTACATATCAATTGGAAGCCCATGGGCTGATGTCAAAGGAAACTTTTCTGTGTCGTTTTGGGCTATCCCATCTGCAACTCATGTAGGGTGCACGGAAAGTAATTCCTCACCTATTGAAACATATGAAATGGGTGGGCAGAGATTTGTAATGTCACCACTAAGTGTAACTGATTACCAACCTCCATGTTGTGAAGGCCACCAAATTGATGGAATATCATTGGGTACAAACGGTATTTCAATTTATGAACAAGAAATTTGGTATGGAGGTAGATATTGGTGTGCCTTAAACTATAACACTACTATCTCTGATAGTAATTGGACTTTTTTTACTATTACTATTAATTCTGGTGAAGAAGATTTGTATATAAACGGCGTTTGGAAAGCGGATGGAATTAATTGGCCAAATTTACCAAGAAGACATCCTGGAAAACATCTAGGCGGTCCATCAAGTTTAAGCTGGAGTTACTTAGGCAAGTTAGACGAGTTAATTGTATTTAATAAAACCCTAGACTCTTCTGAAGTAGCGTATATGTATAATACATATATAACATCTCCTCTACCTAAATTACCTAAGGAATTTGATAAAGAAAACTTAACAGATAAAACTAGAGAAATATTTTTTAAAATAGGAAATAACTTAGTTATCAAAAACACCATTGGTGAGATAGAAATATTTTCCATTTTAGGGAAAAAAGTAACCTCAGTTAAGGTTTCTGGGGAGTTAACGCTTGATTTAAACGGTTGGCCTGAAGGCGTTTATCTATTAAAATTTCAGAACAAAAGTTTTATGTTTAAAAAATAAACAACAGTATACCTTTCTTGTTTAATTAAAGTCATAAATACCTCTAAATACAGAGGTGTTTATGTTTAACTCAATCAATACCAAAAATCTCACTGAAAACCTTGATGCATATTCAAAATTCTCGAATTCTTAAAAACAATTTATACAAATAATTCAGTCTGGTTTTTTTTCCACTAAACTCATTGTCCCCAGCAAAGAGTACCCTGGTTTAACAGTTATTTTGGAGTGTCCATTTTGTGTCCATTCCTTGGGAGTATTTCAGGGTATTTGGTAGAGTGTGGTGATGTTAGGAAATAACATCACAACCTGGCTCAACCTCAAAGTAGGGGGCATTTAATCCCGTGGTAAGTTAAACTCTTGCTACGACACAAACTCTAACTTAGGAGGATTAAATGCCCTTAGACTCAATATTACTGAATTTACCCTATTTTCGCATTAAAAAGCTGTTGAAAAGAAACCCGTTAGAACTTGAAGTTTATTCG
>JBNKOC010000026.1:0-70448 GCA_050294405.1 Fibrobacteria bacterium | reverse complement strand
AACCCAATACAAATAGTTGGTTGGATGAAAATGGATATATTTTAGATCGAAATGATGAACTTTGGGTATATAGATGTATTCATGGAAAGGGACTTATCAATTTAAAAAATTTGCTGAAACGGTATTCATTTCAAGACTTAAAAAAAATAGGTGTTATACATACGGAAATTGAAGAAGAATCTGAAAATTATGTAATACTTAAGCATAAAAAATTATGGCCAATAATTTATCCGTTCGAATGGACAATGACTATGTGGAAAGAAGCGCTCAATTTATTTTGTAATATTAATATTGAGCTAATGAAAAACGGTTTTGTTTTACATGACTCTCATCCTTTTAATATCTCATGGAAAAACGGAAGACCAGTATTCATTGATTTTGGATCTATTGAACCAATGAAATCAAAAATTGGATTAAAGTGGCACCTAAATCTAAAAAAATATTTCTTGTTACCAGTTTTTACATATAACATGGGTTTAAAAAAAATGGCAAAGTCAATTGCTAAAGAGGGAAATTCTTCCACAGTAAAGGATTTTTATACTTTTTCCCCGCTTGTTTTTTTTATGCTTCCAGTAGATATTGCTTATATTATTTCAAGAATAACTGGAAAGAGTTCTTGGTATTTAAAAATGGTGAAAAAACTATCTAATATTAATTTAATTAGGCCAGAAAAAACTCAATGGACTAGTTATAAATCTTCAAAGAATAATTGGAAAGAAAATGCGGTAAAAGAAGCTTATGAATTATCTAATTCAATAGATTCAGTTATAGATTTGGCAGGAAATAAAGGTAAGTATGCGTTCTATTTTTGCGAAAAAAATATTAAAACCATTTTGGCTGATATAGATGAATTCTCTTTAGAGGAAGCTAGAAAAAAAGCAATTAAGAAAAATATAAATTTATCTACAGTTTTGCTTAACATCTGTTATCCCACTGCTCAATCTGGATTAGGACTGTTTAAAGAAGGTGCATACAAAAGATACAGTGCAGATTTAGTAATTTCCCTAGCAGTGAGTCATCATTTGGCATTCAAAATGAAATTACCATTTTATGCCTACGCTAAAATTCTATCTGAGTATTCCAACAAATTCATTTTAACTGAATATGTTGATCTAAAAGATGAGCATGTTTCTAATTGGATTGAAGCGGGTAGCAAACATCCATTTACATATTCGCAAGAATACTTTATTGAGGCATTCAAAAATCAAAATTTTAGTGAATTAAAAAAATGGAGTGATCCATCAAATACCCGATTTATATATTTATTCAAAAAAAATGATAAAGTTTAATAACATATGCTATCCTGGTAATGGAATTGTCCGTTTTCTTAGAATATTAATAAAAGGAAAAGGATGGGTATTACCGGAGCCTGTTATGATTAATTCTTTGGGTCAGGAAGAGTTTATTGTAAAAAAAAGAATGGCCCAAAACCATGTTTTATATAAGAATTTTAATTCTGCTCTGAAATTAGAGGGAATTACATGGTTGATACACGGAAGTTGGGCAGATGGGAGTCAAAATGAGTTTTCCGACATTGATGACTTAATTATAATTGACGATACAAATTTGACTTATTCTGAATTAAAAAGAATCATTAAAACATTGAACAAAATTGATATGTTGTATTGTAGATTGGATCCACTGCAACACCATGGTCATTGGATAACTTCAGTATCTGAATTAAAAGACTACAACAATGCATTTATTCCTTTATTTATATTAAAAGATGCTTTGCTGGTCATTGGAAATCCAAAAATATTGTTTCGAATAAATAAAAAAATTACCGAAGAACGATTGAAAAGCAACATATTAATATCCGCAAATTATTTGATTTTATACTCAAAAAAATTACTTGCTGGAAACTCAAATCTTTACTTACTTAAAAAACTGGTAAGTACCTATACATTAATGCCAGCTCTTTTGTTTCAATTCAAGGGATTATCTTATGATAAAAAATTAGCTATTGAAAAAGCAGACGAAATTTATTCGGAGACCGGGATGTACCTTTTGAAATGGTCAGAAAGTTGTCGAACAAATTGGAAGGCGATTATTAAAACAAAAAAGTATTGGATTTACTCCAAAATAGTATATCTATTCTTTAACCCTTATATTTGGAGAAAATTTGCATTTTATTTTTCACCTAAAATTAGAATGGATAAAGTAAATGATGTCTGTGGAAAAAACTATAATTTAGCAATGGTTGAAAAATTTGTTAGAGAGTGCGAGGATTATGTTAGTTAATGACATATGCATATTGCAAACTGCTGATTATGAAAACGCTCGTGATAAACTAGAAACAATTTCAAAGAGCCTGCCAGGATACCTTAGTTTTGGGCAGTTTGGTGTTGTGGGGCAACCATCTATTTCAGATTTAGATATATTTATATGCTTTGAAGATGAAAGTGCACAAAGTAATTTTGAAATAATAGAAGCAGAGATAAAGGGTGACAAAAAGTTGAAATACATTTACACTCATTCCCCTTTGATTCTTCCCAAATCTGTGCTGCCTTTAGCACCTTATTTGCATTCTTTGTATAATCTAAATCTTAGCGACATGAAAAATGACTTATTAGATATTATCAAATTAAATAAGGATTATATTCACCAATTAAACTTAATCTGGATAGTTTTTTTGTTGCCCATTTCCATAAAAATAATCAGATACCCAGAAAAATTTGGATTTCGGTTTTCATTGTTAGTGCTTAAAAACTTGCATCAAGCATTGGAAAATATTAAGCCCAACCAGGAATCCACAAATAACTATTTAGATAAATCCGAATATATAAGAAGCCTTGCTGTTGAGAGTAAACTGAGTTCAGATGAAATTTTAAATGAATATAAAATAGCCTTATCAAATCTAATGAAGTTCATGACTGGTGTTAAAAAACAACGACAAACTGCTTTTAAAAAAGGTGTTTTAAAATTTCCGAAAAGGTATAAGCTTGTATTTTCAGAAAACTGCAAATATGATTATAATAATCATGAGCTGTCACTATATATGAATGAATCGTTCTATGAAATTGTATATGGATTAATGGGATATAAAACTAATAATGAAAACCTGAATTTGTATATTAAAAATTCAAAAATGGCTTTCTCTATTTTTTGCAAATTAAAAATGGCTTATCCTTTTATTAAACCATTTGGGATACCGTATTATAAAAATGATTTTATAAGTAAGTTCAAATTTTACATAAAAACTATTTTTGAACAACGTGATATTATCAAACCAGTTATTTTTGAATCAATTCATTAGTTATGAAGGTGCTGTTTCTTACCTCCACGGATAGTAGAACTGGTGCAGGTATTGCTGCAGTTCGATTAATGAACTCTTTGAACAAACATGGTGTTCAAGTAGATATGCTAGTGAATTTTAAAGGTGATCATATTCCTGAAACTTTGTCACATTCTTCTTTACTAGGAAAATTAAGGTCAAAACTTATTAGCAAAATGGATCAATTGCCTTTAATTAGATACAAAAATAAACAACATGGAAATTGGAGTTCTTCGTGGATATCATCGGGTGTTTTAAAAAACATAGACATATTTGACTATGATGTAATTCATTTACATTGGATAGGGTATGGCATGTTGTCTATAAAGGATCTGTCTCGAATTAAGAAGCCAATTGTATGGACCCTTCATGATATGTGGCCCTTTACAGGAGGGTGTCATTATGATAATAATTGTGGTGAGTTTGTGAACAACTGTGGGAATTGCCCACAGTTAGGATCTAGCAACAAAAAAGATTTGAGCTACAAAATATTAAGGAAGAAAAAAAGATACTGGAGTAAACAGCATTTGACATTAGTAACGCCTAGTTCCTGGCTGGAAAAATGTGCATTGAAAAGTAACTTATTTCGAAGTACTGATGTAAACACTATACATAATTGTTTAGATACAAATGTGTATAAACCCATTGATAAGGTTAACGCTCGGCATTTATTTAATTTGCCTAAAGACAAAACAATAATTTTATTTGGAGCTGTTAACTCTTTGTCGGATAAGCGGAAGGGTTGGGAGTATTTGGAAAGTTTATTGGAACAAATTAAGAAAAATTTAAACCCAGAGAAATTTGCACTTGCTGTTTTTGGAACACCGGATTCAAGGCAAAATAAAATATTTTGTGGGATAGAGTGTATTGAAGTGGGCAAAATTATAAGTGATAAAGATGCAAGTTTACTTTATGCAGCTTCTGATATATTTGTTTGCCCATCTGTTCAGGATAATTTCCCCAATACAATTATTGAATCACTTGCTTGTGGAACTCCAGTACTTGGTTTCAAAATTGGTGGCTTGCCGGATGCTGTAACACATAAATATAATGGATATCTTGCCAATGCCTTTAATGTAAATGATTTATTTGCCGGGTTAACCTGGATTCTTGAGCGAATAAAAGCTGATTCAGAACTCCAGAAAAATTGTCGTAAATATGTTGAAGAAAATATAGCCGAAGAAATTGTTGCAAATCAATATATCAAAATTTATAAAAAAGTATTACAAAAAATTGGTACTTGAATTAAAATGGAATGCATTGGATTTAAACTAAATTATGGTATCCTTACGAAATTTTCATAACTTTCAGCAGCTTTTACATTATCAATATAAATTGAAAGAGTATCTGAAAACCATCCGTTATTATGTAGTTTTATATTTCCGTCATATTCAGGATCCCAGGCCCAATACATTCCAGTTTTAATATAAGAAGAATATGGGTTTAACATTGTTTCTCTTGCTAGTATGGTGTCGCCATCTGAAAAAATAAATATGGTGAAAAGTGAATCAAACTCACTTTTATAACGACCCTTAAGCATCCCCTTATCTTGAGACCATTTAACATATAGTTCTACATCATACCAAGTATTTGCCAAAAGGGGTTGACTAGAAGAAAAATTTATATCTTGGCAACATTTTTTTTTGTGGGATACTGAGTCATAATTCCAGATTCGTTTAGACAATACCAAAGAATCACCATAAAGTCGCAATCCAATTAAAGGGCTGAAAAACTCCCCTTTTTTTTCTTTTGTAGAATGAAATTGGAAAATGTAAAACCTTCGTTTATCAGAAGGAAATCTTGTTAATCTAAAGCTAAACCCATACCAGGTTTCCTTACCCTCCTCCGATCCAAAATTACCTCCGCTGGCACCTTTGATTTCGCAATGTCTGCATCTATTAGATGACTTTCCTCGAACTGCTTTTTTGCATTCACCCCAGTTTAGATACGGATTTGAGGTGAATTTTAGGGAGTATTTGGAATTCTTGTTTCGTGTAATGGAAGAATCTATCTCAATTTTACCGGCCCAATTTGTTATTGCGTGATGCCATTCCCAACCTTGGGATTTGTGGGGGTTTTGCCCCCCTTTAACACCAAGGTTTTCAAAGTCCCCATTTAGGATTAAATTGAATGTTTTCCCAAATTCACCTTGAGATTCTTGAGCATTCAAGTGATTAATACATGTCCATGAAGCTCCTAAAAAGAGTAAAGTTTTGACCGCCTGCCAGATAATATTTCCTTTTTGTTTGCTCAGAATTCAAAATTTCAGTGTATAATCCAGATATCCAAATTGATAATCAAGTAGAAGGCTGTTAATCCAATTTTGTATAAAATTAATTATTTTTGGAATTCAATTTTTAAAAACTTGGCTTATGGTCTCAGAAAAAGTTAAAAGATACAATTTCATGGAAACACCCCTGGACGCTTTTACAGTGGAAGGTGTGATTGTCGAAATAAAAAGAATCATTGATTCCAAAGAGTATACCAAAATTGTGAACTTCTCGAATGTTGCCAAAGTTGTAAAAGCAAGAAAAGACCCCTACCTAAACAAGATTTTATGGTCTGGAGATTTCGCATTAGCGGATGGTAAACCTCTTGTCAAGTTTGGAAAATGGTTGGGGATGAATATTCCGGAAAGGGTTAACGGGACAAATTTGATGATGGATTTATTTAAGTTATCACAAGAAGAAAAATACCGGGTGTTTCTTTTTGGGGCTAAACAGGAAATACTAGAGCGATGTGTTACTAATATAATGGACATATATCCAGGTATAAATATTTGTGGGTACCGAAATGGCTATTTCAAAAAAAATGAAATCATGGATGTAGTGGACACAATAAACAGTGCAAAGCCGGATATATTATTTATAGGAATGGGTACCCCTCAAAAAGAAATTTTTGCATATGAGCAAAAAAACAACTTGAAAGTTCCAATCGTTCAGGGAGTCGGGGGTTCCTTTGATGTTGTTGCCGGTCTCGTAGAGAGAGCTCCTGTCTGGATGCAGAATTGGGGTTTGGAATGGTTTTTCAGAGTGATACAAGAACCAAGAAGAATGTTTTGGAGATATTTTTCTACTAATATAAAATTTATATTAATTTTTGTTTATTATTTCTTCAAAAGACATACAAAATTTTAATGTCTAATAAAATTAAATTGTAACATTTTGGGGTAACCCAGTACGTAAGCTATCTAGTATTTTAAAGGTAGTTATGGTTGTATAAACAATCGATTCAAAGCTTATAGGGGAATCCAAACCTTTATGAATTGAGTTGATAAAAGATGTAACTTCTTCTTTGTGGCCTTTTCCACTGCAATTTAACTTTTTGACTTTATTATTACTATACTGAATGCCTTTCCTGAAGTTATCAATGACAAAGGAAATTCCACCTGCAAAAAATTCAAAATATTCTTTTGGCATTCCAATGTTTCCACTTGAAACATAGGTGATATTACCAATTGAGCCATTAGCAAATTTTATATTTATACAAATATTATCATCGCTCCTAACTTCAGAATTATCCATTTTAACGCAATTAGCAAAAACAGAGATAGGTAAACTGTCTGTAAAATATTGCATTAAATCAACAAAATGGCAAACCTCTCCAACTATCCTACCCAATCCCGGATCGGTCTGTAAACGGTGGATTTTTTCTGAACTCGCAGTATTAATTCGAAAATTCATTACTATCGGTTCGTCTGAATTTACAAATAAGCTTTTTCCATATTGAGAAATTGGAGCAAAGCGCCTGTTGAAACCGACCATTAATCTGGGAGCTTCAGTTGACTGATAAACATCCATAATCTGATTAACTTCATCATAATTTATAGCCAAAGGCTTTTCTACAAACACATTTTTACCATATTGTAAGCTTCTAATTACATACTCTGCATGTGTATCATGCTTTGTTGCAATAAACACTGTATTAATTTCCTGGTTAGTGAAAATATCGTCAGGAGAGGTTGATGTATGGCTGAAGCCAAATTTTTCTGCAACATTTCTGGAGCTTACTCCGGTACGATTCACTACTGTATCCAAGGTTCCCATCGATTGGGCTGTGGGAATGAGATAACTAGTTGCGAAATTACCCGCACCAATAAATCCCATGTTTACTTTTTGTTGGGTCTTAGTCTCAAGCTGAATTAATGTTTTGCCTTTTAACTCGTTATCTGGGTATTTAATAAGAATTCCAATAAAGGGCTCATTTACATTGCCTAAAATTAAATCATAACCCTTTTCTGCTTCGTCAATATCAAAAATATGTGTAATTAAAGGTTTAATTTTGACACTTTGATTTGAAATTAATTTAAGAAAAGCCTCCATGTTTCTTTGTTCAGTCCAACGTACATAACCGTATGGATAATCGTTTCCAAGCTCTTCATAACTTGTATCATATCTACCAGGTCCATATGAACATGACATTTTAATCTCTAATTCTTTAGGATAAAAATCTGGATTTCTGGGTATATCCATTTTAACATCACCCACAACAACAACAACGCCTTTTTTTCTTAAAATTTCTCCTGAAAACGAAATTGGTTCATTGTTTTTGGTTGCGGCAGTCAATAATACCTGATCAAACCCATTGCCATTTGTAAAATTTTGGATTGCGGACATTAGAGATTCATCTTCTCTATGAACGGCTTTCGCAGATTTTAATTCATTAGTCAAGTTAACCATTCTGGGGGATATATCAATTCCAAAAACATTACAACCATTTGCTTTAAGCAATTGGCAAGTAATTTGCCCCAATAAACCAAGTCCAATAACACAAACATTATCACCCAATTTTGGATCAGCCTGCCTGACACCTTGAAGGGCAATTGCACCAAGAGTAGTAAATGCAGCTTCGTCCATACTGACATTGTCAGGAATTTTTGCGACAAGGTTATACGGTACAGTTACACGCTCAGCATGCGAAGCGTAGTTAAGCCCAGCACATGCAACCCTATCTCCAGGCTGAAATTTATTATGGGCGTCCATAGATGCGAGCACTACACCAGCTGAGCTATATCCAAGGGATTTTAATGAATCAAGACGAGTCCTTACTTTATCGATAGTAGGTTTTAGGCCTTCTTTTTTAATATTAGTTAGCACTTGTTTGACAAGGTCAGGTCGTTGTTTTGCTTTTCCCAAAAGAGAAGCCTTTCCGGTACTAATGGTACCTCGTTCTGTGCCAGCGCTAATAAGTGAAAACTTGTTTTCAACTAAAACCAGTCCGTTAACAAGAGAAGGTTCTGGCACTTCAAATGCTTTTAAATCTCCAGTCTTAAAATCTTGAATAAATTGTTTCATGATTTTGAAAATTAATAATTATTTGCAGTAGGTTTCGAATAATTTTGTGATTTCTTGGGTTCGATTATCCCATGTGTTTTTTTTTGCAAATTCAATTCGGCTTTTTTTAAGTGAATCAGTGTTTTTTTTGATGGCTATTTTAATGTACTCAACAAAATCCTCATCATTATTTGCTTTGTAAATAAAATCTTCGGGAAATTCCCAATGTCTTATATTTGGCAAATTGGTTACTACAACAGGTATTCCAACTGCAAGATATTGCCAAAGCTTATTGGGTGTCCGCCCCAAATTAGGGTCATTCATAAAATAAGGTACAATTCCTACATCGGCTTCGGTCATTTTCTGGTATAGTGCATTTCCAGTTAATATTCCGGTAGAAATTACGTTGTCCGGTTTGTCTAGTAATTCTAAAAAATTATCTTCGATTGGACCTATAAAAATTAGTTGTACATCAAGTTCATTAGAAATTTTATTTATGAGATTTACAGGTGTCTTTTTGGTGTTTAGATAACCTAATAATACAATACGAATCTTATTATTAATCCTTTTAATCTCCTTACGGGTTTCAATATTAATTTCTGGAGCACCAAGAGGAATTTCGTGCACTTTTTTTGTTATATAAATAAATTTTTCATATAAGTATCTAGCGGTTACAATGCTAAAAAGCGATTCTTGGACCATTTTTTTTTGGATCAACTCGTGATATTTCTTTATAAGCCAAGGGGATGGTATGTTGTTGATATGATCATCATTGCAATAAAATGCAACATGCTCGAAATAGTTATTAATTTTATATGCTGTAAAATCGGAACATATAACATAAATATTATCTGCGCTTTCAAAATATTTTTTTAACTTCGGAAAAAGCCATAGTTGATAAAGCTCATTTAGTATGGGAATTCGGTAACGGATTCGATAATCGATGGGGAATGAAGGAGTAATTATCGTTAGTCTTTTTTTAACTGATGAAATATTTAAATCAGGTAACCCAATTTTTGAAGCCGCAACAAAATACACATTATGAGATTTTGCTATGGATTCTGCAATCTGATGTCTTGCTCGAGGTGCGGCATCCCATTCTGAATTAGTATTAATTATATAATCCAATTGTATATCCTAATTTTTGTAATTATAAAAAATTAATTGTTTCTAGTTATACATAGTTTTCAGAGAAATTATAATTGAAATAAATTTTTAATATTATTTAATATCACGGAGGACATGCGTTAGTTCATTTTCTTAATTTCAATTGAAAAGATGGTTGGAAGTAAGGCATTAGCACAACCTGTTATTGTGGTTGCAATTGTTTTAACTCCAAATTTTGGGGAATACCATCCGGAATTTTTCTCGCCAGATTCTATGATTATTTCCATTGATCTTGGAAAATCAATTTTTAGCTTTTTCGAGCTATTTGAAACTATAATAGTATTATTATCATTTTCAGAAACGATGCAATTAGGGTGAAGGTGAAAAATTATTTCAACTTTATGATTGCCATTTCCCTGAATTTCATCACTAATGATAAGCTTTTCATTTTTCAGTTCAAAAGTTCTTTGGTGGATAACTCCAATTTTCTTATAACCATCATGAAATGCAACTAATTTAGCACCATTTTTATATGTTTCCCATTCCTTAACAAATCCATTTGCCTTTGTTTTCCACAAAAAGGGTCCTTGTGATTCGGATTGTTCTTGATTATCAACTATTAATGTATTGTGAGCTCTTGTACTTTTAAAATATTCCCGCCATTTATTATTACCAAGATATGCATATGTACCTGGGTCGACAATAAACGGGATTCCGCTGGCGCTTAAAGTGAACGAAAGGGCATCAGAATGGCCATGTGCCGATATGGAAAGATAACCGTGGGGACCAGCATCTGCTAATACAAATAATTCGTCTGGAGATCCACGGCTGCTGACTAATGAATAAATTCCGGAATCTTTCCATGCATAAGAGCCAGAAACAGGGATCCTTTTTTCAAGTGATTCGCTTTTTTGAAACCCTAATACCTGAGAGGCTAACATATTTTCTTGAGGCACCGGAACGCTTGCATTTAAAAATTGATTAGCTATTTGATAAATCCAATTTACCCTATTATTGTTTATAGGTTGAAGTTGCACAACCATTCCTTCATCCCCATCCCCATAACGAGGTAAATTTCCGCCGACATCGGTCATCAATGGGACAATTTCGATCATTTTTTTCAGAAGTTCTAGGTAATGTGAGGAAAATAAATCCTTTGAATTTTTGGCTTCAATCGCAGCCAATAGTAAAAATTCAATTACAAATATTTGATAGGAAAAAGCTTGTTCCTTGTTACATCCCGAGGAAAATGTTTGTTTTACAATTTCATTCTCCAAGATTTGCTTTGAAAGCTTTTGCCACTTATCACTTTCGTCATAACATGGAAAGGCTGTAGATACAATATAAAGACCAGCCATTTCACCAATTAGGTGATTGTTTGCGGACGATCCCCGGCTATAAGTTGCAGCGATAAATTTTTGATGCAGGTAGATGGATGTCCAAACATGACTTTTTGAGTTAAATAGTACATCATAATGTTTAGAATTTCTTAAAAGGCGCTCACACCATACCCAGGAAATCATTCTTATGGCGCTTTCAAGAGGATGAGTCCAGTTGATTCCGATTAGATAAGGATTTTCTTCAATCCAACTAAAGATTTGATTTTTAACTTCTTCTGCAAATTTTTCCTCTTTTGATATACAATATGCAAGTGATAGCAGTGTTAAATGATGATGTCTATTTTTTTCCCAGATATCTTTGCCATTTCCAACTAGATTATAATTATGGAAATCAATATCAAAAGAAAAGATTTTGGGAGAAACGATGTTTGTATTTGGAACCTGATGCCAATTAATGGGATCTTCTATAATATTTTCATAATTAAAATATTTCCAATTGTGATTTAAATAACATTCTGCTTCACGAAGAACAGCATTTATTTCAAATTTTTCGGGGTTGTTAATTAAAAAATTTAGCTCTGGCAATTTTGGGAATCTAATTTCATTCAGCTTAGTTGATGGGTAATAACAAACTCTCAGCTTCCATACTTTTTTTAGAAGACTAAGCTTTAACCTAAAACCTATTTCAGAGAATTTCATAGCATTAAGCCGGTGCCAATACCATCCAATTTTTTGAAATATGTTTCTTGAGTACATTAAAGTTTTTTTAATAGCAAATTGGGATTAAATGTATAGAATGGGAGATTGCCAAACATAACTCTAAAATTGAAGTAAGAAATTCAGCTTTTCAGTTCCGCTGTTAAATTTCTACCGAATTTGCTCCACCAATTAAGCCCGAAGGCCAGAAACAGGGATAGTATAAATCCAAGTGCTGATCCCATCATTACTAATTTTCTTCTTTTTGACTCTCCCTTAACCGGAATAGTAGGTTTTTGTAAAACATCAAGAACTTGAGCGTTATCAACTTCATCAATTTTTAACAGTTCATATTGTTTTCGCATTTCAAGGTACAAACTATTATTAAGTTCGACTTCTCTTTTAAGTCTTTCACGCATCATTAAAGCTGCCGGTGTTCGAATAGAAAGATTTTTTTCTTCATAGATCTGCAATCTATGTTCGGATTCTTTTAATTGGGACTCAAATTCTCTTAATCGAGTTTCAATTAAATTTTTCTTTAGACTAATATTGGTTTTCCTTTTGTAACGGTTAAAATAATCTAGATAATCAATTAGAAAGTTATTGATTTCAAAAGAAAGTATTGGATCTATTGTTTTTACGCCCAATGTCATTGTTCCTGTAGATGCTTTTTCAAAAGATATCAATTCATTTTCAATAATAAAGTCGAGTATTTGTTGTTTGAAAGCATACTCCCAATGGTCGGTACTGGTATCGGGAACAAGGCCATAGATATCAGCAAGAGTTACCAGGCTGTCTGCATAAACATCTGTTTTCCATTGGATATCTGCTAATGTATCTAGAAAATCTCGGGACCTTAATATATCCTTATAAAAATTTTCTGTATTATCTGATTGTGGCAAACTGAGTCCGGCTAGTGCAGCTAAAGACGACATGTCATTCTGAGCTGAATTATGTAAGGGGAGTAGCTTGGCTTCAGAAATCCAATATGGCATTGTATTGATTGCTTTTATAATAGAGAACACCATAAAACTGATGGTAATCAACCCAATTAAGATTTTTCTTTTATAGATTATTTTCAAATAACAGAACAAATCTATTTTATTTTCATTTAATGACATAAACTATTCCAATTTAATGAATGTTTTAATGATGTAAGTGTTATTCAAAATACATCCAATAAAATTAATTAACTTCTACTTTTTATTACGTAGGTTAAAATTCTTGTAAAATCTATAAAAAAATAAAATATCCCAATAGGACTGTGCTTAATTGCGAATTTGAATCTTCCAGGAAGATAAATGGGAGATTTAATTGAAAATAAAGCGTGATAGATGTTTTTTAGGCTTTTTTTAGCACCCTTTTTAAAGTTAATTCCAGTGTTTTTAATATTGCTATAAACAACAGCAGATGGTTCTACAAGGAGTCTGTATCCATTCTTTGCTGCTCTGATTGCAAACTCTTGATCAGCTATATACTGAGGAAAGTTTTTGTTATCATATATTCCAACATTTTTAAAGACCTCTACAGGAAATAAAGTTCCTCTTCCTGGTAGCAAATCTGTTTCTATAGGTCCGTAATGTTTTATTTGACTGTAAGTATGCGAATTTTTGAAAAGCTCTATTCTCTTTGCCGTAAATCGATTCCATTTCGCTCCTGCAAAGTCAATTCTTTCCGGATCATCATCGTAAACTGAAACGGAGCCCACTATGCAAGGATAGTTTTTTTGACAACACAACAACAAATTATCAAGGTAATCACTGTTCACTTCAAGATCATTATTCAAGGAAAGGATATAGTCACTGCTTGAAGCTTTTTCAATGGCAATTTCTAACCCCTTATTCATAGAAAGGGTCCACCACCAGCTACCGGAACCTTGTACAATAATAACATCAGGGTAAAATTCTGAAATATATTCATATGTGCCATCATGGGAGCCATCGTCTACGATGATTATTTTAAAATGCTTTAAAGTTTGCTTCATAAGAGAAGAAAGGCACTTCTTTGTTAACAAAATGTTGTTGTAAACAGGTATAATTATATAAATCATGTATTTAAAAATTAAGTCTCTTTAAAAATTATTTCTTTAGTTTCCCTGTTCCTGAGAATAATGTATAGAATTGTTCCGGTGATCCAAAAAAATGCGACTTCAGTGCCGATATAAAAAATATCTTTTATAAAGTTGTGGAGTAGGAAATAGAATCCGAAGCATACAAAGGCAAAGGCAATAGTTGATTCGAATGTTTTATGATTAAAGAATCCTTTTTTTAGGCCTAAAATTACCTTCCAGATTAGAAAAGTATAGGTCAAATAGTAAAATATTACACCAATACTGCCCAATTCGCCCCAAATTGAAATAAATCCAGAATCAGGTTTATACAAATATGAATTGTTCATATTGCTGTAAACATCATCAACTTGAGGAGTTATATATTTTTCTGCCAGTGGTCTTTTAGTTGTCATACTAAAGCGGCTTGTGGCATTTCCTGGTCCTGCACCCCAAAATGGAAAGTCAATTTCCCCAAATAACTTATTAGAAACAATTGAATATATTTTTATTTTTGGATTATATGAGATTGCGGTAGTTAGCCTTTTGTAATCTCGTACTAACATCGAAATAGGATTAGACTGTCCCTGATATATTTCCTTCATTCTTGTGTGATATTGATATACCATGTTTAGCATAAAAACTCCACATATCATAATAACAGACAAAAAGCTCAAAATAATCTTCTTGGATAACCTTTGTTTGCTAATTATCAAACAACCAATAGATAAGCCGATAGAAACAGTCATAAATGTTAATTTGCTGTCGGCAAAAATCAATTGTAAACAGCCCATACATAGCAATCCAAATGCCACTATTAATTTTACTCTATTCAAATAATCAGGCTTAAACATTAGCCAATACATGGAGATAAAAATCAATATAGAGGATATCCCTGCCAACTCTTGAGGGGCAGACAAGGTGCCATATGCCCAATCTGGCCCGCCAATACGTTGGTTAGGTAGAGGGCTAATTCCTAAAAACCAAAAAAAGTTAATGATAAATTCAATAACCAGAGGAATCAGTAAATATTTTTTAATTAAATCAATGTTAATAATTTCTTTATCAAAACATATTATTATAAAGGGTGCAAGAATAAAAAACTGTAGGTATCCTAATAGAAACTGAGCAACATTAATCAATGGGGGCTGGTTTGCTACTACAGAGAGTGAAAAGCAGGCAAACACTAAGCTAAATAGAATAATTAATCCTAAATATTTTTTTAAAATAAACCTATGTGCTTCGAAAATGCATATAAACAACATGAAGAGTAAAAAAAGTGGAGAAACCACATAGGCAATTTTAGACGTGAATGACGCTATCCAAAAAGTATCTTTCTCCGTAAATAGCAAGGCGTTCCTTAAGAACAGCCAGCCCCAAAAAAACCCTATAACATATTTTGGAGTAATAAAAAATAATGAAGGCGATAATTGAGACATATCATACTATTTTTGTTCTAAAACCTAATTATTAATTTTGTCATCAATGATCAAGATGCTCAATATCAGCGCTGCAGCCCCAGCCATAGTTCCAACAATAGCGTCAATTCCCTTCAACCATTCCACTGGTGGGGCTTCCGGTTTGCCGGGAACATATATTACACTTCCTGGATCGGGATCGCGGTAAAAATCACCATCACCTGCGATTTCGCCATTTGCATACTCCAATACCACATGTTTTTTATCGCTAAACCTGGTATAACCTCCGGCTCGGCTGATATAGTATTTGACACCTTTGCCCTTTTTAAACAACACTGATGTTGGTAAGCCTACTTCACCAATTACCTTTACACTCATTTCTCTTTCAGGTAAATGCAGGCTGTCCCCGTCTTTAAGGGAAATGTTTTCTAAAGAGTTTGGGGCATTCAAAGCTTTCTCTAAATTGATGCCAATTCGACCTTTTTCATTTTTCTTTCTGAAAAATCTAAATCCAGGGATGTAGGCATCACTTTTAAACCCACCCGCCCTTTTTATGACAGCGGCCAATTGTTCTTCGGGAAAAAGCAATGCGTATTTTCCAGGATATTTAAACTGTCCGGCTAAGGTTACGTATTCCTGCTGATACCAATTTGGGTCTTCGGGTATTAATATGAAGTCTGTGGAGCTTAATTTAAATTCTTCTCCGGTATTTTTAAGTCCTTCCTGAAGTTTGATCTCCATGTTGGTGATTTTTCTAGTGTTTCCTTCACCGCGAAAGCAAATGGCCTTTCCTTCTTCTCTGCTTCTTAAAAAACCCCCAGCCTTCAGCACTAAATCTTTAGCTGACATTCCCGCGTGAAAAGGATATTTGCCTGGTGCATGAACGGCTCCCGCAATTTCCACACTATCGGGCTCATACATATCCCGAATGCTGTACAATACGACGTTATCTTTTCCTTCAAGAGCTATATCCTTAATTTTGTTATTATCCACTGCATAAGAAAATAATTTAGAGCTGCCATCGGGATTAAACCTCAACACATGTATGCGACTTAGATAGGCATCTTCTTTTAGTCCACCAGCTGATTTAATTAACTCTTCTACATTTTTTGCATTTGCTGCTTCATATACACCAGGATATTTCACAGGGCCAGTGACTTGTATAAAATTTTGAGATTTTTCTGAGCTTGTATCCACCCATAGTGAATCTCCATCTTCAAGCAAATAATTTTCACTTCCTTCGCTGTAAAATTTGGGAGATTTTAGGTCGATAATATCGGGTCTCCCATCGTCAAAATATCGTTTTAGGGTTATGTTTTGATTGGCGGAGGTTGGATTAATTCTTCCGGCATACTCCAACAGCTCTTTAATTCCTTCACCCTTTTTTAACTCGTACACTGCAGGCCGTCCAACATCCCCGGAAATTTCTGCCAATACATCTGCTCGGGCTGCAAAAAGAATATCGCCATCTTCCAATGTATGGGGACTTAAAATATTGCCCTTTAACAGGTATTCATACAAATCCAAATAATAACTGCTGTCTCCCCGGGTAAGTTTAATGTTTCTAACAGTGCCCAAATCAGTTGGCCCTTTGGCGCTGTAAAGCGCGGACAAAACACTGGTGTTGCTAGAAAAAGTATATCCCCCGGGTAACATCACCTCACCTAAAACAAAAACCCGAATGGGGCTTGCCTTGGCCGAGGACAACTCCACAAAAGAAGTGCCGCGATTTATGCCCGAATAAATCTTAGATAGTTTTTTTCGAATAACAGATTCAGCAGCGCCGAGAGACAGGCCGTTTAAGTTGATGAGGCCAACGCCTTCTAAAAATATTTTTCCAGATTCGTTTAATTGCAGGCTGTAAACTTTTTCCTTATCTCCCCATAAAGATATGGTCACTTCATCACCGGGAGATAAAATATGAGATTTACCCAATGCAGAATTGGCGGCGGAAAATAGGTGTCCTGGAGATCGTTTAAAAATACGTTGGGAGAATCTTTTGGGAATAGAATCGGGATTGTTTAAACTGTCCTGTCCTGAGCTATCCAGTAATACCCGGGGACCCATTAGCAATGAGTCCAAAACATTTAACTGTTTTCCGGCTTGTTGACCTTGTTCATTGACTGCTTGATTTTGTGAGGTTCCTCCTCCGGCATATACGGCCTTTAAAGAATCTCTTTGCCTTTGTGACATATTGGAGAAATAATCTTCGCCATATACATTTCGGGCCATGCTTTTTTGCTGCAGGCTTTGTCCCGGGGCAAACTGGGCACAAACTAAAGCTGACCAAATCAGGGTTTTAAGTACTGTTGCTGGAAGTTTCATAGCTTTTTAAAAATGACCAGAAAAGTTACAATGTTAGACCCCAACTGGCAATAATTCCCAAAAAGCATAAATTGCACTGGGTGCCGAAATAAGGGGCAAATTTTATCAATCTCTACAAAAATCTTATATTTCTATGTCAGGGAAGAAAGGTTTATAAATGTCTAAAATCAATGAAAATATCGTGCGCGAAACTCTTAAATTGCGCAATTTTCCTCAATTGGAAGAAGCGGGGATGGAATTCGAGTTAGAATCCCTCCGAATTGTGGAAAATGAAATTCAGGCCAAAATTAAAATCCCCGTACAACTGCGAGGCAAAGCGGATTTAATCCGGGAGGCCCTGGAGCTAGAATTAATAAAAATTCCTGGATGCGGTGGAGCGGTGTTGGAAATGGGTTATAAAATTGAAAGCGGCAGTGCTGCCCCTAAAACACCACCAGGTTTGCGTCAGGTAAAAAATGTGATTGCGGTAGCTTCCGGTAAAGGTGGGGTAGGGAAATCTACCGTCGCTTCGAATCTCGCAGCCGCTTTGCACTTAGATGGCTTTTCAGTGGGTGTTATGGATACCGATATGTATGGCCCTTCCATGAGCAAGATGTTTGGCGTAAATGAAGGCCCGGGGGTAGATGAAAACAAGAGCTTAATACCTGTAACCACCAATGGAATAAAAATTGTCTCCATGGCCATGTTTACTGACGATAGCTCTCCTGTGATATGGAGAGGACCGATGGTAAGTCAAATGGTACAGAACTTTTTAAATAATGTGATTTGGGGAGAACTGGATTTTTTAATTATAGACCTTCCCCCTGGCACAGGAGATATTCAACTCACATTAACTCAGATGGCTCCTTTAACGGGGGCGGTAATTGTAACCACACCCCAGGAAGTAAGTGTTATTGATGCGAAAAAGGGCCTTAAAATGTTTGAAAAGGTTTCGGTTCCTGTGTTAGGAGTAGTAGAAAATATGAGCTATTTCCAATGCTCAAAATGCTCAGAAAAACACTATTTGTTTCAAGAGGGTGGGGGAGAACGCATTTCCAGGAGTTTGGGAGTGCCTTTTTTTGGCGGAATTCCCATTGAAACCGAAGTTTCGGCAGCTGGCGATGCAGGAACTCCCATAGTTTGGAGAAAACCGGGCTCTCAAAGCGCCCAAACTTTTATGGGCCTGGCCCGCGAAATGGTGGAAAGATTAAACCTTTTGATGGACAAAAGTGGGTCATTTTTAGTTAATTACAATTATCAATGGGATCAGCTGCCCGCAGAAGCCTAAAAATTAAAGGAAAAATGGAATGAAAATGAATCCACCAGTAAAAATCGCCAAAAAAGGGGAAAATAATCTGGTTATCCATTGGCAAGATGGCAGTAAGTCTGATTTAAATGGATATAAATTGAGAATAAGTTGTCCCTGTGCATCTTGCGTTAATGAGTGGACAGGTGATAAAATTTTAAATGTAAACTCGATTGATAAAGCTGTGCGTCCCAACCAGATTTTTAATGTTGGCCGATATGCCATGGGAATAAAGTGGAACGATGGCCATGAGTCGGGAATTTACAGCTACGACTATCTAAAGGAATTGTCATAAGGAAAGCAAAAGTGGATTACAATGAGCAACTCTATTTCCGGGATTTGGATCGGTATGATTTAATCCCTCCTGAAGAGGAAAAAGAAATTTTAAAGCTTGTAAAAAAAGGCGATAAAAGAGCTATACATCGCCTTATTGTCGGGAATTTGCGTTTTGTTGTTTCTATTGCCCGCAGATATCGCGGTCGGGGCCTTACTCTTCTTGAACTCATCAACGAAGGGAACATGGGTCTTTTTAAAGCAGTAAAAAGATTCGACCCTTCTAAGGATGTTAAATTTATTTCTTACGCCGTGTGGTGGATTCGCCAGACTATTCAAAAAGCTCTTTTTGAGCAAGTGGGTTCCATGCGGATTCCACCCAACAAGCTGACTCTGGTTAACAAATTTAAAAAAGCCCTTTTGTCCCACAACGGCAATTACCAAAAAACTTTGGAAATGGAAGAGTTCCGTGATTTCAAACAGGAAATTGTGGAAATCATGGAAAAGGTAGTGGACATAAGCCTTGATGCCCCCATTTCGGGAGCTGGTTTTTCTGGAGACGAAGGAGCTGGTTCCTTGCTGGATGTAATTGGTGGCGATGGCGGCCAGGTTAAAGAAAATGAAAAGGGCGAATTGCGCCGGGTGGTAGATTCGGTTCTTAACGAAATGTCAGACCCCGAGCAAAAAGTTTTACGCATGTATTACGGCATTAATTACTCCAGAGAATTTACTCTGGATGAAATTGGCAAAGAGCTAAAACTAACCCGTGAGCGGGTTCGCCAAATAAAAAATAAGGCCTTAAAAAAATTGCTGCGTTCTAAAGAATCCAAGGAAAAGCTCACCCCATTTTCCACCTTCGGATCGGATTAAAAACCTGCTTGGACCATTTCTAGGAGTCTCCTAAATTTTTTTTTGGTGGTTTTATAACCAAGCCTCTGCGAAAATTCTTTACCCAGGAATATCAAGCCATCTGCTTAATCGGACAATATGCTTAGTTTAACAAATCGAAGCCCGTGGGATTTCCGGAGCAAATGAGACAGGCAAGTATTGCCGATAACTTTTTGGTCCTTTCGAAAAGTGAGTTTCAGTCTATCCTCCCCTGTAAAAACCCAAAATTCCCGCATCCTCCTAGTGAAATTGCTCGCAAGACTGATTTATAATCAGTTAGATGGAAAAATTTAGGCTTATTATATCCTGGATAGCCCTGGTTGTGGTTTTGGCGGGAATTGGATTTTTTGTTTTATCCCAAAAAGAATCCCAACGGGAAAATAGCCTTGTGCAGTTTGAGAGTTTTCCTTTTGGATTGGATGGAGAAAATTATTTGCCTTCAGGCCGGGCTTATGGTTTTAGCGGTGAACTCAAGAAATTAAGCGCATACGAACAAAACTTACTGGAACGAGCCAGAGATTATTATAAATCCGGTCAAAAGGAGCCTGCTTTTACAGCTTTGGATGAATTGCTTCGTCAAAATAAATCGGCTGTAGCGGCGTATTTGCAAAAAATAGCCTGGCTAAAATCCGAAGCCCCCAGTAAAAAACACCTGGGACAATTAATAAATTGTTTTAATAACATGGCCAAATTGGATCCCGGCCATCCTTATTATAGAAACGCATTAGGTGAATATTTGTGGGAAATAGGAAATTTGGATAGCTCATTTATTCAATTTGAATTGGCCAGTGATTTTTCTCCCATGTATCCCAAACCTCATGTTAATAAGGGAAAATTTTTTTTGCACAAGGAAAAATTTTTAGAAGCCCAATATGAATTTCAACTGGCCATATCTTTAAGCCAGGGGAAAATGGTGGAGGCTTACGAAAATTTAGCCTGGGTGTATTATAAACGAGGTGTGGATGACAGCGCTGGCTTGGTTTTAGATCACTGTAAAAAAGTAGGTATGGAATCTGATCTATTAAAATTTGTGGAGGCCTTATTATGGGAAGTTACAGAAAACCTGGACTTGGCCAAATCCAAGTTGTTGGATCTTTTAAAATTAGACTCAAGCAATGCCAACTATAAGTGGGCTCTGGAAACATTGGGAAAAAAACCGCCTCGAACCCCTTTAACCCAAATGTTAAATCCCATTGACAGGGATTTTGAAGAGGCCACTGTGGCTATTGAAATTTTAGATCCATTAACAAAAAAATATCCCGATGAGCCTTTGTTATGGATGGCTCTGGGCCAGGCTTACATGAAACGGGATTTAAACGCCCATGCTGTACATGCCTTTGATTTTGCCCTGGCTATTGATCCCGAAATGGAAGGGCTAAACGAACTCAGAGAAAAAGCCATTGATAGAATTGCCCTTTTGGATTCTTTGCTTTTAAAAACAAGGCAACGCCCTGAGGAAAAGGCCATAAGGGAGTCAGAAAGCAACCAGGGCAATGAGGGAACCATTTCTCAATATTTGGATTTAGGGCATTATTTGGTGCCCTGGGGAGAAAATGTGCAAACCTTAAAGGCAATCCACTACAACATCGATTTGGACTCGCTTGCTCCCGGATATTACGCCCATAATTATTTAGACAGCAATTTGCGCTTGCAAAACCGATTGCATTTTAATGACAGTGGCCTCTGGCTAATTACATTGCAGGTGGAAGACATTTCAAAATCTCCCCGAGATTTATTTGGCCATGTTATTGGTCGAAACTCAAAGCTTTCCGGGGCAGGCAAATCCACAGGGGAGGCTCAATGCGAAGGTTTTGGAAAATTTCAGGCAGTTATCTGGGAAAACGAAGATACAGTCGAGCTGATTTTTCAAAAACTATCCAATAATAAGAGCATTAACATGATTCGACTGGGCAAACAATTTTTTAAAGAAGATCCAAAATTATGTGATTATGTATTGCTTTCTAAAATTCAATCATAACCCCTATTCTTGAATAAACAGCAGCTCCATTAGGCCCATCTTCCCAGCCGCCTAAAATTAAAATGCTGGAGTAACGCCCGTTTTTCCAATCCAGGCCACCACCGGCTTTCCATAAAAAGCCTGGGTTATCATCGTGGTGAAAATAACCGATATCACCAAGGGCGACTGGCAATATGACACCTCCCAAAGGTAGTCGCACATAAAGGCTGGCTAAAATGGGGATTCCCCCCTGCTGGCTGCCGGAATGAAGGCCAATTAAAGTTTGTTCATCCACTTTGTGATAGCCATAAATGGAATAGGCAAAAGAGACAGTTCCCGAGTCTTGGGATGTTCCTCCCGTGGCTACAAAGGCCAGCTTAGCCTGGGCGGGCAAAGAAAAGTGAAAAAAAAGAATTAGAGCGTATAGCTTATAAATTGTCGGCTTGTACATCTTCATGGTGATAACTTCTGCGGATGCGTTCCCAGCTTCCGTGTTTCTCACCTAAAATCGCCTTAAACATACCCATAAGCAAGGCAAAATTCATACTCAAAAAATAGAAGGGGATGGTAGCGATTAATCCCATAGATTGGTTGTTCTTATTAGAAAAATAACCGGAGATGGCTGAGCCATAAAAAATGACTTGCAGACCGGCAATGAGCCAGTAAAAAATGGATTCGCTATCCTGAAAAAGAATAAGGCCATTTAAAATTAAAATGGCGATTAAAAATAAGGGGCCTGTCCAGCGGATTAATTTGTGAGATAAAAAACTGTAGGTTACCAAGCCCCGCATGGGGTTAAGCAACTTTAAGTAATTGAAAAACAAATTAAAATTCGCGTGACCAATTCTCACTTTTCGTTTGAATTCCCCATAGGCCTCTACTGAGGTTTCTTCACTTCCTATGGCCAGAGGTTCGTAAACCACTTCTTTTCCGCTTTTTAAAACGTTGGTGGTTATATAAAAATCATCCATCACCACTTTGTTTTCCGGGATTTTTTGGAACAACTCCCGGCGAAGGGCATAAATTCCCCCGTTTGCTCCCACAACGATTCCCAATTTTCCTTCCATGTTTTTGATTTCAGATTCAATGCTCCAATAGAGGCTTTCTCCTTTTCCAAGGCTGGAACCCGAAGAATCTTTTAAGATCAAACGCCCGCAGGCACAGCCTACTTTAGGATCTGCAAAATTCATAATCAACTTTTGCAAGGCGTTTTTAAGGAACATAGTATTGGCATCGCAAAATAAAAGGATGTCACCTGTGGATTGCTGGTAAATTTTATTGAGCACCGCAGATTTACCGCTGCGCTCTTCAAACTTAAAAACCTTGATATTGGGGACGTTAGAAAACTTATCCAGTATGCTATTGGTGTTGTCTGTGGAACCATCTGAGCCCACAATAATTTCTAACTGCTCTTTGGGGTAATCAAGGCTCAGGCAATTATTGATTTTGTCTTCAATAACTTCTTCTTCGTTATAAGCGGATATTAAAATGGAAACTTTGTATTCGGTGGAGTTGAGCTTAACCCTATTCCTCTTAAAAACCCAGCCCAAAATGGGAAGGGTGAGGGGGTAAACTATGTAGGAATGGAGAAATAAAAATACCCCGGCCCAAAACAAAAAAATCATTTTTTCTTATTTTCTAAAAATTCCTCGAAGGAGAGATTTGCAGATCGCGACCCAGAGGATATGTATGTTAATAAATTTAAAAACAGGTCACCGTCTGCATAGGAGGAATAACTTCCCAATACATCGTATTCGGGGCTTAAGTACATCATAGTGGGAAGCGCCCCTACATTGAGCTTTCCGCTAAATTCCTGCATGGACATTTTTTTATCTTTCCATACAACTTGTTTCTGGCTGTCAGTGTTGACTTTAACACTGACGAAATTTTGATTGAGCTCTTTTGCCACTTCGGGAAGTTTAAGGGTGGTGGCCTCGAACTCTTTGCAGATTTTACACCAGTCGGCATAAAAATCGATAAATATGTATTTGTTCTCCCTCTTTGCTTTTTTAAGGCCTTCATCAAAATCAGACCATTCTATCTGGTTGGGAGAGTTGGCCAGAATAGGCCAACTGAATATCCCTAACATCAGCAATATGATTTTAAATGAGGACATTTATTATCCTATTACTTTTTCGAGTTTCTCTTCAATATGATCTTTTGGAACAGCACCCACAATTTGTTCGGCAGGCTGGCCATCTTTGAAGATGATTAAAGTGGGAATGCTGCGAATGCCGTATTTCATAGCAACTTGAGGCGCTTCGTCGGTATTTAATTTACCCACTTTAATTTTACCGGAGTATTCGGTGGATAATTCGTCTACAATAGGGGCAACCATTCTGCAGGGTCCGCACCAGGGCGCCCAGAAATCAACTAAAACCGCTCCGCTTTGTTGTTCTACTTCGCTATTAAAATTGTCGTCAGACAATTCAACAATATTTTCACTTGCCATTAGGTGCTCCTTTTCCTTCCTGAGATTCAATTTCCTTAATGCGTTCCAACACTTGCTCCTGAAACTTTACCCAAAGCTGGGGGGATTTTTCAATTACTTTGAGATAATCCTTCAGCTCTTGATATTTAACCTCATTCCCTGCCAAAACTGCATTTTTTATTTGCAAGAATTTTTCTGGTTGGGCCTGGTATACGGACTTCGCTACCAAAAGGTCGGTATAGACATTTACCAGGTTGCTTTTAATTTCGACTTGTTTTTCTTTACAATGCCAAAGGCTAAGAGAAAGGCCAAGCCAAACAAAAGTATTTACCAGCTTTTTCATGCTTTATTAATATGAAATTTATTGCAGCAAGATACAAAAAATCCAGGTTTTGTTCCATTGGCCCACCCAGATAAAATATATCCGAAATGACAAAATTTTAATTTTTGGGACTAAAAAGGCCTTAGCTTTTAAATTTCTAACCCTCTGAATTTGCCTTCCACTTTTTGTTGCTCCAGTGGGATATCCACTTCTTCATCTTCAAAAAGCCCTTTGGCGTATTCCAGAGGAGAAAAGGGGATTAAATCATTAATTCCTTCGCCAACACCAATCCATTTTACAGGGATTTTTAGCTCCCAATTGGTGGAAATTAAAGCGCCGCCTTTTGCAGTACCATCCAGCTTGGTAATGATAAAGCCGTCCAAAGCTTGGACTGCATTAAAAGCTTTAGCCTGAGGGATGGCATTTTGTCCCACGTTTCCATCCAGAACCATTAACACTTCGTGGGGGAGTGCCTCATCGTGTTTTTTGAGCACCCGAATTATTTTTTTCATCTCTTCCATGAGATGGTCTTTATTGTGAAGTCTGCCTGCGGTGTCCACCAAAATAATATCGTGGCCGCGGGATTTAGCAGCCTCGTAAGCGTCGTAAATAACTGCTGCCGCATCGGATTTTTCTTGGTGTTTTACAATGTCCACACCAACTCGTTGGCTCCACACGTCCAATTGCTCAATTGCCCCGGCGCGAAAGGTGTCGCCTGCAGCCAGCAAAACTTTTTTACCTTTTGATTTGTAGAAGTTGGCCAGCTTGGCAATGGAGGTGGTTTTGCCCACTCCATTTACGCCCATAATTAGAATAACATGGGGTTTATTGTCCTGGGGAATTTCTTTGGGCTCCAGAATAAACTTTTTGGTTTCTTCTGCCATAAAACTCATGAGCTCGGCGTTGGATAAAAACATTCCCAAGCAGCGTTTGCGTACGGAGCCCACAATTTCTTCCACAATTTCAAAGGAAATATCGGCGCCGATTAAAAGCTCTTCCAGATTTTCTAAAGTATCCTCGGTAAGTTTTCCCTTACCAAAAGCGCCCCGCAAATTGCGGAACATATTTTCACGGGTCTTTGATAAACCGCTGTGAACTTTGGAAAATAGGCCCATGATTTTTTTTAGTACTCAAGCTGTAAAATAGCTTAGAGTTTTGTTTCAATAGAGTCTACCAAGCCGTATTTTTTGGCTTCGGCAGAAGTCATAAAATTATCCCGTTCGGTGTCCCGTTCAATATCTTCGGGAGCTTTGTTGCAGTGTTTAGCCAAAATTGCGTTAAGCTCCTGACGGATACGCAACATTTCTTCTGCCTGAATCTGGATGTCGGAAGCGGGCCCGTACATTTGACCGGAAATTAAGGGCTGGTGGATCATAACCCGGGAGCTGGGCCAGGAAACTCTTTTTCCCGCGGCTCCGCCGGCTAAAAGCACCGCTCCCATACTGGCGGCTTGACCGGCAACGATAGTCCAAACATCGGATTTAATGGCTTGCATGCAATCGTAAATGGCCATGCCTGCGGTAATGACTCCGCCGGGACTGTTGATATAAAAGTAAATGTCGCTTTGTTCTTTTGAGTCAAGGAATAGCAATTGTTTAACGATTTTTTCGGAAGATTCATCATCCACAGCTCCCCACAAAAATACTTTGCGGGATTTTAAAAAGCTTTCATGGATTTCTTTTTCCAAAGAGCCTTCGTCTTTTTTGTCTTTATCGTCTTTTTTGCTATCCATGCTTTGAATCACCTTTTTCTCCTTGTGCATTTTAATGGATTCTATGGTTATACAATCTTTTCCCAAGTTGTGCCAGTAGGACTGTCCTTTAAAAGAAACCCATTGTCTTTAAAAATATCCCGGATTTCATCTGACTTTTTAAAATCTTTGTTTTCCCTGGCCTTTTTTCTTTCCTCCAACAAATTAAATAAATCGGTTGGGAGGGTATCCTGTGAATTTTCCTTTTCTTGGGATTTAGTCAAATCCAAACCAAAAACTCTGTCGAATAATTCAATCAAGGAACCCTTTTCGGCATCCAGTAAATCGGCATCCTTTAGCATGCTGTTAAAAATACCCAGGGCCTTGGGGATGTTTAAATCATCTCCGATGGCGTCTTCGAATTTTTCTCTCCAGCTAAGGGCCAGTTCGGACTTTAAGGGCATTTGTTGTTGGTTGTAACTGGATACTTTTGCTCTTAGCTTTTTTAAAGAGTCACGGGCTGATTCCAGGGCATCCCAACTAAAATTCAGGTAATTGCGGTAATGGGAAGTCATGCAGAAAAACCGGTAATCCAAGGCTGAAAAGCCATTGTCTATTAAGGTAGCCAGCCTTACAAAACTGTCGTTGGATTTGGACATTTTACCGGGGCCACCATCTTCTTTGCTTTCCAAAAGCCAGCCTCCGTGAATCCAGAAGCGGGCAAATTTTTTGCCAGTGGCGCATTCGGATTGGGCAATCTCATTGGTGTGGTGGACTTTTAAATGGTCAGTTCCCCCGCAGTGGATATCCAGAGTTTCACCCAAATGCTTCATGGCCATGGCCGAGCATTCCACATGCCAGCCAGGAAAACCAGTGCCCCAGGGAGACTTCCATTCCATGGCTCTTTGTTTGTCTTTAGGTGAGAACTTCCACAGCGCAAAATCTGTGGGACTTTTTTTGCCTTCAGCAGAAACGCGAATGCCCGCTTCCTGATTGGCCACATCTAGCTTGGCAAAATCGGCATATGCTGGAAACTTAGCCGTATCAAAATAAAGTCCATCTTCAATTTGATAAGTGTATCCCTTAGCTTCGAGGTTTTGAATCAGCTCAATTTGTTCCTGGATATGGTCAGTGGCTTTGGGCCATTGGCTGGGTTCTTTTAAATTTAACAGCTTCCAGTCTTTTTGGAATTCCTGGGTGTATTGCTCAGCGATTTCCCAAACGGATTTGCCTTCCCGTAGGGCTCCTTTTTCCAGTTTGTCTTCTCCGCTATCCGCATCAGATGTTAAGTGTCCCACATCGGTGATGTTTACCACATGGTTCACTTCATATCCTTTGTACTCCAATACCCGTCGCAAAAAATCTTCAAACACATAAGTGCGCAGATTTCCAATATGGGCGTAATTGTATACAGTGGGCCCACAGCAATACATCTGAACCTTAGGAGGGTTCTGAGCCGAAAATTCTTCTTTTTTTCGGGAGGCGGAATTAAATAGCTTTAATGTTCCTGTTGCCATTTAACTAAAAATAACCCTTTCGCCGTTAACGTCGTCCCTGGCGATAACTTCGCCGATTTCAAAAACAGCTTCGCCTACTTTTTCCAACTGGGATTTTACGGCAGCTTTGTTTTCTTTAGAAACGATAACGGCCATGCCAATTCCCATGTTAAAGGTCTTGTACATTTCCTCTTCAGGAACATCGCCTTCTTTCTGAATAAGTTTAAAAATACCGGGCACGTCCCAGGTTTTATCTATGCGCACCTTCACATTGTCAGGTAAAACACGGGGGATATTTCCCTGAAATCCTCCACCTGTAATATGAACAAGTCCATTTATTTTTTTTTCATTAATTAACGGAAGCAAGGGGGTTAAATAGGAGCGGTGTGGCTCCACCAAAAGCTCTCCAATACTTTTATTCATGCCCTCAGCAATATCATCGAGCTTAAAGCCCGCTTTTTCCAGCAATACTTTGCGGGCAAGAGAGTAGCCATTGGTGTGCAATCCCGTTGAGGACAAACCTAAAATGTTATCGCCAATTTTGATTTTTTTACCATCAATTAAATTTTCTTTATCTACCACACCTACAATAGTGCCGGCCAAATCAAAATCACCTTTTTGATAAAAGCCGGGCATTTCGGCGGTTTCGCCACCTAACAAAGCACATTTATTTTCGCGGCAGGCTTTAGAAATTCCTTCAATCACTCCGGCCAGCACATCGCCCTCCAAAACGCCCGTAGCGTAATAGTCCAGAAAAAACAGAGGAAAGGCTCCTTGCACTAAAATATCGTCCACACAGTGGTTTACAATATCTTCGCCGGGGCAATGGTATTTTCCCATGTCGATGCCTATTTTAAGCTTGGTTCCCACGCCATCTACAGAAGCCACTAAAATGGGTTCTTTTAAATTGAGTCCAGCCAGGGAAAAAAGCCCTCCAAAATTTCCAAAATCTGCCATTACATTGGGGGTAAAAGTGCTTTTAACCATGCCTTTAATGGTGGCCATTGCCTTATCTGCTTTTGCAATGTCCACACCGGCATCTGCGTATTTCATAATTTTGCCTTGGTTAATCCTGTTCTAATTCCAATTCGGCCAGGAAATATAAGAATATATCCGGCTATTTGGGAGTTTAAGGGCGGGCCAATTAAGGCCATTCTAAATGGAATTGGAACCGGGTTTTCCAATGGCGGTAATGTATAGAATGGCATTTTCAAGACTAATGCCTGCTACTTCATTTACCAAATCGTCATAATAGCCGCCAATGCCACTGGAGCCCAGGCCTAAATCCATGCAAATAAGGTTAATTCGCTCGCCTATTTGCCCGGCATCTAAACAACTATAGCGATAACCTCGGTCGCCAAATTTTTCAGTCAGTTTGGCCAGGGGGGCATAGTGGATAACTAAGGCGGAAGCGGCAACCCCAATTTCCTGACCCAAGGTCATTTGAAAACATTCGGATTGCAAATCTCCGGCGCGCAGCATTTTGAATTCATGGGTTTTTTCGTCCCAATCGTAAATGCCTTCCTCCATGCCGTCCACTCGCAATACCAAAACTTTGCTTTCCAAAAAATTTTGAGACATTCGCCAATTGCAATAATCCAGATTCCGATACGCAAAGGCCAAAATTTTTTGCAGGTCTTCTTTTAAAATATTTTCCGGCGAAAACTCCCGGCAGCTGCGTCTTTGGCTTATGCATTTTAAAACCTCCAGTGGCCAGGAAATTTTATATGATTTTTTGGCTTCTTGTTCTTTGGGATTTTCAACATTTTCCCAAATGCGTTCGCATTGGTTTTGCTGTACTTGAAAAGGTTGAGAGTTGTCCAGATTTTGAACGGCTTGTTTTGGGGGAAGGCTGGAGGGTTGTTCCAGAGTTGGTTCCATTTTTTTGTTTTTGCTGAGGGCCACTCCCACCAGGGGAAATTCTTCCATTGGAGTCATGCGCAGGGTTTCTTCGAGCTCTTTGTCTTTGAATCCAGCTAAAAGTTGTGCTTGCAACCTCATTAATTCACACACTTCTAACAGGTTGCCCAAAGCGTGTCCTGTGTCCAGTAAAATCCTTCGATAAGCCCTTTCTTTATACCGCCAGGCGCTACGTCCGTAAATCCCCGAAAACAAAACACAAATATCGGCGTTTTCAAATTGAGGAAAGTTGAAAAAATTGGCGCTTAACCGTTCCCAAACGTTTCCCTGCACCATTAAAAACAAATCATTGTGCAAAGGATGAAAATTGTAAATGCCTTCGGGAATTTCCTGTCCGGGTTTCACAGCTAAATAAGTCTCCGTGGGGTAAAGGGCACCCGCAGATGGATTTGCCCGTAAAAATAAATCTCCGGCGCCAGTGGTCATTTTTGCCGTGATGCCGGAGGTAAAATACAGCAGGTGGGCGATTTCGTACAAACTGATGTGGGCTTTTGCACTGGGATGATAAACCCAGGGTTTTTTACCTTCTTCTTTTTCGTCGGTGGTCAAAAAGGAGCTCAAGGAAATTTTATCTGTTCCCTGGAATTCCTTAAAGGGAGCGGGCTGCTCTTCCCAATGAACCGGGCCCAATTTGTCTATGGTTTGAGGATTGTATTTGGTGAGCTCGTGATAGCGTTCGGTAAAACTGGCCAAGGTTCCATCCTGTTTAGTTCAAAAACAAAAAATTGCTAAAGCCCATAAAATAAGACTTTTAAACTGTTTGCAGGAAAATAATTAAAAGGGCAATTTTAGGGATTATCCTTTAAGAGTAAATGCAATTTTGTAGTATATCCTTATTCAATCTAAAAAGGACAAGGTTGGTTATTTTTTTTTCCTTCAAAAAATTATTTAGCTTTGCTACTCATCCTGGATGGCTTTCGCTGCTACTTTTTGCCCTGCTTGGCCAAAATATTTTTGGCTATAGCTGGAATCGAAATGAGTCCCACATAAAATGGAAAGTGGCTGAAACGGAGCATTTTCGTTTTTATTACGCCAAACATCTGGAACCTGAAGCCGAATACATTGCCTCTATTTCTGAATCCATATATCAGGAAAAAATAAAACGCTATAACATACAGCTCCCGGGAAAAGTGGAGTTTATTATTCGAGAAGATATTGTGGCCAATGGCTGGGCCAACGCCTATCAAAATACCATGAACATTTGGATTACCGATTGGGGCATTCCCTTGCGAAGCACCCACAATTGGCTGAAGGATGTTATTACCCATGAATTTTCCCATCTGGTTTCTATTCAGGCAGGCTCCAAATTTCCAAGTTCCATATTCGGACTGGTCATTGGTTACCAGGATTATTACAACGAAGATATCCAGTCGTCCCTCACCTCGGTTGTTCCCTTTACCAGCCAGCCCAATTGGTTTGCAGAGGGTGTGGCTCAATATGAATCGGAACTTTCAGGCCACGATTCCTGGGACTCCCATCGGGATATGATATTGCGGGTGGCTGTTTTAAATGACTCCCTTTTAAGCTATGCCCGCATGGGAACCTTTGCTGGAAAAGGGCTCCATTACGAACAAGGGCCCTATACCCAGGGCTACGGGTTTACCCGATACCTTGCGGGGACCTATGGCGATGCCGTGATATTAAAATTGTGGGCCGAGAACGCCCGGCTGCACCGCCAAACCCTGTCGGCTTCCCTAAAACGGGTGTTGGGAAAATCTGGACCGGAACTTTGGGGCGATTGGCAAAACAAACTAAAACAAGACTACACTGAAATGCTGCAGCAAATAGGCGAACCTGTGGAAGGTAAAAAACTCAGCAAACATTCTTTTTTTAACAATTACCCCCACTGGGACGCCAAGGGGGAAAATATATATCTGGTCTCTAACAAAGGCAAACAGGGCTTTGGGGCCAGTTTATACAAATACCAACTCGCCGATTCGGTAGATGAAAAAGAGAAAATGCAAAGAGTGGGCGCTCCGGTGCGAGGGTATTTTGATGTGAAGGACAGCGTCTTTTATTTTTCTTCTGGCAAGAATCACAATAAATACGGGGAGTCCAAACTGGATATCTACCAGTATGACGCCAAAGTGGAAAAGCCCTTTATTTCCTTTGGAAAAGACAAAGCCGAAAAACGCTGGACTAAGAATCTGAATGCTATTATGCCTAACCTCAGCGCCGACGGCAAAAAAATTACCTTTGTGCGCAGTGTGCGCTCCAATTTTTATTTATGCGTAGCTGAGCTAGATGGCAAAGGAGAGTTTCGCTCCGATGATATAAAAACCCTGTTTCCCAATCCCAAAGATATGGAAGGCAAATTCGGCTTTAATGTTTACACTCCGGTTTTTTCTCCAGATGGAAAACAGATTTTATTTTCCTATTACGAAGGGCAGTCTCAAAATATTGCCATTATAAATAGCGATGGCACTGGTTTTAAGGATTTGCTAAAGCGCCCCTATCACGACCAGGAACCCATTTGGCATCCCGATGGCAAGTCTTTTTTGTTTGTTAGCGACAGCACCGGTATATTTAACATTTATGGTTATCAATTGGAATCAGGTCGCAGCATGGGAGTGACCAATGTTATCGGTGGAGCTTTTTCACCTGCTCTTAGTCCCGACGGCAAAGACTTGGCATACATCAATTATGACAAAGACGGTTTTTCCCTTTATCTTTTGGAAGATTGGAGTCCCAGAATTGGTTCGCCCCGGGTAAAAATGGTGGCTCCAGAAGACAGCGCGGTTCTTGAACCTCAGGAATTTTCGGGTATTGGGGAAAAATATTTGGGAATTCCCAATCGCTTTATTATCCAACCCATGTTGTTTGGCCAGGAAATAACTTCCAAGGAAAAAGACGCCCTGGAAGGTGAAACCAAATGGCTAGGGGGCGCCAGTATATTTTTAAACGATCCGGTTTATAAAAACGAATTGGCGTTGGGAGGCCTTTTTGAATTGGGAAATGGTCTGGATTATTTTGCCGCCGAGCCAGGCCTTTTAAACCCAGATAAAGAATCAGAACTTTTCTTAAGCTATTTCAATCATTCTACCCCAGTTTCCATGGGCATTGGTTTGTTCAGAAAAAATTTGGTGACCTTTGATACCATCGTAAATCAGTCTGTAAACAATCTGGATGAAAACGATACATCCCTTTCTAACCAGGCTATTTCCCTAAATAGCGCCCAGCTCAATTTCCAATACAGTCTTTTTCAAGGCGATCAAATGGGCGATCCCATGAAAAACAGTTTTTTATCATTAACATTAGGCCGTTCTGTAAATTCTTTTAACTTTTTTGAAGTGCCTTTTGATTTTCCCTTTTACAAAACCTTTACCGTGATGCCGGCCCTTTGGTTTTACGGCGTTACCCCAGGAAGTAAATCCAATGTGGCTCCCAAGGGAATGGCCGGGTATGCTGCGTATTCTTATAACTATTCCAACCTTTTCCGGGGGGGAACTTTCCGGGAAACTTTTAAGTTTGAAAACGGAGTTATCAAGCCTGTGTTTCGAGATTACTCCCTCCACGAACTGGACATGGGTCTTGATTATGGCTTTTCGGTGCCCTGGTCCAAGTGGAGCTCCCTTCGGTTTTCCATCGCTATCGGAAGCATACTTTCCTGGAAAGAACATGAAAATGAAGTGGACACATTAAATTCCTTTTTTGAAAGAGGGGTGTTTATCAGGGGGTATCCCTATTTGGAAGATACGGAGAACCTTTTGATGAGAGGTGAAAATACTACTGTATTGGGTTTGGATTACAACCAGGCCCTTATAAATGACATATACAAGGAATACTGGATTTTATTTTTAGAGGATGTTTATGCCCAAATTTTTTGGGAAAGTGGACGGGCCTGGAACGGGAAGCTAAAAGATATCGGTTTGTGGGAGGCTGAAAATTGGGATGAAAGTAAAGTCAATTCGTCTTTTAGGCAAACCATTGGTTGGGGGCTAAAATTAAACAGCCGTATTTATCATAACTATCCTTTTAATGTTTATTTTGAAGCGGCCACAGCCCTGAACGATGTTCGCAATTCAGAAGGTAAGTTAATATCCATTCCCAAAATAGATATGTTTGGTATACCTACAGGAGCTACCAGAGTAAGCTTTGGAATTTCTTTGGGATTTTACAATGGCCTTTTAAGTGGCTCAAAACCTAATTTTACTCCCAGCCATTCTCAAAGGAAGATAAAAAGGCAGTTTGGACGGTGAAAGCAGTCATAACATGAATTACGCCTATGTTAATGGAAAAATAGTTCCCGAAAACAAAGCGCTGGTATCTGTGTTTGACAGGGGATTTGTATTAGGAGATGGCCTTTTTGAAACTATGCGGGCCGTGGATTTTTGCCCGGAATTTTTAAAGGATCATTACATCCGTATGAAACGCTCCTGCAAAAAATTGCGTTTTCCCATGCCCCTAACCCAAGAGGAAATGGGGGGCATTATTTTTAGCTTGTGCAAAAAAAGCAAAATATCCGATGCCGCTGTTCGCATTACGTTAACCCGTGGCTATTACGATGGGGGCTTGTCGTTGCCCAAAAAAACCACACCCACGCTGGTTATCACCGTTAAAGCGGTGCAGGGATTACCTGCGGAAATTTATTCCAAAGGGGTGCCCATTGCCATTAGTAGCATTAATAAAGCAGCCGCTTCTGGAGTGGATTCCAGTGTAAAAACCACAAATTATCTCGCCAATATTTTTGCAAAAGCAGAAGCCGATGCCCAAAAATGTTTTGAGGCTATTTTATTGGGAAAAAAAGGGGAAATTGCCGAGCTTAGCACAGCCAGCTTTTTTGGCGTTTTTAGGGGAAAAATAGTGACTCCACCCCTGGAAACGGGCATTTTACCTGGAATTACCAGAAAATCCATACTATCCCTTTGCAAGCGGCACAACTGGCCTGTTTTGGAAAAACCGGTGTTTTTGAACCAAATTCCAAGAATGCAGGAAGCATTTTTAACTTCTTCGGTACGCGGAATTGTTCCTATTAATAAGATAGGAGGCCGGAAAATTCCAGTTCCTGGGGAAGGTAGCTGGACCCATAAAATAATGGGGGCTTACAAGGAAATGGTTAAAAGAGATAGGGCTCAATTTGCCAGTCGTAGCCAGCTTTGAAATGACTCAGAAAATAATTTGCCTTTCTACCGAATTATTTTGACAATTCCAAGGGGCTGTTTTTATCTTGTTCCCGAATTTTAAGCTATTTTGCCAAAGTAGCTCAGTTGGTAGAGCAGCTGATTTGTAATCAGCCGGTCGTAGGTTCGACTCCTATCTTTGGCTTTTGAAATTATGGGTCGATGCCCGAGTGGTTAATGGGGGTGGACTGTAAATCCACTGGCTACGCCTACGGTGGTTCGAACCCACCTCGGCCCAAAATTTTAGGAGTTCGGGCGAGCTTAGCTCAATTGGTAGAGCATCACCCTTCCAAGGTGAATGTTGACGGTTCGAGTCCGTTAGCTCGCTCCACTCCTTTTTTATTGCCCAGATAGCTCAGGGGTAGAGCACTTCCTTGGTAAGGAAGAGGTCTCGGGTTCAATTCCCGATCTGGGCTCCAGAAAAAAATCTTAAAAAAGTTGATGAAAAATAAAATTGAAATTACTACTATACCACCTCACTAAAAATTTGTGGTATTAAATTAACCGTGTACAGGAGCCTATAGAAAATGGGAAAAGAAAAATTTGAAAGGACTAAGCCACACGTCAACATTGGCACCATCGGTCACGTTGATCATGGTAAAACAACACTAACTGCAGCTATTTGTACCGTATTGGCAAAAGCTGGGGGCACTACCGCTAAATCGTTTGCGGAAATTGACAATGCTCCAGAAGAAAGAGAACGTGGAATCACTATTAATACTTCCCATGTTGAATATCAAACTGAATCTCGTCACTATGCTCACGTAGATTGCCCGGGGCACGCCGACTATGTAAAAAACATGGTTACTGGTGCCGCTCAAATGGACGGAGCTATTTTGGTTTGTTCCGCAGCAGATGGCCCAATGCCTCAGACTCGTGAACACATCCTTTTGGCACGTCAGGTTGGCGTTCCTGCTCTGGTTGTATTTTTGAACAAAGTAGATATGGTTGACGATAAAGAACTTATCGAACTGGTTGAAATGGAAGTTCGCGAGTTGCTTAGCAAATACGAATTCCCTGGCGACGACATTCCTATTATTCCTGGGTCTGCATTAAAAGCCCTGGAAGGTGACGAAAGTGAATTAGGCGCTCCAGCTATTATGAAATTAATGGAATCTTGCGACTCTTATATTCCTGAGCCCGTTCGCGAAGTCGACAAAGATTTCTTGATGCCTATTGAAGATGTTTTCTCAATCACTGGTCGTGGTACTGTTGCCACTGGCAGAATTGAAACTGGTAAAGTTCACGTTTCTGATGAAGTAGAAAGAGTTGGCTTTGCTGAAACCAAAAAATTTGTTGTAACTGGCGTTGAAATGTTCCGCAAATTGCTGGAAGACGCTCAAGCTGGTGATAACGTTGGTTTGCTTCTTCGCGGTGTTGAAAAAAGCGACATTTCCCGTGGACAAGTACTTTGCAAACCCGGAAGCATCAAGCCTCATACCAAGTTCAAAGCCAATGTTTATATTTTGAGCAAAGACGAAGGTGGAAGACATACTCCTTTTTTCAAAGGATATCGTCCTCAGTTCTATTTCAGAACTACCGACGTAACTGGCGAAATTACATTGCCCGAAGGTACTGAAATGGTTATGCCTGGTGATAACATTGAAATTACTGGCGCTTTGATTGCTCCAGTTGCTATGAACAAAGACTTGCGTTTTGCTATCCGTGAAGGTGGCCGAACTGTAGGTGCAGGAGTTGTTACAGAAATTCTTGAATAATTGGAGAATTATAGGTCTGTAGCTCAATTGGTAGAGTAGTGGTCTCCAAAACCATTGGTTGGGGGTTCGAGTCCCTCCAGACCTGGTGAAAGAAACCGCAGTATTATGAGAAAATTTCAGAACTACATAAAAGACGTTATTACTGAACTGAAAAAGGTAACCTGGCCATCTTGGGATGAACTCAAGGGGGCCACAGTTGCTGTTGTTGTGTTCGCTTTAATAGCATCGGCCTATGTGGCCCTAGTGGATTTCGCCCTTTTGAATTTAGTGGGCAAAATTGCTGAAATTTTTGGAGCTTAAACAGGGTGATGTCATGAGTAAAAAGTGGTACGTCGTACATACATACTCCGGCCAAGAGTCAAAGGTGAAAGCTCACCTGGAAATGATGGTTGAGAAAACTGAGATGTCACCTTATTTTGGCGAAATATTAATGCCCACCAGGGAAGTAGTGTCTGTAACTAAGGGTAAAAAAATTGCCCGCGACAGAAAGTATTTTCCCAGTTATATCATTGTGGAAATGGAAATGAACAAAGAGACCCTTCACTTTGTAACAGACATTCCCGGTGTAACACATTTTGTGGGAGTGGGTAAACCTCAGCCTTTACGTGAGGCGGAAGTTAAAAGAATTTTAGGTCAAACAAATCCGGAAGAAGCCGATGCTGGGGAAGTGGAAATTCCTTATCAATCTGGCGACACTGTGAAAATTAAAGACGGTCCATTTAAGGACTTTGACGGCACCGTTGAAGAAGTGAATCCGGAAAAAGGAAAAATAAAAGTTTTAGTCAGCGTATTTGGAAGATCCACCCCGGTGGAATTGGATTTCGTTCAAGTGGAATCCTTAACTTAAGGCGCTGTTTCGAGGAGTTAGGTTTTGGCAAAGAAAGTAGCAGGATATATCAAATTACAGATTGAAGCCGGAAAGGCCAATCCGTCCCCACCTGTTGGCCCTGCATTAGGTCAAAAAGGTGTTAATATTATGGAGTTTTGTAAGGCTTTTAACGCTAAGACTCAGGATCAGGCCGGATATATTATTCCAGTTGTGATCACAGTTTATGTGGATAAATCCTTTTCTTTTATTACAAAAACTCCTCCAACCCCTGTTTTAATCAAAAAGGCGCTTAAGTTAAAAAGCGGCTCACCCGAACCAAACAGAAAAAAAGTTGGAAAGATTTCAAAAAAACAAATTGAAGAAATTGCACAAACCAAGATGCCCGATTTAAACACAACAGATTTGGATGCGGCTTGCAGAATGGTTGAAGGCACAGCAAAAAGTATGGGCGTGGAAATTATAGGTTAAGTATGAAAAAGCGTGGCAAAATTTATAAGAAAATAATGGAGAAAATTTCTCCTGAAAAAAATTACGATTTGGAAGAAGCTATCCAAATTTTAAAAGACAATTCAGCTTTTAAGTTTGATCAGTCTGTAGAAATTCATATGAACTTAGGCGTAGATCCAAAACACGCGGACCAAGTGGTTCGTGGAAATGTGGTTCTTCCCAATGGAACTGGACAAACTGTAAGAGTTGTGGCTTTTGCTAAAGGCGATAACGCCAAAGCTGCTGAAGAGGCCGGGGCTATTTTTGTTGGTGCAGAAGATTTAGTTCAAAAAATCACTGAAGGTTGGCTTGACTTTGATAAAGTGGTAGCTACTCCCGACATGATGCCTTTAGTGGGCCGCGTGGCCAGGGTTTTGGGACCTCGTGGATTAATGCCAAATCCTAAAACCGGAACTGTAACGCCGGATATTGCCAAAGCCATTCAAGAATTGGCTGCTGGTAAAGTGTCTTTTAGAGTAGACAAGGGTTCAAACATCCACGGTACTGTGGGTAAACTTTCTTTTGAACCTAAAAAGTTAGCGGAAAACGCCGTGGCTTTTATTGAAGCAATTATCAAAGCAAAACCTTCTGCCGCCAAAGGGGAATATGTACGCAGCTCTTACATTGCGGGTACAATGACTCCCAGCCTGGCTTTGTCAAAAACTATTGGAAGGTAAACATAGCTTAAGAGCAATTAGGAATTATCATGCAGACTATAGAAGAAAAAAAAGGTGTAGTTGAGAGCCTTATTGACGATGTTAATAACGCCTCAGCTATTTATTTGGCGGATTATAAGGGAATTAATGTTCCCACTTTAAGCGGCTTGCGTTCCTCCTTTAAAGAAAAGGGTGTTCATATGCAAGTTGTCAAAAACACTTTGTTAAAAAGGGTTTTTGAAAAATGTGAAATTACCGGACTCGACGAATATTTAATCGGTCCAACCTCCCTGATTTTAGCCGATGCGGAAGATCCAGCACAACCAGCTAAAATAATTGTGGATTTCCAAAAAGAAAATGATGGATTTTTGGAAGTGAAAGGCGTTCAAATGGATTCGCAAAACTATGCTGGCGATTCCATTAAGGACTTGGCAAAAATGCCAGGTAAACGTGAGCTTCAAGCTACTATCATATCTCTGGCAATGTCACCAGGGGCAAATTTGATTGGATATATCAAAGGCCCTGGCAGCACAATTGCCGGTCAAATTAAAGCTCTGGTAGAAAAGCTGGAAAAAGCAGCATAAAAAATTAACGAGAACCATAAAAACGGAGAAAGTGGAAAATGGCAGAAGTAACAGCAGAAATCAAAGAAATCGGAGATAAGATTGTAGGTCTATCTCTTTTACAAGCTAAATCTTTGGCTGATTATCTAAAAGAAGAACATGGCTTAGAAGCCGCAGCTGGCGGTGCTGTTGTAATGGCAGCAGGCGGAGCAGCTGGTGGTGAAGCAGCCGTTGAAGAGAAAAGCGAGTTTGACGTTATTCTTGACAGCTTTGGCGCTAACAAAATTAACGTAATCAAAGCCGTACGCTCTATTACCGGATTGGGACTTGCCGAAGCCAAAGCTTTGGTTGACGGAGCTCCTAAACCAGTTAAAGAAGGCGTAGCAAAAGAGGAAGCTGAAAAATTCAAAGGCGAGCTCGAAGCAGCAGGTGCAACAGTAAGCCTTAAATAAAAGCATTGATTATCCTAAAAAAAAGCTGGATAAACGAGCCTGCTTAGCCGCAGGCTTTTGGTGTATTTATAAATTGGAAATAAAGGGCAAAGCATGAAAAAATTAGTAGAAAGGCGTAGTTACTCCAGGAATGCCTTTGAGTTTACTATTCCATACTTGCTGGAAGTGCAAATTAATTCGTTTAATAAGTTTATACAGGCCGATGTTATGCCCACCAAAAGGCAGGAAGAAGGCTTACAGCAAGTATTCCAAGAAATTTTTCCTATTAAGGATATCAAGGAATATTATTCACTGGAATTCGACAGTTATTCCTTAGGTGAACCTAAATACACCGAAAGAGAATGTTTAAAAATCGGCATGACCTATGCCGCTCCTTTAAAAGCAACTTTAAGCTTAAATGTTTTTGAAGGCGAAGGAACTGAAAGAAAATTTGTGGAAAAAATCACCAATGATGTATACATCGGTGATTTGCCTCTTATTACCGATAGCGGCACATTCATTATTAATGGAGCCGAGAGGGTAATAGTATCACAGTTGCACCGTTCTCCGGGTGTTAGCTTTGATGAAGGAACACATCCAAATGGCGGAAGAATTTTAAAAGCCAGAATTATTCCTCGCCGCGGTTCCTGGGTTGAATTTTTAATAGATGTTAATGAATGTATGTACATTAACATTGACAGAAGACGTAAAATTCCAGCTACCATTTTAATTAGAGCCCTCGGATATTCTTCAAATCAGGATATCTTAAATCTTTTTTACAAGGGTCAGGAAATCCCCCTTAATAAAGATTTACTGGAAAAAATTGAGGAAAAAGAACAGTATCTGTTTAAAGATATAATTGATGAAGAAACAGGTGAAATAATTGCCGAAGCTTCTACTCAGCTGACCCCGGCTATCATTAAAAAAGCTCTGGATACTTCCAATAAAACAATAACCATTATTGAAAATTATAAGATTAATCCCATCATGTTTCAGACATTGAACATTGATCCCACTCACAATGAGGAAGAGGCTCTGTTCAAAATTTACAATCTGATTCGCCCCGGGGAACCACCAAATGTAAACACTGCCCGCGAGCTTTTGAACCGTCTGTTCTTTGATGAAAAACGCTATGACCTGGGCGAATTAGGCCGTTATCGTTTAAATGCACGTTTGAAATTAGAAGTCCCAGAAGGTACCAAGGTTATGACCGAAGGTGACTTTTTGGCCATTATGAACTACCTGTCTTCATTACATATGAAAGAAGGTGTGTTGGATGATATCGATCACTTAGGAAATAGGCGTGTTCGCTCTGTGGGCGAATTAATTCAGGAGCAGTTTGCTTTGGGTTTAACCCGCATGGCCAGAACCATTCGCGAACGTTTAAGTCTTCGCGATACTGAAGACATTACTCCTCAGGATTTGGTAAATGCCAGAACCGTTTCAACAGTTATTTCTTCCTTTTTCGGTTCTTCTCAGCTATCCCAGTTTATGGATCAAATGAATCCTCTGGCAGAACTCACTCACAAAAGAAGAATGAGTGCTTTGGGTCCCGACGGATTGACCAGGGAAAGAGCTGGATTTGAAGTTCGCGATGTGCATTACACACACTATGGCCGTCTTTGCCCCATTGAAACACCTGAAGGACCAAACATTGGTTTGATTTCTTCTTTAGCATGTTTTGCTCAGGTAAACCGTTTTGGATTTATTGAAACACCTTACCGCAAAGTGGTAGATGGAGTTGCAACCAACGATGTTATTTTCCTAACAGCTGATAAGGAAGATGATTACCTAATTGCTCCCGCTTCTACTGAATTAGACGAAAATGGAAAAATTGTAGGTGAATTAGCCATTGCCCGTCAAAAGGGCGAATTTCCATTGGTTCCCATTACAGACATTCAATTAATCGACGTATCTCCAAAACAATTGGTATCCGTTGCGGCCAGCTTGATTCCTTTCCTTGAGCACGACGATGCAAACCGTGCTTTGATGGGAAGTAACATGCAACGCCAGGCTGTTCCTTTGTTAATGACCGAAGCACCCGTAGTTGGAACCGGTATGGAAGGCAAAGCAGCGTATGATTCTGGCGTAGTAGTTAAAGCAAAAAATGCCGGAGTTGTAAAATCTGTAGATGCCCTTAAAATTGTAATTCAAAGAACAAGTACCGAAAAAAGCGAAGCGGATTTTCTGGATGTTCCTGAATACGATGAGTATTTATTGAGGAAATTTGAAAGAAGCAACCAGGACAGTTGTATAAATCAAAAACCCCTGGTCTCCGCAGGAGAAACCATAGAAGCCGGCCAAATTATTGCAGATGGCCCTGGTTCCAGCAAAGGTGAGCTTGCTCTTGGAAAAAATATCCGTGTGGCTTTTTTGCCTTGGAATGGTTATAACTACGAAGATGCCATCATCATTTCTGAAAACCTTTCTAAAAATGACACCTTTACCTCTATTCATATTGAAGAATACAATTTGGAAGTTCGGGACACTAAAAGAGGCCCTGAAGAATTAACCAGAGAAATTCCCAATGTTATGGAAGAATCTTTAGCGAACCTTGATGAGCAGGGGATTATCCGCATCGGTGCTGAAGTGGAATCTGGCGATATTTTGGTGGGTAAAGTGACTCCAAAAGGAGAAACAGAACTTTCACCTGAAGAGAGATTGCTCCGAGCCATTTTTGGTGAAAAAGCCGGTGATGTTAGGGACTCTTCATTAAAGGCGCCTCCGGGAATGAAGGGTGTGGTTGTTGAAACCCGCGTTTTTTCCAGAAAAGAAAAAGACAAAAAAACTAAGAAAAACGACAAAGACCTTATTGAAAATTTAAAAATTCAATACAGCGAAAAAATCCAGAATGTAATTGAAGCCCGTGATCGCAAAATGACCGAATTGCTTTTAAAGCAAGATGCAGAAGAAATTCGGGATAGCGCCACAGACGAAATCATTGTTGGTAAGGGCAAGAAATTTTCTGAAGCAAATTTGAAAAACATGAATTGGTCTGAAGTAAATGTGACCAATGGAATTTGCTCCGACGAAAAAACCAATCAAGTTGCCGAAACTGTTTTACACAGCGCCAACGAGATGATCCGCAAATTGGAAGACAGACTGGATAAGGAAATCGATAAAATTGTAGTTGGCGGAGAATTAAAACCCGGCGTATTGCAATTGGTAAAAGTATACATCGCTAAAAAGAGGAAAATCTCTGTGGGCGACAAAATGGCCGGACGCCATGGAAACAAAGGTGTTATTGCCAAAATAGTTCCTGTGGAAGACATGCCTTTTGATGAAAATGGAACTCCAGTGGAAATCATTTTGAATCCGCTAGGCGTGCCCTCCCGTATGAACGTGGGACAGCTGTTGGAAGTCCATTTAGGCCTTGCAGCAAAAGCGCTTGGAATACATGTTTCCACGCCTGTGTTTGACGGGGCTTCCTACGAGCAAGTAGTAAAAACTTTGGAAGAGGCCGGTTTACCTTCAAGTGGAAAATCGGTTCTTTTTGACGGACGTACTGGTGAGAAAATGCACCAGGAAGTTACTGTTGGATACATGTATATGTTAAAGCTGGGCCATCTTGTGGACGACAAGATTCACGCCCGCTCTATCGGTCCTTACTCTCTGGTTACACAGCAACCTCTTGGCGGAAAAAGCCAATTCGGCGGCCAACGTTTTGGAGAGATGGAAGTGTGGGCGTTGGAAGCTTATGGCGCAGCGTATACATTGCAGGAATTGCTCACAGTTAAATCAGATGATGTATTGGGCCGTTCGAAAATTTACGAAGCCATTGTTAAAGGCGAAAACACCCCTAAACCTGGTGTTCCTGAGTCCTTTAACGTCTTGATTAAAGAAATTCAGGCTCTATGTCTGGATATCAAATTTGTAGAAAAAGAACAGGTGGAATAAAATTTCGGCTGAATTATTTTAAAAGTTCATTAGAATGGAGTGATTAAAAATGGATGATCTTTACGACAACCTCAATGAAGACCTCAGCGGCCAAATTTCTATCCAGCTGGTGTCTCCAGACATCATCCGAAGCTGGTCCTATGGCGAAGTTACTAAACCGGAAACAATTAATTACCGGTCTTTTAAGCCTGAACCTGATGGGTTGTTTTGCGAAAAAATCTTTGGCCCGGTAAAAAACTGGGAATGTAATTGCGGTAAGTATAAAAGAATCCGATACCGCGGAGTGGTTTGCGACAGATGCGGCGTGGAAGTGACCCACTCCAAAGTTAGGCGCGAGCGCATGGGCCATATTGAGTTGGCTGTGCCTGTAGTACATATCTGGTTTTTTAAAGCCATGCCTTCTATGATTGGCGGGCTTTTGGGCATGTCTGTGACCGATTTAGAAAGAGTGATTTATTATGAATCATACATCGTTCTGGATCCTGGAGATACAGATTTGCAAGAAGGCCAACTGATTTCAGAAGACGAATATATTGACTTAGAAGATGAAGGCCGTCATTTCGATGCTAAAATGGGTGGACCTGCTGTTAAGCAGATGTTAGTAAATCTGGAATTGGATAAAATGTCCGAAGATTTCAGAGCCAGAGTTAAAACAGAAACATCCATGCAAAGAAAAGCAGATCTGTTAAAAAGATTAAAAATCGTAGAAGCTATTAGAAAATCACCCAACCGTCCTGAGTGGATGGTGTTGGATGTTATTTCTGTAATTCCTCCAGATTTAAGGCCTCTGGTTCCGCTGGAAGGTGGACGCTTTGCAACATCCGATTTGAATGATTTGTACAGAAGGGTTATCAACAGAAATAACCGTCTGAAAAAACTAATTGATATTAAAGCTCCTGAAGTAATTTTGAGAAACGAAAAACGTATGTTGCAAGAAGCTGTGGATGTGCTTTTTGACAATGGACGCCGCACCTTCTCTGTTAAAGGTGAGGGACACCGTCCTTTAAAATCATTAAGTGAATTGCTTAAAGGTAAACAAGGCCGTTTCCGCCAAAACCTTTTGGGAAAACGTGTTGATTACTCTGGACGTTCGGTAATTGTGGTTGAACCTCAATTGAAAATGCGGGAATGTGGACTTCCCAAACCTATGGCTTTGGAATTGTACAAACCTTTTATCATTCAAAAACTGGAAGAAAAAGGTTATGTACATACCGTAAAAGCCGCGAAAAAATTTGTGGAAAAAGAAAGAGCGGAAGTGTGGGATATTCTTGAAGAGATTATTGACGACCATCCAGTTCTGCTAAACCGTGCACCCACACTGCACCGTTTGGGAATTCAGGCTTTTTATCCCAAATTAGTGGAAGGTAAAGCCATCCGTTTGCATCCGTTAGTATGTACTGCCTTTAACGCGGATTTTGACGGCGACCAAATGGCTGTGCATCTGCCTCTTAGCTTTGAAGCTCAGTTGGAAAGCCGCATATTAATGATTTCTTCCAATAACATTTTGCATCCTGCATCAGGTCAACCTATTGCCATACCTTCTCAGGATATTGTACTCGGATGTTATTATCTGACTTTGCCCAAAACAGGCGCAAAAGGGGAAGGCAAGCGTTATTCAAATGGCGAAGAATCAATCAAAGCCTACAATGCCGGTGTGGTTGATCTCCACGCAAAAGTTAAGGTTAATGTAAATGGGGAAATGATTGAAACGACTCCGGGCCGTATTATTTTTAATCAAATTGTTCCCAAGGAATTAGGCTATGTCAATGAAACTATGGATAAAAAAACCATATCAAAAACCATTGACACTCTTTATCGTCTAACAGGCAACGAAGAAACCTGCGAGTTTTTGGATAATATCAAAATGACCGGATTTACCTGGTCCACCAAGGGTGGCTTGAGTGTGTCCATTAAAGACATGGTGATTCCAGACGAAAAGTACAAGATGATTGAAGCCACTAAAGAAAAAACTGAAAAAATCATCGATCTGTACGGAAATGGTGTCATTACCGATGGCGAACGTTACAACCAGATTATTGATGCCTGGTCTCACACAACCAACGATGTTGCTAACTTGGTGTACGAGAGCCTTTCCAAGGATCAAAACGGTTTTAACCCTGTATACATGATGGCGGTTTCTGGAGCTCGTGGTAGCCGGGAACAAATTAAGCAGCTTTCCGGTATGCGCGGCCTTATGCAGAAGCCTCAGAAAAAACTTACTGGTCAGGAAATTATTGAAAACCCGATTTTATCCTGCTTCGTGGAAGGCTTGAATGTATTGGAGTACTTTATATCTACACACGGAGCCCGTAAAGGTTTGGCCGATACAGCACTAAAAACGGCTGATGCCGGTTACCTGACACGTCGTTTGGTGGATGTGGCCCAGGATGTAGTGGTAAATGAAGATGACTGCGGAACCGTACTCGGAATTGATATTAGCGCGGTACTCGAAGGCGAAGATGTTATTCAAACTCTGGAAGAAAAAATCCTGGGTCGAGTCGCCTGCGATGATGTTTTCCATCCTGTTACAGATGATGTTATTTGTACAGCTGGAACCTTAATGGACGAAAAACTGGTAGCCACTATTGGAAAAGCCGGAGTAGATGTGGTTAAAGTACGCTCCGTACTTACCTGCGAATCCGAAAAAGGCGTTTGCGCTCTATGCTACGGCCGAAACCTTGCTACAGGTCGTTTAATCGATGTGGGTGAAGCAGTAGGCGTAATGGCTGCTCAATCTATCGGTGAACCTGGAACACAGCTTACATTGCGTACCTTCCACATTGGTGGTGCAGCTTCACGCTTAACAGCGGAAAGCTCCAAAAAATCCAAGTGGGATTGCAGCGTACAACTGGAAGATATAGAAACAGTAACCGATGATAACGGTCAGCAAATTGTTATTAACAGAAGCGGCGAAGCCGTATTGCTTGACGACAATGGCTTAACAAAAATGCGCTACACCGTGCCTTATGGCTCAATCCTTAAGGTTAAAGACGGTGAAAACATCAAAGCCGGCGCTGTTCTTTTTGATTGGGATCCATACAACACCCCAATTATTACCACTTATAAGGGAAAAGCGGAATACTCCGAATTGAAATCAGGGGTGACCTTTTCAAAAGAATATGATGATGATACAGGCCTTGAACGGGTAAGAGTAAGCTCCGACAAAAAAGGTAAACTGCATCCGCATATTAATATTCTGGATGAGTCTGGAACTAAAATCGCTAGGTATGCATTGCCTGCTGGCGCCTATTTGCAGATTCAAGATGGAACACAAATTGGAACTGGCACCATTTTAGCCAAGATTCCCCGTCAGGTGGGAGCTACACGTGATATTACTGGCGGTCTTCCCAGAGTTGCGGAACTATTTGAAGCTCGTAAGCCTAAAAATCCTGCTGTGGTATCTGCTATTGATGGTATTGTTTCCTTCGAAGGAATTGAAAGAGGCCAGCAGAGAATTAAAGTATCTGATGGAAGATTGGAAGAATCCTATCTGATTCCAAGAGGTAAACATTTAACTGTTCACCCCGGGGATAGAATTCGTTCCGGTGAAAAGTTGTGCGAAGGTTCAATTGTGCCTCATGATATTTTGCGTATTGCCGGCGATAGCGCCGTACAGAAATATCTGGTACAGGAAATCCAATCTGTTTACAAACTTCAAGGTGTTACCATTGCGGATAAACATATCGAATGTATTGTTAAACAAATGATGAAAAAAGTGAAAATTGTAGATCCCGGTGACACCAGCTTGCTGGAAGGTCAGGATATCTCCAAGGCCAACCTGCGTTTGGTAAATAATCAGGCCATGTCAGAAGACAAAAAACCGGCTTCTTTCGTGCCTTTATTGCTGGGAATTACAAAAGCTTCACTGGGAACAGACAGTTTTATTTCAGCTGCCTCTTTCCAGGAAACCACCAAGGTATTAACAGCTGCGGCCATCGAAGGCCGGGTGGATACTTTGGAAGGCTTGAAAGAAAACGTAATTATGGGACGTTTGATACCATCTGGTACTGGCAATCCAAAAATGCTCAAAATAAGAGTAAAAGATTTGGATGCAGAAGCAGAAGGGGAACAAGAACCCATAATGGAAAAAATGCCATTTAACGAAAATGGCGAAGAGGTTTTGCAGGGTTGATTTAGCAATCAACCCCAAAAATCTCAATTGAACTTTAACATTGGGCCAATTGCCAAAAGGGCAGGAACAATGTTAAAGAGGATATATTGAATGGAACTTGAAAAAGCGGGCCAAAAAATATAATATTTGGCTCCTTAAAAACGGAGAAATGGAAATTGCCTACTATTAATCAATTAGTAAGAAAAGGACGGAAGGACCCTGCAAACAAGTCCTCAGCGCCAGCATTGCGCGCTTGTCCTCAAAAAAGAGGTGTGTGCACCCGTGTATATACAACCACACCTAAAAAGCCAAATTCGGCTTTAAGAAAAATTGCCCGTGTACGTTTATCAAATAAAATGGAAGTTACTTGCTATATTCCCGGCGAAGGACACAACTTACAAGAGCACTCTATTGTATTGATTAGAGGTGGTCGTGTTAAGGATGTTCCCGGTGTACGTTATCACATTGTTCGCGGCACATTGGATACCGCTGGTGTTAACGATAGAAAACAAGCTCGTTCCAAATACGGGGTTAAACGTCCCAAGAAGGAAAAGAAGTAATTATGTCTAGAAGAAATAGAGCAGAAAAAAGACCAGTAATCACCGACACTAAATTTAAAAGTGTTTGGGTGGCTCAGTTTATTAATGTTGTTTTGCAACAAGGCAAATTAGGTGTGGCCGAAAATATTGTATACGAAGCTATGTCTACTTTAAAAGATAAAATTGGCGGCAACGAAAGCGAAGTAGCCCTATTCAAAGCAGCTTTGGAAAATGTTAAACCTTCTGTGGAAGTTAAATCCAGAAGAGTTGGCGGTGCAAACTATCAGGTTCCTATTGAAGTTCCTCAGCGCAGAAGCACTGCTTTGGGTTTGCGTTGGTTGGTTGACTCCGCTAAAAAACGCAACGAAAAAAATATGGCTCAAAAATTGGGAGCAGAATTGTTGCAAGCCTATAAAAACGAAGGCAATGCCGTTCGCAAGAAAATTGAGACCCATAAAATGGCCGATGCCAATAAAGCATTTGCCCATTTTAAATACTAAGTCTCTTTAATTATTTGGCCGCCTTTTTGGTTTTGGCCGGGTATCGAAAAAAGCTTTTTGAAAAGGTAGTCCAAACCGGGCTGCCCTTTTTTATTTTTAGCTTATGACACAATACAACTTTGAAGATCTATTAAGCATTATGGCCAGGCTTCGGGCGAAAGACGGATGCCCCTGGGATAAAGAACAAACTCACGAATCTATTTTAAGCTGCTTGGTGGAAGAGAGCGCGGAATTTATTGATGCGGTAAATGCCAAGGACATTCCCAATATGGAAGAGGAATTGGGCGACTTGCTCTTGCAGGTGGTGTTTCACGCCCAAATGGGAAAAGAAAAAGAACTCTTTGATATTAATAGCGTAATTCAATCCATAGCCTCTAAACTGGTTAGAAGGCATCCACATGTGTTTGGTGATGTGCAGGTGGAAAACTCTGAAGGGGTAATTCGCAACTGGGAAAAAATAAAGCAGGAAGAAAAAAAAGAAGAAAGAACATCCGCTTTAGATGGAGTTCCGGCCACATTATCGCCTCTGCTAAAAGCTTATAAAATCCAGAAAAAGGCCTCAAAACAGGGCTTTGATTGGCCCGATGCAAAAGGCCCCATGGAAAAGATCCAGGAAGAGCTGCTGGAATTTGGGGAAGAAGTGAAAAAGGCTGGGACAAAACAGGAAGATAAGGAGAGATTAGAGGAAGAATTTGGCGATTTGCTTTTTTCAATGGTGAACAGTGCCCGCCATTTGGATATTGACCCTTTCTTGGCTTTAGAAAAAAGCAATCACAAATTCGCCCGACGCTTTAAGGCCGTAGAAGCTAAAGTTCGGGAAAGCAGCCAAAACATGAAAGATTTGCCCCTGGAAAAACTGGACGAATACTGGGATTTTGCTAAAAGCGAAGAAAAAACCTGATTTTATTTAACAATCAGATTATTTACCGTAAGACCTACACAAAAAATAAGCAGATAAGCATACCAAAGCACCAGTAGAGGGTAATTCAAATATTTATCAGTGTTGGTATGGGCTTGTTTTTTTTTGATTTCGCGGACATTTTTTATAAAACCCCGAACCACCAAAAAGCCGCCTAAGAGCGTAGCTAAAATCAACAAAATTGCTTTCATGAAGCAAAAGCTTAAAATTTAAATGAAAATTGTCAATCGCTTGCCGTAAATCCAATAATTTTCTTAATTTACCCAAGTTTTTGTGTGGGTTTAACCATCCACGGAGGACCTTTTTTTATCAATATTTTAAGATGAGCAGTACAGCTTTAGAAACTTTGCAGCGATTAGCAGAAAACGTAGCCCATTCCAAAGGTTTGGAACTGGTTGATGCGGAGTTTACTCGACTTGGTAAAAAGGGCTTAATTCGGGTGTTTATTACAAAGCCCGAAGGGGTTAATGTTAATGATTGTTCCCTGGTTAGCAGGGAGTTGGATGTTTTATTGGAAGCAGAAGGCCTTTTTAACGGGCCCTTTACACTGGAAGTTTCTTCCCCTGGTTTGGATAAGCCTTTAAAAAAGGCCAGGGATTTCGAACGAAATTTGCAAAAAGCGGTGAAACTGACCTATGTAAATGACGAAGAAAAAACCATAGTTGAAAAAAAAGTAATTATCACTGATGTTGTTGAAACAAAAATCAGCTTTGACAAAGAGGGCGAAGTTTTTGCAGTGGACACGGACAAAATCAAGATGTGCAAATTACTGATTGAGTTTTAGAACAGGAGAGTTTGAATGGACTTGGAAATCATTGAGAATCTGACAGCCATTGCCAAGACTAAAAATTTAAGTCGCGATGTTGTTATTGATACTCTAAAAGAAAGCCTGAAAATTGCCGCGAAAAAATACCTGGGCATTCAAAAGAATATCGAGGTGGATATCGACGATGAGTCCCAGCTGATTACCGTTTATTTGAGAGTTATTGTTGCTGAAGACTATCCTGATGTGGACCCGGACATGGATGCGGAAGCTGTCCGGGAACTGGACGAAAAGTATATGTTGCTTGATGAAGCCAGGGATTATAATGAAGATGCCGAAGTGGGCGACCATTTGGAAATGGAAATTCCCATTGAAAACTTCGGACGTTCAGCCATCAATACGGCCAAGCAAATGTTATTGCAAAAAATTCGCGATGCCGAAAGAGAATTGGTTTACAACGAATTTAAAGATAAAGTGGGTGAATTGGTAACCGGTACCGTACAACAGGTAGACAGAGGCACCATTTACATCAACTTAGGCAAAGCCGAAGCGGTGCTTCCTGTTAAAGAACAAATCAGAAAAGAACGCTACCGTCAGGGAGAAACTATAAGGGCCTACATTGCCACTGTTAGCAATGAAAATAAGGGCCACCAAATTGTTTTGAGCCGTGCGCATCCTAACTTTTTGGCGAAGCTTTTTGAATTGGAAGTTCCCGAGATTGCAGATGGAACCGTGGCTACCCGTGCTGTTTCCAGAGATCCTGGTTACAGAGCTAAAATAGCTGTGTCTTCAAAAGATGACAGGATCGATCCGGTGGGTGCCTGTGTGGGCATGAAGGGAAATCGCGTACAGGCAATTGTTCGCGAACTTTCTAACGAAAGAATCGATATTATCAATTGGAGCGAAGATTTAAATACATACATCAAGCGCTCTTTAAGCCCTGCGGAAGTAAGGCAGATTACAGATACCGGCGATGGACGAGCTGTGGTAATTGTCAGCGACGACGATTTATCCCAGGCTATTGGAAGAGGCGGGCAAAATGTGCGTTTGGCTTCCAAGCTAATCGGAAAAGAGCTGGATATTTATGGCACCACCGAGTTTGATAACATGTCAGAAGAAGATAAAGCTGACTTGTTTGAGAAGAGAGACGATATACAAATCGATACTCAAGGGGCGTCCACAGAATTTGAAGTTAAGAAGAATAAATTTTCAGAATTAGAATCATTGTTTAAAAAAGAAGGAGCCGAATAACATCCGGCTGATATCCCCCAAGCTATTATGGTTGAAAAAATAAAAAAGAAAAGAATATCCACCCTTGCTAAATCCTACGAGGTTTCCGGGGATGTTCTTTTGAAATTGTTAAAGGATGCTGGGGTCGAAGTTAAATCGGCGGCCAGTATGATAGATGCAGAAACATTTACACTGGTAAAGCCTGCTCTCCTTAAGGAAAAAGAAAAACAGGAGCGCAAGGAAATGGCTAAAGCGGGAATGAAAATTCCTATGAAAGCGGTGCTGAAAAAAGTAACCGTTGCCAAAAAGCTGAAAAAGGCTGAGCCCACTGTAAAAAAAGCGGAGCCTGTGGCGGAAAAACCAAAGCCTGTTGAAGAAGCTCCCAAAGAAATTGCGCCCGAAGTAAAGGCCCCCGAGCTTGCTCCAGTGGAAGAGCCGGTTGCTAAAACACAAGAGCAGCCAAAGGTTGAAGAAAAACAGCCCGAAGAAGTTAAAGCAGAGATAAAAGAAGAAGCAGCTCCAAAGGCTGAGGAAAAAACCGAAGAAAACTCTGAAGAGGCTTCTGCTGAATCCCAGTTAAAAGTTACTGTGGAAAAGCCCGATGAACAATTAGCGGCTCGAATTCAAAAATACATGGACGAAAGAGCGGCCAGACGCGCAGCGCCTAAGTCCGAAAAAGGATATTCCGGTCGTTTTGGGAAAGTGCCCCATCAGGATAACCGTCCCAAGCAACGAGAAAAGACTCCTGGGGACAGACCTAGAGATGTATTTGCCATGCGTGCTCAGGAAGCGGGCGTAGTGGTTGGAGCTCCGGGCAAACCGGATACACGGCGCGATGTGCAGCAGCCTAAGAAAAAATTAAAAGGCAAGAACAAAAAGAAAAAGACCAAAGAACAGATAGAACAAGAGCTATCTGAAATGAGGTCTAATGTTAACAAAGTTATGGCTCAGGTGGGCCGTGGCTCCAAAAAGGTCGTCCATAAAAAGGAAAGAGCCGAAGAAACTGAGGAATCAGAAGAAAAGAAAATCCTCAATGTTCCTGAGTTTGTAAGCATCTCCGAGTTGGCTGGCCTTATGAACGAACTGCCTAATAAGGTTATTGCCAAATGCTTGGAAATGGGAATTATGGTTACCATTAACCAACGCCTGGATCACGAAACTATTGCTATTCTCGCCGATGAATTTGGTTTTGAAGCCAAGCTCATGGACGAATATAAAGAAGATGTTATTGAATCTGAAGACGAAGTGGATGAAGAAGGCGCTCTTGAACCCAGAGCTCCTATTGTTACCATTATGGGCCATGTAGATCACGGTAAAACATCTATTCTCGATTACATCAGAAAAGCTACAGTGGCTTCCCATGAAAGCGGAGGTATCACCCAGCATATCGGAGCTTATCAGGTGGAAACACCATCTGGCCCTGTGTGCTTTTTAGATACTCCTGGCCACGAAGCTTTTGCCGCCATGCGTTCCAGAGGTGCCCAGGTTACCGACGTTATTGTATTAGTAATAGCCGCCGACAGCCAGGTAATGCCTCAAACCAAAGAAGCCATTGAGCATGCTAAAAATGCAAAAGTGGAAATTGTTGTGGCCATTAACAAAGTGGATTTGCCCACGGCTAACATCGACAAAATCAAATCCCAATTGGCTGAAGAAGGAGTCTTGGTAGATGGTTGGGGCGGAAAAGTTTCTTGTGTTGAAGTGTCCGCAAAAACCGGCCACGGCATCGATCAACTGTTGGAAACATTGGCCCTTGAATCTGAAGTATTGGAGCTTAAAGCTGTAATTAATAAGCGTGCTAAAGCCACTGTGATTGAAACTAAGCTGGATAAAGGTAAGGGCACTGTGGCCACCGTTGTGGTACAAGAAGGCACTTTGCGTCCCGGAGATGGATTTATCTGCGGCAGCTTTGCAGGCAGAGTTCGTTCCCTGCTTGATGGCAACGGCAAGAAAATGGATTTGGCCGGCCCTTCCACACCTGTTCAGGTGTTGGGTCTTGAAGGCATGCCTCAAGCCGGCGATACTTTGGTTGTAATGAACGAAAGAGAAGCCAGAGAAGTTGCCCTCAGAAGAAGCCAGGCAGCCAAAGACAGAGAAATGCGGCAGAAGCGTCACATTACTCTGGATCAGCTACATGAAAAAATTGCCTCCGGCGAATTCCATGAGTTCAAAGTGATTATTAAAGGGGACACGGATGGTTCCGTGGAAGCTATTGCTACCTCTTTGAACCGTTTGAGCACTCCAGAAGTGAAGATAAACATCATATCTCAGGGTGTGGGAGCGGTAAAAGAAGCCGATGTGCATTTAGCTGCAGCTTCTAATGCACTCATTATTGCTTTCCATCTGTTGCCTTCGGAAAAGGTCAGAAACCTTGCCGAAGAAGAAGGTGTTTCCATCAACTACTATCGCGTTATATACAATGTGGTGGATGATGTTATCGCCGGAATGGAAGGCATGCTCGATCCAGAACTTAAAGAAGAAGTCGTGGGAGAAGCGGTTATTCTTCAGCTGTTCAAGATTCCTAAAATTGGCATGATTGCCGGATGTAAAGTGAATAGCGGCATGGTGGACAGGGAATCCAAAGTCCGCCTTTACCGTGACGGCGTGGAAATAGGCGAAGCCAAAGTGTCCTCCCTCAAACGGCATAAAGATGATGTTAAGAGTGTAAAAGCCGGAATGGAATGCGGTATTGGAATCGAAGGGTTAAAGGATATTCAGGAAGAAGATATCCTGGCTTTCTTTAAAACCATTAAGATTGCCAAGAAGCTCAGCCAGACTCCTGCATAAGGCAGGGGTTCAGGCTTTTTTTACACCTCTTCCGGAGAGTTACTTATGTCCCGCCGAATTGAAAAAATCAGCGACCTTATAATGAAAGAATTGGGTTTGGTTATCCAAACTGAAATCCGAGACCCTAGAATTGGTTTTGTAACCTTAAGCCGGGTAGATGTATCTCACGACTTGTCCGTGGCCAATGTATATGTTTCTGTTTTGGGAGACGATAAGCAGCAAAAAGATTCCATAATCGGTCTTGCCAGTTCTGCGGCTTATTTAAGAAGGCATCTTTCCAAATCTCTTTCCACCCGCACCGTGCCCAAGCTTAATTTTATTTTGGATCAGGGCTTAGAAAACAGCCAGCGCATCCAGAACATTTTATCGGATTTAGACGAAGCAGATGACCAATAGGGAATTAAGCGGAGTTTGTTTAGTCAACAAGGCCGCTGGAATTAGTTCATTTAAGGCATTGGGCCCCCTTAAAAAAAAGTGGCAAACTCGCAAAGTGGGTTTTGCCGGTACTTTGGATCCAGATGCCAGTGGCTTATTGGTAGTGGGAGTAGGCCAGGGCACTAAGCTTTTGCAGTTTGCCGAAGATTTGCCCAAGACCTATCGCTTTGAAGTGCTCCCCGGCTGCTCCTCGGATAGCTACGATTCTTCGGGCTATGTTATTAAATGTGAGGGGGCGCAGCTTCCTTCTAAGCATGAAGTGGAAATGGCTCTTAAAAAATTTGTAGGAGCACTGGAGCAGTTGCCCCCCCGATATTCCGCCATTAAAATTAATGGGAAACGGGCCTGCGACAGGGTTCGGGCGGGAGAAAAGGTGATTCTTAAGCCAAGACAAATACATATTTACAGTTTAAAGCTCATTGATTTTTCTCCTGAAAAATGGACCCTTGAAATGGAATGTTCCAAAGGCACTTATGTTCGTTCCCTTGCCTTTGATTTGGGCATGCACTTTCAATGTGGGGCCTTGGCTCAAAAAATTGTGCGTACTAAAATTGGCAACTTTGAAGCGCCTGCAGAGGCTGAGTCTGAACTGTTACAAATATCAGCAATGGTATCCCATTTGCCCCGGGCGCAGTTAAAAGACTCTTCAGATACTCTCTTTGTTATGGGCCGGGAAATTAATCCCGTGGGATACACATGTTCTCAAACAGCAATTTTGTCTGAAAGCGAAATTCAATTTTGCCAGGTTTGGGATAGTCGCAATGAATTTTTGGGGATGGGTCAGATAAAAGGACAGCGCCAATTGGCCCCCAGCAGATTGTGTATTGATCCAGAGGAATATCTCCGGCAGGCCAAGGTATAGCAAATGGAAATACTTCCTGTAAGCTGGAACAGCGTCAAAACCGAAAGGGGAACCATTGTTACCTTGGGAAATTTTGACGGCATCCATTTAGGGCATAAACAAATTTTTAGCAAACTGATTCAAATAGCCGGTGACAAAAAATTAAAACCCGTTGTTATTAGTTTTCATCCCCATCCGAGGGAACTCTTTACGGGACAAAAAATTCCAAATCTTACCAGCCACCGCGAAAAGTTTAGGCTGCTTTACGAAATGGGCCTAAAAGAAATCCGCCTTGTGGATTTTACAGAAGCCTTCTCTCAATTAAGTCCCAAAGAATTTGTGGAAAAATTTCTTTTGGAAATATTGGGAGCGGAAGCTGTTGTGATAGGCGACAACCATCGCTTTGGAAAGGGGGCTAAAGGAGATTGCAATACCATGGCCCAGCTTTTATCTGCCCATGGGAAAAGCTTAACCACAGTGGCGCCGATTATAAGAGAAGGCGAGGTGGTGTGCTCTACTTATATTCGCTCCTTGCTACAGGCCGGAGAATTGGAGAAGGCAAATCAATTTTTAGGCTACACTTTTTCATATTATGGCAAAGTGGTTCACGGAGATGGACGGGGAAAAAAACTTGGTTTCCCCACAGCCAATCTGGAGTTGGAAGATCCCCAAAAAATTCTTTTAAGCCCTGGTGTTTACGGGGGTTGGGTCCATTTAAATAACCAAAAATACCCCGCTGTAGCCAATATTGGGAAAAAGCCCACCTTTTCAGGTCAAAAAACTCAAATTGAGGCTCATATTTTGGATTTTAAGCAAGATATTTATGGCCAAAATTTACACTTGGAATTAAATTTCTTCCTCCGGAAAGAAAAAGCATTTAGTTCAGGAGAAGAACTCTCACGGCAGATTCAACAGGATCTGGAAATTTTTAATCAAAAAAGAATAGAAAAAACAACAGTTTAAGGAATTTATATGGCGACTATCACCAAAGAGATCACAAAGGATCTGGTAGGCAAATTCGGAAGTACCGAAAAAGATACTGGCAATGCCAAAGTTCAAGTAGCCCTTCTAACACATCGTATTCGCGAACTCACCGAACATACCAAACAAAATCGCAAAGATTTTAGCGGTCGTTTAGGCCTCACAAAAATGGTATCTAAGCGTAGGAAGTTGTTAAAGTATCTCCAAAAAACAAGTTTGGAAACTTATCGTGAACTGATCAAGGAATTGGGCTTACGCCATTAATTCCTATCCACTCAGCTCTTTAGCAACATTAGTTTTAACCTAAGGTTAGATATACATATGGCATATCATAAAAAAGTTATTGATTTAGGCGGCGACAAATCCATTACATTGGAAACTGGAAAGCTCGCCAAACAAGCAGCGGGTTCCGCCGTTGTGTCCATGGGAAATACCATGGTTCTCCTTACAGTATGTATGGGGAAAGAGCTGGACGGCGATTTTTTCCCTCTCACAGTTGAGTACCGCGAAAAAACCTACGCCGCAGGCAAAATACCTGGGGGTTACCTCAAAAGAGAATCCCGCCCTTCCGATAAAGAAGTGTTGGTATGTCGTTTAATAGACAGGCCATTGCGTCCTTTGTTTCCCAACGGTTTTAGAAACGAAGTGCAGATTGCAGCCACGGTTTTATCTTCCGATGGCATAAACGACTCTGAATCCATTTCCATTTTAGGAGCATCCCTTGCTGTTGGCTTATCTGATATTCCTTTTGAAGAACAAGTGGCTGCGGTTCGCGTAGCGCGGGTAGACGGTGAATTTATTGTTTTCCCCACAGTTCAAGAGCTGGAAAACTCCGATTTGGAAATGATTGTTGCCGGTTCAGCAACATCCATTGTTATGGTTGAAGGCGGCGCATACGAAATTTCTGAAAAAGAAATGGTAGACGGCATCATGGCCGCCCATGAAGTTATCAAAAAATTAGTAGCGGCGCAAAATGAATTGATTTCTGAAGTGGGAGTTGAAAAATTTGAATTTGTTCCTGCTGCTCCTGATTTAGAATTAAAGGCCAAAGTGGAAGCCCTATGTGTAGATAAATTCAAAGAGTATTTCCGTACTCCCATGAAGAAAAAAGAACACTATGGCACTATGGCTGAATTGAAAAAATCCGTTAAGGAAGCCTTGGCAGAAGAATTCCCCGATAGAGAAGCCGAAATTAGCGCCTTTTTTGGTGAAGCCGAAAAAAGAGAAATGCGCGAGGTTATACTATCCGAGCAAAAACGTATAGATGGTCGGGGAATGACCGATGTTCGTGATATTGTTATCGAAACGGGCTTGCTTCCTAATTGCCATGGTTCAGCCATGTTCCAACGGGGTGAAACCCAGGCTCTGGTTGTTAGCACCTTAGGCGGAAAAATGGATGAACAGCGCATGGATACCCTCCAGGGCGATTATTTTAAAAATTATTTTCTCCATTACAATTTTCCCCCTTACAGTGTGGGAGAAACAGGTCGCTTATCCGGGCCCGGACGCCGGGAAATTGGCCATGGCCATTTGGCAGAACGCTCTTTAGAGCCAGTGCTTCCCACTGCAGATTCTTTCCCCTACACAATTCGCATTGTCTCTGAAATTTTAGAATCCAACGGATCTTCTTCTATGGCTTCTGTTTGCGGCGGCTCCCTGTCTTTGATGGATAGCGGCGTTCCTATTAAAACTCCTGTGGCTGGCATTGCCATGGGCCTTATTTACGAAGAAGGCCGCCAGGAAGTTTTATCTGACATTACCGGTACAGAAGATCACTTAGGCGATATGGATTTTAAAGTATGCGGAACTAAAGACGGTGTAACCGGATTCCAAATGGATATTAAAATTAATGGAATCACTCCTGAGCTAATGTTAAAGGCATTGGAACAGGCAAAAGAAGGACGTATGCACATCCTCGGAAAAATGAACGAAGTTATTTCCGAACCTCGTGAAATTTCCAAATTAGCTCCTTGTATTTTGAAAAAGCAAATTCAGGTTGATAAGATTAAAGATTTAATCGGGCCTGGCGGAAAAGTGATTCGCGGCATTCAGGAAAAATCAGGTGTTGTTCTGGAAGTGAATGATAGCGGCGAAGTTACTATTACCGCGCCTAAGCGCGCCAATGCAAACATGGCCGTAAAATTAGTAGATGAGCTTTTTGAAGAAGTAGAAGTTGGAAAACAATACAAAGGCAAGGTGAAAAATCTCACTACTTTTGGAGCTTTTGTCGAGGTGCTTCCTGGTAAAGAAGGCCTGGTCCATGTTTCTGAATTAGATATGGAACGGGGCGAAAAGGTGGAAAGCATTCTTTCAACTGGCGATGAGCTACTGGTTAAATGCATTAACATTGATGCCCAGGGCAGAATTCGTTTAAGCGCAAAACAAGCTGTTCCCGAAGAAGCCGAACCCGTTAGTTAATATACATATGGGGCTTATAAATAAGCCCCTTTTTTATGATGCCACAACCAAAGGTTACCACATTACCCGGAGGGGTTGTTGCCATTACTGAAGAATTGCCTTACGTGCAGTCGGCGAGTATTGGTGTTTGGGTAGACAGGGGCTCCCGGGATGAAACTCCTGAAAACAATGGCATCTCGCACTTTTTTGAACATATGGTTTTTAAAGGCACTCAAAAACGCTCGGCCTTTGAGATTGTGCACAGTTTAGAGTCCATTGGAGGCCAAATTAATGCTTTTACCTCTAAAGAGCAAACTTGTTTTTACGCCCGGGTTGTAGACACTCAGGTAAAACTGGCCATAGACGTGCTTTTGGATATGGTGCTATGCCCCAGCTTTGATGCCAAAGAACTGGAAAAAGAAAGAGATGTTGTTGTTGAGGAAATTAAGGGAAGCAACGACAATCCCGATGAAAGAGTTTATGATTTGTACAATCAATCCATTTATGGAAATCAAAGTTCGGGATTTCCCATTGCGGGAACTGTGGAAAGTGTAAAGGGCTTAACCCGAAAACAGCTTCTTGAACATTTAGATGCGGTTCACGATTCGGCTCCTTTGTTTATTGTCGCCGTGGGAAATATAAACCATGACGAAGTTTGCGATTCCATTTTAAATGTATTAGATGCCACGGGAAAATCTTCTTTCAGCAATGGGCTGGTGAGGATGGCCAGGGCTGAAGAAGATATACAATATCAAAGACAACATTTAATTGAAAATATGGATGTGCAACAGGCCACTGTAAGTTTAGGCGGTCCCTCTTATACATTTTTGCACTCCCAGGCCTATCCATTGGCGTTGGCCAATGCTGTATTAGGCGAGGGAATGAGCTCCATATTGTTTCAGGATTTAAGAGAAAAATTTGGCTATGTATATCAAATCAGCACCTTTTCAGAGTCTATGGTGGATTCTGGAATTTTTGGAATAAATTTTAATACAGAGCCCAAATATTTAACTCCTGTTTTTGAAGAAATAAACAACATTTTGAGCCGGGTAAAAAAAGAAGGTTTTACCAAAGAGCAGTTAGAGTTTGCCAAGGCTTATGTTATTGGAAATTTTGCCCTGGAACAAGAGAGCACCCAAAGTAGAATGGCTTATTTAGCCAGAATGTACTTACAGGACGAACCTTTGGACAGGGATTTGTATATAGAAAAATTCCAGAATGCAACTCTTGAAGATATACATGAGTGTTTTAATTACATCTTAAATTCCAACAATTGGAGTTCCGCGGCTGTGCTTCCCGAAAAGCTTAAATTAAATGCGGGCCAGTTGCTAAGTTTTTAGGAGGCGCCTAAAACTTGTTCCACGGTGGTTAATCCCGCCAAAGCTTTTTGCAACCCATCTCTTCTCAATGTAGACATGCCTAAATTTTTAACAGCGTAAGACTTAATTTCTCCACTGGTGGCCCTTTTGAAAATCATGGAATTGATATGTTCGTCGGGAACTAAAAATTCAAATAACCCCATTCTGCCCCGATAGCCAGTGTTGTTACAGGCGTTACAGCCCTTTCCTTTATAAAAAACGGTTCCAGGGCGGATGCCGATAGTACGCAAGGTTTCTTCGGGAAGTTCCATCTCTTCCTTACATTTGTCGCAAATTTTACGGACCAACCTTTGAGCCAGGACACCCCGTATACATGCTGTTAACAGAAAAGGTTCTATACCCATATCTAAAAGCCGGGTAAACGCTTCGGACGCATCGTTAGTGTGCAAAGTACTGTAAACCATATGGCCTGTGAGGGCGGCTTGAATAGCCATACGGGCTGTTTCCTCATCCCGCATTTCTCCCAGCATGATAATGTCCGGGTCCTGACGCAAAATAGAACGCATACCGCTGGCAAAGGTAAATCCGGCCTTGGGATTTATTTGCCCCTGGGTAACTCCGGGAAGCTCCATTTCCACCGGATCTTCCATAGTGACAATGTTAATTTTTGGAGTGAGAACATGTTTTATGCAACTGTAGAGGGTGCTGGATTTACCACTGCCTGTGGGCCCTGTAACCAGCATAATCCCGTTGGGACGGTTAATAACATTTACAAATTGGGAAAAGACTTCATTGGAAAAGCCAATTTTACTTAAATTTACCTGGCTAACATCAAAGTTTAAAATACGGATAACCATTTTTTCCTGAACGCCCCTTCCCCTTATAGTAGAGGGAAAAGTGGACACACGTAGATCCACTTCCTGGCCCTTGTGCCTAATAGTAAAGCGTCCATCCAGCGGTTTGCGCCTTTCGGCGATATCCATTCCGCTTAAAATTTTAAGGCGGGAAGTGACCTGGTTCATTAATTTTTTGGGAATGGGGTTTTTTTCTATTAGTTCCCCATCTACGCGGTAGCGAAGCCGAAGCCTGTTTTCCTGAGGCTCCAGATGTATATCAGATGCCCCCTCCCGGATGGCTTCAATAACAATAAGGTTCACAATCTTAACAACTTGCTGGCCTTCTTCATCCGCTAAAACATCCTCTTCCACATCTTTGGCTTCCACAACCTCCATATCTCCGCTAATATTATCGGAGTTTAAAAGCTCAGCCAGTGCTTCCCTGCCGCCGCTGTATATTCTGTCCACAGCGCTGGTGATTTCAGCTTCGGTGGCAATTACCGGCTCCACACTAAGGCCTGTTTTGAACTTAATGTGATCTAATGAACGAAGGTTAGTAGGATCGGCGATTGCGATAGTCAACACGTTTTGGCTCTTGTATAGCGGGATTGCCCTATAGCTTCGAGCCATTTCTTCGGGGATTAGTTTGGTAACATTGGGATCAAAATTAAAATTGTCCAGCATAACATGTTGGAAATCCATTTGAGCGGCCAATACATCTAAAAGTTTTCCCTCGTCAAGATAACCCAAATGCACCAAAATTTTTCCCAGTTTAACTCCAACTTTTTGTTGTTCCTGAAGGGCCAGTTCCAATTGGTCTTTGGTGATGTAACCCTGATCCACCAGCATTTCACCAATTCGCTTTTTCTGGGAAATTTCAATTTGTTTTCCCAATACGGCGCTTAAAGTATCCTGGTCAATTATGCCCATACGGATAAGTTGGGCGCCCAAACTGAGGCCTGTGGATTTTTGCTCTAAAAGAGCCCGGTTAAGCTGGTCTTCATTAATAATTTTCTGGGAAATTAAAATTTCGCCCAGTTTGGCTTTTTTTTTGGATTGGGAGTAGGAATTGTCCATAGTTTACTAGCGGGAGATTTCCTTCAAAGCTCCCAATTTATTATGGCATAATAAATCTTGGCATTTCAATGGATTGATTTGAATGCCTGTAACCATTTGCCAATAGCCTTTCCAATTTTTGACCTTTTTTTAGCCAAACTCCTTTTCCTGCTTTAACCTGTCCAATTTCCCGCACGGGGCAAATTTTGGTAAGTCGAATTAATTCTTTTTGAGAAAAATTTCCGCAAAAAAGAAGCTGGTATTCTTCGCCCCCATGCAAAACCCAATTTTTCCATTGATGGGGAACAATCGTTTTTAATTTTTGGTGGCAAGGAACTTTTTCAAGCTCTATTTCCAGTCGAACTTTGGATTGGGCGCTTAAATGTCCTAGTTCCGATGAAAGGCCATCGCTAATATCGATGCCGGCCACATCACTTTTAAATTCTGACAACACTTCGCCTAACTTTAGCGGGGGAGAAGGCAGAAAATGGGAACGGATACATTTTTTTTCAAAAACTGAATGGTTGGAGTTTTTTGTTTTACGGTTTAGGAGCCAAAGTCCAGCGGCCGAGTTTCCCAGTGTTCCGGATACATAAATTTTATGTCCTGGTTTGGCGGCACTTCTAAGCAAAGGTTTTTTTGCCACCGGGCCGAACACGCTAATGGAAAAAAAGGCAGCCTTGGGAGATAAAACCGTATCGCCTCCGGCTAGTTGAAAGCCGTGTTTTTTTTCGAGCCGGGAAATTCGGGCCCCCAGTTTTTTAAAAATGTTTTTGTCCCAATGGGGCAGCACCCCCAGACTTAAAAACAAATAGCGGCAATTGGCTCCCATGGCATTGAGGTCGGAAAGGTTGGATAAAATGGCCTTTTCCAGGGCCTGCTCAGGAGGCTGCCAGTCTAATCTAAAATGGACCCCTTCCAGACTGGAATCTGTGGAAATGGCCCACACTTTTTTACCTATTTTTGCTAAAAACGCATCATCCCCAATACCATGTTTGGTGTTTTTTAATCGGGCTTTTCCAAGCAGGGCTTCGATAGCGGCAAATTCGGGATTGGTTGCAAAAAGTGACATTTTTTCAGGGTAGATTGGGTAAAAAACTTTCTCCAAAATAAAAAAATCTCTTATACATCGATATGTAAGAAACCTATCTTACTACTTTAAATTTGGAAACACCTAACAAAATTCTAAAACACAGGCCTTTTGGCCACTAGCAAAAAATTATGGTACCACTAAACGAAATTGAAGGAATGGGACTTGGCTTCGAGGAGCAGGTTTCCAAGAATGTCATTTGGATTGGCAAGGAAACTACATTTAGCAATAATGTTTGCCGATGGACTTTCAAATGGATGGCCGAAAACGGCATTCGCATGGATTCCATTTCCAGAACCAGCGGGCTTGAACTTGCTATTGCCAGCCTGGAAGCCCCTTTAAAAATTGGCGCCCCACCTAATATGATTATCATCGACCGCTCTCTTGATGCTGTGGGTATTGAAAATTTTTCCACTATTGTGTCCGATTGCATTCCCGAGTGCTGGGTAGTGGAATTGGTTTCTGCCAAAGACCCCATTCAACCCGATGGTTCCGTTATATATTTGCAGCGGCCATTTAAAAAACAGGATTGGCTGGATTTGCTGGAACATTGTTTTATCCAATGTCCCACTCCCCAATGGTCTAAAAGCCTGATTTCTTAAGACTTTAAAATGTACATGGCCGGGTCAGTAACATGGCCCGGTTTTTTTGTCTTCCTTTTGGGAGTTAGAAACAGTAGCTTAATTGGCCAGAACTAAGAAATATGTTGTTTTCGATTTTGGGAAAAATGGAAACCTTTAATTTAGTATTAGGAGAGTAGGTAAAACTAAAGGGGTAGAAGCGATAGTTAAAACCTGCATATTTTGAAATATTAAATTGGTCTAAAGGCGAATGATAATTGGAATTCCCCTTAATAAAATTTATGTCTCCTCCGGCTGATATGTTTAGTTGTTTTGTGGGTTGAAACATTAGCAAAAATGGGAAACCAGCCTTAATGGATTTTGAGAACTTTGCAGTTTTGGAATCAGAAAAAAGCTTCCAAAATCCAGCCCAGGAATTATCATTGTTAAACAGTGTTGCTTTTATTTTTATATTGCCACCTGTAAAAAGACTTATAGATTGAAAAACAAACTCTCTGGTGAAAAAACCATTGATATATATATCAGAAGAATCTTTTGAGTCCAATTTATATTGACTTTCTGACCATTTGTCCGCAGCAACAAAACCAAAGCTGTACAAATTTTTCTTAACAATATGGCCAAACTCAAAATTAAACTGATGGTTGTCGTAAGAATTATCAAATTTTTGCTTCGAAGAAATAAAATCAGTAGTGGTAAAATAAAGAGAATCTAACTGCTTTTCCGATGCCTTAATATTTTGAAGGCCATAACCCACTTTAATCAGTGAAAAATGATTTTCCAAAAATGAAAAATTTGTGGTTAAAAGAAAGTCTCTTCTAGTTTTCTCATTATGGAAATGAGTGTGTAAGCGTTGTAAATCGGTTATGTTTGCAAAATGAATTTCCCTAAAATGATAAAACTGCGAGGTCCAAAAAGAAACGGCTTTTAAGTATTTGATATTTGGTTTTATCCAAAATGCCGCATCAAGTTCCATTTTGCTGTTATCAAAGGACCGGACGGTATCTTCATATGAAAGAGCGTGTTTTTTATTGAAATCTATGTTTGCCTTACCTAAGTACCATCCGAAAGATAAATTGGAAATTTTGTTTTCGAATAAGAAATAAGGGGTAATGAAATCTGTAACTTTTCGGTTAACGTCATATTTAGTCAATGGCAAGTTTAAGGTTTCAATATTTTCCCTCGCTGTTTCCGATAATCCAAAAGAAACTTTCCTTCTAGTTGTATCGTCCAAAACTCCAGGGTAAAAAATTGTGGAATAGGCTCGGCTTAGAGAGTTATGAAATATTAAATCTTCTGGAATTACATTATCTAAATAAGACAAAGATATTGTTTCCCTGGATTGTGCTAGGCAGAATAACAGTGAAATTGAAATGATGATAAGCTTGGATTTCATTAAAAACGACTCCTATTACATTACATTAAATTTTCTAATGTATTGATTTTTATTCGTTTTAACAATTACAGAATAAACTCCTTTGAGCAATTTATTCTTATTAATGAATTTAATAGAGTTGGAAAATTCAATAGAGCTAATGGGAATATTATATACAACCTTTCCTTTTAAGTCATAAATTTTTACAGATTGAAATCGCTCATTAGCGGGGATAATTATTTGAAATGAATTGTTTGGAAGTAATATGAAGTTAAATTTATCTAAGCCAAACGCTAAAGGAGTAGTAGATAAGTTATTTTCATCACCCTCCAAAGGTTTGGATAAAAATATTTCGTCATCTGATAAAAAGGGAAGTCCACCATCTTCCAGATTTTTCTTTTCTTTTTCTGAAACCAGGTCTTGTTCCAGTGCTAACAAAGAATATTGTTCATCAACAATTCCAAACCGAGCGCCTTTATTGGATAAAAAGCTGGTGTCAGTAACGGCATTTGCTGCTCCTGCCCATAGTTTAACCAAAAATGTATCTTTAGGGGTTTCATTAATATTTGGAATTTCGGTATAACTTCCCAAAAGGTTATTCTCAAAATCAAAAGCTTTCCACTCAATGCTGTTTTCCCAGTGTGATGTGGAGTGTCCCGCAAAAGACAAAGTATCCACACGGACTGGTTTAAATTGTTGTTCCTGACAAAATTGGTATGGAAGAGAATTGTAATAAGATAAACATACGGACGTGGAATCCAATAGTGTTACATTATAATCTTTTTTATAATTGCTTATAGTAGCCTTAAAAAAAGCCTCTTTTTTTTTGGGTATCCAAAAATTTTGACTGAACACTCCTTCTGTAAGTAAAGCGTGTTTTTCCACAAGCCTGTGAATGGGCACTCCTGGCCAATATCCGGTTGGGTAGCGGGGGGAAGAACCATAAGCAGAGAAAGTAATTTTATTTCTTAAGATTTCATCGCTGTTGTTATAGAATTCATCCAGGTTGGGTAAGTCAGGAACAGGGCCTGCTGAAAGGAATACAATATGTTTTATTACCTTTTCATGCTCAGAAAACAGATTGTAAATTACTTTAAGACTAACATCAAAAGACTCGGCCCCTCTTTTGAAAAAATTATTTTTTTCACCTTCGGAAATTCTGATTTTTACCGGAGGCTCTGTGCCATCAATATTCTCTAAAAGATAGTCAGAATTTATACTAAGTAAAAAATTTTGCAAACTGTCAAAACTATTTGTATTACTCTTGGATAAAGGGAATAATTTATTTTCTGCAGCAGAGCCTTTATCCAGCATTAAAGCCACTTTATCCCCTCCAGAAGTGATTTCAATATTTGACTGATAAATTTTTGAGGCTTGGGTTATTGCTTCTGACCCAAAAGGGGAAATGGTTTTGGTCCCGTTGTCATTATAAACAAAAGTATGCCAAAAGTTCCACTTCCATAAAAAAATGGTTTCTCTTCTTAAGCCAGATTTTACAAGTAAACTATCTGGTGGCTGTCCCCAATACATAATATAACTTCCATTCCAATCTCCTCCTTCAAAACTGGTCTTAAACATTTGAGAGGGAGGCTGATCCGGGATTTTAACAAAAGTCGAATTATATACATCTAGACTATTTACATAGGTAATAGTTTGAGGTAAGTTAAGAACTTCAGTTTTATTGCCTTTGCGTAATTCAATAATTTCGATATCACTATACCCTTGTATTTTTGTATTTAATTCAATACTTCTAGTGTTGCGAACCTCCCCAGACATTCCGAATGGAATTTGCATCACCGGTTCATTGTTGATAAATTTTTGAGGCACTAGATATCGGATTCTTATTTTTCTTGCTTTTCCCCATTCAACAGGATAAATGGCGCAATTGTATAGATCCCAAAAATTTGAGGAATTCAATTTCTCTATTAATATTGGATCTCTGGGCCTTGGGGGAGGTGTGGTATTTCTGTCAACTACTTCTTCGTATTCCAAGCGGGCATTTTCCTTCCCCTTTAATTTTCCTCTTAATAAATTGTCCCCATCCCAAATCAATATACCAGTGATTACCGTGTTTGCAGGCATATTAAATGTACCGTAAATTTCCAATGTATTTAGGTTGTTGGGCGGTTCACGCCATCCAGTAGGAATTAATTCAATGTCTTCTTCAATATCTAAAAAGTATTTATGGACTGTTATTTTTCTTGAGAGACTTGATATCTCAACATTCCCCTGCCATGATGTCCCTTGAGTTGTGCGAGAGTGTAATGTCGCAAAAACGATTTGAGTAAAAACTATCTGCGACAGAATTAAAGTAAATACAAGCTTTCTAAACGAGGTAAACCTGTCCATAACCCCTCCATAGTATTTAAGGCAATAGAAATTTAATGGTAAACAACATTAAAGGTTACCTGAAAATTTCGCAAAAAAATGCCTTACGAGAATACCCACGGCCACTTTATTAAGCCAATAATTAAAATAGGATGTTTATAAAAAAATATCCACTGGAAAATTTTGTTTTAAAAAATAGTATTAAATTATCCCAACCAATTTAGTCCAATAAAAAATTTAAAAATACCCTGAGCGGATTTTTCTTTTAGCTTCGTCTATAGGGTATGAACTCCTTAAAAATAAAATTCAAAAAATCCAATTTGGCCTGGTTAATTGCTGTTTTTGGGTTAATTTTCTCGATTATAGGCTGCTCTTCAACTTCCCATGCCAGGCGAGGGACCTTAAGTGAGGCCACAAAAAAGTCTTCAAAATCTTATAGCGGAGAGCGAAAAGTTAAAAGCTCCACTGTAAAATCCAGTTCCCATGACAGAAGAATAAAAAGAGGTTCCCACTCCCATGTGGAAATTCATATTGAAGATGACGACGAGCCAGAATGGGATTACCACGAAAGAACCCCCCACCATCACTCGGGTTCTGTTTTTAGTGAAACAGGTTTTGGAATCCGCGCTTTTTCTTCCTACCTGCAACCCAGCCAATTAATGCAGGAAATAGGAGGGAGTTTTTTGTTAAATGGATATGTCGGCCAAAAAACCCGTTTGTCTATGGGGGCGGGCTTTGGGGTTTTTGGATATAACCCTTATAATAACATACATGAATCCATGTATAACCTGGGGCAAGTGCATTGGCTTTTTCAATACCGCCGCTATTTTTCCAAAGTGAATAAAAGCCCCATGAATGCCTATTTTAAATTTGAAATAGCACCCCAATTGAGGTTTTGGAGTTATTACAACCCAATCTATACGGATGTATATGATGAATACGGTTATTATTTAGGGGAAGAAGAAATTATTTCCGATGGTTTGGGAAGTTGCGCTTTTGAAACGGGCTTAGGTTATACCTTATTAAGGGTGAATAATCTGGAAATTGATGTGGACCTCAATTTGGGCATGAACTTAATGTCCTGGGAAACCAGCCAGGGCTTTATTAACGACATGTTTTACAACGAAATGTATATGCGTGTGGGTTTTGAATTTAATTTGTAGGTCTGGAATTTCTAAGAATATGTTAATTCAGATTGAAAGACCGGGAAAAAATAAAGGCCACCATTAGGGGTGAAAAAATTTCTCCCGGGTCCTCATCTCCAACTACAATATAACGGTATACAGGAACCCGCATATTAAATCCAAATATATGTTGTCCGCTTAACTTATTTAAAAATGCAGAGACTAAAAAATCTGTTCTCCCCAAATTGCCTTCCTGCTGAATCTTTCCATCCCATTTCTCCGCCCCTTCTCCAAGAACCTCAGCTCCCACACCACCCGATAGGGTTTGGGCTATTTTTCGGCCATATTGCAGGCCTCCCTGTAACTTGTGCCCAGGCTGAAATCCCTTTGAATTTTCATATAAAGCTATTTCAGCCTGGAAAAAACCCGTTATACTATGTGTTCCCATTGGAAAGAATACATCTAAGGCAAAAGCGGGATTAAAAGTTCCTGTACCAAATTGAATATGTTGATGTTCTTGATTTAAATCACCTAACCTAAAAGGATTTTCTTCTGTTTGGCCAACAGGTAAAGTGGAGCCTGCTTTCACAGAAAGTAATGCTCCTTTTGATTCTGTGGACCAACGCAGAAAAACTAAAGGATCTCCGAACCCTGCCAATGCCTCCTCACGGTGATGTATGCCTACGTTTATGGGCGTGTAGTTCCTGCCATTTGCCGAACTATAAGACACATCGGTATATACAACCCGGTAAGGGATTTGAGCTTCAAGACCCCATGATTTTGTAATTCCATATTCTCCGTTCATTCTTAGTTCGGTTGGAACTATCCATTGTTCATGATTGTGGAGCGGTTGAACCGGGGTTTCATCGCAATTTTCCAGATCAGAACATCCTGCGCTATGAATAACATTTGCAGCAGTGGCAGCTAAATTTACAGAAATCCTTAAGTGGTTGCTCCTTAACTCCATAGCATCTGTTCGGGTCACAGGCATATTGGGGTTGCGGCAACCCGCACAGGCATATGCCTTTAAAGGGTTTAAGAAATTTTGAAAAACTAAAATAAAGGCAAGAACCCGGAGAATTATCATGGGGATTCGCTACTGTCCTTGGCGCCAATTTCGGCAATAACATTATCGAGTTTTTGGAGGTCAAAGCCGGAAATATCCTTATAAAATTTTCCCTCTTTATCATAAACCCTTAAATAGGGAAGGCCGTTCACATTCTGAAGGTATCGCTTGGCCAGCGGCGTGGTCCAGGAAACAACATTTAGTTTTCGGACAGCTATATCGTTTCTTGTATTAAGAAGCGAATATACATGTCTGTCAATTTCCCGGCAGGGGCTGCACCAAACAGCATAGAAATCAAAAAGAGTAATTTTTCCATTAATAGCGTGAGGTTCCAAGCTGGGGACGTCTTCGCCCTGTGCAGAAATTTCTTTTATATCCGCTCCATCAGGAAGCTCCGGCAAAGGGGCAAAATTTAAGTCTGGATGGCATTTAAAACACTGTGATTCAGGAACAGAATGCTCCGGACACCAGTCTCCCACTTTTTTGAAATCCTGCACCAGATGAGGGTTACATTGAGTGCATACTTCTTTTGGGACTTTGTGTTCGCAGGCGTGGTAATCTTCACTGGATGCAGCGCTTAGTGTGGAAATTTTTCCGTGGGTATGTTGATTTGAGCTTGAGCAACCCAGGAAAATGGTCAATACAATAATCAGGCAAAAAATTGTGGTAATACTTTTTTTCATCTGTGCTTAAATCCCCTTCAAGGCTTAAAATAATAGTTGTTAACTGAA
>JBNKOC010000025.1:0-194627 GCA_050294405.1 Fibrobacteria bacterium | reverse complement strand
TAGTTCATCTATAGCGCTACCAACATCATCTTCATTGGGCATTTGGGCTTCAAGGTTTTCCTCAGTATTAGTATCAGTCTCCTCTGCTGCCTCCAAACCTGTGATTTCATCTACGGCACTGGCAACATCGTCCTCACTAGGTAATTCGGCCTCAATACTTTCTTCCGTGATGCTGCCCTCGGCTTGCGAATCGTCTGATAACCCAAGTTCTGCCAGCACATCAGCCTTGGTAGGGCCATCCTCTTCTGGAACAGCTTCTTCCTCTGACTCTTCTAAGAAAATGGGAGGTTCATCCCCATCGCCAGATTCTTCAAAACCAGAAATATCCGTTTCGGCCATTATATCTTCGGCGCTTTCTTCCGCAAAAGGGTCCTCTTCCATTGAAGCAGCATCAGATGTTGGAATCTCGGGGGTCAATTCCCCCTCGGGAATGTCTTCCTCAACCATTTCACCGGCATCGCCCCCACCAGCATATCGGTTGTAAAGCTCTTTTACTTTGTTATCCCAGGGGTCTAATTCCAAAATAGCGCCATATTTTTCAGCAGCCGGTCCGGGCTTATTTTGTTCCACTAAAACATCCCCGGTCATTTTTAATGCCTTAAGACACTTAGGATCCAAAGCCAGGGCCATTTGCAGGTTTTGCAGGCAGCTATCCAAATCCTTCTTTTCAAATAAACAATGGGCCAAAACCAGATACCCCGATAAATAATCGGGAAAATCCGCCAAACCCTGCTGGCAAATTTCAATGGCTTTTTCTAGCTCGGAATTTTTTTGAAGGGCCTGCGCATACCTCGCAAATACCAAGGACTTTGGATTTGCATTATATCTTTTGGAAAGATCATTTAGGTCTAATAAAACAGGCATTTCATAAAAATAGGGAATCCATTTCCCATTTCAAAGCAATGCTTTATTATACCATATTTTCCAGAGGAATGGCTTCGTCAATGAGCATAATAGGAATATCTTCCCGGATGGCATATAAATATTTTTTATCCTCGCGGATAAGCCCGCCATCTATTTTTTCAGCAACTGGTTGACCAGCTCTGTTTTTTAACTCACCTGCAGATATGCTCTCATTAATTTTGGCAATAAGCGCCTCGTCTGCTTCAGCAACATCCTGTTTGGTTTCAGGGCAACACAAAATTTCCAATAATTCTTTATCCAACATTTTGCTTCCCTCTTTTAATAAGATCCTATTTTAGACAGCTTTTCTATGCGCTTTTCCACCAATTCGGAAGTGGATAATTTCTGTAATTCCTGGAGTTCTTCCAAAATTACGGTTTTCACTTCTTCATAGGTTTGAGGGGGATTCCAATGGGCACCTCCCAAAGGCTCTTTAATAATTCTGTCTACAATACCTATTTTTTTCAAATCATCTGATGTTAGCTTCATTACGGAGCTTAAGTCCTTTTTCTTGGAGTTGTCCCCCCATAAAATAGCCGCACAACCTTCTGGGCTAATAACACAATACCAGGCATTCTCCATCATCAGCAGCTTATCACCCACTCCAATTCCCAAAGCTCCGCCACTGGCCCCTTCACCAATGACCACGCATATTATGGGGGTTTCCAAGGTAGCCATTTGTTTTAGATTCTCTGCAATGGCCTGTGCTTGTCCTCTTTCTTCGGCACCGATACCAGGATAGGCCCCGGGGGTGTCTATAAAAGTGATAACCGGCAAAGAAAATTTTTCGGCCATGTTAAAAAGTCGATGTGCTTTTCTGTATCCTTCTGGATGAGCCATTCCAAAATTGCGGGTAATACTTTCCCGGGTGTCTTTTCCTTTTTGGTTGCCCACAATGACCACAGGTTGGTCGCCTAGTTTGGCTAATCCACCTACAATAGCCGGATCGTCTCCAAAACAACGGTCTCCATGTAACTCCACAAAATCTGTAAAAATATTTTGGATATAATCCGAAGTATACGGACGCCCAGGACGGCGAGCCAACTCTACCCTGTCCCAAGGCTGAAGTTTTTTATGAATTTTCTGCTGGAGCTTTTCTTTTTTATTTACAAGATCTTTTAAATCGTTTTGCGTGACATTGGAATTTTTCATGAGGTCTTCAATTTGCTGAGCCAGTTCAGCCACAGGAACCTCGAATTCCAGGTACGGTCCTTTAGGTAAAAATGCCATAATCTCCTAAAATATTTTCTCGTCGGTAAAATTTACATCAACAAGGGTAATTGATCTAGGTTCGGGATCACCCACAAGTAATTTTAAGGGCAAACCCTCATTCCATCCGTTTGATAAAATTTCTAAGGCCAAATTATAAGAATTTTGGCCATCTGCAATAATTATCTCGTTAATTTCCAATTTTTCAAGCCAGGGTCCCATTTCATCCACCGTAGCAATGGCCTCCCCTATTTCTGACATTTCCGGGCTATTTTGTGAGTTTTTTTTATCTACAGTGCCCAAAAGCTCGTAATTTTTTAGGAAGCCATTTAGAATAAACTCCCGAAGTTTAAGGGCCGCTTCCCCCTCCCCCAGCAAAACAACCCTTTTTTTAGAGGCCAAAATGCGGTTTAACAAAAAACCACCCTGACTGGAATAAATGCGCCAACCCACTAAACTCAAATAACTCAAAAAAGAGGAGATTCCAAAGACAATGCGGGAAAAGGAAATTTCATAGAAAAAATAGCCCAAAGCCAAAAAGGCCAAAAAGGGAAGGGCCGCCATGACAAATGGGTTCGATAATTTACTGGGGTACTTTCCATAATCCCCCAAGTAGCCCAAAAGAAAAAACACTAAAGCAGAGTTAAGCAAATGCCAGCTTACATATAAATTGGGATGGCTACCATATATATGGGGAAAACCCATTACCCTGGAATACATAATAGTAACAAGCCCAAGAACAAGGTTCACAATAACCAAATCCATAGTCCAGCGGGGCCACTTTTTCCAACGGTTGTATAAAAAATTACACCCTCCTAAAATCCCGGCTCCCAGGTAAAACAGCCAAATGGGAAGAAAACTGAGCTCCAGATGTTTACGGCTAAATATCACCATAGCTTCGTAAAAATGGATTAGGGAAGTTATAGGCTTGCTTTTTGTGCTTTCCCCTTTCAAATGAAGGATATTTGTTTGGGGGGTGTAGTAATTTTTCTTTCCGCATTTTTGCGCCCTATAACATAAATCCAAATCTTCCCCATACATAAAAAACTCTTCATCAAAACCCCCAAGGCTTTGGAATAGTTTTTTTTCCACAAACATAAAGGAACCCGAAATAGCATCCACTTCGCTCACTTGATTTTCTGGCAAATATGTCAAATTGTATTTGCCAAATTCTTTACTTTGGGGAAAAAGCCTTGATAACCCTGTAAACCGATAAAAAGCCGTTTTGGGGCTGGGAAAACTGCGCCTACAGGCTAATTGAAGGCTATTGTTGGAATTGCGAATACGGCAACCGGCAAGCCCCATATCAGGATGCTCTTTTTGGAAGTTCCACATTACGGAAAGGGTATTCGCTTCTATTATTGTATCGGGATTTAACAATAACAAAAAACTGTATTTTGCTTTTTTCTCACCCCGGTTACATGCGCTGCCAAACCCTATGTTATCATCCAATTCAATCCAATCCACCTGCCCATAACGGGGCTTTATAATTTTTGCTGTTTTGTCTTTGGAGTGGTTATCCACCACAATAATTTGGCAGGGCGCATCCAGATTTTTAGCGGAATTCAAAACGCTATCCAAACAGGCGGGCAATACATGCAGCGAATTGTAACTGACAATAATTACGGAAATACCAGGGGATTCGTTCATTTCATATGGCCATGTTGCTTACAGCCCAAGCCTTAATTTTAGTAGCAAGAACAAAGCTTCCGAAATAATTTTGCCAGACATCTTGGATTGGCCAGCAGTTCTGTCCACAAAAACTATGGGGATTTCCACAATTTTAAAGTTCTTTTTCCAGAGTTTATAGCTCACTTCAATCTGAAAAGAATAACCATCAGATGAAATTTTATCCAAATCCAGAGCCTTTAAACATTCCACCTGAAAACATTTAAAACCCCCTGTGGCATCTTTAATAGGAAGGCCCGTAATTAATCGGGCATATATGTTGGCAAAATAACTCAGCAGCAAACGAGACATGGGCCAGTTTACCACATTTACCCCAGATATATACCGGCTCCCCAACACTAAGTCATGGGTTTTTATCTTTTCCAGGAAATCGGGTAAATATTTTGGATCGTGAGAAAAATCCGCATCCATTTCAAAAACAATATCAAAGTTATTTTCCAGGGCGTATTTAAAACCCCTCACATAAGCGCTGCCCAATCCCATTTTTTTTTCGCGATGGATATGATGGAGATGGGGCTTTTGAGACAGTTGTTCTTCAACCCATTTGCCAGTTCCATCTGTGCTATTGTCATCTACCACCAATATGTGGAGATCCAGATTTAGCCCCTCAATTTGCGTTATTAATCGAGGTAAATTCTCAATTTCATTATAGGTGGGAATTATGATGAGGGTTTTGTCCATGGTCCCAATAAATTAACAAGGAAGGAGAAAATCCCCCAAACTTATTCCAGATAGGTATAACCGTACAACCCGGAACGATAAATGGTTAAAAATTCTTTTCCCTCAATGGGGGTAATACGTCCTTCCTTAACCGAATTGGAAACCCAGGTTTCCATATCCCTGACTAATTTTTTAGGAGAAAACTGCACGTAATCCAACACATCCGCCACAGATTCCCCATCAATTACTTGCTCCATAACATAGCCACCCTTTTTATTGCAAACCACATGGACCGCATTGGTGTCTCCAAACAGGTTGTGCAAATCCCCCAAAATTTCTTGGTAGGCACCAACCAAATAAGTGGCAATAAAATACGGCTCCCCTTCTTTTAGCGGGTGCAAGGGAAGACTGTGGCTTAACTCTCCACTGCGAAAAAACCGGTCTATCTGACCGTCAGAATCGCAAGTGATGTCCTGCAAAGTCACGTTATTGCTGGGTTCCTCGTCCAATCGCTGGATAGGCATCAATGGAAAAATTTGGTCAATAGCCCAAGCATCTGGCAAAGATTGAAACAGTGAAAAATTGCAAAAATACTTATGAGCTAAAAGCTTAGACAAACCCGATAATTCATAAGGCGGGCTTTTCATGTCGCTGACAATGCGGTGGACTTTGTGAGCCAGACTCCAGAAAAGCCTTTCGGCCGTGGCCCTGGTTTTTAAATCCACCAAACCTAAATTAAACCGGTCCAGAACATCTTCGCGAAGTTGCAAGGCATCATGCCAGAACTCGAGCAAATTGTTTGTGGAGAGGTTTTTAAAAATGGCCAGCATTTCGCGAACTAATTCGTGATCTCCCTCTTTCACAGGAAATAATTCCTCGCTCCACTCGGGAAGCGCTGTAGTTTCAAGCACATTAAAAACCAAGAGAGAATGGTGGGCTGTAAGGGCGCGCCCCGATTCGGCAATAACATTGGGATGGGGCACATTGGCCTTTTTGGCCGCCTGGCTTAAAGAGTAAACCACATCATTGGCATATTCCTGCATGGAATAATTTACCGAGTGATTTGAAGTGGAACGGGTGCCATCGTAATCCACTCCAAGTCCTCCTCCCACATCTACAAATTCCACGTTCATACCCATCTGCCGCATTTGAATGTAAAACTGGGCGGCTTCCCGAAGTCCGCTCTTAATTTTTCGGATATTGGTAATTTGACTTCCTAAATGGAAATGGATGAGCTTAATACAATCTGCAAGTCCGCTATCTCTGGCCATCTCAATGGCTTCGAGCAATTCAGCTGAATTTAACCCAAACTTACTCTGATCTCCCCCGCTTTCTTCCCACTTGCCGCTGCCTGCAGAGGCTAGTTTTATGCGAATTCCAATATTTGGCCGAATATTCAATCGCTCAGCCACCGTTTTAATGAGCTTCAATTCGTTTAATTTTTCCACCACAATAAATATGCGCTTGCCCATTTTTTGAGCCAAAAGACCCAATTCCACAAATTCTTCATCTTTATAGCCATTGCAAACAATCAATGCTTCGGGATTGTCCATGATAGCCAAAACCGCATGGAGTTCTGGTTTAGAGCCAGCTTCCAGACCAATGTTAAACTTCTTGCCATGACGTACCATTTCTTCCAGGACCGGCCGCTGCTGATTCACTTTAATGGGATACACATTGTAAGCTTTGCCCTTAAAGCCAAACTCTTCGGAGGCTGCTTCAAAACAATGGGATATTTGTTCAATGCGATGATCTAAAATATCCGGGAAGCGAATTAATACTGGAGCTGCTATATCTCTTAACATCAGCTCATCCATCATTTCCTTTAAATCGACTTGGGGACCCTTTTCTTTTAACGGGGAAACCACTGCGTGGCCCTTTTCATTAATATCAAAATAGCCAATACCCCAGCCAGATACATTATAAAGTTCCCGGCTGTCTTCCACTCTCCATTTGCGCATTCCGGCCATTCCAAAATCCTTGTGAAAATTGTTCAAATATAAAGAAAATTCGGAGGATTAAATTTACTATGAAAAGCTTTTGCTTTCTAGTAAAAGGGGTATTTGGCTATCCGTAAACTTCTTTAAGCTGGGCCTTTAAATTTTTGAAGAAAAAACCGGTAGCCTTTTCAATTTTTCCCAAACTAAAGCCTGAATTCAACGGCCTGGGAGCTTTTTGATTAAGCTGGGCCGAACTCAGCGGATGAATCAGAGCTTTAGGAAGACCAAAATAATCTGCCACAGCTTCTGCCCACTGAAATCTGCTTAATATCTCGCTACCCGAGCAATGAAAAAGGCCACTTTGCCTTTTAGAAATTAATGCCCAACTGGCTTTGGCCAAGTCCGAGGCCAAAGTGGGGTTTCCATATTGGTCGGTTACGATATTTATCTCCTGATTTTTTTCCAGACTTGATTTTACGAAATCGGTGAAGGAAGGGCGTAAATTTCGGCCAACACCCCAAAGCAGCATGGTGCGAAGAACCAGTGAATTTGGATTGTGTCCAAATACCAATCCTTCAGATTCCAATTTGCTTTGTCCGTAATGGCCTAAAGGATTCGGAGTAGACTCTTCGGAGTAGGGCCCGGCATTTCCATCAAACACATAATCTGTGGAATAATGTATCATGGGAATGCCGCAAGATGCTATCCAACCTACAGCGTCGCGATTAATAACATTGCATTTTTCTTTTTCGGTTTCACATAAATCCACATTGGTCATAGCCGCTGTGTTAATAACCAAATCACATTTAGATCTTTTTACCAGCTGAATTAAATCTGATTTGCTAAAAAAATCAATTTGTTCGTAAGAAAAGGAGCCTTCTATATAGCTTTGCTCTTCGAGACTTGCCAATTGCATGTTAGTGCCTGTCGGACTATGGGCTACAATATTTTGCCCCAATAATCCGTTGCTTCCTAACAGTAAAACATTCATGTTTATATATGAACTTCGCCTAGTGTTTCGGAAATTGGAAATTCCAAATCTGATTTCTGGGCAATTAATTCTGCCAAAAGACCAAGCGATATTATTTGAAACCCCAGCAAAATAAAGGCAATAGCGCCTAATAAAAGCGGTCGGATATGCAAACTACCCTTCACAAGCCACACCCCGGCAAAATAGGCTAGTATCCCCCCACCTATTAAATTGAAAATCAATCCAATAAAACCGAATAAATGCAAGGGCCTGGAAATATATCGATGTAAAAAAAGCAAAGTGATTAAATCAAAAAGCCCATTAGACAACCGAGACCAACCGTATTTGGAATGGCCGTACTGACGCTTTCTGTGCTCCACTACTTTTTCTCCCACTTTAAAACCGTTCCAATTGGCTAAAACAGGAATATATCTGTGAAGTTCTCCATATATTTTAACGGATTTCACAACCTCATTGCGATAGGCTTTGAACCCGCAATTGAAGTCGTGGAGTTTAACTCCTGACATCATGCGGGTAACCCTGTTAAATAATTTAGAGGGCAGAGTTTTACCCATGGGATCGAATCTCTTTTTTTTCCATCCAGATACAAGATCAAAACCCCTTTCCAAATGATGGACAAAATCGGGTATCTCTTTGGGGTTATCCTGCAAATCGCCATCCATGGTAATAACATATTTTCCATTGGCGGCTTTAAAACCCGCGCTAAGGGCCGCTGCCTTTCCACAATTTCTTCTAAATCGAATAGCCTTAACGCGGTTGTTTTCTGAATTCAGATTTTGAATAATTTCAAAACTGTTGTCCTGACTGCCATCATCCACAACCAATATTTCATATTCGGGAAAATGGGCCCCGCAAACTTCAACCACCTCTCTAATTAAAATGGGCAGGCTCTCGGCCTCGTTGTAAGATGGGATGATAATCGAAATATCCATTAATTTTTATTTCCTGTTGGAATCCAAAATAAAAAATAAACCGCCCATCAACATAATGATGTAAAAAACTATGGCAGGTAAAAAAGTGACCGTGCCTGCAGCCAATGTGAGCGTTTCGGGGGTTAAGGGATAATCGCGAAATTCCCGGATAACCCCTGACAGTTTGTACAGAGCCGTGCCCACTCCCTGGGGCAAACCCCAGCCTCCCAAATTTAATGGAATCACCGCCACTAAGGAAATTATGGGAATGGAACAGAAGAAAAAAGCCAAATGTATATGAATTCCCAAAGCCAGGGCGCACAAAAAATGCCCCAGAACCCTTAAAGAGTGAACTGTGGCGCTTACAGCAATAACACCAATCATAGTGGGCCATTGCCGGCGGTATTCCAGCATACATTTGTTAATGGAACCGTAAATATCCTCTATTTTTTTAAGTCCAATTAAATTAAAAAGCAAATTAAACAATTTTGCAAAACGCCTGCTGCTGATTGCCGCGGCACCAATGCCAAAACAGCCAAAAACTATGGTACTCATACCCAGTAGCATTCGGTAGTTTTCCCAACTTAACATCTGCTTTTGCCACATCACAATAACGGCCACAACACTAAATGCAGATAAAATAGTAAGGCCCATAAACCTATCCATAAAAGTCGCCACGAAAGAAGATGTCATATCCATTTCCTGGCGGCGCAATTTATAAACCCTAAGGGCATCTCCCGCTAAATTAAAAATAGCCGCATTAAAAAACATGCCCATGTAATAAGTCTTGAAAGTTTCCCAAATAGAGTACCTTAAATTTTGCAAACGCAAAAGCAAATGCCACTGAATAGATCCCAATATAATGGAGGCAAAAAAAGCCAATGCGGACAGAAACATCCAACCCAGCTTGGCATCCGCCATTTGCTGGACCATTCTGGCACCCCCATTTTTTCTAACCACATAGACAATGATGAGAAGCACCAATAACATTTTGGTTATTTTCCAAATATTGATGCGCACTTTAAGGCTCAAGTAGTTTGCCCCCTTTCATAAACTTGCTCCATAAATCTTCTACTAGCTTGGTAGGTGGCTTCCCAATTGTGTGATTTGGCCCATTCTATGGCATTTGATTCCATTTCCTGGCGCTTTTTACTATCAGACAACAAAATTTCCACTTTCTTTTCAAAATCAATTTCATTTCCCAGAGGACTTAAAAAACCTGTTTTTCCATTTAAAATACTATCTCTAAGCCCAGGGACATCTGTAGCTACCACACAAGTACCACATGCGTTGGCCTCAATTGTAGTAAGGCCATAACCCTCTTTAAGCGAAGAATTTAAAGCCACACAACTTTCATTGTACAGTTCCATTTTCCCTTCCCGACTTAAAAAACCGGCAAAATGAATGTAGCCATTGGCCCCCAAATCAGCCACCATTTTTTTTAATCTGGGGACATCATCTCCCATTCCCGCAATAACAAAATTAAGCTCTGGAAATTTATCTTTAAGGCTTACAACCACTCTGATAAGCATATCCAGGCCCTTGTATTTTTTAATGCGCCCCAAATAGAGAAGCTGATAGGGCTTTTTTTCCACATGAGCTAGTTTTTGATAGGATTCAAAATCCACTCCATTAAGGGCAATGGCCGAATTTAAAACCCCCGATTTTCTTAAATCATCCTGAGTGCTTTTTGAAACTGTGAGTACGGGAAGATTTTTCCAGGATTTTAAAGCTAAAGTTTCCATGATATATACATATAGGGCTGCCGGAAAAGAGGCTTCTTTAAAAATAACTTCCCTGAATAGGTGATGGATACGAACCACAACAGCTGTTTTTGTTTGCATAGCTAAAAAAAAGGGAATTTTATTGGAATCATCCACAATAAGATCAGGATTATGGTGTTTTACCCACTTTTTAAAAGAAAACAAAACCACAAAATTAAAATTCCATCTACGGCCGTGCCTGTAGATGTCAAGTCCATTTTGCACGCTATGGTCTGAGGCGCCTTTAAATTTGCTGACAATGGCTGTACAAGAAATTCCATCTCGGACAAAACGCTCGGCAACTTCATGTAAATGAACTTCAGCCCCTCCAGCATCCGGGTTTTCTTTATCTTGCCAATTAATAAAAAGGATTTTTTTTAGGGGTTTCACTGTAATGGAAATGAAACAGGGCCCTTTCGGACCCTGCTTTTAATTTTACGGGTTACTTTGAATCTGTTTGCCCGGAATCATCCTCAGACTCCGCGCTTTCCACAGGAGGCATAGGCGGAAGGGCAGGCGCCTTGGATTCGGACTCACGGCGTTCGAAATTCATCAGCTTGTTTTTAAGATAACCGGCATACTGATGCGTGGGGTTTTCATTTAAAAAGCCATTCACCAACTGCTGGGCTTCACCCAATTTCTTTTGTTTTTCGTAGGCATCCAACAAAGCATGGACTAATTGAAAATCACCGGGATTTTTGTCCAGCAAATCTTTATATAGGGCTTCGGCTTTATTGAAATCAGCCTCGTCCATATAGAGCTGGCCTAATTGAGCTGTTAAGGCTTCTTGTTGCTTCCCAAGTTTCAGTCCCTTTTCCAGTAAAGATTTGGCTTTTTGGCTGTCTCCAATACCGCGATAAAACTGGCTGGCAAAATAATAATGGCGCCAATCCCAGGACATAATACGCTCTGTGTTAGCTAAATATTTTTCAGCAAACTTGATTTTATCCTCTTTCTCCTGTTTGATTTCGCCAAGGCGGTTATTCAATTCTTCTTTTGCTGAATCGGATTCCGCTGCTGAAACCTGCGCCTCTAACTGGGATTTTTCAGCATCCAGTTTGGAGATCTCATCTTGCGCCCAGCGGGTCAATCGATGGTTAGTTGCAAAATAGTTGCTTAGAAGACCTCTTGTATCCGAGTTTAAGTATACATCATTATTTTCCAGCCCTCGGTAGTTATATACATTATCCACCAAATGAGCGGTTCTTTCTTTATCTAACCCCTGGTTGTGAACTTCTTTAGTTAAAGTATAAACCATTCCATCCATTTTTAAATATTTTTCCAATCCCATCATATTGGGGTTGGACACAGTTACCGCAAAATGAATGGGGCGCTTGGGAAAATTGTTTTGCACAATATTCATCACCATCATGTCCTGAACTTTGTAATAAGGCTTGGATTGACGTGCTTCAAGGGTAATTTTAAGCCCGGTTTTGCCCAAGGTAATTTCTTGTGGCGAGTTCAGCTGGTTGATTTGCGGCTGCAAAGCATCAATTTGGTTTGGGGTAAAACCCAAGGTTAATTTGGGTTCCTGTTCGATTAATTGATGGATATACCAATCTGTGTTAACCAGTGACAAATTCACCACACGAACATCCTTGCGGACATTTTCCACCTCCTGCATAAACCAAAGAGGAAAAGTATCGTTGTCCCCATTGGTAAAAAGCACAGAGTTTGGCAAACAGGATTCTAAGAGGTTTTTCGCATAATCATATGGAACATAAACCTTGCTTCTATCATGTTCGTAGTAATTTGAAAAACAAGGCACAATAAAAGACACCACTACCAGGGCCACGCCAATGGGTCTATGGGCCGCTCCCAGGCTGTTCTTTTTTTCCCGCAACATTTGAATAAAAAAGGCGGCAGAAAGTCCGAACAGCACAGACATAAAAATATATCCGGGAGTAAAAAAGTAATCTCTCTCACGCACCTCCATATAAACGGGATATGGCGGATTTGCAGGGTCAGCGCCTTGCTCTACCCATTGCTTATAGGGGCCTAAATCGGGACGAATACCATCGGAAAAGTTCATGTAAAAAATAAGTCCGGCACTGGCCAGGATATATAGAGTCAATATGTATACTCCAAAGGGTTTATTAAGTTTGTAAGCCTTAATTGCGCCCCATAACATGGGTATATGGAAAAGCAAAAATAACATAACTTGCATCCCTCGGTTGGTATAGGGAGGCATAAAAGACATTTGCGTGGGAAATTCCACACCCAATCTTTTTACTGGGTTATTGTCATCGGGATCTGCTTCGAAAGCAGCTTTGCCTTTAAACTTGCCATCTACAATGGAAGAACGCCCTTCCCCCACTTTCCAGGGCAAGTATTGGGCCAACATGTAGCCCCCGTATCCCATATGAGGATGAGAAAAAATTTGATTCATCACATCACCGCGGCGGTGTAGGGCTCTGGTTAACATACTCTCAGAACCGTATTGTTTACGTTCCACAAACCCTGAAAAACGTTCGCGTTCTTTAGCGTCAAAAAGCCCGGAAAGTTTAAATTCCGGGTTGTTTTCATCAATGCGGGGGTCTAAGGAAGATCTTATGGGAATATAAGCATGGTTGCTATATCCGATAACCGCCAATAAACAAAACCAAATAGCCAAATTCAACTGGCGTTTATGCTTGGTATCGCTAACCACAAAATACAGAATTATCCAGGCCAGCATGGTAAAAAAGGCGAAGTGGACAAAGTAGCTCACCTTATAAACCACAGATAACAAAGTTATACCGGTAATTATTAAGGAATAATTGTATTTGGTTTGAGGCTCAATCATAATCATGAGCAGCAAAATTGCCGGAAAAGTCATAACCGTGTACAAGTGAAAACCCACTCCTAAAAAGGCTATGTAACAAATCAAAAGCAATAGTCTCTCGCCCATGGGGTTTGTTCTGTTCTCCACCCATAACAAGGATAGCCAGGAAATTAACATCACCAGACACATGGCAAGTCCATACACCTCTGCTTCAACGGCATTAAACCAATAGGTATCGGAAAAATTCACCAAAAAGGCCGCTATCAATGCCCCAGCATGGGAAACAAAGCTGCTGGTTTTATTTTTAAATACCAGGCTGATTAATTTTTCGGTAAACAAATAAACAAACATCACCCCCACAGCAGAACTGATGACGCTCACCAGATTTACGCGAAAGGCTATTTCACTAAAAAATCCGAATAGCAAAATAAAGAAACGGCCGATTATCATAAACATAGGTGTTCCGGGAGGATGGGGCACACCCAAAATATTGGCGCAAGCGATAAATTCGCCGCAATCCCAAAAAGAAACAGTGGGAGCCGCCGTAAACAAGTAAGTAATTAAACTTACCAACAAGGTTCCCAATGACAACAAGACTTTGGTTCTTTTATTCGATTCCATGCATTTACCTGTTAAAGTGTTGAATTAATTTTTTGATAAGCTGCGTTTAAGACCCCGTTTACAAAACCAGGGCTTTCCGCAGTGGAATATTTTTTAGCCAATTGAACCGCTTCGGTGATGCTTACCCGAGCGGGAATTTCCGGCAAATATTTTAATTCGGCCATACTGCAACGCAAAATGATTTTATCCAAAATGGCTATCCTATCCAAATTCCAGTTGTTGGAATATTTAGATATTGCGTCGTCAATTTCAAATAAATTGTCCTGAATAAGCTGGATCAGTTTTTTTCCATAGGTCCGTGAGCGGTGGTCCACTTTTAAATCCGTAATGATTTTTTCTTCCCCCAATTCATCATCCACTTGTCCTACTTCCAATACATAGAGCTTTTGCAATGCAAACTCACGGCCTTTTCGATTGGAAACCATTATAGCTGTTCCAAAACACTTATCATGTCTAAAGCGGTAAGGGCCGCATCCCATCCTTTATTGCCACTTTTAACACCAGCTCTGTCCATGGCCTGCTCTACAGTTTCGGTGGTTAAAACCCCATACACAACGGGAATGCTGGACTGCAGGCTCAACTGGGCCAAACCGGATGTTACAGAATTGGAAACATGATCGAAATGAGGAGTGTCTCCCTTTATTACGGCTCCAAGGGCAATTACCGAATCCCATTTTTTGCTTTCCAGGCATTTTTTTACGGTTTGGGGAATTTCAAAAGAGCCAGGAACCCAAACTGTGGTAATGTCCTCTTTTTTTCCTCCATGCCTGGCAATGCAATCCACGGCGCCTTCCAATAATTTGGAGGTAATGGCCTGGTTGAAACGGCCAACTACAATGGCAAACTTTTTTCCGTTCGCGTTAAGTGTTCCAGTAATTTCGGGCATACATTGGCTCCTTAAACATTGGGCAGGTTATGGCCCATTTTTAATTTCTTAGTGGTGAGATAACTGCGGTTGGCATCGTTGGGTTCTCCGTAAATGGGAAGCTGTTCCACAATGCAAAGACCATGTCCATCCAGCCCCAAGCCTTTTTTGGGGTTGTTGGTCAAAAGACGGATGTTGCGAACTCCAAGTTCATATAAAATTTGAGCTCCGATACCATATGTCCTTTCATCGGATTTAAAACCCAGCATATGGTTGGCCTCCACGGTATCGTACCCCTTATCCTGCAATTCGTAAGCCCGCATTTTATTGTGAAGCCCGATACCACGGCCTTCCTGACGCATGTATAGGAGAACTCCCCCCTCTTCAGAAATACGTTTTAAGGCTAAGTCCAACTGAACTCCGCAGTCGCAACGCTTAGACGCAAAGGCATCTCCGGTTAAACATTCAGAATGCACCCGAACTAAAATGTTTTTTTCAGAATCAATGGGACCTTTCACCAAAGCCATATGTTCTTGACCATGTACCAAGTCTTTAAAGGCAAAGGCTTGAAACTCCCCGTAATCTGTGGGAAGCTTGGGAGAGGCCACCATTTTTACCAGCAGTTCGCTGCGACGGCGATAGCCAATTAAATCGGATATGGATATCAAAGTGAGATCAAATTTTTGTGCGAACTTTTCCAAATCGGGAAGCCTGGCCATAGAACCATCTTCATTCAAAATTTCACATATAACTCCGCCACCTGTAAGCCCGGCAGCCCGGGTTAAATCCACTGCGGCTTCAGTGTGGCCAGCCCGTACTAAAACCCCGCCTTTGCGCGCTTTTAGGGGAAACACATGGCCCGGGCTAATAAAGTCTTTTGATTTTTTTTCGGGATTAGCCAAAGCCAAAGCCGTTAAACACCGGTCTTTGGCGGATATTCCGGTGGTAGTGCCTTCTTTTACTTCCACGGAAACGGTAAATGCCGTCTGTAAACGTTCCCCATTGTTTTGCACCATAAGAGGGAGGTTTAGTTCATCCACCCGTTCTGGTTCCAGGGCCACACAAATTAGCCCCCGACCTTCTTTAAGCATAAAATTGATTTTTTCAGGAGTAGCGGCTGAAGCTGCAAAAATCAAATCGCCTTCATTTTCCCGGCTTTCCGCATCCACCACAATAACCATTTTACCGGCTTTAATGTCCTCAATGGCCTTTTCCACAGATTCAAACATTTTGCATTCCTTTGGCCAACTCTTTGATTAAAGGATTATCCGAGTCTTCAAAATAAGCCATTAAAAAATTTTCGATGTATTTGCCCATTAAATCCACTTCCACATTAATGGCCCTGCCCTCTTCCAATTGATTGAGATTGGTGTTGGCAATGGTTATGGGAATGAGGGCTATTTTAATTTTGTTTTTTTCTTTAGCGGCAATGGTTAAGCTCACGCCATTAAGGGCAATAGAACCCTTCGCTATGCAGTATTTTTGCAGGGAGGCTGGAAGTTCCAACCACAATTCAGCGCTACCATCTTGAAGGCTGTTCCAGCTTATAACCCTGGCCACACCGTCCACATGGCCAGATACATGGTGGCCGCCCACCCGGCTTTCACTTCCCATGGCCAATTCAAAATTCACCTTATCACCTTGCTGAAGAGAACCCAAATTGGTTTTTTCTAAAGTTTCTTTCACCGCGTAGCAGCAAAAAGAATTCTTTGTGATAGAGGTTGCGCTAAGGCATACCCCGTTACAGGCAACACTGTCGCCCACTTTGATAGCCGGTAATATACGTTTGGGTTCAAATAGAAATTCAATACCCAAATCGTTGGGCGTGGCTTTTAAAAGCGTTCCTAAATCTTCAATAATTCCTGTAAACATTTACCTGGAGATTTTGGGCACAAAGCACCAAATAACCTCATTTTTAAAGGGCATAAATTTACCAATTTTGGCCCCTTTATCCCAGTTTTTAGCCTTGCCTTGCGCCCACAAAAGCCCGCCGGGCAAAGTAACCGGACTTTGTAAAATGTAAAATTCATCCCAAAGCCCGCTATCCAGCCAAAATTGGAGGGTTTTAGCCCCACCTTCCACTAAAATGCTGTGAAAACCTTTTTGTGATAATTTTTCCACCACTTCTCTTACCGGGTTTTTGGCCTTGTATTTTAAGGGCTCCCAACACAGGGCAGGGTTGTTTTGATCTGCAATGGGACGGGGGTCTTCTCTATCAAAAACCATGAGCTTTCTTATTTTTGCCATTTGCTTTAGGTACCCCGGTATTTTTCTTCGGGAATTTTGACCCAGAATTAATATCCAGGGCTCATGTAAACGTTTTTTTATCCCATAGCGAATATTGAGTAGAGGCTTATCTGCCTTAATGGTGGCCGCACCCACAAGGATTCCATCGCAATTCTGCCTTAATTTATGGGTCCATTTAGCAAGCTCTGGAGAACTGATTTGACTGCGGGTTCCCGCCTTAGCTGAAATAGCTCCTTCTAACGACTGGGCCACTTTTAAAATTATCTTGGGGCGTTTGTATTTTACAAAAAAAGCGTAATCTCCGTAAAATTCATCTAACTGGCCATTAAGGTTTTCCAGGCTGCAATCTATACCAGCCTTTTTAAGTCGGGCAATTCCCTTAGCCTTGACTTTGGGATTGGGATCTAAAAAGCCATAGCTCACTTTTTTTACACCTGCTTTAATAATGGCCAAGCTACAGGGTGGCGTACGGCCATAGTGGTTACAGGGCTCCAGAGTTACAAATAAGTGAGCTCCCTTGGCAGCCAAACCTGCTTTTTTTAAGGCCATCACTTCTGCATGGGCTCCTCCGGGAGGCTGCGTGTGGCCACGGCTCAGCACTTTTCCATTTTTTACCAAAATAGCCCCCACTGCTGGGTTGGGAAATGTATTGCCCCGCGCTTTAAAGGCCTCATTAAGGGCTAATTTCATATATTTTTCATGGAAATCTTTTTTCACTGAAAAACAATATATACATCTCAAGTTTAGGACACAATGAACAGCCCTCTTAAAAAGGCCCAATCCCACCACCCCCGCCAATTTTCTGGTTTCAAATACGTGTACCCTGTTATTTCCAGGCGCTCGGGAGGTTTATCCATCGGCATTAACTTAAACCCCGACAAAAACTGCAACTTTGATTGTCCCTATTGCCAGGTGGACAGAAGCCATATGCCAAAGCGCATTAAAGTAGAGCTTTCCCAGCTACAAATGGAATTAGAAAACATTCTCAATACCCTGAATGCAAAGGGCGTTTGTATGCTGGAAAAGTACCGGGATATTGCTCCCCAAAATAAAATTTTAAAAGACATCGCCTTGAGCGGAGATGGGGAGCCCACCATGGCCCCTGAATTTTTAGATGTATGTAAATTATTAGCTAAAATTCAGGAAACATCGAACATTCCTTTTAAGACCGTTCTAATTACCAACGGAACTTTGCTCCGGAAAAAATCCGTACAGGAAGGAGTAGCTCTTCTCTCAAATAAAAATGGCGATGTATGGGTTAAGCTGGATGCGGGAACAGAAGGCTATTACCAAAAGGTAAATGTTTCTAAAGTATCCCTTAAGACAATAGTCGAAAATATTATCCACCTGGGGCAAAAATTTCCCATTACCATCCAAACCCTGTTTTTTAAAATAGATGGCACGGGCCCCTCTGAGGAAGAACTAAACCAATATGTATCCCGTCTTCAGGAAATAAAAAAAGCAGGAGTCACAATTAAAGAAGTCCAATTCCATAGCATTGCCAGAAAGCCATCTCAAAGCAATTGTACGGCGCTGGATTTAGTTCAATTGGAGGCTGTTGCCCAAAGGGTTTTAATTGACTGCAAGCTAAAAGCCAAGGTATACTCATAATAAATGCCTGTTACTAAAATTATCATCTCTCTGGTATGCTTTTTTGTTACCCTGGCGAGCCTTGGCATATATTGGTTTAACATTAATCTATGGCAGGATCAGGCCGTGCTTATCTTCAGCAGTCTGGGAAGTCTTTTAAACGGAATTTGCGGGCTTTACTTTGGCTTTAAAATTTTTTCAGCAGAAAAAGGAAAAGCCCTGAGTACTTCGCTCATGGGGCTTTTTAATGCCATATTATTTTTAATAAACATGGCCATTTTTATTTTTTGCGTTTGGCAAAAAGCTTCTACTTAAAGAAAACAAAGGTAAGTAAGAAAAACAACGGCACCAAAATGCCAAAAGACCAGGCCATGTAGCCGAAAAAGCTTGGCATTTTGATTTTATTTTCTTCAGCAATGGACTTCACCATAAAATTGGGCGCATTGCCTATGTAACTCAGGGCGCCCATAAATACAGCACCACAGGAAATAGCCACCAAAGTCAAGGCTTGCTCGTTCATCAAAACCTGGGCGTCACCCCCCGCAGTATTAAAGAAAACCACATAAGTGGGTGCGTTATCCAAAAAGGCAGATAAAAGCCCGGTAGCCCAAAAGAACATATAATTAATGGGACCGGCCTCGTTTGAGACGCTGTTGATAACTGGAGCTAAAGCTCCATGAGTTCCCGCTTTTAAAATGGCAATGGCAGGCACCATGGTAATAAAAATAGTGGCAAACAACTTAGCCACTTCCAAAATGGGCTCCCAGGTAAATCCGTTTCCATCGCGGGTTTCTTTAGAAGTGATTTTAATGGAGATAAAAGTTAAAACCAATAAAATGCTTATTTGTAAAAAGACGCCCTTAGTCATAAGGCCAGTGTGAAAAGCCGATATTAGCACATGTTCAGGGTTGTCAATTTTGGATTTCCAGATTCCCGAAATAACTACCGCGAAAACAACTCCCAACAGCAATAATAAGTTGCCTTTTCCTTCCAGCGATATTTTTTCTCCGGTATGTGGAGGAGGACTTGCTGTTTCTTTTTTGTATAAGTAACTGTCCAAAAAGTAATAAATAACCAGCAATATTATGGAAACTACTAACATTTCCATAAACAAATGAGTGGTGGTCCAAAAGAAAGATACCCCTTTTAAAAAGCCCAAAAACAGCGGAGGATCGCCCAGAGGTGTCAAAGAACCACCAATATTGGCCACCAGAAAAATAAAGAAAACAATGGAATGCACCTGATTTTTTCTCCAGGCATTAGCCCTTATCAAAGGGCGAATCAATAACATAGCCGCTCCCGTGGTTCCCATCCAGGAAGCCAGAACGGTTCCAATAAGCAGTATTATGGTATTGACTTTAGGAGAGCCCGCCAGGCTTCCTTTAAGGCGAACCCCACCAGCAATGGTAAACAAAGCCAAGAGCAATATGATAAAAGGGATAAACTCTCCCAAATACACTTCAAGAATATAAAAGAGGCCCATGTTAAAGCCGTACACCAACACAAAGGGGATCATAAAGGCCAGCCACCAGAAAATGGAAACTTTTCCGTAATTGTGGTGCCAAAAATGAGAAGCCACCAAGGGCAATATGGCTATGGAAAGAAGAATACCTACAAAAGGTAAAATCCAAAAAATAGAAACCTGGGAGCCATCTAAATGAACCCCATGATGCCCGCCATGAGAATCTCCATGGCCCTCCTGCACATGTCCGGTAGAACCATGACTTTCAGAATTTTCCCCATGTGAATCCAGCATTTCGGAACCCGAATGCTGGGCACTTTCATCCCCGGAAGCGGCTGCCAAAAGCTCTGTCGCCATGGGGGAAACGGCGAGAGCTGAAAAAAACAAAACCAGAAAAAAAATTTTGAGATTGTTCATTGGATTATTATTCCTTCCCGTCCAAGGTTGGGGTGTATTCCGTTAAAGAAATTATAAAGCCCGGCACATAAAAACCATTTTTTTCGAACTGTTATGCATCCTCTTTTCCTTTTTTATAAAAAAAGTAAAAGGGCGCTCCCGCCATTGCTGATATTAACACATAAAAGTGAAAAAGGATTAAAATTTCAGCTCCTTCTTTGACTCCCACCAGTTGGTATAAAGCTCCTGCGGCGGCTTCTCCCACTCCAAGCCCACCTGGAGACACAGGAAGTCCGTTAATCATGGTTAAAACAGGAACAATGAAAGAATGTTCAATAACTGTCATGTCCACACCAAGTGCTCTGGCGCTGGCGTAAAAAGTAAGCAGAATACTACCGTGAACCACCAGGGTTAAAAAAAAGGCATAGGCCAATATTTTGGGATATTGTCTGAATTCCACAGCAGCTTCAAAAACACTGCGTAAAATCTTTTCACCGGGTAATTTCTTCTGAGAAATCCAGGCCAGGGCGCTTCCCCCAAAGGGAGAAAAAAACACGAGGATCACCACTGTGGCTCCAATAAAGCAACCCAAATAAAACAAAGCATTTAATCGCAACATGGGATGGGAAAAAGCCATTTTGGCATTGAGCAACATACCCAACATTCCCCAGGACAAAAGCGTATAAAAGCCCACCACTCTGTCCATCACAATGGTAGCCACAGACAACCCTTTTTTTTCGGGAGAGCTGCGGTACAAATAAAAGCCCTTCACCACATCGCCCCCTGTGCCTCCAGGCAAGATGGTCACAAAAAAAAGCCCAATCATATGCAGGCTAAAAACGGTTTTAAAATTTAAATTAATTTTTACCGTTCGAAGCAATACATACCAGCGGTATCCGGCCACACATACTAAAAACAAATACAGAAAAATTCCCATAGCCACAAAATGGCCATTTTCTTTAAGCGCTCTTAAAATAAGTTTTGGTTCAATTCCCCCGTATTTCACCAGCGCCACAATAATGGCGATTCCAATAAGGGGTTTGATACTGGCTTTTAAAAACTTCATGAAATTCGGTAAAAATTCAACTTACCTATGATATTTTATCCAAAGCCCCAGCACCAGAAAAATCTGTTGCCGCTATTAAAATCAGGCAAAAAGATTTGTTTGCAAAAGCGCCTTGGGCTTAAAAGTTTTTCTGTGATAGGGAGTAAAGCCAAACTCTTCCAAAGCCTTAATATGCTTTTTACTCCCGTAACCTTTGTTATTTTGAAAATCGTATTGGGGGTATTGTTGATGGAGCTCTTCCATTTGCTTGTCGCGGGTTACCTTTGCCAGGATGGAAGCTGCGGCAATACTCGCGGACTTTCCATCCCCTTTGACCAGCGACATTTGTTTTATCGGCAAGCCCGGGATAATTTTGTTGCCATCCACCAGCAATAAGCCAATGGGAACTTTTATCTGGGCCACCGCTCTTTTCATGGCCAAAAAGCTGGCCTGAAGAATATTTATTTCGTCAATCTCCTCTGGGCTGCATTCCCCAATGCCAAAATGCAAGCAGGAATTTTTAATTTGGGGAAACAAGGCTTCTCTTTTTTTTTCAGATATTTTTTTGGAATCGTTCAGGGGTAAATTGGCCTCTGGCAAATTTAAGATAACGCAACTGGCCACCACATTTCCCGCTAAGGGGCCACGTCCCACTTCATCCACACCAGCCACTAAAACATTGTCTTTAGCCAATTCTCTATCGTGCTCCCACAGCATCATTAATTCCGGGCTAAGCATTTTAGGAGCAACATCCAATTTTAATTGAAAGAGAAAGTTTCTTAGAAATCCACTGTGGCATTTACTTGTGAATGTAAAAAACTATCCACACCTGCAAGGTTAGGCCCTTCACTTTTTAATTGGCCCCTGGCAAAGGCATCCACAACCCTCCATAAAGAATCGTGTTCCAGTTTCAAAACCCTTTTAGCCAGGCTTTCGGCATTGTCCTCGGGCTTTACCCCTAAAACACGCTGCCAGATAATTTTTCCCTCATCGTAATGTTCGTTTACAGTATGTATGGTAATACCCGTAAACTGGCAACCCCGTTTTAAAACGCCTTCGTGGATATAATGCCCATACCAACCATCTCCCCCAAAAGCAGGAAGTAAAGCCGGATGGATATTCACTATTTTATGGGGCATTATTTCCACCAATTGAGGAGGAATTTTTTTCATATACCCCGCTAAAATCACCAGGTCCAATTTGTGATCTCGAACCAAAGCTAAAATTTTCTCCTCGCAGGCTTTCTGGCTTCCTTCCGTTTTTGAGCTTATGTGATAGACGGGAATTTTTTTGTTGTGAGCGGTTTCCAAAGCCACAGCTTTGCTGTTGTTGGACAATACAAATTCAACCTCAGCAGGAATATCTCCATTTTCTATATGGGATAAAACAGCTTCCATGTTTGTACCTCTACCCGATACAAAAAAAGCGATTTTATACACGGTTACTGGGATTTTGAGGTGGTGTCAAGCTCAGGCTGGTAATCGCTGCTGAGCTTTTTCCCATTTACACTGGGAGCGTTAATATGGCCGTAGCCATTTTTATGACCGTTTCCATTTTTTTCGTGGTTCCCATTTAGCTGCTTCCCGTTGCCATTTTTCTTATTGTATTTGGGATCAATGGTGGGCTGCGCTTTTCCATGGGGACGGAAAAGATGGGTGGCCAAGGTTTTAAAACCACGGAAAATTCGGTAACGCTCTTTGCGATTGAGCAAAGACATGTAAATGGCATTTATAATGTATTTGGGTCTCAAGTAAAACTCTCTGCGGGAACGATCACAAAAATCCACCAATTCCTGAGAAGTCAGGCCCTTGCGGATAACGGTGGTGTTGTGGTGTCCATCTTTATCGAGCCACTTGTCAAAATTATCGGAAGCCAATTCACCGCTTTTTTTGGCTTCTTCATAAGCCTCGGTACCCGGATAAGCCATAATGGGATAAAACTGGGCTGTCAAGGGGTTCAAATCCTTCGCCATTTCCAGTGTTTGCTCCAGGGTTTCTTTAGTGTCCCCGGAATTTCCCACCATAAAACATCCGTGAATAATAACGCCCGCTTTATTAGCATTCTTCATAAACTTACGGGCATTTTCCATTACAGAACCTTTTTTCACCTGTTTTAAAACAGCGTTGGAAGCCGATTCGAAGCCCACGCAAAGCTCACGACAGCCAGATTCTTTCATTACTTTTAAGACATCGTATTTCACATCGTCCCGGGCATTGGCGGACCAGGTAAAGTCCCGGTTGCGGCGTATCATTTCCTCGCAAAGTTCCACAGTACGTTTGGGAGATGCGGTAAAAGTGTCATCCTCAAAAAAGATTTCTCCCACCTCTTCAAAATTATCGTAAATCCATTCCATCTCATCCACCACATCTTTAATGCTGCGGGTTCGGTAAGTATGGCCCGTTAAGGTTTGAGGAAATACGCAATAAGTACAGCGGAAAGGACATCCCCTGCCGGAGAGAATCACAATTAGGGGGTTTAAATTAGCGCCATAAAAATAACGTTTGTAACAGGAATATAAATGTTTGTGATAAACTTTGCTCACCCAGGGGAGCTCATCCAGATTTTCAATTTTAGGACGCTCTTCGTTGCGCTTAACCTCATCTCCCGTGCGGTAACAAATACCTAAAACTTCGGAAGGGTCTTTAGGGCCATCTCCGCGCAAGTGGCGAACAAGTTCTCGGGCAGTATAATCCGCTTCGCCCATTATCACATAGTCTACAGCTTCTTCTTTATGAAGAATATCTTCCGGCATAGCAGTGGCATGGGTTCCCATCATGGCCACTTTGCAGTTTACAGTTTTCTTAATTTGGCTAGCCACCCTCATATCGTTATTTATGGAAGGAGTAGAGGTATTTAATACAACAGCTTCGGGTTTGAAGTCTTTGATTTTTTCCAAAGTAGCGTGTAAATCCAAATCCATGGCCGGAGCATCCAGCAACATGAGTTCGTTGTTGTCTTCTTCAACACTTCCGGCAGCGTAAGCCATAAACATGGGCCAGTACAGAGTGCTGGACTTTGTAACACACGGACTTCGAGATTCTCTCGAGTACATGGAAAAGTACGGTGGGTTTAAAAACAATACTTTCAAAAATTTCCCCTCTAATAAACCAGACGGCTATTCCCTTAGTGGTAAACACAAGCTACAAATTAACGCAAACAATGCAAAGTAACACCCTTGCTACTATTGTACCACAAGCGTCACAAAAGTGTAATGATACTTTGCAGACTATGGATTTTTTACCCCAAATACTTAAATTAATTTGCGATTTTAAGGCATTTGGCCCAGGGCAAGATACCTTGTCAGGGCTGTTTCAAGCAGAATTAACAGCTAAGAGGACTATCCATGGCAAAACTATCAAAACTCGTTTTTCTGATAATTTTAACCTTTTTGTGGACCGTACAAGGCAAAGAAGACAAACGGCCCAAGCGGGGCTCAGTCCATTTAGGTGAAGGCAAAGCTCTTTCCAGCAAGGGTGTAGACCCTTCCAAATTAAATCAAGCCTTCACTGAAGTGGTAGACCACGTCGCCCCGGCAGTGGTCAGCGTAAACACCTTTGGCCAGCAGAATGTTTACTCCCAAAACCAAAAACTATGGGAGTATTTCTTCGGCGTGCCTTATGACGACTACCATCGGGAAAAGCCGCAGGAAGAAAAGGAAATCCCTTTGGGAATGGGCTCTGGCTTTATTGTATCTGAAGATGGATACATTATTACCAACAACCATGTTATTCAAAATGCCAGCCGTGTTGAAGTAACCCTTGAGAACAAGAATGTATACGAAGCGGAAATTATCGGCAGTGACGATAAAACTGATGTGGCTGTTTTAAAAATATCTCCTAAAAAAGAAAAACTAACGGTTCTTACTTTTGGAGACAGCGATGGCCTTAAAATTGGAGAATGGGTGCTGGCCTTAGGTAATCCCTTTGGCTATGAAAACACCGTAACCACAGGAATTGTGTCCGCTAAAGGCAGAAGAAAAAAGTTTAGCCGGGGTCGTGATGTTTATCAAAATTTCATCCAAACAGATGCAGCTGTAAACCCGGGAAATTCCGGCGGACCTTTGGTAAACCTGAAAGGGGAAGTCGTGGGTATCAACACCCTAATTGTTTCCCAGTCAGGAGGCTATCAGGGGCTTAGCTTTACTATCCCCATCCGTATGGCAAAAAAAGTTGTGGAAGATTTAATTTACGAGGGCAAGGTTATCCGCGGATTTTTAGGTGTGAGTATTTCCGATGTGCCTCCAGAGCTGGCCCTGGCCTTGGGAATCCCCCCCAATGTGGGATGTAAAATTGACAGTGTTATAGAAGGCGGACCAGCATCCAAAGCGGGTTTTAAAAGAAGCGACATTATTTTAAAAGCGGGAGATCACGAAATTGAAGACGCATCCCATTTGCGAAACGTGGTGGCAGAACTGTCTCCCAGAAAAAGTTACCATTTTGAAGTATTGCGGGAAGGGAGCAAAAAATCACTAAAAGTAACCCTGGGTTCCCGGGATGGGGAATACGATGCCGACGAAGATTCCCACGAACAAAGTGGAGAAAAGTCCGAAGATGAATTTGCCGCAGCTAAACTGGGATTTAATTTCGAAACTTTGAATAAAAAAACGGCCAGCTCCTGGAAATTGGAAAAAAATACAAAAGGAGTGGTTGTCACAGAGATCACAAACTCCAAATTGGCAAATGGGCTTTCCCGTGGTGATGTTATTTACAAAGTAAAACGGGCTTCTGATAAAAACTTTTTAGAAGTGAATGACGGTAAAAAACTCATGGAAATCATTAAAAAGTTAAAACCTGAGGAAAGCATTGCCTTTTATGTTTTGAGCAAAGGAAAAAACCAACTCATAGGACTAAAGGCAAAAAAAGAATAGTCCCCAAAGTTTAATCGTTCTTAAAAAGCTCCACTTTTATGTGGAGCTTTTTTTGTTTTCCCGACTCAAAAGTCCAATTTCTCAAAAAGTGTCGGTATTTTTTACAAAAAGTGGCGATTTTGTGAAAAAAAAAGGGATTTTGCCAAAAAATATTTCATTTTTTTTAACCTCTAAACCACTTTTGGAGTTAGTTTAAGGGCATCGATTTGTGGAAGAGGGCTCTTCTCAAATTAGTCAGAATGTTTGAAACACATAATCACTCGAGAGGGTTGAATATGGAAAATGTGAATATTCTCTACCTGGATGACGACTGGAAATCCTTCAGCATTGTTCAGGACTTGATGGCAAGCCTTGATTGCGCCCCGTTGTTAATTACAACGTCCAACATCAAAAGTTTTAAAGAGCACCTGCGAAGGTCTCAACCCAAAGTAGTGATTATTGGAACCGTGCTGGATAACAAGCCCGTGGGTCTTAACCTTCTTAACTGGGTAAGAGAAAACTACCGCCAAACAAAGTGCATAATGCTTTCTTCCCACCGCGAATTTATTTACAAAGCCGTGGAATGGGGTGCCATGAGTTTCATCTTAAAGGAGGATCTCAACAATCTCCCCATGGCAATCGAAGCCGTATTAAAGGATAAAACCTACATGCCCAACCTCACCCATACTGTGCTGAAAGAACAGCAAAGCCAAAGCACAAGGTTAGCCAGCCTCACCCATTCGTGGATGCAGCTAACCAAAAGGGAAAAACGCATTATTTATTGCCAAAACCACGGTTATTCAGGAGAAGAAACTGCAGAAATGTTGGAAATTTCTCCTGAAATACTGGAACAGGAAACCCAATGCCTCTGCAAAAAATCCAAAGCTGAGAGCATGGAAGAAGTGATTGAGCGCTACACCGAGCTCATTTCCGACTCATAGCTTTAAAAAGCCCTCAAAACCTAAAAATCCTGCGTTGCGCCTGACCCCGAGGCTATGCTAAACTATGCCTATATAAATAACTAAAGCGCATTGGCAGCATGAAATTTTTACTAGTAATTGGCTTGAGTTTGGCATTGTGGGGATGCGAAAAGCGCATAAAAAAGACCCAATACTTTCCCGATAATACGCCAAAAAAAGTTTGGCATCTAACCAAAAGTTCCTCTGGGAAATACTTAAAAGACGGTCCGCAGCAAAGTTGGTACCCAAGTGGAAAACTGGAATCTGAATTTAATTACGCTATGGGACAAATGGATGGCCCGGCACAAACCTGGTATGCCAATGGACAAATTCAGTTTGAAGGAGTATATCACAACGGTTTTTTAATTTCTGAATCTCAATGGGATGCCCAAGGAAAACTCTTGTTCAACCGGGCCTACAAAGTGGTGGCCAACTACCATTCCGATGTTGAGGAGGTAGGACCCAATTCGCTTCGAGAAAAGTACACTGTGTACCTAAACAACCAACAAAGCCAAATTAAGCACGGCCACTACCGCAGCTTTTTTCCAAACCAGCAATTAAAGTTTTTGGGAGAGTTTGCGGATGGCAGAAGGCACGGCTTTACCAAAGAGTGGTACGACAATGGAGTGTTGCGGGCCGAGGGCCATTACCTGGAAGGAAAAAAAGAAGGTCCCTGGAAGTACTGGCATAAAAACGGAAAAATCCAATCGAGTATTATGTATCGCCACGATAAAAAGGACGGGCCATTTAGAATGTGGTATCCCAGCGGTCAAATTCAGGAAATGTCCGAATATGTTAACGACACATTAAATGCATCCTTTAAAAGCTGGTTCGCCAATGGAAATCCCAAGGAAGAAAAACGCTATCAAATGGGCCTATTAACAGAGGGTTCCAAATCCTGGTATCCCAACGGGCAAATGGAGCAATTTATCCATTGGAGAAAAGGCAAAGCACATGGAATGTTAAAAGAATGGTTTGAATCGGGGCAAATTCGTATTGAAACCAATTACAATATGGGCAATTTGGAGGGCAGCTTTAAAAAATGGTACCCCAATGGAAATCTGTTTATGGCTCAGGAATACAAACATGGGCTGCAAGATGGGCAAGCCAGCTGGCATAGCGAAAATGGAAATTTAATTTCCAATCAAATATATAAAGACGGAAAACTGGTAATGGACAGCCAGTTGGAAAAAGTAAAAAGCTATATGGAAGCTGAACAGGCCGATATTCCCTTGGAGTTTATGGGCTTTGTATGGAGCATGAAAGAGCCGGAAATAAGAGCTAACATCACCCGCCTCCAGGGAAACGTGACCAATGCCTTGGACAATTCACTTACCTTTATTTTACCTGCCCAACAGGGCAATCAAACCACCCAAATCAAAGGTAGGGCCTATTTAAACGGCTGGGGTGAGTTGTGGAAACTCAGTCTGGATTTTCCCAATAAGGATGCTGTAAAGTTCAGCGAATTCGCCAGTTTTATTGAAAAAGAATTGAAGTATAAACTGGGGCTGCCCAAATTTTCCAAACGTTTTAAAAATTTACCGGGTATGCTGGAAAAACAAAGACGCTGGGGAAAAATACTATCGGAACCCGTGCAACCTTCCCTTCCCAGCAAAGATTTTCCCGTGGTTCAGGCAGATATTTTTTCCTATGAAAATCAGGATTGGGTCAGTTTAGAACTGCAAAATTTTTTGGTTCGGGAATACGCTAAACAAAACGAAGTGGTTTTATCCGGGCCTTTTTATGACGCCACCCTTCCCTATAAATTTTCCAAAAGGCATTCCCGTAACTGATGTTTATCTTTTAGCGGGAATCTTGCCCAGTTGAACCTGGTCTCTCCCTCCTTTTTTGGCCTTATAAACAGCTTTGTCCGCAGCGGCTATTAAATCCTCTATATCCTGATTTTTTTGAATGCGCTCGGCAACACCGCTGCTTATGGTCACCTTTAATTTTTTCTTACCCATGTTTACCCTTAACTTTTTAACGGCGACACGTAATGATTCTAAAATTTGCAATGCCTGCTTTGCAGATTGTTTAGGCAGAAAAACAATCATTTCCTCCCCTCCGTAACGGCACAAAACTCCTTTGGTTCCCAAATTTTTTTTAATGGTTTGCGCTACATGGGATAAAACGGCATCCCCCGCCTGGTGGCCGTGGGTATCGTTCACTTTTTTAAAGTGGTCAATGTCAATCATGGCCACGCAAAAGGGAGGCTGAATGTTAAGGGAAGACTGCCCGCTGATAATTTTATTACAATAAGCCCTGTTGTACACTCCCATCAGGGGATCATAAGTGATGTTATGGCTTATTTTAAAAAGCCAATGGGAAAAAGTGGCTAGAATAGCAAAATTGGGTATAGCCCATTTCCATAAAATTTCCAGCTGATTAAAATCCTCCACCCATTCTTTGGCGCTAATTTGGCCATACCACAAAAACAAAAAACCGATTAAAATTCCCGGTAAAAAAAATTGGCTGGACAAATGGACAAAACCCAGTATGGCAGTTATTCCAGCAAAACCTATTATTATCCAATTGAGTTTTTCAAAGCCTACAAGCTCCACTAAATTTTGCCCGGGGAAAAAACGGTTTAAGGTGAAGGCGGCCAATCCATAACATAGGCAAAGCAGCCAGCTTATGTTTTTGAGGCGGGCATAGGCTATATCCGAGGGCAGTAGCAAACTAAAGATTCCAAAAGCAACACACACAACATAGCCCCATTGTTCCAGATTTTTAGAAAAAAAATCCGGCGCAAAGTTTTGAGCGGCCCAAGGCCAGAGGAAGCTAAAACCGCTTAGATAAAGCCACAAAAATAGTTTTGGTTGATGTATACGATTATAACTGAAATGGGCAAACCAAACACAAGACACAGACAAAATCAAAATCGCTTTGGGTAAAAAATCTTTATAAAAGCCAGGAAAGAGTTCAGGCGAAAACACGCCGTAAAACCAACTGCAACCCAACCCCAACAAAAGAGCGAAGAGGGCCAAAGGCAGTCCAAAGGACCAGGCCAAATAAAAAGGAGAAAAAATAAACCTAAGCGATGTTATCCCCATCCATTACGGCTTTCATTTGTACCTGAATTCCATTTTTTTTCATTAAGTCGTAAAAGGTTGGCCTGGTTACTCCGGAATTTTTAGCGGCGACACTCACAACTCCTTTTGCCTGTTTTAAAGCATTGAGCAAGAAGTTTTTTTCAAACATTTGCCGGGCCTCTTTTAAAGTAAGCGTTTTAAAGGAGGATTCGGAAAGTTGCAAGTCTTCTTCTTCTATACATTGGTTTTCGCAGGTTATAGCAGCTTTGGAGAGTTTATTTTCCAGTTCCCTTACATTGCCCGGCCAGCTGTAATTCATAAGTAACTTTTTGGCTCTGGGGCTGATTTTAAGTTTGGGCATGGAAAATTTATCCCGGTATTTTACCAGTAAATTGTCGGCTATTTTAATAATATCCTCTCCTCTCTCCCTAAGAGGCGGCAAATGTATTTCAAACTCGCTTAAGCGATAAAATAAATCTGTGCGTAAAGAGTCATTTTCTTTTTCCGATAAGTTTTCCCTGTTGGTAGCGGCAATAACCCTAACATCCAGCTTTCTTAATTGGGTTCCCCCCAGGCGCTGCAGGTTGTGATCCTCTAAAAAACGCAATAGTTTTACCTGGAGGTTTTTAGGCATATCCCCAATTTCATCCAGAAAAAGCGTCCCGCCATGCGCCGACTCTATAAGCCCCATTTTATCGGAGTTCGCTCCAGTAAACGCCCCCTTCATGTATCCAAACAGCTCCGATTCCATAAGGGATTCGGGGATAGCCCCGCAATTAATGGGGACAAATGGTTCGGAACTTCGATTGCTGTGGTAGTGCACCGCCCGGGCGCACAACTCCTTGCCCGTTCCACTTTCCCCTGTTATTAAAACATTAACATCTGTTTTCGCCAGTTTGGTAATATGGCCAAAAATATTTTTCATGGCGGAACTTTCCCCCACCATGATAAAATCGGATTCCCCAATGTGGCTTGCAACTTGCTCTTCTTCTATGGGCTTTTCCAGTTTTCCCATGCGCTGGGCGCGGGTCAGTATCACTTTTAATTCGTCAATATCTACGGGCTTGTTTAAAAAATCAAAAGCCCCCTGCTCTATACATCGCGGCCCCAGGCTTTCATCTGTGTTGGATGTCATCACAATAATTTTAACATCCCTTTGCATGTGTATAATGGCATCGATAATTTCAAGGCCCCGCTCCGAGCTGTTTTCCAAGCCCATGTCCAAAAGCACCGCGAAAGGTTTGTATTTGGCAAAGCCAATGCTAGCCGATTCCAGGGAATCCGCTTCTAAAATTTCATAAGTATCGGTTAACGCCCATTTTAGCTGTTCCCGCAAACCCTGATTGTCTTCAACTATTAATATTTTTTCCATAGGCTTAATTATATCCCATTTCCCCCTCAGGTAAAAGTAAGCAAAAACTGGTTCCTTCGCCCAGTCTGGAAGAGCATAATATTCTCCCTCCCATTTTTTCAATTTGAACTTTGCATTGATACAGGCCTATGCCCACTCCTTTTTCTTTTGTGGTGGAAAAGGGGCGAAACAATTTGTCCCGGATAAATTTGGAGTCCATGCCTGGACCGTTGTCCTCAATTTGAACAAAACAGCTAAAGGGCTTTAAAAACATTTCTCCCCTGCCATATATCTGATAAAATTCTTCGGAAAAATTTTCCACCCGCCCGCTGCGAACAACTATTTTACCCTGATTTTGCATAGCTTCCAGGGCATTGCGGATTAAGTTGGTAATTATAAAAAACAAAATTTTTTGGTCGGCTATCAACTCCAATCCCGCTTCCAAATTTTCTTCTACCTGTACCTGGGATAACTTGGCCACATTACTTTTTTCCAGGGCGGATTCCACCAGGTTTTTCAAATCGGATTTTTCTCCGTGCAAATGTTGTTTTTTAGGGCCAACGCTAAGTTTGGCAATTAGAGATTCCAAATTTTCCGAACAGCTTTTAATGGACTTCAACATACTTTCCTGAAAGCTGGGGTTCGATATGTTTTTTTCGGCGTTCTTAACTAAGAGAGACAAGGTAGCCACCTGGTTTTTTATATCGTGTATAATGAAAGAAGCCAGATGGTTAAACGATTCAAATTGTTTTTGCTGAATTCTCTCCTGCATCACCTTGTTTTTAAACAACACATTTCCCATGGTATTGGAAAACACCTCTATCAAATCCATGTCTTCCTTATCATAAGCCTTGCTGCGCCCGCCGGTAAGGCACAAAAGGCCCAATAACATATTCTGATTTTTAATGGGGAATACGGCATCCACATTCATTTCATGGAGCACTGAACCCGAATCTTTTTCCCACAAAATATTAGCAGGAACCTTGTATTTGTCCAGAGAAAAACTTTCTTCCTCCAATATTTTAATAAGAGGGTCTCTAGCCTCAATTTGGGCAATTTTTACGGCTTGCTCTTCTTTGTTTTGATACCATTTATAACTGCCTTCGCTTTCATCCATCAAATACACATAGGCATCATCAGCCGTTACGGTATACTTCATATTTTCCACCAAGTCCACTATGGCAAAACCCACATCCCGCCCCGTCATAAGGGTTTTGTGGAGTTGGAAAAATTGCTGGCGGTAATCGTATTTTCGCAAGTAGAAGTTTTCATTGACATAGCGGGCAATGCGCTTACGCATGTTACCCGAGCCTAATACTAAAACCGCAAGGCCGCAAAGGGTAAACACAAAAAGAAAATTTTCAAAATGGTCAAACCCCAACTTAGCCCATTTAAAAAAGAATACGGTAAGAGCGACCCCTAAAAAGGAGGCTCCGATTAAAAACAAAGTGACAGATGTATAGACCGCATCTCTGGGAATGGATACTCTTTCGCTGCCCAGACGATATCGAAGAAGCCCCAGTAACATTACCGGAAAACCCATGCCAAACACGATGCTGGCAGAATCCCAATAATTAGAACTTACCTGTAAAAAAAGCAGGCTGCGTCCATAAAAAATGATGTTGAATACGGTTAATACCAAAATCCCCATTAAACACAAGCGGGCAATTTTTCTTTGGTACTCCTCGGCGTAGCGAAATTTATTTTCCAAAAGCAGCATAGCATATATGGAAGGTAAAAGTTCCATAATGGACAAATAAGGAGTGACAAACAACTGAGGCGTTCCCTTTGCTTCATTGAGCTGTAGCATGTTTATTTGAGGAACAAAAACACAAAGCACGGTAATTGCTGCTAAAGCTCTCCAAACCCAAATGATTTTGTTTTCAGAACCTGCCTTTTTTTTCAAAGATGAATCAGGAGCCAGAAATACTCCCAAAAACTCAATAATAAACCAGGAGTTAAGCGCGTTTATGGCAAGATATATTCTCGCAGACCAATATATCCCAAGGGGATCCCACTGGTTTTGAAAAATTTGGGCCACCCAAATTAAAGAGGACATCCCCACAGAGAGGGCTAAAACCCAGTTTCTTAAGTTTTTTTGATAATCCCTGGCTTGTACCATGACTCCCAAAGAAAGATGGACCATGGGGATAACAATGAGGTAAGTCAGTAACAGCATTCCAAATACAACCAGATAAAGTTATAATGCTACAAAAAATAAGATTCTCCTATACCAGGAGCCTAAGGAAATTACTTTATGTACCAAATTTTCTTATTATGATTTACGGGTTATCGAGGAAACTATTGCGAATCATTGAAATACGTTGAATTTAAGTCGTGAATACACTATTCTAATTTTGAGTTTTTTAAAAAAATCGCGGTCAATTACCCAGGGAAATTGTAAAAAAAAGAGTTAGAAAAAAATGGTAAAAATGGTTAAATTTCACTATTACATTAAGAAGGCTTGTGCGACCATGAGGCAAAAATTTGGAATTCGAGGTGAGCCATGAATACAGGCAATTCTTACTTTAGCGATCGAGTCCGGGATCCTGCTCGTACGGTAGTTATATGTAAGAGATTGATGGATATAGCCATTGGTAGTTTTGGCAGTTTTATTTTTATCACAACATATCCCCTTGTTGCGTTGATCATTAAACTTGAAAGTCCAGGGGCCGCCATCTATAGCCAGGAGAGAGTTGGCATAAACCGACGCTCCCCCAGGAAAAAAGTTAGCGGAGCCATTGAACAAGAACGAAAGCTCAACATCGGCGGAAAGCCTTTTACCATTTACAAATTCCGTTCCATGCGAACAGACGCTGAGCTCAACGGCCCACAGCTTTCCAAAAACAAGGGCGATGCCCGCATCACTCGAATTGGTAAATGGCTGCGCACCCTTCACATTGATGAACTCCCCCAGTTCTGGAATGTTCTTAAGGGCGACATGAGCTTTATTGGCCCCCGTCCCGAACGCCCCCACTTTACCGTTCAATACGGTAAACAAATTTCCCATTACGGCGACCGGACTCTCTATACCAAGCCTGGCTTAACAGGCCTTGCTCAAATTATCCTGGGCTACGACGAAACTTTAGATAGTATTATCCGCAAGTCTTATTTCGACCTTGCCTATAGCGCCTCTCTTACAAACTTCTGGTCCTGGTCAAAAATGGAAGCCTGGATTTTCTTTAACACTTTTTTCTATTTAATCAAACGCCCCAATAAAGAGGGCGACATCGAAGGGCCTGAATCCCTTTCCAGAATTAAACGACTGCCTTTTAAAGATGGCGAACAAACCGATGAAATCACCAAAAACATAACCGGCGTCCTTCGCTTTAACAGTTTCGAACGCAATATTGTTATTGGCGGTCTCTCACCTGATGAAATCACCCGCAAGGTGGAAATGCTTGGGAATTTCGGTCAGAAAAATGTAGAAGTCACTCTCAATCCCGACGCTACTTTTGATCTGGAAGATCTGGGATTTTTAGTGAACCTAATTCACAAGGTCAAAGAAGCTGATGGAAAGTTATCCATTCGCAATTCCCACCCTCAAGTGCAAAAAATGCTTAAGGAATTGCACATTGATAAGATTATTAACCTCGAAATGATTCGCAAAACCATGGTTAACTTTTTAACCGTGGATGTGGAATGTTGGTTCCACGCATACAACTTAAAATCTCATATCACTAAATCCGATTGGCATATGCAAACCACTCGGGTGGTAAACAATGTAGAACGCATATTGCATCTATTAAAATCACACAATTGTACCGCCACCTTTTTCATATTAGGGTGGGTAGCCAAATATTACCCCGAAGTGGTGCAAATGATTGATGCTGAAGGCCACGAAATAGGAACCCACGGTTATTACCATAACCTTATCACAGAAATGACTCCCGATGAATTTGAAGAAGATTTGGAAAAGTCACTTAACGAAATCAGCAAAAACACTTCCCAAAAAATTTATGGCCACCGTGGCTCCAATTTTACTATTACCAAATCCACCCTTTGGGCTCTTAAAATTATGGCCAAATACGGATTGGAATACGATTCCAGCATTTTCCCCATCGGTAGAAATCGATATGGAATTCCCAATTATCCCAACCGTTTGCCACACAAAATCCAATTTCAAGATGGTGTTTCCATAAAAGAATACCCCATGGCCACACTGGCACTTGGTAAAAAATTAATGCCTATTGGCGGTGGGGGTTATTTGCGTTTGTATCCTTATCGCGTTACAGATCGATATATCGAACAGATGAATCTTAAAGGCTATCCGGCAATGGTTTATTTTCACCCTTGGGAGTTGGATAACGCCCAAAAGAGAATTAAAGTGGATTTGTTAAAACGCTTCCAGCATTACGTAAACATCCACACCACAGATTGGAAGTTAAGCCACCTTATGGAACGTTTTCAATTTAGCTCCATTAGAAATGCTTCAGAAAATAAAAGGATTAGTCGAATTATCCATTCAAATCCTGTTAAAATTTCCATGGCTAAGGGAAAAATTGGCATCAACAGCATGCCATTAAGAGTAGAAGAAAAAGCTACAGCTTAACCTTTTTTCAGCGTTTAGAGTTGCAAAAGCCTTCCGTTGGAATTTAGCCCGCTTAATTACCAATCTTGTAATAATATCCGTACTTGCGGTATTTGTTGTGTTTAAAGGGAGACACACTAGCTCTGTTTAAGATAACTCCCACCCGAACTTTTCTTTCTCGTATGGATTGTATGCATTCCCTGGCTTCGGATAATATGGTTCTGCCTGAACGGGTTACAAACACCACCCCATCCACCTCATTTAAAAGAGCTAGTGGATCTGCGGTAACTGCTAAAGGAGGTGTGTCAATAATCACAATATCATAAGCCATTTTGGCCCATTCAATAAAAGCCCGTAATTTTTCTGAACCCACCATCTCCGCAGCAGAAGGATCTGTTTTACCTTTGCTCACAATATCCAGGTTTTCTTGGTCGGTTTTCATTATTATTTGTTTACACTCTTCCAAAAAATCCTGTATTGAAGAAATAGGTTTCCTTAATAAATCCATAAGACCCAATTCCCCATTTTTTCCGAAAATAATATCAATCTGGCCAAGTCTTAATTCAGCATCAATTAACAAAACTTTTTTACCTGTGCGAGCAAAACTAAGAGCTAGGTTAGAGCTACAAGTACTTTTGCCTTCCCCAGGGCGAGTGGAAGTGGTGAGCAACACCAATGCCGGCCCGGATTTTTCTTCACTAAAATAAGTGAGACATTCCTCCCGAATTGCCCTGTAACTTTCCAAATCCTCCAGAGTGTGGGAATCTCCGTGATAAAGTAACAAGGGATCCAGCGAATTATGCTCCCGGCGAGACCCTCCAAATAAGGGCAAATTTAAATAACCGTCTACCTTCCGGTAGTTTACAAAACCCAAACATTTCAAATTCAAAAAGTTTTTAATATCATCCTGAGTCCAAATTCGAACGAACAAAATGTTATAACCTATCACAAACAAAGGCGGCAAAAACCCAAGTATAAACGCGGCAATTCCAGCTATAATTAACCTTCCTTTTAAAGATGGAGGTTCGTACAAAGCTGGACGGGCTTTATCAACAATGTTCACTTTAAAAAATTCAGAACCGGTTGAAAGTTTAGCCCGGTTAAATTGAGTGAGCAACCTGTCGTATGTTCTTTCGTTGTTAGTATTGTTTGTAACAAGGCGCTCTAATTCAAGCTGCACTTTAACAGAAGCCCTGGCTCTTCTGCGAGGGGCGTTGGCGGCCATTTGCTGTTGTAAACGGCTTTCCTGGCCATTGAGCTTATTCATTAAGGCTGCGTACACTTCATCAATTTCGGAATATTTTTGTTTCAAGCGAATTTCTATTTCTTCCACTTTGGGGTGGCCGGGGTTATAGGTAGACTGAGCCTGATTTAAATTCTCATTTAAACTTTGTATTTGGTTTCGCAAAATATTGGCTTTAGCTTCATCAGATTCCGCCATACGGGATAATATTTCATGGGACCAGTAATAATACTCCGTATTTTTCATGCCCAAGGGCTTTGCAGAATAAGAACCTTTAAGCCGGGCAATACGATTACGCAAATCCGCTAATTCACTGCGTGATTCCAAATATTCTAAGCTACTTCCTTCTTCATCATTCTCCCGAGCTATCAGCTCAGGATGCTCTTTGTAATAATTGGAAAGCTCATTCTGGCTTTTTTCCAACCTGTCTTTGGCAAGGGCAAGATTTTTTTCCATTTGGGCCAGCACACTCACATCCTGAACATCAGTGGTGCCGTAATATACATCCAAAAATTCATCTCTTAGTTGGTTTAATATATCTGCAACTAGCCAGGGGTCCCTGTCTTTTAGGGTAATTTTAAAATTGGCGCCTCCTAAAGGAGCAATGTCAAATTTTTTCCTTAAGGTCTCGATAATTTCTTCCTTTGTGTGAAAGTCAAAGGTCAAAATGGAATTTACCGTGGCAGATTTTAAAAATTCCGTAGAAAAAATGAGTTGGAGCCCTAAAATTTCCAAAGTGCGTTTATTAATAAGAGGCCCTGTGAATAAACTGTATTTGTTTTTGCTGGTAGTGGGAGTATAATCCAAACGAACATTTCCCCCGCTTAAAAAGGTTATTTCGTACGCACCAACTCCCAATTCATCTGTATAACTTATATAGTCAAAAGTTTTCAAACGGAAGTGGGATTTGTCATTTAACCTTAATTGCAATTTTTGTTTTTTAACGGTTGACTCCAGAACCGAATAACTCTTAAATAGGTTTACAATACTTTGGGACTGAGTAATAGCCACATCGCGCATAATGTCAGATTGGGCTCCTTCTACCGAAGGAAAACGCATTACAGTATCCACCGTATAGGACTTTGGCAAATCAATAACAGACAACAAAACCGCAACAGGAAGGGCAATGGCTCCCCAGACTACCAATAAAATCCATTTTTTTAGCCACAGAATATGCAAAAGGGTGGTAAAGGATATCCCCCTCTTGTTGTTTTTACCTTTGTTTTTGCTAACCCGTTCCAGATTAAAACTCCTTTATTTCAAACTATATTTGCAGCAGTTATTAGATTATAAATATCTTTTCTTGGAGCACAAAATTCAGCCAGTTTCATTAAATAGGTTCTTAAATTTATGAAAAAAATTCTAATTGCCATAATTTGCTTACTAATTGCCGTTGGTGCCGTTTTCCTCTATTGGCAAAACACACCGGAAAAAAGATATGCAAGACATATTATTAACGGTAGAAATTTAATTAAACAAAACAATTATTCGGCAGCTCAAAAAGAATATATCAAAGCTTATTCTGCAAAAGAAGGGAATTATTCACCTTATGTTTCCCTGGAAGTGCTCCGCCTGGAAAATGCCTTAAATTTGCAAAACAACAACCTCAGTATGGCCATCAATAACACCCGTCAGTTTGTGGAGGCACACCCCAAGAACATGGAAGGCAGACTCATTTTATCCCGTCTGGCCTTTAAAGCCAATCAACCTGATTTAGCCTTTGAAAGTTTGCTTGAGCTCATAAAGCGGGATCCTTCCCACTTTGAGGCGCGCTTTCTTTTAGCCCAGGTCCGGGCCCGCCAAGGCAGATACGATCTGGCCGAAGAACAATTACGAGTGCTGCATAAAAGTTTCCCAGATTCTATTTCGGCTTTAATTCCTTTGGCTGGCATGCTTTCCGCACAGGGGCAAAATGTAGCAGCTCGAGAGCTGCTACAGGACATCTTGCAAAAAGATCCAAAAATGGCAGCTGCGAATTTAAATCTGGTAGACTCCTATTTGCGTGATAGGATGCCCGATTCCGCAAAAATCTGGCTAGAAGCATGGGCTGAAATAGACAGCCTAAAAGAAATGCCCATATTAATCCGCAAAGCACGCCTTCATTCTGTGCTGAATGAGTTGGAAGAAGCAGAAAACATTTTACACCCCTATTTGAAAGCCCGGGAAAGCAATGTTCCCGCCTTATCTGAGTTGGCCATAATTAAAGCCAAGCAAGGAAAATACGATTCTGCCAGCACCATATACCTTGCCATTGGAGAATTAGATCATAAGCTGGCTAATGGAAATTTGTTTTTAGCTCATCTTTTGGAGTTGGCTGCTGGAAACCCGGCCAAAGCCCTTCAGTTCCTTAAAACCCTGGAAGTACAAACCGGCAAAAAAGGAAGAGAATTTGAATATGTGCAAACCTATGTGGCTTTGGATCAGGATTTTAAAGCCATTGAATTAATTCAATCTCAAAACGATACCCTAAAAAAAGTTTTAACTGATTTTATGTCCATGTTGGAGCCCAATAAAAATTTCATAGGGCAATGGGCTTTGAATCGTTTTTTTCAATTAACTAGTCAAAAATTTTGGGTGGTACAAACGGCCCAAAACCTTTATCGCCAATGGCCTCGAAATGCTCTGGCTGTGGATTTGTATACCAAACAATTAATCAGCATCGGGCAGAAGGTTGAAGCCTTGGAAATATTGGAAAAGCAAGCCAAATTAAGTCTTCCCCAGGAGCTTACCCTCGTTACCCTTAACATGGAAAGGGGAAATACAGTTAAAACCCAAAAACTGTTAGAACGTTTAAAAAGCAAATATCCAAGCGCCCCCGGAATAAACAGTATTCTGGCTTCTTTTCATCAGAAAACAGACAGCCATAAATATGTAAGCTTATTGCAAAAAGAATTGGATATAGACTCCAACAATATCGTCGCCCTGAATAATCTTGCTTGGCAATTCGGGATTGAAGAAAAAAATCTGGAAAAGGCAAAACCCTTTGTGGACAAGCTGCTTGCCAGCAACCAAAATGATCCTCGTGTTATGGACACTGCCGGTTGGATATTGGCTAAAAACGGAAAACTGGATTCCGCAAGGCACCACATCCAATACGCTTTGAATATAGTGCCGGACCATCCGGCATTTTTGTATCATATGGGTTGGATTGAGTCCCAGGCTGGAAACGAGGCAAAAGCCCAAAAGAATTTAAAAGCAGCCCTGGACTCCAAATTAAAATTTGAAGAAAGAGCCGAAGCAGACTCACTATATCAACAGTATTTACAAGAGGATGAACTCGATTAGCAAAGCGCAGCCTATAAGCTGGGGATACGGGCTTTTTTTCGCCCTTGTTTTTATTGCAAATTACATCCCCACATTTCGCTGGATGTATGGCCGCTTCGAGGAAGAAAATTCCTACAGCAGTCATGGATACTTAATTCCCTTTATTAGCGCTTGGCTAATTTGGAAATTGAAAGACGAGATTGCTCCCCCCAGCAATGAAAACAGAGGGTTAGGACTTCTAATATTTTTTGCAGGTATTTTTACGCACCTGCTTTCCGGATTGGCTGATGTGTCCTCACTTTCGGGCCTTTCCATGTTATTTGTCCTTAGCGGCGCCTGCATTAGCCTTTGGGGACTAAAAGGCTACAACACACTTTGGTTCCCTATTTTGTTTTTGTTTTTTGCCATTCCGCTTCCCGATTTTATTATCAGCAGCCTCAATTTCAAGTTAAAATTCTGGGCCTCCGATTTGGCATCTTACCTGCTTAATATAACCGGCGTCCCAGCTGTTCGCATTGGCTCCTATATGTTATTCGGAGAAGAAAAACTGGCCATTGGGGATGTGTGCTCCGGTTTGCGAAGCCTTTTGAGTCTAATTGCCTTGGGCACTTTATACGCCTGGTCCAGCAGAAAAAAAGGAAGCATTGCAGTTTTAGCTTCCCTTATTACCATAATTCCTGCGGCCATTATAGGCAATGGAATTCGTATATGTATCGTATCATACCTGGTTTTTTTTTGGGGAGCGGATTTTGTCTTTAAACCACGGATAATGGATTATGATATCCACCTGTTAACAGGCTTTTTTATTTTCGCCGGGGCGCTGGCTTGTTTGTATTTATCCAGCCTATTTGTAAAATTCTTAAAACTTGAGAAGCTAGGATGATGGGAGGCAAATGGGTTTTAATTATTAGTCTTGCCCTTAGCGGCACTTTAACCCATTTATTTTTATTTAAACAGCCAGTTCGCAGCGAAACCGATTTTACCAATAACATTCCCAAACAATTGGGTTCCTGGACAATGGTAAGCCAAACAGCTCCAAGTGAATCTGAGCTCAGGGGACTAGAGACTACAGATATTATCAAACGAGTCTATTCTGATGGCAACCGATACATGTCCTTGGTGGTAGCTTATATTTCTCGCAGTAACCGGAAATCTGCTCATGCTCAGGAAGCCTGCTTAAGGGGATCGGGAGCTCATGTGGGTTCCCTTCAAAAAGTCCGCATGGAAAATAACCCGGTAGACGCAACAGTCATTTCCATTGATCATCAGAACATGAGATCCAGAGTGTATTATTGGTACAAAATTAAAGACCAGTACACTTCCGATTATTTGCAATCTTCCTTTAAAATGTTTTTGGGAGGCCTTTTCGGGCAAAAATCCGAAGGAGCCGCCTTAATTCGTCTTTTAAGCCCTGAAAATAAATCTGAATCCCCAGAGGCTGCAAAAGAGAAATTTGAAAATTTTACCTCTGTGTTACTCCCCGCCCTGGAGAAATATTTAAACCCTGCCTTAAAAAATTAGGATAGCCCTAACTCTATGCTAGAAAAAGTTATGAATTAATTTTACGATTTATAAAAGCAAAGGTAATTTGCCTTTGCTTTTTTTTATTTAATGCAAATAATTACATTATAAATTATGTGTGGCATAGCAGGCATTTTATCCAATCGTCCTCGGGAAGATTTTGGCAATCACATGGAAAGCATGAATCAAGCCATTCACCACCGTGGCCCCGACGAAGATGGCATTTACCATTCCGAAAATTATAAAATCTGGCTCTCCCACAAAAGGTTGAGCATTATTGATTTGGCTTCCGGCCAACAGCCAATGATTAGCCCTGACGGCCAATACAGTATTGTTTTTAATGGGGAAATTTATAACCATGGTGAAATACGAAAAGAGCTTGAGAATTTAGGTTATAGCTTCAACACGCACAGCGACACCGAGGTTCTGTTAAAAAGCTATAGCCATTGGAAAGAAGATTGTCTCCAACGTTTACGGGGTATGTTTGCTTTTTGCGTTTATAACAATGAAGATGGCTCCCTGTTTTTAGCCAGAGACCGGTTGGGGATAAAACCTTTATATTACGGCAAATGGGATAACAGTTTTATATTCGCCTCAGAATGTAAAGCTATCTTAAAATATCCGGGCTTTCCACGCGACATTAATTATCAGGCCATGAGCGATTATTTTTCTCTGATGTATATACCCGCACCCAAATCTATTTACCAAAATATCCGAAAATTAAGGGCGGGGCATTGGCTTAAAGTAAACTCAAAAGGCGAACTAAAAGAAAAAGCATATTGGGATATATCCTTTGAAGTGGACAATGAATACAATAATGAAAACGCCTTTGAAAAAGCCCAAGAGGACTTACTTATCGAGTTGGAAAATTCTATTAAGCTTCGCATGATAAGCGACGTTCCCATCGGTAGTTTTTTAAGTGGCGGCGTGGATTCTTCTGCTGTGGTTGCGCTCATGAGCAAAAATTCCGAATCTGCTGTAAACACCCATACAATTGGTTTCGATGTAAATGGCTACGGGGAGCAAAATGAAGCCCGAAAAACCGCAGATTTTTTCAAAACAAATCATTTTGAAAAGTCGATCACTCCAGAGGCGGCCCAGGCGCTAAACGAATTATCCTGGTATTTTGACGAACCTTTTGCCGACTCGTCCATGATTCCGACTTACTATGTATGTAAGGCTGCCCGAGAAAAGGTTACCGTTGCCCTTTCCGGCGATGGTGGAGATGAAAATTTTGCAGGTTACAGGCGTTATTACTTTGATAACATGGAACAAAATTTAAGGCAAAGCCTCCCAAAATTTTCCAGAGATTATTTAATAAAACCTTTTGCAAACATTTATCCCAAGGCCGATTGGTTGCCACAACCTTTGCGCGCCAAAACCATGTTGACTAACCTTTCTGTAAATCATGTGGAGGGCTATTTCAGAAGCATGTCTCATTTCTTGCCAGAAATGAAACAAGAACTGTTTTCAACAGAAATGGCCGGAAAGTTAAATGGCTACAACAGCTTAAATGTATTCGAAGAACATTACAACCATTGTGACTCCAGAGACGGCATGTCCAAAATTCAATATTTGGATATGAAAACCTATTTGGTTGACGATATTCTAACTAAAGTGGACCGCGCCAGCATGGCTGTTTCCCTGGAAGTGAGAGTTCCTATTTTAGATCATAAATTTATGGAATTAGCCGCCAAATTTCCTTCTCATTGGAAACTAAAAGGCAAAGAGTCTAAATACATTTTTAAAAAATCTCTGCAAAAAATACTTCCAGAAGAAATTTTTAGCCGCCCTAAAACTGGATTTTCTATTCCTCTTAAAGAATGGTTAAGGAAAGATCTGAAGAATTTTTGTGAAGAGCATATTGGAGAAAATAGCGTATTGAGCCAAAGCCCCCTATTTAACAGTTCCTATATTAGCAAATTGATTAAAGAACACAATAGCGGAATTCGGGACCATTCTTACCCAATATTTGCTTTAATATCTTTTTCCCTTTGGTCAAAGCAACATAACATTCCCCTGCACTGATGAAAATACTTTATATCCACCGGACCCAGGGAGTAGGCGCGGAGGGCGCCCATATCATGGGAATGTACCAAGCCTTTCAAGAATTGGGCCATAAGTTGAAAATGTTGTGCCCTCAGGGTTGCGATCCCACTTTAAACCAAAAAGCGGCAGAAAATACTTCGGAACAAAAACCAAACCTCATAAAAAAAATATATTGGGCCATTTCCGAATTCAGTCCCCAATTCATTTTTGAAATTATTGAATTGGGATACAATCTGGTAATCTTTTTTAAGCTTTTAAAATTGATATTAATCCATAAACCTCAACTTATTTATGAACGTTATTCCTTAAACACTTTTAGCGCTGTTTTTTTATCAAAGGTTTTGGACATCCCCCATGTTTTGGAAATAAATGACAGTGTTACTATTGAGAGAAGCCGCCCACTGAGTTTTAATTCAATTTCAAAAATTATTGAAAAATACTGTTCAAAAAAAACAGATTTAATTATCACCATAACGGATGATTTTAAAAGCCGCCTTGTGGGAGCCTTCCCCATTCCAACAGAAAAAATTCTGGTTTTACCTAATGCGGTCAATTTCAGCCATTTTGAAATCGATAACGATACCAGTAGTTTGCGTGAAAAATATTCTACAAAAGGAAAAGTTGTTATTGGCGGTTCTGGCCAATTTTTACCCTGGCATGGCCTTAAAGAAATCCTCAATTATCTTGGGCCCGATCAAAAAAGATATTCCTTAAAATTTTTATTTATTGGAGATGGGCCTGTGAGGCTGGATATCGAATCCTTGGCGAAACAGCTGAACATCAGGGAAAGTGTGGAATTTACCGGAATGGTTTCCATAACAGAAGTTCCTAAACATTTACAACTTTTAAATATTGCCGTTATCCCCCAAGCTGCTATTCACGCTTCACCTATGAAATTAATGGAATACATGGCTTCGGGGCTGCCAATTGTCGCCCCTGATCTTCCTTCTATTACCGCGGTTCTGGAACACAATAAAACCGGTTTAATCTTTCCCAAAAATGATTTTCAGCAAATGAAGGAACTAGTTATAAGTCTGCTGGAAAATCCAGATTTGGCCAATACCATAGGGCAAAATGCCAGGACATACATACGGGAGAATTTAACCTGGAAAAGCCATGGGAATACTGTTTTAAAAAAACTAAAGCTTATCTAATCCAATGCATATTCTTAGCTTTACAAGTTTATTTCCCAACTCCATTCAAAAAGTCCATGCTGTGTTTGTTCGCAATCGCATGGAGGCTTATACCCAAATATACAAACATGACTGGACTGTTGTTGCGCCTATCCCATATGCCCCAAAAATTTTGGGGAATTTTAGCAAAAAATACGAGGAGTTCATCAGTGTTCCCCATTACGAAGAGCCCTGGGGATACCCAATACACCACCCCAGATATTTTTTAACTCCAAAAGTTGGAATGAAATATTATGGCGATTGGATGTATCAAACCTTAAGAAAAAGTGTCCACAATATCCACTCTAAAAAGAAAATCGATGCTATTGACGCACATTACATTTTCCCGGACAGCTACGCTGCAGTTAAAATCGCTACAGAATTAAATATCCCAATTGTAATTTCCGCCAGAGGCACAGATTTAAACCTGTTTCCAAATTTCCCAGCCGTTAGAAAAAAAATTATATGGGCTATGGAAAAAGCCAATCACATTATTCATGTATGCAGTGATTTGCAGGATGTGGCTTTAAACATGGGCATAAGCCCCCAAAAGATGTCGGTAATTGGAAACGGTATCAATCCAGATATATTTAGTCCCATTTCAAAAATAAAAGCCCGGGAACGGCTATCTCTTCCTCAGGATAAAAAAATATGGCTTTCTGTTGGGCATCAAACAGAGAGAAAAGGCTTTCATATAATTATTGAATCTTTTTCAAATTTGTCGGATAAAAATAGTTTATTAGTGCTAGTGGGCGATGGCCCCCAGCGCAACGAGTTGGTACAGTTGTGCAAGCAAAATAAAATAGAAGATAGAGTTCTTTTTGCAGGGGCAATTGAAAATAAAGACTTGAGAAACTGGTATGGAGCCGCTGATTACTTTGCCTTAGCCAGCTCCAGGGAAGGTTGGCCAAATGTATTATGTGAAGCGCAAGCAATGGGATTGCCTATTATTGCAACTAAGGTTTGGGGAATTCCAGAAATTGTTTACAATGCTGAGCTTGGAATTTTAGTCGAAAAAAGAGCCGTGGAACCACTAGCGATTGGTATGGAAAAAGCCATGAAAACTTCCTGGAACAATGAAAAAATTCAAAGCGTGGGCCAATCCAGAACTTGGGAGACCGTAGCTCAGAATGTCCATGAAGTTTTTCAAAATAAACTAGGCTTAGCTCTATAACCGGCTTTTGCATAGAAAGCTCTTATTTCAAAATATTTATTTGTATTCGAATTCTTCGCTTATATATTCCGTATGCCTAAAACTATCTAAAGATTTTAATTTTATTTTTATGGGGAACTCCAATTTTGCTTTTTCAGCGCACTTCTTAATTTCCCCCAATGTTATTGTATGCTCTCCTTTTGGAAATTTTCCCAACAAACATTCTAAATTGGTTTTATCGTCCTGCAAAATAATTTCCCCAAACACAGTGGCTTTATAATTTAATTTTATTTTAATAAATGGCTCTACATTTCCAGCAGGCTCAGCTTCTTTTACTTTTACCTGGCTTAAATCCGCCTTCGGTTTTTTTTCTTTTTTATAATTTTTAGGAACAATGGCGAATTGAGGGTAACGGCTATAATCCTGGCTCGGGTGGCGCTTTTCATAAAGGTTCCAAGCAGCCTTGCTTCCTTCCATATTAAAATCGTAAATAATAGCCAAGGCAGGCTGCAAAAAAGCGCCATACCCCATCGCATCTTTTGGGTATCCATTCATTTCGTACCCTACACAGGAAGCCGGGCTATTTGATTTTATATATTCCTCAGCCTTTGAGAAAATACTTCCATCTGCGTTAAAAATTTTATCCTCATAAATCGAAGCTTGATGCCAGCAAAATGGAGGAGTCATTCTTAGTACTGGGAATCTTGATTTATACTCAAAGAAGGGTAAAATAGATTTGTGGCCAAGTTGATATACATAACCTACTGCCCAGGTTAAATAATCATCCATCCACGGTCTTGGAATTCTGGTATTCACTATCCCCAATTCATTTTTGGAATTGCCATAGCTTTGGTTATAATACTCTATGTTATTGCTCAAAATATCGTTAAAATAATCGTATAGCGGATGGTTATTTGGCGTGATAAACGCTGCATGAGCTAGAGTTCGCAAAGACCAGGCTTGAGCACGAACTTGCCCCCATTTCAAAAGCCCTTTTTCATATTCCCGATATCCCGGATGAGCTTTAATAACATTATAATTCGCCCAATAATGAAGCTCCTCCAAATAATAATCGTCAGCTGTTAATAAATACGGCAAAAACGCTATGGAAGGTTGGTGGGCATCATCCGGCCTGTGTTTTTCAAGTCCGATTTTTACCGGAGGGAAGGCTTCAAATCGTCCGGTCTTGGGGTTTCTTGTGTCATTACGTCCAGCATCCAAAGTTAAATAAGGATAATCTGCTAATGTTATGGGAAGCTGCTTTTTTTTGAGTTTGTAATGTATCTGGTAAGTTCCCCCAGCATTTCCATGTTCCAGTACTGAAAGCTTGGCGTTTGCATTTCCTGTTAATAAATAAATCGCAGCAAAATGAGGCAACGGGCCTATGGTTGCTTGCGCACCTGTTTGTGGCATATATGAAGTGAAGCTCCCTATTTCCATAGGAGGAATGTGAATCGGCAAATTGCGAATCGCCTCAGAAGATACTTTCACAGATCTGTCATAGTTTGGAATAATGTCTGTGGAAAATAAATAGTCTATGTCATCTTTGACTTGGATTTCACCTGCTGAATTATCCCAAAATGTCCTCCTCCATCTGGAATGGTGGGTATGAGTTAATTTCTTTTGTTCAAAAATAATTTTTTGATTTAAGTATATTTTTGCAGAATATTCATATCCCCCTGGATTAGCGACATAACTGAAGATATTTTCCACACTCACATCATATCGGAAACTGGCTCCCCCCTCATATTCCCGAACATTTAAAACAACAGCCAAGTGGGGATGCTCCCGGCCCTTGTCATCTTTAAAAGGCAAATGATATTTTTTTTCCACACAAAGAGGACCTGAATATCGGATTAAGGGTTTCAAAGCGCGATTTAACAAAGACCACTTTGCTTCAAACCTTTTTCCTCCGTAAGCAATAGAAATCAAAATTTCATTTTTATTAATTATTCCTTGCTTAGGAGCGGCCTTAGGGGAAAGGGAAGATAAAAGGAAATTTAAAGTCGGTTTTGTTTCCAAAAAATCCTTGGAAACTTTTAAATGAACTATAGCATGCTTGAGTGAACTGTCTTCGTACTGAGCAAGCGGGTTCACCTGTATCAAATTGCCAATTGCTGCCACTGGCTCCAGGGCAAGCGTTTTTAATTTGGGAACATCTCCCTTTTTAAAAGCCAAACCAAACGATACATAGGGGTTAAAATCGGATGTTGATGGGCTAATTAACGAAGGTTTTGGCAATCCCAAAACCAAAACAGTTGGCAATAAGCTAAGAGTAAAAAAAATAATGTATCTAATTAACATTTCTAAATAAACCCAAATATTCTCTTTTATAATTGTTTATAAAATTCATATTGTCAAAATCAGATTCAGCCCTTTTTCGATTTGCAATTCCAAAGCTGCTTATTTCCTCTTTATGAGTTATAAAATATTCCATTTTTTCTGCTAACCCTGTACTATCGTCATTTTCAAATTCCAATCCGTCTTTTCCATTGGAAAGCCAACTTTTGTTACCCTCATTATTCGCCCAAATTAAAGCCAATCCAACTGCCATTGCCTCCAAGAGAGTATTGCTCATTCCCTCTGAAAAGGAAGAATTTATGAATACCGAAAATTTCAAATATTCTTTTTCGGGCTCCTGACAATCTCCTAAAAACTCTACAACTTTTTCTAAGCCATGTTCCATTACAAGTTTATCCAACAGTTCTTTCTCGGGGCCATTTCCACCAATAAGGATTCTAAAGTCTTCAGGGTAGTAGCCCTTATCCATCAAAATTTTTCCAGCTAATAATATGCAGGGAATATTTTTTACTTTATCCAGGCGTCCCATAAAACCAAAAACCAGAGGATGCCTGGGCGCGTCAGCTGGCTGGAAACGCTGCAAATCCACACCATTCATTATGGATACAACCTTGTTCCCACATTTCCAGTTTGATTTCAGGTATTCTTCCATAGCCGAATTTACAGCAACAATTCGATGGCATAATGCAGCCAAAATTTTTTGAAGCATTAACCTTTTAGAGGATATCCCAAGCGTATCTTCAAAGTTAATTCCATGCTCTCCATGAAAAACATATGGTTTAACAGCTAGTCTACCAGCCAAAACGCCGTAAAACATAGTTGCCCAATTGTGAGAGTGTACCAACAAAAATTTTTCTTTTCTAATATAATTCGATAGTTTAATCAATTTGCCAAAGTGAATTCCAGAGGGAATATCAAAATGCGATATTTTCACATGTGAAGGAAGTTGTAATTGTCTGTTAGGGTTGGGCCTTAAAGTAATTATACTGATAGAAAAAAGTTCAGGGTCCAAACCCCTGGCCAATCGGTTAATCCTTCCTTCCATTCCCCCAACTCCAAAGGACTGGACAATATGTAAAATCTTAATTTTCATTTTTTTAAATTAAAAATTTCTATGATGAAATTAGTGATTATGGATATTTTACCCCTTTTAACCAAAATTAAGACAAACCTAAGGCATCATTTTTTATTTTAGCCTCACTGAACAAGCCAAAATTTAAATTAAAATAAAATGCGATTTTTACTGGTATTAGGGCTTTTTGGCCTAGGAAGCATTATTTCTTTCCATTCCTTTGCTATGGCAGCCGCCATGTTTTTATGGAATGATTTCTTTCGGCCCCTGGACTTTGCCAAAAACCCAGGGGGGTTCCCAGCCGCCCACCTTGCCCTTTTGGTTTTAGTCCTATCTTACGCCAAGTCTTATTTTACCCAAGCTTTTGTGCCCCAATTTGGCATATTCTTTTATTCCATAGTGGGCATGTTAATATGGATAATGTTATCTTGCGTCATGTCTCCCTTTGGACTAGTTGCCTGGCCAGAATTTATCACCTGGCTAAAGTACTTTATCCCGTTGGTGTTTATTTACACCGCTATTAACAGCACCAAAGATATAAAGTTCATCATGTTGACCCTGGCCCTTTCCATTGGGGTGTGGTCTTCACAGGCAGGTATCCATTGCTTGATTAAAGGGGTCACCACAGACATGGGAATCCCAGGTTCCCAAATGGAAGATAGAAATGACTTTACAGCTGGAATTGTGGGAACCTTACCTCTGTTTATCTTCTTTATTTACAACTACGACTACAAATTTCGAAAGCTCGCAAAACCATTTTTTATTTTGATTTTCTCTTTAGCCATGGTGGCTATCGTGCTTTCAAATAGTCGCGGCGCCTCCTTAGGTGTTTGTTTTATGACCCTAATTTACATTACCTTCGTGTCAAAAAAGAAAATCAGAGATTTTACCCTGGTTGGAATTTTAGGCGCCGTTGTATTCTTTTCTTTACCTGATTCCTGGTTTGATAGAATGAACACTATTGAGCTTAGTGCCGAACAAACCGAAGGCTCGGCAGCGAACCGGATGGCGCTAATGATTGGAGCCTTTAATGCAACGGTAGACAAGCCCATTTTTGGCTGGGGACCGGGCGGTTGGCTGGAAGTATGCCTGATATATGGCCCCAGCTACCACAATCCCCATAGCATCTGGATGATGATTAGCTCGGAAACAGGCTTTGTGGGCCTATTTATTTACTTATTTATTCTGGGACTAACCTACTTTAGACTATATAGCGTTCAAAAACTAGCTCTTGAAAATGGAGATATGGAGGTTTCCAAATTAAGTTTTGTATTTATGTCATCTTTGGCAGGTATGTTGTTTTCAATGACTTTTTTAAATAGACCGTTTAATGAATATTTATGGAGCTTTTTGTGTTTATCTAATGCGCTGCCAAATGTATATAATCTTATGCTCGATTCTGACGATTACATATCTGAAGAAGATATGGAGGAAGAACATGATTTGGAAGAGGAAGAGCCGGAAGAAAATTATTATTAGTTTGCCCTAATACAATCGCCCAATAAACGGATATATAAACTATAAGGGTCACTCTCCCAAGTCTGCCGTCGGTTTAATTCGAATAAATTGCTTTTTGTGGTGTTGGTTCCGTGATTGGTTGTTACGGCCAATTTTAAACCGCTGTCCTGAACTGCTTTGATGGTACTGGAGTTGTAATCTTCTCTGCCACCATTTGGATAAGCAAAGCTACTTACTTCTTCCTGAAGCTTATCCTCTAAAATTTCTTTGGATGTTTTAATCTCAAGCAGCGCTTCCTCATAATTGAGTTTAGACAATATGGGATGGCTATGAGTATGAGCACCAATTTCAACTCCATTGCCTTTTAACTCCTTAACATTCTCCCAGGATAACATAATATTGGTGTTCTCTACCAAATCCACTTTTAATTGCTTAGCTATTTCTATTATGTAACTATCTCTTTGCATAGGATCAAATTCTTTTAATTTTCCCAAAACGCAATGAGCGGCGTCCCTTTTGTTCTCAGTAGGGGTCAAACTAAAAACAGAAATATTTAATTCAGGAAACTCAAATACATTTTCTTTCGACCTGGAAAATAAACTCAACACTTTATCATACCATAGAAGCTCTTGGCTATCTACGGCCTTGGTAGCCACAAATACCGTAGCAGGCAAGTTGTATTTGTTTAGGATTGGAAGAGCAACTTCAAAATTATCCTTGTATCCATCATCAAATGTTATACATAAGGTTTTTTCTTCAACATAGCCTTCTTGTATTTCCTTATGTAGTTGACTTAACCCAATCACTCTAAAATTTTCTGAGTAAAGCTTTATTTGATTTTCAAAATCTTTTTCCAAGACCGGAGCCATAGCAAAGGGATCTGGCTTTTTCAGAACTCTGTGATAAATCATAATTTGAAAGGGTAGTTGAGACTTTTCTCTTGATTTCAAAAGATTTTTCTTTTTCCAGGCAATTGCATTCAAAGAATCAGGCAAAAGGCTTGCCAGCTTACCGGCTGAACTAATTAACTTTTCTTTCATTTTATTCAGCTACTTCTGGGAGCCTCGGACGCCGAGTAAGAAAACGCTCTTCTGCAGTTGGTCTGTTTGCTTTTATCCAAGCGCTAATCCCGTAAACAGAACCTCCTAATATGGCGCTTCCCGCTAAAAGAGCCAATACAGATTTTGGGATTTTAAGGCCCATTTTATACCCGGCTTTTTCTCCAGAATTTTCGGAGTTAGCTGGGGCTGGGTTAGCCACTGGTTGATTAACATATTGGGCCACTAACAAGCTATCGATATATCCGGAACTATCAATAGAATAGCTGCGGTGGGAAAAAAGCAATACTTTTTCTCCATTTTTAAAAAATGATTCTCGCAGCTCTATATCCGTGGAATATCCTGAAATTGGAATTTTGGCTCCATAGAAATTAGCTCCGTGAACAATCAGTTTTCCGCCATTATTAATAACTATGCCTCCCCAACCATGTTCACCGGACGTATCGCTTCTAGCAGAGTTGTCTAAATATCCTGAAAAAATAACAGGATTCTTTTTTCGGCCATTGATAATAAGGGTCCCATCCACATAAATTTTATTTTCAGGATCTGGATGAACAAAACCCAAAACAGTCCCTTCTTCAATTTCCGCAACTGTTTCAGCCTCAACCAATATTTTAGAACAGGGCAACCACTGATTTTTTACCAATAGGCTATCCCCACCACCAATTTTCCCCCTTAAAATCATATCATTAATAGGCACATCATTACAATCTTTTGAAAAGCAAACATATTGCATAAGAACAAACAGACTTAATAGGGCAATTCTATTCACTTACAATCACCTTTAAAACTTCCTTAATGTTATGTTCATGGTCATTTATTTCCATTACATACACTCCCAACGGGAAAGCGCCCAAGTTAAATTCCAAATAAGGATTAGAATCATCAACCTTAATGTTTTTTAAACTTATTTTTTTCCCTCGTAAATCGCTAAAGGTTAGATTCAACTTTACAGATTCAACACCCTTGGAAAATTGTATTGGAATTCTATTTAAGGATTGATTTAGTACATTGGGTATCTTGTTAATAGAATAAGGAATTGTAGCCTTGACACCGCTTTTTTCGTTTTCCACAAATCGCGAAGTCCCTGCAAGCAACAAATAAGAATCGGAAGCTTTTGGATGTTTTTGGCTATCCAAAACATTGTAACCCGTAGCAAGGTCAATTAATTCTACTTTTTGAAAGCGCCTGGAACCGTTCCACTGGAAATTCACATTATCCATGTTTTTACTAACCAAATAAATCCGTTCTTTTATATTATTTGCATATTGCTTTAGCAAATATTGTGAACTGTCATTTAGTGCGTATAATTTAGTGTCACTTTCCAATGGTGTTAAATAGGGAATCGGCTCATAACTCTCTGAAAAATACACCCTTTGACCGGAATTTTTTTCCAACAATTCACTGTATGTATGCAGGCCCCCAGGTTTTTCAGGAATACTGGGACTAAAGTCAAATGTAATGTATTGATTATCGAGCCTGGAATACAGGGCATACCCCACATAGGGAAAAAATGTAGAGCCTGCTGCTTGCCATACGTAATTTGGAGAAGAATACCTCAATTGCAACAGCAAGGCAATTTGATCCTCTCTGGAAAATTGAATGGAAGAGGCTGGCACTTCGAAAGGAAATGGCATGGTTATTAAATTCCAGCCTTTTTTTAAATACAGGGTATCCACAGCCTTATTACTTATGCCCTGGGTAAAGCTTTCAACGCTCCAATTTCCATTTAGAGCGCCATATAACATTCCTGTTCCCGCCATGATGCTATCATTATCCTTAAATTTTTTTTCTTTTAATTCATTATCGGAAATAATATAGAAGTGATGGTTTGCGCCGGAGGGCGATAACCCCGCTTTAAACTCTTTATAACCTATATCAAATGGGACGCCCACAAGTTGCCACCGGCTATCTTCAAAATTCATTTCAGGCCAGTCCCAGGGGGAGCATATCTTTATCCACTTATCTGTAACTTTTCCCAAGGTATCCTGGGCCAATATCTGCAAAAGCCCAATATTATTCAATCCCAAAAAGATGCTATCAGCCGTCCACCCATCCTCATCCCATACAAAGCTTCCTGTATCAATGGAGTTTTCAAAAGACCTTAAGAAATTATATCGCACACTTTTAACAGGCGCTTTACTTTGAGACTCTGGGAAATTCAGTGGCCCAACAGCTAATAAGGAATCTGAAATAATCAAATTGCTAAAACCAATTTCGGAGAAATCCGGGCCAGTAGTATCTACCTTGGAATAATACAGAGTATCAGTAAGCTTATATATTATTGTGTCAGAAACAAATTTGTTTCTGTATATATCATCGCCTTCTACGATAATTTTAGCTCTTGTATTTAAATTGTAATTGACACTTGCTGTAAAACTGGTATCAGTAGGATTCAATTTAAGCGGGTATACTCTCAAATCGTTGTTTTCATTTTCAAAAAACACTTTTAAGAACACCCGGGTAAGAGTTGAGTCTTTTTTTAGCGCTAAGGGAAACAGCTTTCCTACATATTCACAATTTATTTTAATGTTATTGATTTTTAATGAATCAGAAATATGATTAAAACTAATGGCAGAAGTATCTATAATTGCTTTTGGCTCTTTGGATGGAACCTCGTCTACAGCGATTGCTAAATACAGGAGGTTTGCAACAGAATCCAGATAACTAATGGCAGGCCGGTCGTATTTATTAATAGCCAAATCGGGATAAAGCCCGGCATAGCTATTGTTTTCCACTAATTCGTGAATCCAATTTTCATTTTCTCGATAGCTTAAATACAAGTCATTTCTTTTAGTTTCATTGTCGTATAAATTATGAGCAACAAAAACACTATCGCGGCTGTCCACTGATACCGGGTTTTCAGAAGACCAAGTTGTATGGATGATGGTATATACTATTTCCTTCTTCCAGTTTCCCTCTACCCCTTCCATTAAATAAACGGCGTTTTGACCTGCTTCTGCATCATGGTGTGTCATTACATAAGTTCCGTTTCGTTTTTGCGCCAAACTAATACCATAACCATAAAGATTTTCATCAAAAATGGTGCTGTCGTTTACTTGAATACTGTCAATTAACTCCAAATCCCAATCATTGTCACCATATCGGGCAAGCACGGGCTTACGAACGTGGTCGGCAAAATAAGCAAGTACAGGCAAACCTGTTTGATTGTCAATAATAAAATCATTCCATTTACCGTTTCTTCCAGTGGGAACCATTGGAGTAGGTGGAGGAATTTGTCCTGGTGTTGAAATAATACTATAAAACAAAGTGGCTTCGGCAAGTTCCCCATTGGGAGATGTATATGCAGTAAAAACTTCATCCTGGTCGTTTAAAATTATGGAAAGCTGATACCAGTCCGTTTTAATATTCTCAGGCCTGGCAATAATTTCACTTTGCCAATTGCCATTATTTTTATTTGCATAAATAATGCCGTCGTAATCCCCTTGATGGTACAACAAATGCGGTTCATCTTTTGAATCCAGAGCCAAATCTACCTTTGAATCCCGATAAGAATCATCCCCTCCAATTTCAATTTTCCAAAAGGTCCCATCAAACTCCGCATACATAATATGTTGGTTGGCTGCAAAAGCAATTTTATAAACCCCCTTACTATCGACTTTAAGAACTGGCTGGTTTAGATCAGCTGCGGATTGAATATAGGGGATAGGAATATACGCCCATTTATACTTTTGACTAAAGCTTTGGCTATAGCATATAAAAAACATAGCCATAAATACAATCCAGTTCATACTGAATTTCATTTTAGGCTACCTCGGCCATTAATTGAGCTAATTGTTCGGCTTGAAACTCTCGGGAATACATTTTTACTTTATCCTCAGTCACTTTTGGCAGGGGCTGCCCAGCTTGTAATTTCTGCAGCCAATTTTTTAAAATGGCAAAAATAGCCTCAGAATCCTCGTCGGACACCACTTCCCCGGCACCACTATCCAATATAGTTTTTCCAGTTAATCCTTCTATAGTGGTCATACCCAAAATGGGGTTTCCAATTCTCAAATACTCATATAATTTGGCAGGTATTTGATTATTGCAGCTTTTGCCTTGGAAAATTAGAGAAATATGGGAGTCGTTGACTTTTTGCAGGGCTTCGCCATATGATACTCCAGGCAGCAATTCTACCAAAGAATCCAGCCCTAATTCCCGTAAAACAGGCAAATATTTATCATCGTGTCCGCTTGCATAAAATCGTACAGCAATTTTGTTTTTAAACTCCGGACTATCATCCAAAAGCATTTTAAGCGCTTTAAAAAAGGGAATAGGGTTTCTGTCCACAGGTTCCAATAAACCTGTGTGAATAAGTTCAATTTTGCCTTCGGATTTTGCATTTTTTTTCAAGGCAATAAAATCTTCTTCATCGTAGCCATTTTCAATGACAACAATTTTGGACTCAACATCTTTTCCATACCTCTTAACAAAAAGATCTTTTATTCCCTGAGTAGTCACCGTAATTTTGTCTGCGGCTAATACACTTTTTTTCTCAATCCAGGCGCGCGCTTTAAATATGCCCGAAGTGGCTGTTTCCACATATTCATCCCACATTGGATCCCTAAAATCGGCCACCCAGGTTTTTTTGCTTATTTTTTTTAACAGCAAACCTATTAACATGGCAGAAGGAATAGGATAGGTGGAAAATATAACATCAATATTATTTTTCCGAATAGCCATAAGACCATCCAATACAGCAAAAGGTATCCAGCTTGGATACCTGTCAGGAATGCTCATCCAACCAAAATACTTTCCCTTGAAGCTCAAATGTTTTTGGCTGTCCAAAGCAAAACTGCGAATTACTTCAACTCCTTGGGGAACCTGCTTTAACATATCTTCTTTAACAGCTACATATGCCCTTGGATTAACCGTTAATACTTTTGGCATTACATTTTTTTGAAACAGGTATTTTACAAATTTTAAAGTACGCAAATAACCGCTACTTCCGTGTATTGGGGGAAAGTGGTACGCCACCATCAGGGCTTTTAAATTTTTTGCGCTTTCGGTATTATTAGGCATAATTAGGATTCAATTTTAATGTATTCGAATTTCGGAAATATTTGTTCCAACTTCATCTGCGATGCTTCGGCGCACAACAAAAGGCATTTTACATGCCGCGCTTCTTTGGTAAAATCCGCTTTATATTCATCGCCACCGAAACCGAAGTCGTATATTTCAAACCCGCTTGTAATCGCGTCTTCAATAGTATGCATCACCATAAGCTTTCCTGCCCGTAAATTTTGGGCTTCCATATCCCGGCCAGAAAAAAAGTACTCTCTGCGGTTTGCGGCATCTATACATACATGAACAGCAATTCGTTTTCCCTTCCATTTCGCAAAGAACATTCTAAAAACCCCATCCTTTGCCAGGGCCAAACACAATTGCTTTTGAAAATCCAGGGTCAAATCATTTGCCATTATGGATTCATCGCCCCATCGTTGTACATGAAGGCTCAAATAATCATCCACATCTTTTTCGGTAATATCAGAGGGCTCGAGCTTTTCAAAAACAGCTTCCTGTGCGAAAAATTTCTTAAAATAACGCTTAAAATAATAACGCTTACTTGAACTTAATCCATTGCTATAATCTTCAGGTTTTTGAGGCAATCTGATATAAGGGTATACAATTAAGTGATCCTTAATAGCTTCTTCGAGAGGTTTCCGGCAATCAGAAGTATCGGGATTAGACTCCAAAAGTGTAATTATGCGCTCCAATTCTTCTTCAAAATTTTTCCGGGTTGCTGCAAATACTAATAAGGCGGATGTTTGCGCTTCTAGTTTTTCAATCAACTCATTAATTCTGGCGGATATATCAGAATCTTCTGGCAGTTTTTCACAATAGGATAATAACGCTTTTACCAAAGGCTTAATATTCCAGGGATAAACACCAGGGCGGCTGCGGTTATAGGCCATTCCTCCCGAAAACCCCTGAGATATTTTTTCGCGTAAGGATTTTTCCAGGAAAATAAGGTTTTCAGAGTCTTCGGGAATATAGCCTAAATACACAAGAGCGTTTTCTTGTTTGGATACCTGAGCCAGGTGGTCTACCAATGCTTTTACGCCTTCCTCTCGATGTTCTTGAAGCACCAATATATCCTGAAAAAACATTAATACAGAGTCCCCTGAAAAGCTCAATAGCTTAACGGGTTCTTTTTCCCCTCTGACAAATACATCAAAAAAAACCAGTGGCATAAATCCAACAAGCTTCCCACTATATACCAAACTTACATAGTGCATGGATTTTAAAACGCTTTTTTGCCCGAAAAAATTACGCCCCCTTTTATCTCCGTAATAAGCCCCATCTTCTCCGTTAAAAAATTGATACCATAGTTTGGGAAAGCTGATTTGATGAAAAGAAAGGTTAGACTTTGCCTCAAGGCAAAGGGCTTTTACTTCCGGCTCACTTTTTTCCACCGCTTCCAGGGTCGTTGCAATTTCAATTTTATACATAAATTAAACCAATACTTCCTTAGGCAGGGGATGACTTAAAAAATTTAAGGGGCTGATGGAATATCCGTAAGCTCCTGAATTATACACAACTACAATATCTCCCTCCTCTGCCGCAGGCAATTCCACATTCATTCCAAATGTATCCAGAGGTGTACAAAGAGGGCCCACAACATGAACTTTTTCGGTAGCTGCATTTAATTTATTAGCTACTGTCAGCTGCATTTGCCGCCTGATTGGACTTAGGGAAATATTGCCTGAAGCGGGTAAATGCTGGTGCATTCCCCCATCCAAGACCAAAAAGGTGGTGCCCCGGGATATTTTTTTATATCTGATGCGAGAAGCGTAAAGTCCAGCCTCTCCCACAATATATCGGCCCAATTCAATTTTGAATTGGGTTTGAGGCAGCTTTGGAGAAAAAGTATCCACTAATTTTTGGATTTCGGAGCCCAAAAACTCCAAATCTAATTCTTTGTCTCCCAAAAAATATGGTATTCCAAATCCCCCGCCTAAATTTAATGTACTTACGGGAATACTTATATTGGCTTGAAGTTCCGTTGTGTATTCTAAAATTTTTTGGAAGGCCTCTACAATAGATTCTGCATTTAAATTTTGAGTACCTGAAAATATATGTATTCCCTTAAACTGGATGTATTCTGAGTTTTCGAGCTGCTTAATTACATTTTCAACCCGTTCAGAATCAATTCCAAATTGTTTAGGCCCACCACCCATTTTAAGACCGCTACGGGCCAACTCAAATGCAGGGTTAACCCTAATCATTACATTAGCCTTTAGGTTATTCTTGCGGCATATATTTTCGATATGTTCAAGTTCACGTTCGCTTTCCACACTCAAACTGCCAATTTTATTTTTAATGGCAAATTCAAGCTCTTCAATACTTTTCCCAGGTCCCGCAAAACTCATATTTTCCGGTTCTACAGATGCTAATAAACAGCGCTCCATTTCCCCTTGCGAAGCAAGATCCACCCCATCATACAATTTATTTAACTCTCGTATTACATCAATATTTGGGTTTGCCTTAACCGCATAAGTGATTTTTATTTCTTTTGGAAGAAACTTTCTGAGTAAATCATGCCTCCATTTCAGAACAGATGTATCATACAAATACACAGGTGTCCCTGTCTGTTCCACAATCCGGCTAATACTTTGGCCCGCCAGGTAAATTTGCCCATCCCTTTGCTCAATGTGAGAAGCAACAGAATCGAATATTGCCATAAAACTTCCTATTTTTTTTCTAACCCTAAGTCCGCATAAATTTCTTTGCTAATCCGGGATCTGTCTAGTTTTCCATTAGTGTTTTGAGGTAGCGTTTCCCTAACTTCATAACCTTGAGGGCACATATGGGGAGGCATACTTTTTTTACAATATGATTTAAACGCTTCCAAATCAAAACTTTTGCTATCCTTAGGCACCACAATTGCAAAAACCGTTTGGCCGTAAGTTTCGTGGGGCACTCCCATTGCCATAGCCGTTGCTAACATATCTGAATTATATAACAGTTCCTCAATTTCCGTGGGCGAAACCCGATTGCCAGCGCATTTGATCATTTCATCGTTGCGCCCCACAAAAAACAGCAGCCCATTTTCTCCGAGTTTAACTCGATCTCCGCTGTAGACCGCCATCATGGGAACCATAACTTCGGGAGGGTTTAAAGGATCGCGCTTATAACGTATAGCTGTAAGCTCTGGCGCATTCCAATAGCCCTGAGCCACCAGCACTCCACGGTGCACCAGCTCTCCCACGTCACCTTCTTTTACAGGCTTATTGTTTTCGTCCACAATAATAATTTCTTCTCCTGGTATGGCCTTACCCATGGATGTAGGATATTTTTCCACTAATTCTGGATCTAAAAAGGTTGAGCGGAAGGCCTCGGTTAATCCATACATCAAAAACACTTTCCCCTGGCTTAGCCTTTTATTCAGCTCCAACACATGCTGCTCAGGAATGGCACCGCCGGAATTTGTAATATAACGCAATTTTGGCACATCTTCCTGGCTCCATTTTATTTGAGCCAATTGTATCCAGGTGGTAGCTACCGCCGCAAGGCCGGTGACTTCCATTTTTTTTGAATGGCTGATAATGTCTTTAGGAAAAAGATAGTCGAACAAAACAATTTGCGCCCCTTTATAAAAAGAACTGGTCAATTGATTTAGTCCGTAATCAAATCCAAAAGTCAATATGGAAAGCAACCTGTCCCTTTCAGTTATATCTAAAAATTGAGAAACTTTTTTAGCCCCTTCCACAATATTCAAATGGTTCAAAACCACGCCCTTTGGTTTACCCGTAGAACCTGATGTATACAATATGGCAGCCAAGTCGTACTGAATAACATGGGGAAGAGAAACTTCCTGAAATCCCACAGCATCGTCCCAGTTGAAAACCTCAATGGAATTGGGAAGTTTATTTAATACTTCTTCCTCTCGCTTTCCAACCAAGATAATTTTCTTCAAATTTGGCATATTTGCCATTTCATCGCCCATGTATTGTATACGCTCTGCGGTGGTAATCAAAATTTCTGACCCGCAATCATTAAATATGTGAACCACCTGTGGGGGAAGAGACAATTTTCGAATTGGAACAAAACATCCGCCCGATAGAGAAATTCCCCAGATGGAACTTACTTTTTCAAACCTTTTTTCCAGAAAAAAACAAACTCGCTGGTTTTTTTGGAGGCCTTTGGAAACTAAAAAACTGGCCAAGGACTTTGACTCATTTAATATTTGACCAAAACTTTTCCACTCCGATTTATAATGTACAGCATCTTTTTCAGGGAATTGCTCCCCTGCGTTTTTTACGATATCGCCTAGTACCCTTATTTTATCCATTCTGCAGTTCCCGTAAACGCTTTAAGCGCAGCTGTGGTTTTTTTAATAACATCCTCTTTATATATCATTTGAGAAAAAGTATGGTCAGAGCCCTGGACAGGGGTTTTTAAAAATAAACCCGTATTAAAATAACTTGTTATGGCCGGAAATTTTTTCAAAGCCTCTTCAAATTCCTTTGCCGTAAGGTCTGCCGTACTCAAAATAAATTGGACAGGTTTTTTAAATTGAATCAGCCCATTTATAACCAAACTAGGCAATTGAGGACCTTCATATTTTTGGACCGGGTTCTGGGGATCGCAGGATGTGGCTGGTTCTGAAGATTCCGCAGCTTTACCTTTGCCCAGCAACTTGAAAAAATCTTTTAGGGAATCCAATACATTAAATTTAAACCCCAATAATTTCATCCAAAAATCCCGCTGGAAAAAGCGGCTAATATAATAATATTTAAGAATAGCCTTTGCTTGTCCCATTTCTGTGTGCACATAGGGATTGCATAATATCATGGAGCTGATTCTCTCTCTGTCTGCTGGAGCATAAATGGCGCTGGCGGCAGCCCCATCGCATAAGGCCCATAAACAAATATTTTTAAGCTCAGGAAATGCATTATTTAAATGGTCCAGGGCTGATTTCAAAGAAGCAGCAGTTCCTTCAAAACCGATAAATTCTCCGGCGGAATCTCCAAGTCCAGCATAATCAAAACGAAAAACCCGGTATCCGGCTTTTGCTAGTCCTCGGGCTATTTGAACATAGGAACGGTGGCTACCTAATCTGTTTTGTGGCCCCCCCACCAGCATTAAAACTGCAGTTTGCGGTTCCACATTTTTATTGGGAATATGTTCTATTCCAAATAATTTTTGGGTGCCCATTGGTATTTCCCATACTTTTTCCAACTACAGTTCCTTTTCCCAATTCCTAAGCGTTTCTAAAAAAATTAACTCTGTTTTTGGCGCCTTCCAACTCCAATATTTATCCCAAAAGCCCTCTTCCATAATGTGCAATAACTGAATTTTTGGACAGTTTTCCCGCAATTTATCCACCCAGCGCTGCATGGGAACCGGCGAAGCCTCCATGCTTCCAATGGATAGCAAAGATATTGGGCCTTGAAAAGCAAGACCGCTTATATCGTCAGTAAGTTTTTCCATTCCACTTAAAAGCCCCTCTCCCAAAGGGTAACCTATTACTTCCAGTACGCCATTTTCCCTGCATTCTTCCCTTAAGGCCTTTACGCCCTTTTGGCTTTTAGCTCCACTGGCAATTTCGGTACTTATTTTCTGCCGAATAAATTGCTGCATAAATAACTTACTGTCGGGTAAAGGCTGCAAACCCAAATAACCATTAACCTCTATTGAACTTTGCTCACAGGCCCAAAAACCCAGGTTAAATCCGCTTCTAAGCCCCATTACATAAACTTTATCACACTGAGATTTTTGCTTTAACTGCTCAAGAGCGGCCAAAATGTCCTGCCGCCAATCTTCAAGCTCTACTTCGTTTAGTTCCGACTCGCTGTCGCCGGTGCCTGATAAATCGATTCTTAAGGAGCTGTACCCATTTTGAGAAGCCTGGCGAAGCATATTGGCCATAATATAATGGCTGATATTTTTTTCCTCTGCAAAAGGATGGATATAAAGCAAAGCGCCTTTAACCTGGCGCACTGCCTCCTGAAAAAAACCATAAATCTGACGATTTTTGCTTCCCGAAAAAAAAAAGCTGCGCTCGGCGGCTAACACCATGTTATTATTCAAGCTTTCCCATTACAACAGATACCAGCGATTCCACAGATTCAAAAGTTTCCGCAGATAAATCTTCTTCATCAAACATAAAACCCATGTTTTCTTCAAGAGCAGTGATAACCTGAGTCACCGCCATGGAATCCAAAACATTGCCGACTAATTTCAAATCGTCATCCACTCCCTCTTTGGCAAAATTACCCCCCAGGGTGTTGGCGATGATTTTTTTAATTTCTTCTTTTTGTGACTCACTCATTTTCAGCTCCTCATCATAAATGCTTTTGCAACCAAAGTTCCAAAATAAAAATGTAAAACAAATAAGTTCCATAAAATGTAGTCGGGTCTTTTTTGGCTTCTCCATACAACATTTCAATAAATTTAGGATTAATAATTTCTCTGTTTTTTAGGCTGTCGCTAAAAATTACCGACTCCAGTTTATCGTTCAAAGGACCCGAACGTAACATCCAGGGAACCACTGGCAAGCCAAATCCTTTTTTGGATTTATTAATAATTTCATTTGGTAATAATTTGGACATGGACCCTTTAAATATATAACGCAAATACCCGTCTTTAATTTTTAAACCAGGTTCGATTTGTCCTGTGTACTCCACTAATTGGTTATCTAAAAAGGGATAACGGATTTCCATTCCCGCGGAATCCGCCATTTGCCCCACTTTAACCAAATCATTATCCATTAGAGTTATTTTCAAATCGTGAAACAAAAACTGATCCAGAGGAGAATTGGTATCTGCCGCTCTGATGTATTTTTCCGAAATATCTTCCGGAGTGAGTAATTTTTGGGAATTCAAAAAAGAAGTTGCGTATATATCTGAGTCTTTAAAGTAATAATTCAACGAAAAGCCATGTATCTTACCCCAAAGCGGTTTTTTAGAACGGACCACGTAATTTTCAATTTTTTTCAGAAAATCAATTTTAAGCGGTTCGGGACAAATGGTCAATACTGGAGTAAATACATAATCCACCATCCATTGGGGATAACGGCTAAAGTGTTTAAACACTTCCACATAGCGGGAATTGCCTCCAAAAATTTCATCTCCTCCATCGCCGCCCATCATTATTTTTAGACCCTGTTCTCTGGCCAGGCTGGAACAGTGAAAGGAGGGGATAGCTGAGGAGTTTCCAAAAGGCTCATCGTAATGTCCTACCATAACATCAAGGGTGTTTAGTACGTCCTCTTTGGTGACATAATATTCCGTATGTTTGGTATCGTAGGCTTTTACCGCAATACGGGCGAATTCCATTTCATCAAAGCCAGATTCATCAAAGCCAATAGAAAACGTTTTTGCCTCACCAGGATACAATTCATTTAAAAGGCCGGCTATGCTGGAAGAATCGGTTCCGCCGCTTAAAAAAGCGCCAACATCATTGATATTGGCCCTATAGTTGACCTGTAGCTTAACCGCAGATTTTAACCTGTTGTAAATTTCTTCTTTAAGCTGGGCTTCATCGGTGATTTTAGCCTCGGAATATTTCATATTCCAATACTTTTCAATTTTCACTTCCGAATTAAATTTAAGCAAGTGTCCGCTTTCCAGCTTGTGAATTCCCTTGAAAATGGTAAATGGTGTGGGAATCATTTCCATGGCTAAAAAAGAGTATATGGCCTGTGGATTTAATGATTTATCCACCTCATCCAAATCGGACAGGCATTTTAAACGGCTGGAAACGCAAATATATTCCTTGGTCTCTGTATACATTAACCTTTTCACCCCAATTTTATCGGCGTAAAAAAGCATATCCTTTGATTTTTTATCCCATACAAAGGCCACAAAAGCGCCGTTTATTTTGGAGAACCAACTTTCTGGGGATTGTTGATACAGTCGGGCGATTAATTCCGCTTCGCTCCAATTTGGATCGGGAATTCCTTCAAAAAAATCTTCATAGTTGAAAATTTCAGCGTCGCAAACCACCAGCAAATCAGCGGAGTCAAAAACAAAACGTTCCGGTCTTTGCAGAAAACTGTCTGCTACCACACAGGCTATGTTATTAAAAACGTCTGTTCGCACCTGGCTTCTTTGATTTTTGAAAACAGAAACCATAGCCTCCACTTCATCGGCATTAGCAGGGCGGCCATTATCTTTAAACACTTTAATAGCAAATCCAGACATTCTGTTTCCTTATTTCCTTTTGGTATCTTCATCCATAAATACCTGAAACCAATTTTCAAGCATTAGCATACACCAAATCCAGGTACTAAAATCGCGTTTTCCAGCAACATGTTTATCCAATATGGCTTTTACGGTTTTATTCTGAAAAATACCGCGCTGCTTAAAGCGATCTGAGGTTAGCATTTCATAAGCATAGTCTTTTAATTCGCCTCGGAACCAAACATCCCGGGGCACTGCAAAACCCTGCTTTTTTCTATGGAGCAATTCTTCTGGCAAATACCTTTCCGCCAGTTTTCTCAGGATATATTTTCCTTTCCCATCCTTAACATGCACTTCGGCCGGGATAGAAAAGGCAAACTCCACAATGCGATAATCCAGCAAAGGAGCTCTGGTTTCCAAAGAATGCGCCATGGACATTTTATCCACTTTCATTAAAATGTCATCGGGCAAATACAATTTTAAATCGGAATATTGCATTTGGCTTAAACGGGCCAATTCGTGGTTGTGGGGCCAATATTCCATCAGCTCTATTTCCGGATGGTTTTTATGGTATTCTGAAAACAAATCTGGCGAAAGCAACTTATCTATTAAGGGAGGGAATATCTGCACCACCCGGTTGTCGCTCCATTCTTCCAAATCGCCAATTCCAATTAAAGTGTTGCGGCCAAAAGCGTCAATGGGCAGGCTTCTACCTAACTTTCCGATAATGTTTTCGCGAATCCACTTGGGGATGTAATCGTATTTTAGCAAATGGTTTTCGGAAAAATAATGGTTATACCCAGCAAATAGCTCATCGCCCCCATCTCCAGACAAAACCACAGTCACATTTTCCCGGGCCATTTTGCTTACATAATATGTTGGCAAGGCAGAACTGTCCGCATAGGGCTCGTCAAAATGCCAGGCTAAATCCTGTATAATTTTTAAGGCTTCTGATTTAACCGTAAACTCGTGGTGTTCCGTTTTATATTTGTCCGCGACCATTTTGGCAAATGGAGCTTCGGAGTAACCTTTTTCTTCGAAATCAATACAAAAAGTTTTTACCGGATTTTCAGACAACCCTGCCATAATGGAAATCACCGTGCTGGAATCTATTCCGCCGCTCAAAAAACCGCCCAGGGGCACATCACTTATCATTCGCATGCGAACAGAATCTTTTAGCAGCGCCTCTAACTCATCAATATACTCATCGTCTTTTTTAATTTCAGTGGGAAGTTCGCAATATACATCCCAGTATTTTTTAATGCTAAAATGGCCGGGTTCCGCTACAAGCATATGCCCGGGGCGCAATTTTTTTACCTGTTTAAAGATGGTGCCCGGGGCCGGAATATAGTTGTAGCAAAAAAAGTTATAAATTTCCCCGTAGTCTATTTCCTTTTTTACCAGGGGATTCACTAACATAGCCTTTAGCTCGGAAGCAAAAATCAAGCATCCATCCCTGTAACAATAATAAAAGGGTTTTTTACCTAACCTGTCACGCGCCGCAAACAGTTTTTTCTTTTTGTTATCCCAAATAGCAAAGGCGAACATTCCATTTAGCTTGTCGATTACCAACTCTCCCCAATGGATATAGCCTTTTAATAAAACTTCCGTATCGCTGGAGGTCAAAAAATTGTGTCCCAGATTTTTTAACTCGTTGCGGATATCTTCGAAATTGTAAATTTCTCCATTAAAGACGACCATGCAGTCAGACTCGTTATCCACCATAGGCTGTTGCCCGCTGGATAAATCAATAATGCTCAGCCGCTGGTGTCCAAAGCCCGCAGAGCCCATCAATTTGGTACCCGCCTCATCGGGACCCCGATGGTAAATTTTTGAACTCATTTGGGACAACAGTTCGACACTGGGGTTCATTGACCCGCTGAAATTAATATGTCCTGTTATTCCACACATGCTTTTACTGATTTATATTGAACTGGAAATTAGGTAAATTATCCGTTAAACTAGAGAAAATTTATTTTAACATTTTGAGCATTTAAAAAAGGTTATTTTTCTAAAATTGCAAAAATAAAACCTCAAGGTTTAGCTTAAAATTGGTAAAAAATAATAAAATTTAGGTCCTGAATATTTAATTTTCATGAAAGATAATTTTCGTTTCCTCAACTATGCCTTTTAAAACCTCTTTTTTCGCACTTATTTTAGTTGGAATACTTCCAAGTCATGGCAAATTGCACAAAATAGGCTTTGGGAATATTCCCGCAGATTTTAAAAACTTAAGCAAAATGGTTGCTGATGGGGACAGTGTAGAGTTTAGTCCAGGAAATTATCCCAATGCAGAGGCCGTTTGGAGAGCTTCATCTTTAACTTTGTTTTGCGACAGCGGGTACGCCAAAATGCAGGCCCCGCAAATTTCCAACAAGAAGGCTATTTGGGTAGTTCAGGGAAACAATGCTCTTATAAAAGGAATCGAATTCACCGGCGCAAAAGTGGAAGATAAAAACGGGGCCGGGATTAGGGCTGAGGGAGAAAACCTGGCCATACAGAACTGTTATTTCCACCACAACGAAAATGGCATCCTGGGTGGTAAAGGAATTCTGCGGGTGGAGCACAGCATTTTTGAAAACAATGGCCACGGAGACGGATACAGCCACAACATTTACCTATCGCAAAGGGTGAGTGAGTTTAGCCTGAGCTTTTGCATTAGCCGTTTAACAAAAATTGGCCACAATGTTAAATCCAGAGCAGCTAAAAATATTATTGAGTTTAATTACATCGCCGATGAAAAAACGGGTAATTCCAGCTACGGAATAGATTTGCCCAACGGAGGCATAGCCCTTATTAAGGGAAACATTTTACACAAAGGACTCCGGGCCCAAAATGAGGCTCTTATCAGTTATGGGGCTGAAGGCATTAAGCATCAGGAAAATAAGTTTGTGGCTGTAAATAACACTTTAGTCAGTGAATATCCTGGAAGCAAATTTATCCGTCTCAAAAATTTTCAAGACAAAGCAGTATTGCTCAATAATTTGTATGCCGGAAATGGAATTTTTTCGGTTCCCTTTGTGGATTCACCCTCTAATATTAAGGTTCAAATTTCTGATTTTATGCCTTTGGATAGCCTCAATTATTATTTGCCCAATAGAGTTCAAGAAAATTACAAGGGGGAAAAGCTTCCCCAAATCCACGGCCTTGATTTAGGCCTGGAATACCAGTATAAACATCCTGCTCAAAAAATTAAGCGTTCTACCCTAATGGAAAATCCCGTTGGGGCGCTGCAGTTACCTTAAAGAGGATTGAATGAAATTACATTCCTTTACAAACAGCCAGCCACCTAGTACGGATTTTGCAGAAAAATGGAACCGTTATGTTATGGAAGAAAATCCAAATGGCACCATCTTTCACTCTTTATATTGGAATGAAGTTTTATCCAGAAGCTTTGGTTTGCCCTATTTTTTATTCGCCGTGGAAGGAGAGGATGGAAAGATACAGGGCAATTTAATTTTGCAAAAGGCCAAAGGTTTATCCGGTAAGGCTGGTTTGTATTCTACTCCTTATACTGTTTATGGGGGGATTCTGGCCTCGGATACCGCAGCCGAAAAAATGTTGGCTGATGCGGCTGCAAAGCTGGGAGTCCAGGAAAATGTGGAATATGTGGCCCTTCGAAACCCCGTGCCCAATCAGTTGGACTTGCCGGGAATAGACATTCACGTGAATTTTGTTAAAAAAATTGAAGAAGAAGAGGATAAAAATCTTCTAGGAGTACCTCGAAAATCAAGAGCCACCATAAGGCACAGTATTAACAAATACAAACTGGAATATGAAATAAACAGAGACTGGGAGCTCTTGTGGGAATTACATGCCATAAACCTTAAAAAATTAGGTACTCCGGTTTTTCCCAAAAAATATTTCAAAAATATTATGGATGTACTGGGAGATAAAGTAAACATCTTATTTGTGAAAGATAAAGGAAAACCAGTTTGCGGGGTTATGACCTTTTATTTTCACAAGGTTTGCAACCCTTATTTTTCGGGCTCTTTACCAGAATCCAACTATTCGGGGGCGAATAATTACATGTATTACGCCTTAATGTGCGATGCTGGCAAGAAAGGGTATAAATATTTTGACTTCGGAAAAAGCCGTGTAGGAACAGGCTCTTATAATTTTAAAAGAAATATGGGATTTGAACCTAAAGTGCTGCCCTATCAATTTATACTAAACAAGGCCACGGAAGTTCCCAACATCAACCCTTCCAACCCCAAATACGCCTTGTTTATTAAATATTGGTCCATGCAGCCCCTGTGGACTTCTAAAATTATCGGGCCCATATTAAATAAATTTTTTCCATGAAAATTTTATACATCGCCCATCGTATCCCCTTCCCTCCCAATAAGGGGGATAAAATCCGTTCTTTTCACAGTATCCAATATTTGTCGAAACAGTATGAAATGGATTTGATATGTTTTGTGGATTCTAAAAAGGACTTTAATTACAAATCCGAGCTCCAAAAATATTGCCAAAATGTGGCCTTATTCCCCCGGAATAAATTCAAAAATTTATTCCGGGGTTTTTTGGGGATGTTTACAGGAAAGCCCTTGAGCCTGTCTTTATTTTACGACAAAAATTTTGAATTAAAAATCAAACAGTGGGACAAAGAATACGGCTACCAAAAAATCGTCGTGTTTTCGGGGCAAATGTGCCAATACATCGTTGGCAAAGAAGAAAAAACCCTTGTGGATTTTTGTGATGTGGACTCTTACAAATGGATTAACTACAGTGAAAAAATGCCTTTCTACTTAAAATGGTTTTTTAAGTTGGAAGGGAATAGACTGCTTAAGTTTGAAAAGAACATGAGCTCCCAATGCAAAAAATCTATTTTTATAACTGAAGCCGAGCTAGCTATTTTCAAATCATTAGGGGGAACCGGCAACTTTGATGTATTGCCAAACGGGGTGGACTACCAATATTTTTCCCCGGGGCCCAGCTCCAAAATTGAACCTTATCGAATCTTATTTACCGGAGCCATGGACTATTTCCCCAATGTGGATGGGGTATGTTGGTTTGCCAGTAAAATTTTTCCTGAAGTTTTAAAAAAGTTTCCCGCGGCTCAATTTATTATTGCGGGGAGCAACCCCAACCCCAAAGTTAAGGAGTTGAGCAAAAACCCAAACATTAAAGTCACCGGCTTTGTGGAAGATATGCGGGATGAAATTTATAAAGCAAAAATTGTGGTAGTTCCCCTGCGCATTGCCAGAGGAATGCAAAACAAGGTTTTAGAGGCCTTGTCCTGTGGGAAAATTACAGTGGCGGCGGTGGAAGCCTTGGGAGGCATTAAGGGTGAACATAAAAAGCATTTGTTCATCGCCAAAAATGAAATGGAATTTGTCCAATCGCTTTTTATGGTTTTGGAAAACCGGGAAAATTTAAGTGAAATGGCAACAAGAGCCAGGGAGCTTATTCTTTCAGATTACAACTGGGAAAAGAATCTGGAAAAATCCTTTAAAGGGGTTATAGATTAAGTTAAAATCTTGCTAAGCTGAACTCACCATATTACATTGAAATTATTCTTTTAAGAGAGAAGTAACTTATGAGCATTTTTGAGGAAATAAAAGAGAAAAAAACAGCAGTGGCTGTAGTTGGATTGGGCTATGTTGGCCTTCCCTTGGCTGTGGCATTAGGTAAAAAAATCAAAACCATCGGCTTTGATATTAATCCTGCCCGGGTGGAAATGTTGCATAACAACCAAGACCCTTCTGAAGAGCTAACTGAAGAAGAGTTAAAGGCCACCACAGTGGACTACACTGCCGACCCTTTCCGATTAAAAGAAGCAAAGTTTATCATTGTGGCAGTACCCACCCCCATTGATGGCGCCCAAAATCCGGATTTAACCCCTCTTGTTAAGGCCTCTAAAACTGTGGGTGAAAACCTCAGCAAGGGCAGCATCGTGGTTTTTGAATCCACTGTTTATCCCGGAGTTACAGAAGATGTATGTGGGCCTGAACTGGAAAAACATTCCGGCCTTAAATGCGGAGTGGATTTTAAGCTGGGTTATTCTCCTGAGAGAATAAATCCGGGAGACAGGGAGCACACCCTGGAAAGAATTTTAAAAATCGTTAGTGCGGAAGATGCTCAAACCCTGGATGTGGTCGCAAAGGTTTATGAATTGGTGGTAATACCCGGAGTCCATAGAGCCAGCAGTATTAAAGTGGCTGAAGCGGCCAAGGTAATCGAAAACACCCAAAGGGATTTAAACATTGCCTTGATGAATGAGCTCTCCATTATTTTTAACAAACTGAATATCGACACTAAAGAAGTGCTGGAAGCCGCTGGGACCAAATGGAACTTTTTAAAGTTCTCTCCAGGATTGGTGGGAGGCCACTGTATTGGTGTGGACCCTTATTATTTAACCCATAAGGCAAAAGAAGTGGGTTACAACCCCGAAGTTATTTTAGCTGGCCGCCGCATCAATGACAGCATGGGTAAAGTTATTGCGGACCAATGTATTAAATCCATGATTCGCCAGGGCATCGCCATTAAAAACGAAACCGTGTTGGTTTTAGGCCTTACTTTTAAAGAAAATGTGGCAGACATTCGCAATACCAGAGTTACTGATATTATAGATGAACTCAAAACATATAATGTGAATGTGGAAGTTGCAGACCCCTGGGCAGATCCAAAAGAGGTAAAACACGAATACGGCATTGAATTAACTCCTATGGAAAAAATTCAGCCATGCTCCGCATTAGTTGTAGCCACTGCCCACGATGAATTTAAAGATTATTCTTTTGAAAAAATAAAATCATTTTACAAACCCGGTATTACACCGATAATAGTGGATGTAAAACGCCTTTTTCCAAGGGAAGAGGCTGTTAAAAATGGCTTTGATTATTGGGGCTTATAAACCCCAATTTTTAATTCAAAGAGCTTTTTTGTCTGGCCCTATGAAGCTCCTTGAGCATTCCCAAGGACCAGATAAAAATTGCAAAGCCAACTGCAGAACCCACCAATGGAAACAAAAAGCGAAACGAGCTTTGTATAGGGGAAAATTTGGTTAGGCTTATGGCAGTGAACAAAAAGCCAAAGCCAAAGGAAGCAATATTCACCAGGCTTAGTTTGGGAGAAATGCGAAATCGATAAATAAAGTAAGGAACAATCAGTCCTAAAAAGAAAAAAAGGCTTAAATGATTTATCCAGGAGCTCATTCTTGTGGTGGCCCAGCTGGTAATCATATATTGCCTTATAGGCCTTAGTCTATATACATCCATATTGATAATATTGGAAGCGCTGAAAAGCTCCGCCACAGCAAAGCCTATGAGTAACCAAAAGGGAATTGTGGCCCATATTTTTTTTTGCGGCATATATAAAAACACCAGGCTTCCAAAGGCAGAGGCCAAATTGAGGAGAATTAATTCTGGCCATCCTGGAATTCTGGATAAAACCAATATCTGGAAAAACTCAAGAAATGAGCCTAACATGGCCATCATTAAAAAGCCCTTTAAGGCTGGCCTTTTAACCTTGGCTTCATAAAGCCAGGCGCTGGCAATGGCCGATGCCATCGCAAAAACGGCCCCATATCTTGCAAGCAATATTAGGTATCCGGCAGGAAAATTACTGGGCCAAAAGTGTTTCATTTTAAATTGGATATAATCAAACTTTAATGAAAAATTAAAAGGCTGAAGTCCTTCGCAAATTACCAGAATAAATACTCCAAACATGGGTATCACCCAACGGGAGGAAAGAAGCTGGCGAAATTGCCTTTTGGCTCCTGCCAGAAGATGCGGCGTTTTAAGGTAACTGGCAAAAACCAGCCCTAAAATTCCTCCGCCGATATTCGTGATAATATCCAGAACCGAAGTGTGCCTGTGGGGAACGTACAATTGCAAATACTCCACCAACCCCGTTAAAAAAAAACAGTAAAATCCCCCTATTAAAAAAAGGATAAGCTTGGGAAAGCCATAGAGCAACTTTCCTAAAAAATAACCAAGAGGAATAAAGAAAATAATGTTGGCCACAATATCCGCCCTACCATTGTATTCCCCCAGAGTAAAAATCCAATAAAATGGATACAGGCCTTCTTTTGGGCGCTGGTACAAATAGCCGTTAAATACAAAGGGAAATAGGGTGCCGTAAAAAACAAAAGCCGAATAAACGAAGGCCAGGGCCGACCACAATCTTCTCAGACGCATGGAAATATTATATCAATTCCCGCAAAAAGAAATAGGGAAGTTATTGGTTTGCTTCGTTATTAATTAAAAGATAAACGGTAACTACGCTGGCAATGGCTGAAACTAAAGTACTTGTGATAGATACGGCATCGCGAAAATAATACCAGAAATCCCGCTCGTTTGGAGTGGGAAGCACAAAATAATCACCGGAAACTATTCCAGCTTCACGAAGAGTAACACCCTTAGAAAAAATTTCCCAGGCATTAATGGCAAGCTCCCTATCGCCTCGCATCACCTTAATTTCTTCTAAAGTTTGCTCAGTGAGAGGACCGGCAACTTTGTGGAAAGCATCCCAAACCACTTTATCGGGGTCAATGTAATGAAGGCCGGGCGCAGTAAAATGCCCAATAAAACTAACGCGAATTGCTGGATAAACGCTGATGTGGGTGTCCCGTAAAAAAGGAGCTAACTTTTCGCTTAAATAGCTGGCTAATTCATCCGGGGATTTATCCGTTACAAAAATATTGCCAATGTAAGGGATATCAATAAAACCTTCGGTATTAATTGGATAACCCTTATTCACCACGGCTGTGGAATCGCCATGCACCACCACGGTTAATGCCTCCCCTGCTACAAATCGGGGAATGGGCAATTTTCTTTTTTCTTCTGCCTGGGTAAATGTGGAAAAAAGACTAAAAATTAAGGCAAATTGGACCAAAACCCGCATATTGAAATTTCCTGGCTTAGGTTTAATAATTCCTGGCATAATGGGAAGCTCTTAAGTATTCTTTGACTCGAAATTTAAGTAATATTTTGTTATTTCAAATAATAAGTCCTTAACTGGAGAAAGCCAAATGATTCCACCTTTAAGAATACCTGCAGCCTTACTTGTTTTTTTAACGGTATTTCCATTTTTAAGCAGCAGCCTTGCCGCCAAAAAGCCCCTCGAAATCTGGGTTAATTCTTTTACGGATCAAAAATATTATCAGAACATGGTGGCTCTGTACCAAAAAAAGGTAGACAAAAATTTTAAAGCCAATATCAAATCCTTTGGTTTTATGGAAATGCCAGATAAACTTGCCGTTGCCATTAAATCGGGAGTAAACACACCGGATATTGTGCAAATGGACGAAATGTTTTTTAGCATGTACCTTGCCCATGAAGTCCCTTTTTTAGAGCTGAGCGATCGCATTAAAAAAGCCAAGTTAGATGAGGGCATACTGCCTCAGCGCCTTGGACTATTTTCCTTTAACGGAAAAACCTATGGCTTGCCTCAGTCTGTAAGCGGCGTGGTTATTTTTTACCGCAGCGATTTATTTTCAGAATTTGGATTTGCGCCCGAAGCCCTGGACACCTGGGATAAGTTTATTCAGGCCGGCCAAAAAATTAAAAAGCCCAATCAGGCTATGCTCGCCATGGACTGGTCCTATTGGGAAATACTGGTAAAACAAAGGGGTAGCGACTTATTTAAAAAAGATGGCTCCCCAAATTTTGATGACCCCATTGTTTTGGAAACATTGGAATGGATTCAGAAGTTTATCAAAGATGGCAATGGCCGTAACCCCGACAGGGGAAGTATTTACGACCCTTCTTTTTTTGCTGGCGATGTGGTCAATAATGAGATTTTGTGCATCATGGCAGCCGATTGGTATGGACTTGATATGATTCAAAGCATGTCCCCCCAGGAAATCAAAGGTAAATGGGCCGCTATGCCTCTGCCCAAATGGACCGATAAAAAATCAAACAACCAACGCAATACCTCCACTTTTTCAGGTCAGGGATTGATGATTTACAAAAACAGCAAGGCCATTGAAGACAGTTGGAAATTCATGGAGTGGGTAATGACTGATATTGATGCCAACGTGGAAAGGTATTTGCAAGGCAACAGCTTTACTCCCTTTCGCCCTGCCTGGGTGGATTTGCGTTTTAGCAAAAAAGACAAAGCTTTTGGCGGTCAATCCTTGGGCAACCTAATGATAGAACTGGCCAATAACATTCCTGCACAAAACCAGTCCCCAGTAAAAGCTTTAGTGGTAAATTTATTGCGTGAAAAATACTGGCAGCAGCTTGTAAGCGATTCCATTACTCCAAAAAAACTCTTGGAAGAAATTTCTAACGCTCTTAAAGATCCCAAAGGGGCTTATAAATAATTTAGTTTTCCAGTGAGGATTTAGCTCCCTCACTGGAAAAACAAAAAGAGGAAAATTTTTAGAGCTGCCCTGGGGGATGTTCACATAGGAAACGAATCCAATATAAAAGCTCCAAAATTAATACGCACTCCATATTGGTATTTAGCTCCTTTTTTTTTAGCATACATAACATTTTGGTTAATCCCCCTAATCAAAGGGTTTTATTTAAGTTTTCAATCGGATAGCTTATTTGAAAAGCCCCATTTTGTAGGGCTGGAGCATTACCTTATACTTTTTAAAGACGAGCGCTTTTGGCTCGCTCTTCAAAACACTGTTATATATACTGCTGGAACCTTAGTTAGCATTATTCCCATCGCCATTGCCCTGGCCGTGCTATTGGAAAAAATACCCGAACGCATAAGCAACATAATAAGCTATATGTTTCTTATTCCTGGGCTTAGCCCTCCGCTGGTTTTGGGATTCTTATTTCTGCTGATTTTTAATGGCCGTTATGGAATACTCAATAATTTGCTGGTTTATCCCTTTGGGCTGGAAACTATTGATTGGATAAAAGATCCTAAAATGATAAAGCTATCCTTGATTTTACAGGCTATCTGGAGGTGGAGCGGCATCATAACCCTTTTTATTTTATCCGGTTTAAGAGCTATCCCTAAAAACTATTACCATGTTTCCAGATTAGAAGGGGCTTCAGGTTGGAATAATTTTATTTACCTAACCCTTCCCCTTTTGAAAAGGGTTTTAATATTTAGCGCCATTGTGCTTTTCCTGGACGCCTTTGTGTTATTTCAGGGAGCCTATGTGTTATTAGGAAGCTCTGGAGGCACCGCAGATGCCGGGCTATTGCTCGTATCTTACTCGTATTACAACGCCTTTACATTGGGCAAATTTGGCTATTCGGCTGCTATCAGTTTTTTTCTGGTTCCTTTTTTAATTTCTCTTTTAATCTTGTCGAATATGTTATGGAAAAACAAAAAATCAAAATAACCGCCTAAATGAAATTAAATATTCAAAAATATTCACTTATATTCACAGCCTTCATAGTGGGACTTTTTTTCTTTTTCCCTTTTATCTGGATGTTTTTCGCCACTTTTAAAAACAATCTGGAAATTTTCACTCCTTTTCCCTTATTGCCGCAATCTTTTTCTTTTCAATATTACACAGAAGTTTTTAGCGGTAAATGGATTCCTTTTTTCCGGCAATATTATAACTCCCTTTTTATTTCCATTTTGGAAACATTGGGAGCTCTGTTGCTAAGTAGTTTTGGAGGATATGTATTTGGAGTTTATTCCTTTAAAGGCAAAAACCTGTTATTTTTATTGGCTATGTTAGTTATCTTGATTCCAAAACAAGTTATGATTTTGCCTTTATTTACCTGGCTAAATAATCTTGGACTTTTGGACAGCAAATGGGGCGTTATTTTTCCGGGTATCGTATCGGGAATCGGAGTGCTGTATTTTACTCAGGTTTTTAAATCTATCCCTAAAGATCTATTTCAGATGGCTCGCATGGAAGGTTTAAGCGATTACAAAATTTTTTGGGTGATTTTGCCCCTAATTAGCGCTCCCCTGCTAACTTATGGCCTGATACATTTTATACTGTCCTGGCATCAACAAGTTATTCCTATGGTTATTTTAAACTCCGCCGAAAACCGCAGTTTAACCATTTCTCTCAGCGCTTTATACGGTGGTAGCATGAGGATTCCCTACGCCATGTTAATGGTTGGGTCTTTGTTTTCAATATTCCCCACTGTAATTTTGTTTTTTGCCTTGAGAAAACAATTCCGTTCCACCCTATCCAGCTTTATTAATTAACCATGTCTTTTTTAAGTATTAACAATATCAGTAAAATATATCCAGGGGGGGTTCAGGCTCTAAAACAAGTTAAGCTGGAAATCGAAAAAGGAGAATTTTCGGTAATTATTGGCCCTTCGGGTTGTGGGAAATCAACCTTATTAAAAATCATTGCCGGTTTGGAATTTCCCGACACCGGAGAAATTATTTTAAAGGGGGAAGTCCAAAACCATTTGCCTCCTCAAAAGCGCAATTTGGCCATGATGTTTCAAAGTTATGTTTTATTTCCGCACATGAATGTATATCAAAACCTTGTGTTTGGGATGAAAATGAGGAAGGAGCCCTCGGACACCATAAAACAGGAATCTTCCAGGGTAAGCGAAATTCTGGGGATAAAGGATATCTGGTCGCGTTTTCCCCATGAAATTTCCGGCGGGCAAAGGCAGAGGGTGGCCATGGGTCGAGCTATTTTAAAAAAACCAGCCCTGTATTTAATGGACGAACCGCTGTCTAATCTTGATGCCAAACTAAGGACTCAAATGAGATTTGAGCTCAAAGAAATCCAGCAGGAATTGGGAGCTACTTTTGTATATGTGACTCATGATCAAACAGAAGCTATGACACTGGGAGATAATGTGTCTTTATTTAATTTGGGAGTTTGCCACCAAAGCAGCCCCCCTTTGGAAATATATAACAACCCTGCCGACTTATTTGTGGCAGACTTTATGGGGAATCCCCAATTAAACAAACTTGAGTCAGATGCGGTTTTATTGCCAAAGGAACTGGAAGAAAAACTAAAAGGAAATGGAGCTACTATAACCTTCAGGCCCGAACATGTATCTTCAGTAAAAAACCACCAACAGGTTCAATTAGAAATTTCAGCTAAAGTAAAATATATGGAGCACTTAGGCAGCCACAGTTATTTGCATCTGGATTTAAAAGGCAAATCTCTGGTGGCTCGAACTGAAACACCCGCCAATTACAATCCGGGCAGCCAATATTCATTCTATGTAAATGTGAATAATTGTATGGGTTTTCAAAGCGAAAAAAATAGCCGGATTTTTTAAAGATTCCCTAAAATCTTTTGCAGGTTATGTATGCACTCCATGGGTCTATCAATAATAACATGGTGGTAAGATTCCTCCTGGCAATATACGGGCCGGCGCCTGGCTTTTAAATAGGGAATCATATATTCTTTAATATGTCCAGTCACTATATGGCTTTTCGCCCCATATATTAAACTGACTTTTTCAACCGCCTCTTGAAACACCTTTGGGTTATTTCCCATTTCAAAATGAGTAAATAGCTTGTCGTCGTATTTCCAGCTATATCCATTTTTATACTCAGTAATGGATTTTTCAGCAATGTAATTTAATATTTCCGTTTCCTCGCAAGGTTGCGGAGGAATTAGCCTAAAACGCGCCAAAGCATCTTCTCGGCTGCCGTATATTTTCTTTGGCTTAATGGGCGATTTATCCTTATTAAACTCCCAATCTTTTTCTGGAGGACCAACGGGACTATCAATGATTATGGCAGCTTTAAAAATATCGGGATAATTATGTAATGCCCTTAAAGCCACAAAACCACCCAAGCTATGCCCTATTAAAATATTGTTATTTGTCCTGTTTTCATTAAGATGAATATGTTGTATTTCCTCGGCAAAAATATCCACGCTATAAAAACCGCGGTGTTCGCTTTGGCCCATGCCGCTTAAGTCGGGAACAAGAAGAGAATAATTTTTGGCAAAGAAGGGAACAAAATGATCCCACCAATATCCATGGGCCCCGGAACCGTGAATAAAACACAAATCAGCTCTGGCAGTATCACAAGGCCAATCCATATAAGCTACATGGCTGCCTTGAACCTGGCAATGTTTATGAAGACGATTGCTTAATACCGCCTCTGAGTACCATTTATGAGACTTGGATGCTTCCAAGTTATAAAATATAGTTAGAACTCATCTCAAAATAAACTCTGGATCCGATTGCTACGAACATCGAACTGCTTCGCCAGGTTGCCGTGGCGGAATTTTGTCAGTTGCTTTTTAAACCCGTAAATCTATAGCGGAATTTGGAATAAAAACCGCCTTTAGCACATCGCTACGGGTGACTATGCCATTAATCTTATTCTCGGCATCTACAATGGGCATGGCCCCTATTTTTTTGTTAATCAGATTAAGAGCCAAAGTATTAAGAGCTGTATCTGGATTTGATACGAGCACGTTGCTTATCATGATTTCAGATACCAGATTTTTCCTTTCAGGCGAATTTTGCTCCAATTCAAACAAATTTTTAGAAAGGCTTTTATATGAAACCATGCCAATAACATGACTGTCGGCGTCCACTACTGGCATATGTCTAAAACTGTATTTCTTAAAATATTCCCAAGCTTGCTCAATGCTGGTATCCGCTTCCAAAGTCACTACCTTTTTTGTCATGATATTTTTAGCGGGGGTTTTAAAAAATGAATTTTGGTTGTTTTTCGAATTATTGGCCCTTTTGAAAACCTGAAAGAACACTGCCTCGTTAGCGGACTCTCTTTCTTTGGATTCGGAAAATTTTTCTTCAACAGCTTTTACAGCTTCCGTGGGCTCCAAATTTAACTTGTCATTTGGATAGGGAAACCTGCTGGGATCTGGCCGTCCGTTGTTGTCTATATAATTCAACATACTCTAAATATATTATCGGCATAATTTACGCGCTTCTTAATAGAATAATTAAAGTAAAATTTGAAGGAAAACTGGAGATTTAGAGCTTTAAATAGCTCAAAATTCTAAACTTTTTAAACTTTTTCTTCTTCAGTATCTTTTTCGGCTTGAGGAGCCGAGCGAAGGCGCTGATTAAGAGCCTGACGGGTAATTCCCAACATTTTCGCTGCCAGGGACTGATTTCCGGCTGTTCTCTTCAAAGCTTCTTCAATTAAAAATTTGGTGGCAAGCTTGATAGTAGGCAGCTCTGCTCGTTTAAAAATATTTTCTTTTTCTATCATAGCATCGGGATTTACCCCCGCATCCTGGCTCCAACTCAGAGACTTTTTAACGGTAGACAACTCGAGTTTTTTTCCATGTAAATTAGACACCGCATCAAAAATAATGGATTCCAGCTCCCGAATATTTCCGGGGTATGAATATTTTTTCAAATAATCAAATACATCTGCAGAAATTTCAGGAATGTCTCGTCCCAAAATACTTGCAGATTTATGAGCGAAAAAAGGCACTAAAATAGAAATATCATCCAGCCTTTCTCTTAAAGGTGGAATATGGATGTGATGTGTTTTTAACCGGTAAAATAAATCTTTGCGAAAGCTGTTACTAGCCTGGGCCTCAAGCAGATTCACATTGGTGGCCACAATTACCCGGGCATTGGAAATTTTTGCTCTGTCACTGCCCAGTGGAAAATATTCACCTCCCTGTAAAAAGCGCAGCAGTTTTAATTGGGAAGCTGGACCCAAGTCCCCAATTTCATCCAGGAACAAAGTTCCATCTTTAGCTTCTTCCAATAAGCCGTTTCTTTCTTTATCAGCTCCAGTGTAGGCGCCTTTTAAATGGCCAAACAATGTATCCGAAAACAAATTATCATCAAGGCCCGCCACATTTACCGCAATAAACTTTCCCGCCCTTTCAGAGCAACTGTGAACTGCCTCGGCCATAGATTCCTTTCCGCAACCAGTTTCGCCTGTAATTAATACCGGAAAAGGAGTATTAGCCACAGCTTCTATATATTTAAAAATGGCCGACATGGATTCGTTTTGAGTAATAATTTTTTCGAAATGCTTGGGGTTTCCAACATTTGGCGACAACAAGTGCTCTTTTATACTTTGGTTTTCTTTTTGTAGCCTGGAAAACTCCAAACCTTTAATCAGTTCAGATACAAAATGTTCTCCTTCTATTGGCTTTAATATATAATTGTAAGCACCTAATTTAATGCTGCGTACCGCCGTTTTAACATCATCCACTGATGTTACCATTATCACCATGGTTTCTGGATAATCCTTAGTAATTATTTCCAACAATTCCATGCCGCTCATGTGAGGCATATTTACATCTAAAACAGCCAACTCATATTTTTTTTGTTTTAATTGCTCCAGCGCCATAGTCGGATTTTCAAAACAATCCACGTTTGTCAAATCATTAGAAGCTAATAACAATTTAGCGCTTTCTAAAAAATGCACTTCATCGTCCACTAACATAATTTGACTATTTTTATACAAACTGTTAGACATTTTGCTTACTCCTTTTCCACAACCCGAATTGAGGAATAAATCAATTTTTTGAAATAAAAATAAATTACTTTATTACAAAACCCATTAAAAATCGATTTTACCATAGCCGCCCAAAAAAAGCCCGTTTTTCAGGATATCCGGTTTCCCCTCAAAATTAATGTTATTTTTATTCAAATCTTCAACTACGCCACTATAGTTGAAGTTTGCACTGCTAAAAATTGAAAAGGCATATTGGACTTTCGCCAGAAGCGTTAGCCTGCCAAAGCGAACCCAGGGAGAAAATTCAGAGGACAGACGCCAATTTTCAAAATACCAATTGCCTTTTTTCTCTACTGTATCATGGTCTAATTTACTGCCCGAAATACTGCTCCAGTTGTATTCCAGTTCCATTTGATGATAAGACAAGGGCAACTTAAAACCAGCCCCCCAATTCTCTTTTGATAATTGGTACCTCAACTCAAGTTGGACCCTGTCCCAATAAAAATCGTGCTCCACAATTTCAAAATAATCGTATGTTATGAGACCTCCGATTCCAAACCAATCGGGATTAAACCTTTTATAGTTAAAAAATGCCCGACCATCTCTGGAATAAGGCTGGCCTCCTGAATTGTTATAGTAGTAGTAATTAATTGAAGCAGCCAGGCCGTGCGCTTTATTAATGGTTTTAAAATATTCCAAAGCTGAAAAATTAGAATAGAAATCCATGGGATGATAATGATAGCGGATAACTTCCGATGGATTTAATTCTCTTAGCCCCATCAATTTTGTTTCTCCTATCCCAAAAGCATTTACTAAAGAAAGACCTTTTAAAAAGCCTTTCTCCAATTCAAGGCCTACTCCAACTTCATAGCTTTCGGTGGAATCCTGTGTCCAATATTTATTTCCTGATTTACCTGGCTCAGATATATTTCGAAGTATTTTTGCCATTAATTCCACATAGGAAGTATTTAGCAAATAAAAAAGTTTTAATTGGGAATTGTCAATGGGGTAAACCGCATTCAAGGGACTTATTGTATCCAGGTAATTTTCATTCACAATTATATCTTCCTGATACTTGTCATGAACATAACTCAGTTCTAATTGAAATAATTTTTGTTTACCCAACCTTAGTATATATTCATAATTTTTGCCTCGGGCATCTATTAAACTAAACTGAGCCCAAAAATAGTAATCCCCAAAAGACATAAATGGCCCAGGCCCAATTGTTAATGCAAGTGGATAATTTCTTCGATTGTGCTCCATTTGAATATAAGAAGAATCCCATGCCACTTTATTATAGTGAACAAGATGGTTCATTCCAGCATGTAAAAACAAAAAGGAATTCAATTTATAAACAATATTAAGTGTTTGGCCCTCTATTTCCTCCTGGAGTGAATAATCCCCGGTTTTAAAATCGGCCACAGGATTGTTAAAATAACCCCCGTAAATATATCCCGTTAAACTATCCGGAATTAGCGTCAATCTGGATTTATAAAATTCTGGATTTTCGTTTTTCCAAAACATGCTTACGCCATTTAGAGATAAATTGTCACTTAACAAAGCCGGTTGAGCCAAGGCTGGGTTTACGAGGAAATGCAAGAACAAGGCTAATAAAAACAAACGCCGAAAAAATTGCATTTTATAAATATACCTATTTTAAAATATTTGCTTTTAATTTAATGGAATTTATGCTGGATAAAAACTTTTATCTTCAAACAAGACATGAAGAGGTAAAAAACTTAATTTCAATAAAATTATGAAAATTATATACATGGGAACCCCCCAACTTGCAGTAAAACCCCTAAGAGATATAGTTGAAGCCGGTCATGAAGTATGCCTGGTTGTCACTCAACCCGATAGGCCGAAAGGAAGGGGTAAAATATTAACAGCACCTCCTGTAAAAATGGCTGCCATAGAAATGGGACTTAAGTGCCACCAACCGGAATCTTTAAGAGACAGGGAATTTGAATTGCTTTTAAAAGACCAGGCTGCAGATCTAATCGTAGTGGTGGCTTTTTCTATTCTCCCCGAGTCCTTGCTTCGAGCTGCCAAGTTTGGGGCAATCAATTTACACGGAAGTTTGCTGCCAAAATACCGGGGTGCCGCTCCTGTGCAATGGGCCATTGCCAGAGGTGAGAAAAAAACAGGGGCCACCGTATTTTTATTAGATCCAAAAATGGATCACGGACAGATAATCGGACAAAAGGAAGTTAACATCGGGCCTAATGAGACTTCAGCTGAATTAGCCCCTAGAGTTATAGAAGCCGGCTCACAGGTTATTCTCGAAAGCCTGCCCAAATTTTCCAATGCTACAATCACCCCCATCCCTCAGGATCACAGCCAAGCAACTTCGGCTCCAAAATTAAAAAAAGAAGATGGAAAAATTAATTGGGATATGGAAGCCCAGCAGATACATAACAGAATTCGGGCTTTCAACCCTTTTCCCATATGTTATACAAATATTCTGGAAAACAAAGGCAAAACTTTAAGAATATTAAAATCAGAAATTTGGGAAGAACCCTCTCAAAAACATGGGCAATTAACTTTAAACGAAAATAAAGAGCCCATTGTTTCCTGCCTGGATAAACACATAAAAATCGTATCCGCCCAATTAGAGGGAAAGCCCGTAGTCAGCGGCAAAGATTTGGCAAACGGACTGAGATTAGAACATGGATTTTTAACTTTAGCCTAAACCTTTATCAGCTAAGATGAACAACATTAAGGGTTATGAATGTAGGGTTGTCGCATTTAAAACTTTAAAATTATTTAACGGCACCGGCGATAAAATTGCAGATATTATTCCTAAATTCGATAGCAATTTAAACGATAAGGACAAGCAACTTGCCAGACAAATATGTTATACGGTAATTAGGCACCGCAGTTTAATTCGCTATAATTACAAACAATTTTTAGATAAAAAATCCCCCCAATCCAAAATGCGCCTTATACTGGAAGTAGCTTCTGCTCAGTATTATTTCATGGACAAAATCCCAAACTACGCCATTATCAATACATCAGTGGAACTGGCAAAAAAATTAATGGGGAAATCCGTGGCCAATTTCACAAACGCCCTGTTGCAAAAAATCACATCCTCTAAATTAACTTATCCCGCGACTAATAATGCTTCGGATATGGCTGTTAAATATTCTTTTCCGGAATATTACGTAAACAAATTATTATCCATGTTTGATGCAAAAAAAGTGGAAACCATTTTAGAATCCTCGAATCGAGAGCCCAACAATTGGATTTTTATCAGTTCAGAGCAATTAAAATCCAATAATTTATTATCGGAATTGGGTTGTTCAAAAAAACCGGATGTTAACTTCCCATATGCTATTTCAAATAAATCCAGAGAACATATCTTAAATTCCCCGGCTTTCACAACTGGGTCCATTAACATTCAAGACCCAGCAGCCTGGTATATTACAAGTTTATTGGATTTAGGTGAAAAAGATTTTTTTCTGGATTATTGCGGAGCTCCTGGCACAAAAACGGCCTTATGCGCCAGACGTTTTCCAACCAAATATCTATTCTGTGCCGATGTATCCCATAAAAGGCTCGCAAAAATTTGGGACTTGAAACATAGGCAAAACATTCAAAATTTTTACGCCCTGGTCATGGATGGCCAAAGCCCCGCGGTTAAGAACAAGTTTAATAAAATATTGGTTGACGCGCCTTGTAGCAACTCCGGAGTTTTATCCCGACGGCCCGAAGCGAAGTGGAGACTTTTAGAAGAAAACATCAACAATTTAGCGACTCTTCAATTAGAGCTGTTACAAGCCGCGTTTAATTTACTTTCCACAAAAGGAGTTGTGGTATATTCCACTTGCAGCCCGAGCTTTGAAGAAACATCCCATGTTATTTCAAATTTCCTAAAATCGAATAACAATGCTCATTTAGATCAGGCCCAAAAATTTATTCCCGAGCATTTAGTGAAAAACAACTGCCTGCATATTTTCCCTGATGAATGGGAAGCCGGGGGATTCTTTGCCGCTAGAATCGTTAAGCAATAACAAAAAAATATTTCTAAAGATATATTTTTTCGTTTGTTTATTATCCCATACAAGTTTTTCCGATACCGATTTATTTAAACATTTGAGTTTAAACTTTAACGCATCCATGATTAAGCCCACTCAAAGGCTGGGAGACTTGCTCCAACCATCCCCAAACTTTGGCGTTAAACTAAAAAGCGGGTATTATTCCAATATCAAATGTCATGTTATGCTCGATTATTCATTGTTAACCACATCAGAAAAAAGCACTTACCAAAGAGATATCCATTACATCCATGCAGGTTTAGGCGCCGGGTATCAACCTGGGAGCCTGTTTTTACCGGAAATAGGGTTAGGCGTAGATATAAGCCTCATTCGCTCGGCGGAAGGTTATACTGGGAAGTCTTTGTTAATGGACGATAATGAATCGGAGTATGGAGTCTATCCATTTTTGAACTGGGATATCTATTTCAAAGAGCAATGGTTTATTAACATCAATTTTCTATGGTCTGTTATATTTAGCCAACCAAATTACGGCCATCTCCCAAAAGCCGGGATCGGAATTGGAAAAAGGCTATGGTAAAAAATATTAGGCATAAATATTTGGCGATTTTATCTGTGGCTTTGTTTCAACTGCCTTGGGCAGAACCCCAACTTGCAAATGATATGTGGAACAAACGACAATATATCCCCAATACCGCTTTTGCTTTTTTTGGAGACGATGTATTAAGCACAAGCCTAGTTCCTTCTAATTGTTGTTGTTTTTCCGATTGGCTATTCCCCAACTCCCCATTAATTTTCTCCAAATGGAGACCTATTTCCCAAAAAGATAGTGGCCAACAGATTAAGCTATTACTGGGAAATGAGGTGGGCGATCCGCATCTGATGGAATTAAATGGAAAGGCCACATATAACCACACCCCTGTCAATGAGTTTTATGTTTCCCTTAACCCTCAAATATACATGCAACTTGGTGCAGCCCTCGAGCAAAATGACATAGCCTCTTCCAAACTCAGCGGGTTGCGCAGCTTCTTATCTAATAAAGAGAAAGTATCCTGGTTTGGAGAAAACCTACCTCAAAGTTCTCTGTTGAGCAGCTGGCTACACTTACATCATAACAGCTACGGAGCCAGTCTCTATTTTGAAAGCGGCTGGAAATGGCTAGCATCTCCTAAAACAGGGGCCTTATACCCATTAAAGATTAACAACATGCACAACCGAATATATTTTAGGGAATTTTTTCTGGAGAGTCGGTTTGCGAAGGGCAATATTGTTTCCCAGGAATCCAGTGACTTTAGCAGATTTACCTGGAAACCCGGCATAAAAAAAGAATGGAGAGGAAAACAATTATTATGGACTTCCCAATTTTCCACAGAGCTTAATTACAGCCATTTTGAAGCAAAAATGCCTCTTGAAAATGGAATCGAAATTGAAATTTCAAATAAACCAGAATATTTAGCTAGTTACAACTTAATAAACAAAAGCAGGTACAATATTTTGGATAGCAACTTTGTTTTTCAGTGGCATAGCGACTTAAGCTACCAACAGAATATTTTTTTGGCTGAAACAGGAATAAAAGCTTTGCAAAACTCCTTTTTAGGCAAAAGCACACAAGAAATAAACTTTAGCTTAAACCACAGCAAATTTCATTTTGGCAACCAACAGGAAAAATGGCAAGGCCTTCAAAACAATTTTCAGAATAAGAAGTTTTATTATGAAAGCCTTAATGCAATGGTTTCATTCCAGTCAAAACCATTAGGCCCTGTTTATTTAGAAGCCATAAGCAGGTATACCAACTTTTGGAATACTCCCAAATGGCAGGTAGACAGCCTTTGGACTGAAAAAGATTATCATTACAGACTCGCATACTTAAAAAATTCAAGCGCAGAGCTTTTTCAGCTAGAACAGGATTTAAAAATAGGGATCGACAAAAAACTATTTCAGGGCAACCTTGGCCTATTGTTGAATGAAAACAATATTTTTTCCGACTCTTTGGGAGAATATAAGGCTTCAGAATGGAGCCTATATTTTGAGGGAAACATAAACCTTCCCAGTGACCTGTCCATTAACTGGAAATCACAATATTTAGGTCCTAAATATGTGTTGGGATGGTCTCAAACAGCCTTTAAAATAAAAGCCCATTGGGAGCATAATTTAAATATCTCTCAGAGCTTTTTAGCCAACAGGCTTAGGCTTAATTATTCGGCCTTTCACATTTTTGGAGAAGAAATTTTAGAACACCCCAATGGAAACCCATATAGATTCCATATTTTAACGGGGTTGGATTGGAATTTTTAATAAAGCATTAGAAGAAAACCTTCTCGGAATCTGTCCGGTTTAAGCTTTCTTCTTTGCAACTGATTTCCCCATGCTTCTTCTGTCCCACCAAATTACAAAGGGGGCTGCTATAAAAATAGAGGAATAGGTTCCTACTAATATTCCCATTATCATAGCTAAAGCGAAGCTGCGGATTCCGGCTCCTCCAAATATGGCAAGCACAGCAACCACAAACAAAGTGGTTAAAGAGGTAATAATTGTTCTGGAAAAAGACTGATTGATACCCTTATTAAACTTTTCAGCTAGGCCTTCTTTGCCGGACAATTCAATATTTTCTCTCACTCTATCAAAAATGATAATGGTATCGTTAAGGGAATAACCCACGATGGTCAGCACAGCAGCCACAAAGGTTAGGGATATTTCCAATCCGAACACTCCAAAAAGTCCCCAGGTTATCAATACATCGTGGAACAAAGCCACAACTGCCGCAAATCCAAACCCGAGCCCATTTTTACCAAAGCGCACCCATATGTAAAGAACTATTAATATAAGAGCGAAGAAAAAAGATAAGAGAGCATCTGTTTTTAGCTCAGCTCCGATTGTAGGGCCCACAGACTCTTCGCCGATGATATTACCTTCGGGAACCGCTTGCAGTATTTTATCTTTAATAGTGGAATCGGCACTGGTTTCAACGCTAATTAAAATTTCTTTGTCTTCTGCAGTTCCAACGGTTTGAACTTTGGGGTTTTCAATTCCCGCACTTGTTAACTTAGAGCGTATTTGCCCGGCATTTGGAGTTTCCTCAAATTTAACCTGGAATACATTACCGCCGGTAAAGTCGATTCCCCAATTAAAGTGGTTCATGGTAATTTCAATTCCAAAGGAAATCACAATTACCGCAATAGAGCCCATAATCCATATCTTGGATCGTCCCACCAGATTCCATTTGGGTTCTCTTAAAAATTTAAAACCATCGCCAATGGACAGGGATTTTAAATCCACCCTGTCTACCCAAATGTTGAATACCAAACGAGTAAGGAAAAGAGCCGTAAACATAGAGGCCGCAATACCAATCATCAGAGTTAATCCAAAACCTCGGATAGGTCCAGAACCGATGTAATACAATATAAAGGCAGTGCCAAATGTAGTTACGTTAGAGTCGAAAATGGCAGTAAAAGCCCGTTTGTAACCCGCATCAATGGCGCCCCGAATAGAACGCTTTGCACGAAGCTCTTCTCTTATGCGTTCGTAAATAATTACGTTAGCATCCACCGCCATACCAATGGTAAGGATAATACCTGCAATACCGGGCAGAGTCAAGGTAGCATGGAACATGCTTAAAACTGCGCCAATAATAAATATGTTAAATACCAGAGCCAGGTTGGCAATCAGGCCGGCGCCCATATAGTAGAGAACCATAAAAAGCATTACCAGCAACAAGCCCCAGGCAGCTGCTGTAAAACCCTTTTTAATATTTTCAAATCCAAGGGTTGGTCCCACAGAGCGAAGTTCCACAATATTCATTGGAGCAGGCAAAGAACCGGCTCTTAATGTCGTGGACAACAGTTTCACTTCAGCAACATCAAAATTTCCAGTAATAGAAGCTGTTCCTTGGGTAATTTTACCTTGGATAACGGGAGCAGAATACACCACAGAATCTAAAACAATAGCCAGTTTGCGCTTGATGTTCGCCCCGGTAATTCTGGAAAACTCTTTTGGTCCTCTGCCTTTAAAGGTTAAAAGAACTTCCAAACCTTCCGGACCGCGTGCCCAACTGGCATCCTTAATGTATTCACCTGTCATTTCCGCGCGGCGTTTCAAGAAAAACAATTCGCGGGCTTTTTCGCCATTGCCGATGTCTTGTATTTCTTTACCCCACAAAAAGTGGTAGCGACGGGGGATTAAACCTTTAATTTCTGGGTCGTTTAAAATTCTTTTGGCTTTTAAAATATCTTCTAATTTAACGCCGATGCCTCCATTGTTTAGTCCTACTAACAAGGAACCAAAGGGTCTGGTTTTAAATTCTTCTGCTGATTCCGTGGTTCTTCCCAAAGAATCAAGGCCCGTGGCTTCTTCTTCTGTATCAGATGCTTCAGCTACGGTATCGTCTCCAGCTGCTGCGGCATTTTCGCCTTCAGAAACAACATCGCCAAACAGGGAAACCACATTATCCAGAGTATCTGAACCGGATTGAGCCACGGTGGTATCCACCATATTTTGCCCTAATTTTTTCTTGATGTAATTATCGATTCTATCAAGAGCAGGTTTAAATTCTTCGGGTTCGGCAACTAATTTAAATTCTAAAAGAGCAGTGGCTCCAATAAGCTTACGGGCCTGGTCCGCATCAAGACCTGCTAATTCCGCAATAATTCTGTTATCCCCTGATTTGTTAATTACAGGTTCGCTAACACCATATTGGTCCACCCTGTTGCGCAATATTTCCAGGCATCGGTCTAGAACATCTTTCTTGGCGTCCTCATCTAATTTTGAATCGTCCACTTCCACCACTATATGTGTACCGCCTGCCAAATCCAGGCCCAGTGCCATTGCGCTTTTGGCAATCTCGGGATTTTCTTTTTTATAGTTGGCCTGACGTTGTTGCTCGATGGGTTTGTCATAATCCAAAGGTTTGGATAGCACGAGCCAAGTAGGTCTAAGAGTCCAAATACTCAGCAGCAATACGCCTAACGCAATGAGTATTCTAAAACCATGCTTTTGCTTCATGAAGGGTTCCTGTTTAAACTAAAGGAAAAATCAAATTGACTACTTTTTTCAAATCCGGGGAGAATGTAGAAAAAAGCAGCTCTTGATCAAAAATTGGGGTGAATGGTGGGATTTGAACCCACGACCCATGGAACCACAATCCATTGCTCTGCCAACTGAGCTACAATCACCACGCCGGGCAAATAGTAATTATACAAAGAATTTGCATCAAGCCCTGTACAGAATATTGCAAAATTTCATGGGCTTTGAGGCATTTTATGGCCAGTTTTAAAAAAATATTTACCTTTGGAGTGGGGTCGTGAACCTTTAAGTATTCACAATAGGAGAACTAAAAAAATGGCAGTGCAGCACTTTCTAGGTTTGGACAGTTCCACGCAAAGTTTAAGCGCCACTATAATTGAAGTGGAAGCAAATTCTACCGGGTTTTCGTCAAAAATCATCTACGAAACCAGCATTAATTTTCAGGAAAATTTTGGAAAATACGGCGTAAAAAATGGTGTGCTACCTGACAGCAAGGGAATTGGTGAAGCTTTTAGCCCTCCTCAAATGTGGGTAGAAGCTCTGGATTTGATTTTCCAAAAAATGCTTGATGCCAACATTTCCCTGAGCAAACTAAAAGCTATTGGAGTCTCGGGCCAACAACACGGAAGTGTTTATCTAAATAGCAGTGCCGATAGCATCCTGGCGAATTTAACCCCGCAAAAAAACCTCGCCGAGCAATTGGCAAATGCCTATTCCCGAGAATTGTCCCCTATCTGGATGGATTCAAGCACCAGTGAAGAATGCGCCGAAATCACAGAAGTTTTAGGTGGCCCCAAATCAGTCTGCGAAATAACCGGTTCCGAATGTTTTGAGCGTTTCACCGGACCGCAAATCCGCAAGTTTTACAAACAAGACTCAAAAGGCTACCAGGAAACACAACATATTTGTTTGGTTTCCAGTTTTGTACCCAGCATTTTAGCTGGAAAAATTGTGGGGATAGACCCTGGAGATGGAGCTGGGATGAACCTGATGGACATCCGTTCCAAAGCCTGGAGCGCCGATGCCTTACGAGCCACCGCACCGGATCTTGGCCAAAAACTTTTTAGTGTGACTCCCTCTGATGCCATTTGCGGTAAAGTTTCAAATTATTTTGTGGAAAAATATTCTGTAGCTGCAGATTGCGAAATATTACCTGGCACAGGAGATAATCCCAGCAGTTTGATTGGATTGGGCCTCGTGGTTCCCGGCAGAATTGGAATTTCTTTGGGCACCAGCGACACTCTTTTTGCCGCCATGAAAAATCCCAATACAGACCCCACGGGAGCCTCCCATGTATTCGGCAGCCCAGCGGGAGATTATATGGTTTTGGCCTGTTATAAAAACGGCAGTCTGGCCCGGGAAAATATTAAAGATGAATTTGGCGCCAGTTGGGACGAGTTTTCCAAACACCTAAACCAAAGGCCCGCGGGAAATAACGGATGTATTATACTGCCTTATTTCGATACGGAAATTGTGCCTCGGGTCCCTGTGAGCGGGGTTCAAAAATACAACCTTGATAATGCCGGCGCCGCCGAACACATCCGCGCTGTGGTAGAAGCTCAAATGACAAGCATGGCCCTGCACTCTGAATGGATGGGCGAAGCCCCTCAAATCATATATGTTACTGGGGGCGCTTCTTCCAACAAAGAAATCCTGCAGGTTATGGCCGATGTATTTAACGCTAAGGTGGCCAGACAAACCACAACAAATGCCGCAGGGCTGGGCGCAGCACTCCGAGCCCATCATGCTTTTAACAAAGCTTCAGCGGCTCCATGTGAATGGACGGACATTGTTAAAGATTATGTGCCTTCGGACGAATCTCAATATGTTAGTCCCATTGAAGAAAATGTTAAGGCTCTTAAAGGATTCCGGGAGTCTTATAGAAAAACAGAAAAAGAATACCTGGAACAAATTAAGGCTGCTGTATAGCGGCTTTAATTGTTTTATACCGGCTAACGCAATTCAGCGTTGCGGTTTATCTTTCTTAACGCTGCGTAGCGCTTTGGCATAGGAAGTAGCTTTACCATAAATTGATTATGCCCGGAGCGCCTTCCCTGAGTGCGAACCGCCCAGAAAAAACTACCGGCAGATAAGCAAATACTGCTAGCCACAGCCCATGCAATTGCTTGCCATATTCCCATACTTCCATTTTATCCCAAAAGGGTTAATAATGGAAGAAAATTCCCATTTTTGGAATAAAAATAGAGTTTTTTGATATTTTTTAAGAGCAGGATTTTAGAATATTTAGAATCTGACTTTTTAATATAGGCTCTAATTGCTAAACCGAAGTCCTACAATTCCAATGATAATAAGGCTCATAAACCCCATTTTTTGCAGAGATAGATTTTCTTTAAAAACCCACCAACCCACAACAGCCATCAGAGTTGTCCCAATTCCCGACCAGAGGGCATAGGCAATGGAAATATCAATGCGCTTTAGCGCCAGTGAGTAAATCATAGTGCTGATAGGGAAAAAAATAATAGCCATTATAGAGGGAATAAGTTTTGTCCAACCGTGGGAAAACTTTAAAAACGAAGTGGCAGTCACCTCAAATATAATGGCTGTAAACAAAAAAATCCAATGCATGTTTTCCTCCCTCTTTGGGCAATTTTTTATTTGGCCAATATAACAATAACGAAGGCCGCATGCTGCCAGTAAACTTTCTGTCTTTGATATACTGGAAGTTTTTTCCATATTAGCTAAAAAGGCTAAAGCGGGGCAGGCAAAATGGAAGAATATGTTTATAAGGGAAATTTTCTTCAGGTATCCGAAGAGGAAATAAACGGAGAAATTTATGAACGAGCCTATATTCGGGATGCCATGACCATATTTCCCTTTGACAACAAAGGGAATATTCTAATTATCAAAGAAAACCGGGTACACGAAAAGCCGAGCATCCGTTGGAAACCCGTCACCGGTTTTTACGAATACGAATACGATTATTCGGGCAATGTTAACCGGGAGCTGCAAGAAGAAATTGGCTTTAAAGCCCGGACAATTACTCCCTACTTTGAAATCAAGCAAACTGGAACCATTAATATTACCCAGTACTTTGCCATCGCAACCCAATTGGAACCTTCCAAATTGCCAAACCCCGACGGCGAGGAAAGTATTATGGAAATTGCCGCTATCCCCATTGATGAAGCCTTAACGCGAACCTTAAGTGGAGAGCTGGTTCGAGGCACCGCGGGTTATGCCTTGCTTAAACTATGCATTGAAATCGAAAACGGGCATTTGAAGCTAAATCTCTAAGCCGAAATCAGGGCAACAATGAAAGTTGCTTTTGGGCAAAGCTATTGCTGGCATCCAAGCTTAAAAGGGCTTGAAAAGATTCTTTCGCCTTAGATACATCACCTAACTTTTTATAGGTAATTCCCAGAGCTCCATAGGCGTGCAACTTTTCTTTAAAACTAACATCCCCATATTCCAAAGCCTGGTTGTAAAAACGGTTCGCTTCCCGCACTCTGGACAAATCGTTTAAATCATCGGCCATGGCTAAGCACTCCCCCGCGCTGGATGGCCATTTACCCGTGGCATACATTTTCATTATCTGGGTTTCCCGTTCTGCGCTTACTTTGTAATTGCCTTTGTATTTGCTTGTGGGTTCGCTAGCCGCACTGGTGTTTTTATCGGTTGATGAGGAAGATATAAATTCCTGGGTGGCCTTGTCCATGTCATCCAAGGCTTCTTCAGCTGAAGCATCCATTGTGTTTTCAGGTTCTTCCAATGGCTCTTCAAAGGCAGAAGCATCAGCAACATCCTCTGTTTCGGACAATCCCCCACCTAATTGCAAAGAGCTTTCGTCCTCTTTAAGAGAGGCATCTGCCCCATCCTTGTTTAAAACCTGATGTATTAACAAAGCCAGGATAATAACAAATGCCGTTCCCCCTACCGCAGCCAAACCAACTAAAATCCAGTTCCTGGCTTTTTTTCCATTTTCAGATGGTTGCACAACTGTATGTCCGCCCTGTATGCCTTTAAATCCGAACATGGTATAGCTGGCTTGAGTTTGATTTTGAGAAACCCCGTATTCTTTTTCTTCCAAAGAAAATTTATTGGGATTTTTTTTCGGCGCAGGAGGGCTAGCAGACCCACCCTCTAAGGAAGAAAAAAATCCACCCGAATCGTTTTGGGATGTATTTGATTTGGAAAAGGAATTATCCACAATGGTTTTTTGGCTTTCAAAAAACGCCTTTTGAGAAAAAGAGGCTTTTGGGGTTTCTGGAATAGGAGTTTGTCGTGGCGGGTATTTTGGTGGAGCTGAAGGTGGCACTGGAGGGGGGGAGTTGGCAACCGGGCCATCATCGGCAAAGGAAGCCTCTAAGCTTGAAAAAGGGTCGTCCCCGCTCAAACCGGAGTTGTCAAATCCAGAGGAACTTTGGTTTGTTTCGGGAGTGGGTAAACCCGCAGATTCCGGTGACACAGAATCCATAACATCCGTTAAATTCCAAAGCTCATCTGAAAAGCTCAGTACATCCTGAAAGCGTTTACCTGGGTTGGGATCCATAGCCCTCATTAAAAAATCTATGGCCTTTTGTGGCATTTTGGAAACCTTTAAGCTCTCCCGGCCTTTTCCAACTTCCGGATGAAACCCAGTTAATAAAAAGTAAAGTGCCGCGCCCAAACTGTACAAATCAGCATTGGGATAAACTTCTGTTCTTGATTGCAAAAATTCAGGAGCCCGGTACCCTTCATAAAGTGAAAGCACAGGCATATATTTATTGATGTCAACATCAGTCATTCCCCGAGGATCCCAGTCTGTAATTATTGCGCCTAATTCCCCCACAATAATGTTGTGGGGATGAAGCTGGAAGTGTTTGCCCTGTTCGTGAATGGCGGACAAACCCTGAGCCGCCTGCCAAATAATTTCCACAGCCTTTTTCCGGGTTTCACCACTATCTGGAAATTGGGACTTCCATTCAGCTAGATTGGCACCTTTAACATATTGCCTGGCCACATAAACCTGGTTGACTTCGCTGTTAATCTCAAACACTTTTACCATGTTAGGATGTTCCACTTGAGTAGTGGCCCCCGCTTTTAGAAAAAAATTCGGGCTGGAAAGCAATTCCTGGGAAAAGGTGGCATTATACAGTTTGACGCACATTTTTTCCTGGCTGTAATTTTCGCTGCACAAATAACATTGGCCGGAAGAACTGCGTTCCAAAAATGATTCAATTACATATTTGTTGGCGATTACTTCGCCTTCTTTATAATTCAATTCAGTTGCCATAATGTATACCCGTTATTGTTCATAAGCACCCATATCCGCTCCTTCACCCTGGACACGTGGTAAACCCAATATATCAAATTCTGGCTCTAAATCACCCAAAACCCCGTCAATGGCATCAATAGCGGGACTATCCGAAGCTAAATTCAGTCCATCATCCGCCGTAAATAAAACGCCATCTTCACCATGAGGATTTGCCGGATTTAAAAATTTGGGATTGTCAGAAATAATTTGGGACCAGGATACATTGGAAAACTCGTCCATATGCTTAAACGCCCCGGTATATTGGCCAAAGGCAACGCTATTAGAAATACTGGGTTGGGCTCCGTTGCGAAACATCATTTGGGAAGCTTCCATCAAAATATTGCCGTTCTCCCAGATTATGCTATTGATAATGGTTGTGTAATTGCTATAAGACCCATTGTCGTATATATCAAATGCCCCTGGAGCATTTTTATCGGTATCCCCATTTTTATAAAAAACGCAGTGCGATATATTGCTGTATGCCCAATCCAAATCGGACTCTTGAATGGTTATGGCAGTAGCCAGGTTATTGGTAAATACACTATTTACAATGGCGAAAGAAACTCCTTCAAACACGTTATTTCCGGAATTTTCCATGAAATAGCTATTCTCCACTGTAACCGAGTCCCCATCGGATACATAAATAGCCGCACCCGAGTTGGCTGTATTATTGGCAAATAGACAATTTCTAATTACTGCCGTAGAACCGGAGACGTAAATACCTGCACCCGCATTGTTTCGCCAGTTTTTACTTTCAATACTGCTAGAACCACTTCCTCTGGCCCAAGCATTTTTAAATTGAAGCCCATCTAAAATCACCTCGCCGGGGCTTCCCATAAGTGCAATATGTCTAGCCGTATCCCCACCAGGAAGCATGCCAGACAGAATACTGAAATTTTCCCTAAAATTTCTCTGGGAAAGCTCACTTTCCCCACCTGAAAACCCGCCATATATGGCAACATTCCCGGGAAGAAAATAGCTGTCGTCTGCGGATTCTCCTGGAAAATAACTTCCCTTGGCAATCCATATTTGGGAGGGTTTATTGCTGGAAGCCCCATTACCCCAACCTGCCTCTAAAGCCGCCGACAAACTTTTAAAGGCACTGGCCCAGGACAAACCATTGCCACTATCTGTGGAAATGGAACCATCTACCACAATTACTCCAGCAGGTATTTTTTCATCGTCTTCCAAGCTGTAATTCAGTTGATTTATAGCACCCTTTTCCACATTAAAAAGAGAATCGAAAGAAAGTACTATAGATTCCAACCCTTCTTCTCTATCGTCGTCCACCACGTATATGGTTAAAGATTTGGAAGTTTCCCCTTCTTCAAATACAAACACGCTATCTGATAGGCTATAATCTTCTCCCACAGTGGCAGACCCGGAGATTTTTAAAGAAACATAAATTTGTCTGCTAGCTGCCTGTGACAACAAAAGGGTGATTCCCGCGGAATCTTTTTCTGTTCCCGATAGTGAAGAAACAGAAAATCCTATGGAGGGGATGTTGTAGTTCGCAACATTAATCCAAAAATCAGCGCTGTCTTTTAAAACCGGGTTGCCATTATCTCTTACTTCAACTGTAATTTTTTGCAGCCCCGCATCATCCAACCCAGGCAACCAGTTTACTTGACCAGTCAGGCTATCTAATTTTAAGGTGCCAGGCCCCTCCAAGAGGGTATAAAAAAGAGAATCATCTTCCTTATCTGTTGCGCTTATTTCAAAAATCAATTCCTCATTTTCTTTTACCAGCAAGGTATCCAAAGGCGCTAATAGAGGAGAGTCGTTTACAGCTTCCACCGTAACATAAACATTGGCAGTATCATAACCTCCCTTGCCGTCACTGACTATGTATACGAGCGTATCCAGACCATTAAAATCTTCTGCGGAAACCAGAGTGATGTTACCGCCGCTAATTTGGCCTTTTAAATTATTTGTAAAAAACAGTTGAGAGAGCACCAGCAAATCCTCATCACCGTCCGTATCATTTTGGGTAAATTCTGAAGCCGCAAAAGTAATACTGTCCTCTTCTAAAATTCGCAAGCTGTCATCTTCAGCCAGGGGCACCGACAAATTTGGCACTTCATTAACATATAAGTACGCCGTAACACTGGTATCTTTAAACCCCTTGCGAATAACAATCGCACGAAATCCTACCCCATTATCTTCGCTCCCGGAGTTTTTATATTCCAAGGATGAGCTATCCGCCCCTTGAATATTTTGCTTGCTTTTTTGCCATTGAAACTGGGCCCCTTCCAGGCTATCAATTTCTATATTAAAAAATACAGTTTGGTTTTTGTTGGCGTATTGGTCCTGAGGTTGGGCTGTAATTTGAAAACTGGGAACTTTGTTTTCTGGTTCCAGTAATTGAAACTCTTCAACAATTTTAAGTTTTTTGCCATCCAACTCAATATTTCTGGCCTGGTGGTAAACCAATTCTCCAGATGAATAACCCATAACCTCCAGATAAAAATCATTTCCCAGTTCTGCATTTAATATAATTTCAATTTGATTTTCATTCTTTTCAACGGCCCTGGATTCTCGTTGGATGTAGCCACTATCCTGTGGATTTTTTTTTAAAATCAAGACCAGGCTATCCAGTTCAACCTGGAGAGTATCGGGAAAATTCACTTTTAATTTTGAAATATTGTCTGTGGAAACCCCATTTTCACAACCTTGAAAGCACAAAGCAAATAAAACAAACATCCCAGGCCCCAAACAAAGAGAAGAGAATTCCCCCATTGCAGGACGCAGATTTCGAAATGTATTACAAATCCAATTCATAAGTAGTTTGGGTGGGCGAATCTCCATTGGAACCGGAAATAATAAACAAAGTAACCAAGGCTGCCACACCCGTACCTCCTGCTGTCCACCATATCCAGGATTTGTTTTTTTTAGGCCCAGATGCTGGAGTCGACTTATTTAATTTCATTTGAGTAGCGGCAGAAGTATTTGATAGGTCGGCTGCTTGGAGATTCTCTTTTTCCCGGGGTTCCTGATTTAAGCGCTGGTAGCGTTCTTTTACTTTATTAAAAATGCTTTCGATATTATCGGATATATACATATCGATTAAATCAATGGTGGGCACCAACTTCAGCAACTGATACATATAACTTTCGGCTTTTTCCCTGCTTTCTTCCTTAGCAGCGTAAACCACACTTAGATGTTTGTAGACATAAATGGAATCGTCCCGGGATAAGAGCTCGCCTGATTTTCTGTATGTTTCCAGCGAATCCCGCACTTTCTCAAATTCGCCATCAAAATACCATTGGTTGATTTTTGTTTTATCCAGGCCATAAGAGATGCTAGTGGACACTAAAAAGAGGGCCAAAAGAAAATTTATTCCCAAATTGGGGCAAACGCGTTGTAAATATCTATGGGACATATAATATTCAGGAAAATATATGAAAAATCCTAAAAATAGAGGGAAAAATAGCGTCTTTGGGGTCTATTGGGAATTTTCCCCATACTATGAGGAAATTAAATTTACTTTTTTGGCGAAAGGGCTTTATAACGCACTAAAAAATGGGATAAAATTTCAATAAACCGCATTTTTTTAAGCAGGAATTCCTAAATCAGCTAAACAATGGACCCCAAACTCAAACTTTTATTAAGCGCTTCAGCTCAGATAGCCCAGGAAAAGGATTTGCAAAAAATTCTGTTGATGTTAACAGATGTCACCCGAAAACTGTTAAATGCGGACAGAGCCAGTATATTTCTTCATGATCCAAAAACCAAGGAACTCTGGACTATTGTGGCTCATGGGGTGGCAGAAATTCGAATCCCAGAGAACAAGGGAATAGCTGGCCATGTTTGGGATAGTGGTCAGATATTAAATATTCCAGAAGCCTACCACGATTCCAGATTCGACCAAAGCACAGATAAAAAAACAGGATACCGCACCAAGACTATTTTAGCCTACCCCTTAACCAATTCAGATGAAGAACGCATCGGAGTGTTTCAGGTTATCAATAAACAAGGTGAAATGAATTTTAACAATGAAGATGTAACCTTATTGCAACACCTGTCCTTATTTATTGCCTCAAATATTGAAAATACCATGTTGCATAATAGGCTAAAAAAGGCCGGGGAAGAAGTTATTTATCGGCTTTCCTATGCTACAAAATATAAAGATCCTGAAACCCAATCCCATATTATACGTGTTGGATTGTATGCTGAAGAAATGGCCCGGCATTTGGGTTGGGAATCCGACCAGTTAGAATTAATTCGCCTGGCTGCCCCCATGCACGATATTGGCAAGGTTGGAATCCCCGATAAAATATTGCAAAAACCCGGAAAACTGGACGATGAAGAATGGCATGTTATGCAAATGCACGCTCAATACGGATATGATATTTTAAAAGGCGGAGATTCTGATGTTATGAAAATGGCGGCATTGGTCGCCTTGGACCACCATGAAAAGTGGAACGGCTTCGGCTACCCCAATAAGAAAAGGGCCGAAGAAATTTCCATATATGGCCGCCTCACAGCCTTATCAGATGTGTTTGACGCCCTTACTTCCAAACGCTGTTATAAAGAGGCCTGGTCTTATGAAAGAGCTGCGGATTTAATAAAGGAAGAATCAGGCGAGCATTTCGACCCCTATTTATCCGAAATATTCTTAAAAAATTTCGAAGTGATGACTAAGATTAAGGAAATGTACCGGGACGAATAAGTTTATTCATCTAATATATCTAACGCATGTTTCACTCTGGAAACACTAATTGGCTTGAATATAAAATGATGGGCTCCCATTTTTATGGTTCTCAACAAAACACTGGGATTGTTTTCCGAGGTAGTGATAATAAATTTAGTTGTACCTAATTTATTTTCTTTGCCCAGCCCCAATAAAACATCTGTGGCTTTAAAGTTTTTTAAATAATAATCAAGGAATACATAATCAAATTTTTTTTTATCAAAAATGGCCATTACATCTTCCATGGAATTATAAAGCTCAATTTCAAATTCCCCTAAGTTTTCCATTATTTTTTTTAGGGCAAGGGCATCCGACTCCACATCTTCAATTATGGCAATTTGCTTATTATTCATTTTTCCAGGGCGCATATTTATGCTAATTTTACATCAAATGTTGGCCCTGTAGCAAGTGACCAGGTCCAATAAAACTAAAAACGCAATGGAGTACAGCATGAAAAAAATGGTACTGCTTCTAATTTTACTAACCAGTGCTGCCACAGCAGGAATAATTCAAGAAAAATTTAAGGCAAAGGGGGCAAAAAGCCACTACAAATACTTTAAATTTGGAAAATACCAAGTATTGATGGGTTCCTGCGTGGAGGGCTCCAGTTTAGGAATCTATAACGGGAAAGTCAGCCCCCAATCCGAACTATTTTATGCTTGCAACATCGCTCCAGGGCAATTTACCCAAATTTTTCAGATTGAAGGTTTTAATACGGACAGCCTTCCAGATTTCGTATTTAGCTACCTAAGAGAGGATACGCCTCAACTTTACGCCCTTTACTCTTTAAGCCCCACTGTATATCATTTTGAATTTGTAAAAGAGCTGCTAGATGCAAAAACTTTGGAAATAAAGCCGCCTTCTCCCTTCAAGTTAAGCCAATTGAACTTTATTGCCATCCAGGATGTTAATGGAGATTTATTTCCAGAGGTTTTAAACAATGTATTTACGAAAAGCGGCCAATTACATGATTGGCCAGATATTTCAGACACTATTTCACTGGAAGAAGTAAGGCAGGCTCCAAAATAGCTTGCCTTTTCTCATTCCTTATCCGTTGCGCATAATTCCTTCCACATCCTTCATGGCAGTGGTTTCTCTTTTCAAAAAATAGGTGGATTTAATCAATTGCTGCACAGAACTCTCCAATTGCACTAAATCACCTTTAAACTGAGACATAAGTCCATCTAAATCCTTGACATCCCGTTCTGCACGATGGCTGTGCTTTTCAAATTGAGATTCCATGTTATTGAAGTCCTTCATAATATGGGCCAAATCTTCCTTATGAACCTCAACTCCGCCCAAATGGAGCAACCGTTCCATATTTTGCCTGACCAGGCCTAAGTCATGGACTTCTTCCTTTTTAAAATATTGGTACTCCCTTTCCAACCGGAAAAGTTTTCGGTTTATTTTCCGAGATATGTCCAATACTTCTTGCAATACATGGGCCTCCGCCTGAGTTTCGTTATAAGTTTTATCTGCGGCAGTCAGTATATGATTTACATTGGCTTCATGGCGGGAAAGGTTTTCCAGCAACAGTTCCCGTTTTTGCCATTCGTAAGGTGTAAGAAAAAATTTGGGCTTCGCCAACAAAAACACCCCGCAAACCAATACCACAATTAATATATGGGCAAAATTGCGCGCAAAGTCCGCCTTGTTCTGGGCAAGTTCGTTTTCGCTGAGAATTGTTTCTGATAACAGCTCTTGGGAATGGGCAAATATGTTTTGCAAACGCTCCCGCTTGGCTACAAAGTTTTCTTTGGAATCCAGGGCATTTTGCAAATCACCTACATGTTCATTAAATAAATTCAAAAAACTATTTTTATCTGAAATACGATAGCGAGCCGCCAATTGCCCATAGCTTTCAGCAATATCCAACAGGGAGGCATTCATTTTCTCTACGCTTCCTTCCCAACTGGGTAAAATAAGCATTCCGGGCAATTGCGATACAAAAAGTTGTAATTCCTGAAGTCGGTTATTTTCTAATTGCCCTGGAAATTGATAAGCTAAAAAATCTAAAAGCTGAGTGTTGGATAAATCCACAAGTGAAAAAGCAGCCTGCATTTCTCCATAGGCTGAAATTGCCGTATTGTAATTTTCCTCAGCTTTTGCTTGGTATTTATTAATCAAGGCTGAATTACTTAACGCCAGATCATTTAATTCTGGAATATTAAAACCCTGGACTTTCCAGGGACCTAATATCCCATTCCCGATAAAATCTGACTTTGTTTTTTCGAGCCCTGATTTGTAAGACCACACTGCCTCCTGAAGCGCAGCCTTATTTAAAGCCCCGGTTTTTTGCACTGCCAGACTCAGCGCATAAAAGGATGCTATGAGAGCCACCCCCACTATTACAAAAATCTGGAATTCCCATTTTCTGATGTTTAATTCCGTTAACTCTTTCATGATTGTTTCTTCCTATAAAAAAAAATTGATTTTAAAGAAATTTTATCACAGCTAATTTTTTAAATGCCAAGTTTTTTTTCCTTTTTTTTGTATTTATCATATACATCTGTAGCCAACCCTATTTCGACACTTTATTTGGTTAATTGATTGAAATCAATTTGAAATTTACTATGCAGTTTGTTATCAAACTGATGTTGGAGATTTCTTGCCTTGTTGCTAATTGAAAATTAATTTGGAATCCAACCAAAGGTAAATATGCTAAGATTGATACTTATTCTATTGGGCTTTCAGTGGCTCTGGGCAGAGGTTCCCCTTAAAACCCTCCCTCAAGAACAGGGTTGGGAGCTTTTTCACAAGCTATTATCCGAAGATATTTCTCTTGGGGAAAACCCAAAAAGCTTAGATACCGCCCTAGATTTATTCCGGACAGCATTAAAAACGACCCCATTGGACACCTCAGCTGCGGTGGGGTTTGTGCGGGCAGCATTATTAAAAGGCAACCACACTAGTATGGAAAAGAACTCTAAAAAGGAATTGTATCTTGAAGCAAAAAATACAATTGAAAAAGTATTGGATAAATATCCTTCCAGTGGAGAGGTTATTTATTGGTATTGCGCTGCCTTGGGCAGTTGGGCTCAGATTTATGGAGTCCTGGCGGCAGCCAAAGCCGGAGTTGCCGATAAATTAAAAAGTCTATGCGAAAAATTAATCACCATGCCTTCCTCAAAGATGAAGGCGCGAGGGCATCGGGTTCTGGGAAGAGTCCATTTCGAAGCTCCATACATCCCTTTTATATTAAGTTGGCCATCTAATAAGGAAGCAATAAAACATTTGCAAAACTCCATTGCGCTAGATAAAGAAAACCCCCTTAGTTATAGCTATTTGGCCGAAGCTCTATACGAGGAGGGAGATAAAAAAAATGCAGCTAAATTATTAAGGGAATGCCAGCAACTGCAACCCCGAAAGCCATTTCAACTGAATGATAAAGAGGATATTGAAAAATGCGAAAAATTGGCAGTAGAGCTTAAACTAAACTAAGGGCCATTGGTCTCCACAGGTCCGCCAAACATTCCAATATCGTTTGGAGTCCCATCTCGGTTATTAAATACCTCTTTAGGATGCCCCGCCCCCCGATATGGAGAATATTTGGACAAAACATAAGGGCCTTTGCCAAAATTTTGGAATACGGCCACTTTTTCACCACGTTTATGAATAGCTTCTTTTTCCATTAAGGCCATTTTTTTATCAGCCACAGACTCCATTGGAGTCGCCACTTTGAGGTCTTTTTTTTGATGTTCTGCGAAGGATTTAGACCCCTGAAAAACAGGGTCCATTTGGATGTTGTAATTGGCATCTGCTGAATCGCCACGGGCATTTTGTGTTACCGCTATAAGCATTCCATTTTCGCAGCGATGGCAATTGCCATCAGCATTTTCCCAAAACCCATTGTAATTGATTTCCAAATTTTGCCTGGAATCAGACCATATGCCGTAATTCATATTTTTATAAAAAATGTTATTAATAACTATGGGCGAGGACCCATTAATAAAGATGCCGCTGCTGCGATTTTCCACAAAATTGTTATTGATAATTTGAAGATTCCCTCCATTATCCAAATAGATTCCGTGATTGTTATATTGAAATAAACAATTGCGCACCGGAAAATTTGAATTAACCGCATGTATAGCATTATGGGCGTTTTGAAAAATGCTATGCTTAATTTCCACCAGAGCCGAAGACTTATTTTCTATGCGAATCCCATCCCAGGAAACGGTTTTACCTTTCTTAATTCCCGAAAAAACAATGGGGTCCTCTTCGCTCCCATCCAGATACAAAGCCCCGTCCACTTTAATGGAAACATATTGGCTGTCCGCCCAATCAAACTGAATGGTATTGGACTTACATTGCCTGGGCTCGGTAAAAATCACCTCGACCCCCGGTTCTATCTTTAATCGGGATTTAAAGGGTATGTACAAATCATTGGTTACAATGTAGGGCGAATTTTTTTTTACCCAATCTGCTGAGTTTTCCAATTCGCCACATACTTCGACCCCATAACACAAACCTGGCAAAAGGCAAAAGCTCAAAGCTAGCGCAAATTGGGTTAAAAGTTTCATTCCACCCCAAGGCGCTTAAACATTTCTTCTTGTAAAACCTGGGTTAAGTAAGTGGAATCAAACCGAAGCTGTCCACCTGAATCCAGTTTTTCAATGGAATTGGCCTCCGTTCCATTGGAATGGATAAATTTCACAATACTCATGCGGTGGGAGGTATTCAAAAACCAGGTTTCTTTCCCCTCGGGAATTTTTACATTTTTCTCCAACTCCACCAAAAAATTCGCGTAACTGAAAGTCACTACGTCGCTTTTTGCGAATTTCGAAACTAGCAATGTTTTAAGGTTAGATAACATACCAAATATTTCGTCGTTCATTAAAACAAACTCATGATCCCAATTCACATTTCGCAGAAAGTTTGCGTAGTTCAGCAATTCTTCGGGATTGTGTATTGTAAGTTCATTATCGTACATAAGGATTAAATCTTTTTTTTCCAGAAACTCAAGACCCTCTTTCATAGGGTTTTTATTTAGCCCTAATATTTCCATGATTTCGGTTTTGGCGAATTTGGAATCCATTTTAGCCTGCTTACTTTCTTCAGACTCAGATTCCACTTTGTACTGATGTTTCTTGATAATGAGCACCAGCAATTGGGCTATGTTTGCAATGTTATGTAGCCTATGGCCAAAATTCAGCTGATCATTAATCTGCCGCAATCTTTCACTGGCTATTCTAATAAGGGACAAATACCAATTGGGAACATTTTCAATTTTCTTATTGAATTCCTGCTCAGAAACCACTGTAAGCTGGCAATCTTCATTAGCAACAGCTGATGCCGACCGGGGCTTTCCATCCAAAAGAGCCATCTCTCCAAAAATGGCGCCCTCTTTAAGCAAGGCCAACTCCATTTTTTTTCCGTCCTTATTTTTTAAAATTCGAACAGAACCCTTTTCGATAAAATAAAGATCTCTGGATCTGTCATTTTCTGAGAAAATTTTTTGATCTTTTTTTACGGATCTTACAAACTGAGCCTTCATTATTTTTGCCCAAATTCCAATATTATCATATAAGCCATTTTATCAAAATGACCAGCTTTAATTCCGCAAATATCTGATTTTTCCCCTAAATTCAAGGAAAATAAGCTCAGAAAGGGATATAATTCCCTTAATGATACCCCAAGAGCCCTTTTTTATCCTCTTTGTAAGCAAAGAAGAAGAAGAATCTGTATGGGAAAAGCAGCTTTTAAAAAACTACTGGAACTTTACTTCCTGCGGATTTCAAAAGGACGAATTAGAAACCATTCAGGATAAAAGCAACTTGGTGGTAGCCAAAGGCGAGCTCGAGCAGCTAAAGTGGTTGGCCAACTTTTTTAAAACACAAAAACTTCCGCCCCTTATCTGGATTCAGGAAAATTCAAATCTTTCCTTTTCAGACTTAGCAAAAGCATATCCCAATTGTGTGGATGTAATGGCGCCTCCCTATGACATGGAATTGTTCGCCGTAAAAATGCAATGTATCTACAAGTTTTATTGCCTGGAACAAAGAAATGAACTTTTATCCAACCATTTTAATTTAAAAACCCAGGAACTCATACAGGCCTTGGAAAAGGGGCAAAAGGTAGAAACTGAACTACGGGAACTTGACAAACTAAAATCCGATTTTACGGCTATGATAAGCCATGAATTGCGCACTCCCATTTCCGTAATGAAAGGGGCTGTGGGAACCCTTCAGGAACAGGCCCTTGGCCCTGTGAATGAAGAACAGATGGAATTCTTAAATATTATCAGCCGAAACGCGGAAAGGTTAAAATCTCTTGTTTCCGACTTTTTGGATTTTTCCCAATTAAACAGCGGCCAAATGAAAATGAATATGGTGAAGCAATCCATTGCCCCTCTCATTACAGAATCCATACAGTCCTTTAAATTTTTGGCCAGTCAAAAAAACATCCAATTAAAATGGGACATTGATTCGGCCTTGCCTAATGTTATTGTAGACGGGAAAAAAATAATACAGGTTACGCAAAACCTTTTAAATAACGCACTGAAATTTACCAACGAAGAGGGCGAAATTTATGTAACTGCAAAAACAAAATCCAGCCCTGCCAAGGTTATTGAAATACGCATCAAAGATAATGGAATTGGAATTCCATTGGAAAAACTGGAGAGCGTATTTGAAAAGTTCTCCCAAGTGGACAGCAGTTCCACCAGAAAATATGGCGGAACAGGCCTTGGTTTGCCTATTTGTAGAGCCATCATTGAATCCCATAGTGGAAAAATTTGGGCTAAAACAAACAAAGGCCAAAAAGGCGTCTCTTTGATTTTCCAAATACCCTGGGATGAAGCATGAATCATCAAAAAGATAATGCCGGAACCGTTTTGGTCATTGATGATGAACCGGACTTGCGAAAAATTTTGGAAATCAATTTGTCCCATTTAAATTACAAAGTGCTAACCGCTGAAAATGGGGCCATAGGCATTAACATGGCCCACGAACATCGTCCCGGTCTTATAATATTGGACATGATGATGCCAGAAATGGATGGCAACGAAGTATGCGCCCAATTGCAATCTTCGGATAAAACCCGGGGCATTCCCATTTTGATTCTCACCGCAAAAGAGAACATGGAAACCAAGCTGGAAGCCTTAAAATTAGGGGCTGTGGATTATATTACCAAACCTTTTGAAATGTCGGAACTAACAGCCAGAATATCCAGCCAATTCAAAATTCAAAATCTGTATAAAGAAGTGCAGCAATACGCTCAAAAAATGGAAGCGGATTTGGAAGTAGCCCGTCAGGTTCAAAAAAGCATCTTGCCCCACCGCATTCCCTATCTGGAAGGCGTAAGTTTGGCTGCGATATATACCGCCACAGAAATGGTGGGCGGCGATTATTACGACATTATTCAGCGCGATGCTTCTAGTTTATCTCTTCTGGTTTCTGATGTAAGCGGCCATGGAATTCCCGCGGCATTTATTACCGCCATGGCAAAAATATCTTTTAAAAATGCCTTAAAAAAAGAAAAGGCGCTCCATGAGGTTTTAGAAGAAATAAATTCTGAATTCCATGAAATCATCCGCACAGAACATTATCTAACCGCTTTTCTCTGCAATTATGATATTGAAACCAGACATTTTAGTTATTCTAAAGCAGGGCACATAAATCAACTATTGTACCGGTCCAAAAAAGGGAAATGCGAAGAATTAGAAACCGAAGGTTTTTTTATCGGTACTTTTGATAAAGGCCACTATGAAACTAAATCCGCGCAACTTGACCAGGGCGATATTTTAGTGCTTTTTACCGACGGACTGGTGGAATGCAAAAACACCCAATCGCAACATTATGGAATAGAAAGGCTAAAATCCATTATCGAACAAAACTATCAATTGGATGCCGCTAGCCTGGTAAAAATCATAATGGAAGATCAAAACCAATACATTAAAGATCAAAGCCGCTCCGATGACTTTAGCCTGCTTATCATGAACATCAACCCCGCTTCCAGCTGCCACCAGGTAAAACAAATTTGCAACATAGAGGATGACTGCCAAATTAATTTTGAACCTTTTGAGTCGCCCCTTCATTTTGGCGAATCTTTGGAAAAAATATTTTCCCAATTGGAATTCAGGGGCTATACTTCCAAATTTTTAAGAGAGGCTCGAATAAGCTTAACTATCGCTTTGAACAACTTTCAAAAGGGATTAAGCCTGCCCCATCACAACCTGCAAATGTTATGGATGGAAAGCAAAGACAAGGTTCATTTTATCTTATACGCTTCCGATGGCACTCAAATTTTGACGCAGGATAAAAATAAATCCATCGAGGCTCTTTTAAGCCACTCCCGGAAACAATCCCGGCAGTACCTGGAAAGGGTTTTTGACAGCCTGGAATTTTTTAATTCCGGAAATATACTCAGGCTGAGTAAAGCAAAAACCCCTAAAATATTAGGAAAATCTCCGCAATCTGTTTAAAATAACCGATTGTTTTCATTTTCCTTTTGAATTCCAGAAAATAATTGGATAAAGTTAGAGGGTAGCAATGCGCATTTACAACGAAAATAATACGGAAATCCTGCAATTGGATGGAGACATTAATGGGGCTCTGGTTGAAGAGCTCGAAACAGAACTCTCCAGCCTAAAAGAAAAAAAAATATCCAGAGTCGCCCTGGACATGAAACAGGTCGGATACATATATAGCCGGGGAATAGGAGTGCTGGTCCGAGCTCAAAAAGAATTAACAGCTCTGGATGGCGCTATGTACCTGTTTAATTTGAAACCCAGCGTCCAAAAAATATTGATGGAAATTAATTTAATGGATTATCTAAACGCCTTTGCCACTAAAGAAGAAATGGATTTTGAACTATTCAGAGACACAAATTCAAAAGAAGATCCGAGCCTGGAACTCGGATTAAACATTGAAGAAAAAAAACTGGATAATGGCAGCTGGCAATTAAAGCTTACAGGAACTATTGACTCTCCCTCAGATGTAGAGCTCTTACATCAAGTTTGCCAAAACAAAATTAAAGAAGGAGTTAAGAGCATTCTTTTTGAGCTTTCGGATTTGATTTATGCGGACGATAAAGGGATATACGAATGGGTCCATATTAAAAATGAAATTGAAGCCTCTGGGGGAAAATTAACCCTTAAGGGAATCAACGAAATTATTTTGGACCAACTCAATATCATGGAAATGCTGGGTCATTTCCACTTAGAAGACTAAACCCAATCTAGGTTATTTCCGCAAGATTTTTGGCAGCCAAAAATCTTTTACTTTTTGCCCTGTATTTTCATCTGAAACAAGAGCTGGCGCGTGATGAGGCTTTGTGCGTGCATCAATAATTAATGGAGACTCGCAGCTCCAGTGTTTGTTAATGATTTTAGAATTAAGTCCGTCTACATCCTGAGCAGGATCGGAGCGCGTAAAACAAACCCATAAAAAATTTGCCAGGTTCTGGGCTGCAAATTCACCGTCATCTGATAAAACAATTAAGGGAAAATGGTCTCTTTTTTCCCAGGATTCAAACTCCCTGGAAAGAGATGTTAAATCTGAAGCCGAAGCATTCGCATCAACATACTTAGGCCCTGTTACGCTTAAAACGCCAGGCATAACAAAATAAGGCCCTGTAAAGCCGCCTGACAATTTTATGGTTACATCTTCTTTTTGACCTAAACTGCGTATCGGCTCCCCGGCAGCAGCCAGTATTAATTTAGAACCCTGATTCAAACCGTGGCCGGTATAATCCAGTGTATCAATAGTGGTTTGCGTTTGAAAATGTAAATCTTTTTTAAAATCAATGCGCTCCAACACATGTTGGAAATACTCTTTGAGATTGTGGGTGGAAAGACTTGGATTATCTTCGGCGGCGGCAATCCAAAGGTATTTGGTAAGAGAGCATTGTCCATAACCCAAAACTGCGTTGGCAGCCCGTAGAATTTCCATGGGCCGGCGTTTTTCATAGGGCACATATCGCTCTTTTGCGATAGCTAACATAAGCGGATGGACCCCAGCCTCATCTACCGCATGAACTTCCTTAACCCCCGGTATTTCTTTGGAAATCAAAGGAGATGTTAATTGGTGGATAAAGCTCCCAAAGTAAGAGTCCTCCTGAGGAGGACGCCCCACAACCGTAAAAAGCCATATGCCTTTGGGTTTGCAGAGCACCTTATGCACTTTTAAAAATGGAAAAGCGTGCTTTAAAGAATAATAACCCAGATGATCTCCAAAAGGCCCTTCCGGCTTTAAATCTTTTAGGGAAATTGTTCCTAATATGCAAAAATCAGCATCCGCACTGATTAAAAAACCATCCTCGTAATAATACCTAAACCTATTGCCATTTAAGGCACCGGCAAAACTCAATTCAGATAAACCCTCGGGCAAGGGCATAACAGCCGCCATGGTATGGGCCGGAGGCCCGCCCACAAAAACACTAACCTTCAACTCCTCAGCTTTTTCCAGTGCTTCAGCATGATGTAAACCAATACCCCTATGAATTTGGTAATGCAAACCAATTTCCTGATTAGCTATGTATTCTCCCCCGGACAATTGTATGCGATACATGCCCATATTGGAGTTTTTCCAACCGGGTTTACTCGGGCTTTCTGTGTAAACCTGGGGCAAGGTTACAAAGGCCCCGCCATCTTCGGGCCAGGAAACGATTTGGGGTAAATCCTCTATTTTTTTCTCTTCCCAAACTGAAGGCGTGGGAGAAATTTTTTTTGGAAGTAAATTTAAAGCCGCCCCTGGAAGCCGGGCAAGCTCCAAAGGATTGGCAAAAGCGTAGGCGGGATCTTTTTTTAATTCAATAAGGGTTTTTAAGGCTGGAAAACTTTTCCCAAATAAAAGGGACAGCCTTTCCTGACTGCCAAATAAATTGCTAACAGCTGAATAAGAGCAGCCCTTGATATTTTTAAACCAAAGTGCCGGACCAGATTCAGCGTGGCATTGGCGCTGAATTTCCGCCATTTCCAAATAGGGATCCACCTCTTCTTCAATAATGTGCAATTGCTTGTTTTCCAACAAAATTTGAAGTTTTTTAGTGAGCTCCATTCTATTTCATTTTCCCTTTAAAAAGTAAAATTTAGCCTTTTTTGCATTATTTTATGGAAAAATTGAAAAAATAGTAATATCCTTGGTTAATAGCGCGGCATTTGTAATGAGCAAGGCAAAATACAGTTAAACCTAAACCAGTGAGTCATAAATGGCAATCTCACCTCCGAAAGTTGAACATATAAACCCCTTTTTGCAGGCAACCTGTAATTCTTTTGAAACCATGATAGGGATGAAGGCTAAACCAGGTAAACCTTCCTTAAAGCAGGGAATGGGTGTGAGTTATGATGTTTCCGGGGTCATTGGATTAAGTGGCGAAGCTAAGGGAAGTGTGGTAATCAGTTTTCCCAAGGAAACCGCGCTAAAAGTGGTGAGTGCGTTTATCGGGGAAACTGTTCCCGATTTAAATGAGGATATTACTGATGCCGTTGGAGAACTGGCAAACATTATTGCCGGTTCCGCAAAAAAGAATCTGGTAGATTTTAAAATTAACATTTCCCTTCCAACTGTGGTGATGGGTTCAGAGCACAGCATTTTTGAACCTAAAGATGTACTCAGTATGATTATCCCTTTTGAATGCGATGCCGGTCACTTTGATGTGGCTGTTAACCTGAAAAGCGTTTAACCCTAAGTTTTAAAAAAATGGCAAATATTCAGGAACACAAGGAGTCCAACCTTCCTGTTATCCTCGCCATCGATGATACGCCGGTTATGCTGAGCATGTTTAGTGCTCAATTTAATTCCATTGAAGAATTAAAAAAATATAGGCTGGTTACTTGTTTCAAAACCGATGATGCCTTTGAAAGCCTTATTCTGGAAAAAGTCCAGCTAATCTTACTGGATTGGAATTTAAGAGATGATATGAGTGGTTTTGATTTTCTGCAAAGACTCCACAGCATGGAAGTTTGGAGAAATATACCCGTAATCATGGTCACCGCCGAGGGACGTAAAGAAAAAATAATGGAGGCTATAAAAGCCGGCGCCAAGGACTATCTGGTAAAACCAGTGGATAAAAAGAACCTTATCCAAAAGGTTCAATTACATATGGAAAAAAAGCAGCCAAAAGCTGCTTGAAATCAAGCCACAGCCCTTTTTCTGCGTAAGGGATCCAATTCCATTTTTCTTAATCTGATGTAGTTAGGAGTCACTTCCACCCATTCATCGGATTCAATAAACTCCAGGGCATCTTCCAGAGTCATTTTTAGCGCTGGAGCAATTTTTAAACTGCGATCGCTTCCTGCAGCACGCATATTGGAAAGCTTTTTTTCTTTTTGAATGTTAACTTCCAAATCTCCATCTTTGCAATGGGCTCCCACAATTTGGCCCTTATATACATGAACTCCGGGATCCAAGAAAAACTCTCCCCTATCCTGCAAGTTGGCAATAGCGTATGGAACAGCAGACCCTTCTTCCTTGGAAACCAAAACCCCATAAGGGCGGCCCTGCATTTCTCCCGCCTTGGGCTGAAAGGCTTTAAAACGGTGGTTCATTACGATGTTACCAGAGCATGCATTTAGCAACATACTTCTCAAACCAATTAAGCCTCTGGAGGGAATTTCATAATTTTGTATTTGTCCATCGGTTATGTAATCAATGTGCAGCAACTCGCCTTTACGTTTGGCTACCTGCTCTATTACTTTTCCGGCATACTCTTCTTTAACCTCAACCACCAGGGTTTCCACAGGCTCATGGAGAACGCCGTCTATTTCTTTATACACCACCTGGGGCTGGCCGGCTAATAACTCATAACCTTTCCTGCGAAGGTTTTCAATTAATACGGATAAATGCAAAATGCCTCTACCGTAAACCTTAAAGCGGCCTTCTCTTTCTTCGCTGGGTTCCACGCGTACCGCAACATCTCTTTCTGCAGCTTTAAACAAGGCGTCTCGCAAGTGACGGCTGGTTACGAATTTTCCGTCACTGCCAAAACCCGGTGAATCATTGGCTGCAAACATCATGCTGATAGTAGGTTCTTCTAATGGAATGGGAGGCAGAGCTTCTTGATTTTCCCAATCGCTTAAACTGTCTCCAATTTCCACGTCATCCACACCCACAACGGCGCACATTTCTCCAGCCGCCACAGATTCGACTTCGGCCTTTCCCAAACCTTCAAACACAAAAAGCTTTTTTAACATTACTTTTTTGCTGCTGCCATCTCTTTTAATAAGACTTAAGGGAGATTTTAATTTTAATTCTCCCCGATATACTCTTCCCACTCCAATTCGGCCAAGGTAATCGGAATACTCAAAGCTGGTGATTTGCATAAGCACGGGTCCTGATGGAGCCTTGGGGCCAGGGATATGGTTAACAATGGCTTCCATTAAGGGGCCTAAGTTTTCTCCCTTAACTCCAATATCTGTGCTGGCCCAACCGCTTCTGCCGGAACAATATAAAATAGGAAAGTCCAATTCTTCATCAGATACATTAAAGTCAATAAACAGATTATAGACGGAATCCAATGCTTCCTGGGGACGGGCATCGGGACGATCCATTTTATTCATCACCACTATGGGTTTTAAACCTACCTGCAACGCCTTCTTCAAAACAAAGCGGGTTTGAGGCATAACACCGTCATGGGCATCCACCAGTAACAAACATCCATCAGCTAACTTCAGAACTCTTTCCACTTCACCTGAAAAATCCGAGTGCCCAGGGGTATCTATAAGGTTTATTTTAATATCGCCATAGTTAAGGGATATGTTCTTGGCCAAAATAGTAATGCCTCGTTCACGCTCCTGATCGTTATTGTCCAGGAAACAATCTTCTACTTCCTGGTTTTCACGAAAGAGCTGGCAGAACTTCATCAATTGATCTACAAGAGTAGTTTTGCCGTGATCTACATGAGCGATAATGGCAACGTTGCGAATTTTTTCATTTAATTCCGACATAATGCTCCAACAAAATTTAAGCCAGAGAATTTAAGTTAAAGCAGGAGCAACAACAAATTTATTGAGAATTTTGAGCCAAGGCTGGGTCCCAATCTTTCCAGACAGGCTCATAACCCCTATTTCGAATAGCCTCAGCCATTTGGGCAGGGGAACGGTTGTCATGGATTTCAAACTGCTCCAGACTGGAATCCGGTTCAGAATAGCCGCCGGGGTTGGTTTTAGAACCAGCACTCACCGTAGTTATGCCCAGGCCAATTAGATTGTCCCTGAATTTAGGGGCCTCTCTAGTTGAAAGAGAAAGCTCCAAATTGGGATCTAATAAACGGTAAGCGCATATTAACTGAACAAACTCTCTGTCTGTCATAATACTGTTTGGCTGAAACTGGCCTTGAAAAGGCCTTAGCCGGGGAAAAGAAATGGAAAATTTGGACTTCCAAAATTTTCGGTTTAAATACTGGGCGTGAAGAGCTGTAAAAAAGGAGTCCGTCCGCCAATCATCCAAGCCGAGCAAACAACCAAGGCCAATTTTATAAGCTCCGGCCCTGCCAATCTTTTCCGGCGATAGCAGGCGGTTTTTAAAAAAACTTTTTTTACCCTTGGGATGCACTTCCTTGTAGCGATTTTCGTTATAGGTTTCCTGATACAATAGTACGCTGTGCAAACCATTATCAATTAAGGCCTTGTATTCCTCTTCATCCATGGGCTGCACTTCAAATGAGATTTGGGAAAATTCTTTTTTAGCCAATTCCATGGCCTCCATAAAGTATTCCAACCCCACATCGTTGGACTCTCCTGTCACGAACAAAATATGTTCGTAGCCCATGTTTTTTACATGTTTCATTTCCTGGCAAATTTCTTGGGGAGTCAGCACTTTTCTGTCCACTTTATTGTTTTGGCTGAACCCGCAGTACAAACAAATATTCTGACATTTGTTGGAAAGGTATATGGGAGTATACATTTGAATTGTTTTGCCAAATCGCTTTTGGGTTAGTCCCTGGCTTGCCCTGGCCATATCCTCCAGATAGTCAGAGGCAGCAGGAGATATAAGCCTGGCAAAATCCCATATGTTCCGACGGGATTTTTTAAGGCTCGCTTCCACATCCGCAGAAGAAACCTCATTAAAAAAGGATTTCACCTGTTCCCAGGGAAACTTGTTAAACTCGGTATAAAAATCAGAATAGTTTTGTTGCATTATCAATTGTCTAAAAATTGTGTTAATGGGCTGGTAGTATCCCCAATTTTCCCAGTCACTCCAAGGCCAGATACATGGGCCATACGACCCGCTTCCACGGAAAGTTTAAAAGCCCTGGCCATGGCAACGGGGTTCCCAGCCACAGCAATGGCTGTGTTTACCAATACGGCGCTTGCGCCAAGTTCCATGGCTTCTGCAGCATGGGAGGGCGCTCCAATTCCTGCATCCACCACCACAGGCACTGACGAGGCATCTATTATCATCTCTAACATATCTTTGGTTTTAAGCCCGTTGTTACTTCCAATGGGTGAGCCCAAGGGCATTACGGCAGCCACACCCACATCCTCCAGACGCTTGCAAAGAATGGGATCCGCATGTATATAAGGTAATACAACAAAACCCAATTTGACCAATTGACCGGCAGCCTCCAGGGTTTCAATGGGATCAGGCATTAAGTTTCTGGGATCGGGGTGTATTTCCAATTTTATCCAATTGGTGCCCAGGGCCTCTCTGGCCATTTGAGCTGCAAACACCGCTTCTTTAGCCGTTCTGACTCCCGATGTATTTGGCAAAAGGTTAAACTGGCTGTCTTTTAAATAAAGCAAAATATCTTCTTCTGAATTGTCAAAATCAATCCGCTTGAGGGCAACGGTTACCAATTCACTTCCCGACTCCAAAAGAGATTCTCTCATTATAGAATTGGAAGCGAACTTACCAGTTCCCGTAAAAAGCCTTGATTTAAATTCTTTGCCTGCAATCGTTAAAGGAGAGTCTGTCATGCCTTATTATCCTGTTGTTTCCATTTCATATTCGGGCCATTGTCGATGCATTTCTTTTTGAATTTCAGCAATTTTTATGCTGGGATTTTCAGATACATTGATTGTAGAGGAGAGCGCAATGCCATAAGCCCCAACATCCGCCAAGTCTTTTAAATCATAAACATCCAGTCCACCGATAACCACCACTGGAATAGCTGTATTTTGTTGTAAAATTTGAGAAACCCCTTTTAATCCCAAAACGGGAGAAAGGTTCTTTTTGGTGCTGGTATATCTAAAAGGACCCAGACCCGCATAGTCTGCGCCCATGTTATATACTTCCCGCAATTGTTCAAGGGTATTGCATGTTCCGCCAATGATAAAATTTTTTGGAGCCTTTTTTTTAACTTCATCAATAGAAGCATCTGTTTGCCCCAAGTGCACTCCCTGGGCTCCCCATTTAAAAGCTATTTCATAATAATCATTAAGAATTAAGCTCACGCCTGCGGGCTTCGTGATTTCAAGAGCCTTTTTTAATAGCTCTTCAACTTTTTTTGCAGGTTGATTTTTAATTCGCAATTGAATCCAATCAAGCCCGGATTCCACAGCCATTTTAACTTGCTCCAAATGGGATTGAGGTAATCCATCCTGGGTAATGTAATGAAGCCTGCTAATTTCCGGCATATTCCATCCCTACCATATCCGGATTCGCCCTGGTTTTATGAGTACCCCATTTGCTTTCCGAGCTTTTTAAATACTCCTGGGTTTCGGCGATCCCCCTTCGGCAAGATTCTTCAAGACTGTATCTAAGGCACATATATGAGGCAATCGAGGTGGACAACACACATCCTGAACCATGTTTTTCACCCATGGGAATCACAGGATGTTTATATAAATGTTTGTGCCGGTTTCGGATCAACATATCCTCCACTATTTCCCCATTATTACGCCAACTTGTAATAAGAACTGCAGCTGCATGATTTAACAACGCAGGCTCGTGCTCCAGTAATTTTTCCCATTCGCTTCGGTTGGGGGTAATCAAATTTAATTGCCCTATTAGGGCTGTAATTTTCGACATTTCCCATTTGTTATGCACATCAAAACCCGAAGAGGAGTACAAAATGGGATCCCAAACAATAAAAGCATCGGGATAATGGTTTCTGAAATAATAAACCACCCATTCCAATAAACTTAAATTTTCAATAAAGCCAATTTTAACAGCCTGAATATGGTAATTTTTTCCCAAGCCCTTAATTTGGGATTCTACCGTGCTTTTCGATACCCATTCTACGGATTTAAGTTCCCAATGATTTTGAGAGGTAATAGCCGTGCAAACGCTAAGACCATAAACCCCGATATGTTCGCAGGTTTTAATATCGGCGGCAACACCTGCACCACCACAGGGATCAAAACCACCAATACTTATCACGCAGGGATTGAACAAAGACTTTCCTTAATCTGTTTAAAATTTTCCACAGCTAAATCGGGGCTTACAGTCCAGATACTTCCCAGCAATGCCACTCCGGAAAAGCCGCAGTCCAATAGCTGTTCCACATTTTCAGGAGATATGCCGCCAAGAGCCATGATTTTTTTGGGTTCACCAGATACATTGGATAATTCCAGTTTCAATTCTTCCAATTGCATTTGGGGCTCATAGCCTTCTTTGGAAATACTGCTAAATACCGGACTATAAAAAAGATAGTCGAGCCATTGGGGGGTAGCCTGGATTTGTGCCATGTTGTGTGCTGAAAAACTGAGGGTTAAATCAGAGTCGTCCGCAAAAGCTTCCAGATATTTCAGCTTACCGTGAACTCCCTTTACCTTATATTCCCTGGAAAGGTGCCAATGGGAATGAAGCACAATTTTAGAGAGGCAGGATTCGGGTAAAGCATCAAGCCAGAGCCTAATTTCAATTTCACTCATTTTAGGTTTGCGTAAATGTATAGTACCTAGACCCAATTCCACCAGCCGGGAAAGAGTCTGATATTCTTGCGAATGGTTGTGTTCTGATGTTATAACTATTAATTCCATTTTATTCTCCATCGGGACTTCTGTTTACATACACATTTCCGCCGGAACTGTTAAATTCCTGGGCTTTTTCTTTTAAACCCTCTTCCAGGGCCTCTTTTTCTCCATAACCGTTTTTAGCGGCATACTCCCTGACATCTTCTGAAATATTCATAGAACAAAAGTGCGGCCCGCACATGGAACAAAAATGAGCCGATTTCGCATTATCTGAAGGTAAAGTTTCATCGTGAAAAGCTTTAGCTCTGTCCGGGTCTAAAGACAAATTAAATTGGTCTTGCCAGCGGAATTCAAAACGGGCCTTGCTCAGGGCATTATCCCTGATTTGGGCTCCCGGATGTCCCTTAGCCAAATCAGCGGCATGGGCTGCAATTTTATAAGTAATAACGCCTTCCTTTACATCTTCACGGTCAGGCAACCCCAGGTGCTCTTTTGGGGTTACGTAACATAACATAGCGCAACCGTACCAACCAATCATAGCCGCACCGATACCTGATGTAATATGATCATAACCGGGAGCCACATCTGTAGTGAGAGGGCCTAAAGTATAAAAAGGCGCTTCGTGGCAATGCTCAAGCTGCAAATCCATATTTTCTTTAATCATTTGCATGGGCACATGGCCTGGTCCTTCAATCATAACCTGAACATCGTGCTTCCAGGCAATTTTAGTCAACTCGCCCAATGTTTTCAGCTCAGAAAATTGAGCTTCGTCATTAGCATCGGCCAGAGACCCGGGGCGAAGGCCATCGCCCAGGCTAAAAGCCACGTCGTAGGCTTTCATTATTTCGCAAATTTCTTCGAAATGGGTGTAGAGAAAATTTTCTTTGTGGTGGGCCAAACACCATTTGGCCAATATGGATCCGCCTCTGGAAACAATGCCTGTTACCCGCTTGGCGGTCATGGGGACATAGCGAAGCAACACACCCGCATGAATGGTAAAATAATCCACTCCCTGCTCGGCCTGCTCAATTAAAGTGTCTTTAAAAATATCCCAGTTCAAATCTTCCACAACTCCATTTACTTTCTCTAACGCCTGGTATATGGGAACTGTGCCGATGGGAACCGGTGAATTGCGAATTATCCATTCCCTGGTTTCGTGGATGTTTTTACCTGTGGACAAATCCATAACGGTATCCGCACCCCAGCGAGTGGCCCAAACCATTTTTTCAACTTCTTCGGAAATGCTGGATGTTACTGCTGAATTTCCAATGTTGGCATTAATTTTAACCAGAAAATTGCGGCCGATTATCATGGGCTCAGATTCAGGGTGGTTTATGTTATTAGGGATAATAGCCCTGCCCTCGGCCACTTCCTTTCTCACAAATTCGGGAGTAATGGGTCCGCTATGGGTAAAGGCCCCGAAATTGTGTCCGGGATGCTGCTCTAATTTTTTATCAAACTCTTCCAATCTTTGATTTTCCCGAATGGCGATGTATTCCATCTCAGGTGTAATAATCCCCTTTTTGGCATAGTGCATTTGGGTCACGTTTTTGCCTGCTTTGGCCTTTAAAGGCTTGGGAGTGTTTGGATAGCGAAGGGAATCGAGGCTGGAATCATTTTTTCGAGCCCAACCATACATAGAGGAAATATCCTCCAGTTCTTCCACATCAGCTCTATCTAAAATCCAATTTTTCCGCTTGGCTTCTAAGCCTTTGGTAATATCGATATCGATGGATAAATCAGTGTAATCTCCGCTAGTGTCATACACATTTACTTTTTCCCCATTTTCAAGTGCGATTTCGCGCATGCCCACTTTAATGGAAGCTTCGGAACCCTCTACATAAACCTTTTTGGAACTGGGAAATGGGTTGCGGGTAATTTCTGCGGAGTCTATTACAATATTCGATTTTTCCATTATTCCTCTTTCCTTGTAGTTATCGCCCAAAGCTAACCGCCCTGGACTGCTTTAATAATTGTGAGTTTATCCGAATTCTGCAGCTGATAGGATTCCCATTGGGAGGCTGGGACTACTTCATTATTCACCGCCAGGGCCACACCTTTTTGGGGCTGGTTCAGTTTTTCCATCAACAGCCGCAAGTTTGCACCCTCATCAAAATCCATTTCTTTGCCGTTTATTTGAATCAGCATCAAAAACCTAAAACTGAGGGCTTTGCTTTTTAAAATCGGGATAGTTCATTTTGCCTTTTCCTTCCGACAATGCAAATTGCATCAAGTTCAAAGGGTATTTTCTCAGTCCCGGCAACAGGACACCCCCAAAGACTCTTTCAATCTAGTTAACAATTTCCCATTTCTAAAGGGCTGGGTTTGGTGGGAATAGGCATTAATTATAAATTTTCCAACCTAATGAATTTATCCCAGCCCAAACAAAGCAATTTACCCCTATTGGAGCAACTCAGTAACTCAGAAAGGGAATTGATTGGAATATTGGAAGCTAAATATCGTTTTAGCTTCCAGCAGCTAAAAATACTGAGCGAATGGCTGGTTGATATTAGAATGTGGAAAGAACCCAGTCTGGAAAAAGAACTGTTATCCAGAATTGACTATCTAACGCAGAAAAATTTTCCCTGGACAGATAAACAAAAAGGGGAGTGGATTTTTAAAGAAATAAAAAAACATTATGAATCCATTCGGGCCCAACCAAAAAAATTTGAAATTCCCAATGAAAAAGAAAAATTTGCCAAGTACCATTACAGCGAAAAAAAATTAACAGGGAATATTTACAGGCTGTGCCCCGCCGCTTCAGAAAGGGCTGTATGTTGCAACCTCAAAGTATTGAACATTGTGGAAAATTGCGCCATGGAATGTTCTTACTGCGTGCTACAAAACCATTATGACGAAGCTGAAATAAAGGTCCCCACAAATCTAAAAGAAAAATTAAGCTCCATACATATTGATCCCAATATTCCTCAACATATATGCACAGGAGAGTATTCCGACTCACTAATGTGGGGAAATAAAAACAACATTTTAAAGGATTTATGCGACTTTGCCGAATCTCATCCAAATATTCTACTTGAGTTTAAGACTAAATCCTCAAACATAAGCTACTTTTTAGACAATCCTTTTCCAGCTAATGTATGTTGCGGTTGGTCCGTAAATCCCGAAAAAATAGTGCTCAATGAAGAAAAGAAAACCGCGTCCCTGGAAGCCCGTTTGCTAGCGGCAAGGAAGGTTGCCGATAAAGGCATGAAGCTGGCTTTTCACTTCCACCCTATCATATATTTTGAAAACTGGGAAGAAGAGTATTCCCTGCTCATAGAAAAAATTCAGAGCATGTTTTCCAAGGAGGAAGTTTTATATACATCTTTGGGTACGGTCACCTTTTTAAAAGGAATGGATCATCAATTGCGCAAAAACCGCCAACATACTAAAATTTTGCAAATGCCCTTTGAAGAAACCCCCGACGGTAAACTCACTTATCCTTTTGAAATTCGCAAAAAACTGTACCAGCATGTTTTAGAGGCTTTAAAACCATGGAAAGACGATGTATTTGCCTATTTATGTATGGAACACAAGCCCATGTGGGATTCCATAATGGATTACACTTATAAAAATATGCCCGAATTCAATCAGGCATTTTGTGATTCCACCTTTAAAAAATTGGGCACATGAGCATTTCGGTAGTTTTAGTCGAGCCGGAAATCCCCGAAAATGTGGGTTTCGTGGCAAGGACTATGAAATGCTTTAACGCCAAATCCCTATACATTGTAGGCAGAGCGCCCTTTACTCCCAAAAGCAAAGCCTACAAAACAGGCACCGCCGCCACGGAAATTTTGGATAAGGCCATATATTGCAAAACGCTGGAGGAAGCTTTAGGCCCCCACCACCTGTCTTATGGATTTACCAAGCGCCGCCGGGAAATAGCCTCCCAAAGGCTGTATCAAATGGAAGAAATATTACCGGCCAGCAACTTTAATTTAAATGTGGCTCTGGTTTTTGGCTGCGAGTCTCAAGGCCTATCCAGAGAGCATTGCGAAATCATGGATAAGCTTATCAAAATAAATTTGCCCAACAACGATCTTAGCCTAAACCTCTCCCATGCGGTAGCAATTGCGCTCCATGAAATATGGGCCCATAGCATATTATCTTCCAACCCCTTTTCCACTGCGGCTCTAAAAAAGCCCAGTAGAGGTCCCAAAGAAAAAGAGCCCACTCTTTTTGAAGAAAGAGAAGCTAGCTGGGAGTTTTTCACCGGTTTTTTAAAGGATGAGGGAATAATCAAAGGCAATAAATCCGGTGCTAAATTAAACTACCTGCGAAACCTATGGCAGCGCTTGCAACCCAACCAAAAAGAACTGGATTTTTTGTTGGGCCTCATCAAAAGCGGAGCCAAGCTGGAATCCTCCAAAAAATAAAAACCCATTCCTTACATAAGCTAAAATAACTCTAATCCATTCAACCTTATGTTGTATGGATTCCACATGAGCCCCAAATTTTTCTCACAATATCAGGCAATTGCTTGTCATGGAGGGCAAAGAAATCTTAAATTTTAAAGATGCAGCCAGCGATGAAAATATTTATGGGCGGTGGAGGCGAGGGGCCCATTTCCAGATATTTGGAAAAAAGCTTTTTTTCCCAGATTCCTTATGGCGCTAAAGTTTTATACCTTCCCATTGCCGATGAGTCCGGCGATTTTTTTGAAAATTTTTGTTGCTTAAAAAGCCAGCTCCCTAAAAATAAAAACATACATCTGGATATGTGGGTAAGCCTATATGGCAAAAATTATTTTGATGTTAATCAATACAGCGGAATATACATTAGCGGGGGCAACACTTTTTTACTGGCTAAAGTCTTGTATTTATCAGGTTTTAAAAAAATTCTGAAAAAGTTTATCTCTTCCGGTAAACCTGTGTTCGGCGATTCTGCAGGAGCCATTATTTTTGGTTCATCCACCCAAACCGCAGAATTTGGAAGTTATCCCGATGATAACATTGTGGAATGGCATTACAAAGGCTTGGCAATGTTCGGGAACATGGCGATTCATTGCCATTACCACAAACGGGAAGATAGCGAAATTAAAGAATTTTCCAGCGAACAGAATAAATCCGTACTAGCCATACCCGAAAATTCCGCGGTAGAATGGGGAGGAGATGGAAAAATCAGAGTGCACGGAAAAAATGGAGCCTTCTTTTTCCGTGGGCCAGCCAAAATAAAATTGGCCAGTCAATTTTTATACGATTACAGCGCCCTTTACGGTTCCCGCTTGGGAAAGGGTATAATGTTGTCGGGCTCTTCCGAAGATCCGCTTTCGCCCGAAGCGAAGGCTGCAGGCTGGTGATCTTCGGGAATCTCCGAAGGTCGCAAACATTTGACCATTTTAATTTGAAAGCTTCTATCGGCACTGTGAAACATGCCGTTGACAATGTGAGGTGGCTGCAATTTTAAAGATTGTTCTTCCAATGGAAAACGGGTAAAGTCCAGATAATACATAAATATCCACTTTCCCAAAGGCTTGGCCTCGGTATCGAGCACATATTCGGTAATCTGTCCATAACCCGTAAACTGCCAACCCTCGTTTTCTTTTAAAACCTTATTGTCGGGAACTTTCCGCATAAGAAAATAGAACAAATCATTTTCATAAGGAAAATTGGCCCGAGTCACATCCACATAACGCGATGCAAGATCTATTATTTCGTCTTTCTGCAATCCCATCCAATCACCTTCCAGGCAAAAGATATAAACTTCATCCAAATTGTAATCGAAAATCTGGCCCATTTTAGGGGCCTTCCAGTAACTAATGGGACAAAATTTGACCGGTATAAATTTTTATTTTGTAGATATTATATCCAAACGAGGTTTTAATGCTGTTAATTGTTCTGGCCTGCTTATCCATCGCGCTGTTGGTGCTATTAATTTTTTTACATCTTTCTCTTGGAAAAAAGTTGCAAACTCCAAGCTCTGTGGAAGAAAAACTTTTGCCTAACATCCAGCAACTGGAAAAAGGCCAAGAACGCCAGGACAAATTAATCCGGGAAGAGGCGGGTCAGAGTCGAAACGAACTAAGCCAGAACTTCATGCAGTTGAGAGAAGAAGTATCCAAATCCATAAAGGAATTAGGAGAATCACTTTCCAACAGATTGAGAGATATTGGAGATCAGCAAAAAAACCAATTCGAAAGTTTCTCAAGAGAATTGGAAAGCCTCACTAAAACCAATAAGGAAGGCTTGGAAGGAAATCGAAAAACTCTGGAAGAAAAGTTGCAGCAACTAAGCGAAGGCAATCAGAAAAAGCTCGATGAAATGCGATCCATTGTGGATGAAAAACTCCAATCCACTCTGGAAAAAAGGTTGGGAGAATCTTTTAAGCTAGTGCGAGAGCAACTAGAGTCTGTTTACAAAGGTCTGGGAGATATGCAAAAGCTCGCAGTCGGAGTGGGCGATTTAAAAAAAGTGCTTACCAACGTAAAAGCCAGAGGAACCTGGGGAGAAATACAATTAGCCGGACTTTTGGAGCAAATCCTTACACCCGATCAATATGCCAGCAATATTAGCACGAAAAAGGGGAGCGATGACCGGGTAGAGTTCGCCATTAAATTGCCCGGTAAAGATGAAAAATTAGAGGAGTTAGTTTGGCTTCCCATTGACGCCAAATTCCCTCAGGAAGATTACCAAAGGCTTTTGGACTCTCAGGAAAAAGCAGATCCTGAATCAGCTGAACTAGCTCTCAAAGCCTTAGAAAAACGTATAAAGGCAGAGGCCAAAACTATTCAGGACAAATACATCGACCCTCCTTATACAACGGATTTTGGTATTTTGTTTTTGCCCACAGAAGGCCTGTATGCAGAGGTTATCAGGCGTCCGGGACTTTGCGATAAAATCCAGCGGGAAAACCGGATACTAATCACAGGACCCACCACATTAGGCGCATTGCTTAACTCTTTGCAAATGGGTTTTAGAACTTTAGCCATCCAAAAACGCTCCAGCGACGTATGGAAGGTATTAGGAGAAGTAAAGAGGGAGTTTGGCAATTTTGGAGGAATTCTGGAAAAGGTACACAAACAGCTGGAGACAGCCAGCAAAACCATTTCCAGCGCCACCACCAAAACCCGAACTATTGAAAGAAAACTCAATAAAGTGGAGGAATTGCCCAACAGGGAAATCACAGAGCTCATTGAGCCAGACAACCAGGGCAATTTGTTAGACTTGTGAAAAAAATAATAATATCTGGTGCCAGCGGCTTTGTGGGAAAGAGCCTGCTCGAATACTTTAAGCAACATCCTCAGTACGAGATATATGTTTTAGTCAGGCAACAACAAACATCCTCAAGGGAAATTCACTGGGAACCCTATCAAAAGCAAATTGATTTAAAACAATTGGAAGGGGCCTTCGCCTTTATCCATCTTTCGGGAGATAATGTAGGCTCGGGACTTTGGACTAAACCCAAAAAAAAACGCATGCGCGAAAGCCGTTTGTCAACCACCGCCTTTTTAACGGAATCGCTATTAAAACTAAGCAACCCTCCCAAAGTTTTTATCGGGGCTTCCGGTGTGGGATATTACGAGCCTCAGGAGGAGGGATGGATCGATGAACAAAGCCAAAAGGGAACCGGCTTTTTCCCCGATTTATGCCAGGAATGGGAAAATGCCAGCTCAGCCCTATCCAAAAAAAATATTAATGTATCCCGAATTCGTTTTGGAATGATTCTAAGTCATAATGGAGGAGCGCTAAAAAAACTGAAAACAATTTTTAAATGGGGGTTAGGATCTCCTTTTGGAAATGGAAAACAGTATATGCCCTGGATACATATTGAGGATGTCTGCCAAATAGTGCAGTGGTCCCTGGATGAAAAAATCAGTGGAATCATAAATGGAACCGCCCCAAACCCGGTAACCAATAAAGACTTTACCCGCAGCTTAAATAAATATGTAAGTAGACCCACCCTTTTTTCTGTACCCGCTTTTGCCATTAAACTTGCATTGGGAGAAATGGGAGAGGAACTCTTCCTAAAAAGCCTGCGGGTTAAAAGCAGTTATCTGGAAGAAGTGGGTTTTAGTTTTAAATATCCAGATTTTAAATCAGTCCTTTTTGTTTCGAAATAAAAATTAGAGATTACATTTCGCAAGGCCGAACCTAGGAGCCCTGTGAATAAACTTGTCGAGCTTGAAGGAGCTGTGAAATGTCCATTTTTAGGGGGTCCTTTAATCAAAAAGGGCCTGTTGACGATTTAATACTGCATTCTCAAAACTATCTCCATTCATTTCCAACACCGTATCTGCAATGGGTTTAATTTGATGGTGTACATAATGATCATAATCCAAATTAGTGGGACTTAGTTGTATGGGAACCGGGCCGGAATGGGTTATTACATATTGCACTTCTCGCACGCTTTTTCCCAACATCCGGGCGGCTTTAATTTGAGGCGGAATGTTTTTCACATATTCTTCCAGGTTTTTCCGGATTCTTTTTTTATAAACAAGCAAAGAATCAAAATTTCCCTGGTATATTTGATCCACAAATTCTCTCATCCAGGGAATTATAGCCTTGTCATTAAAAAATAAATGATACAACTCTTGCTGAAATTTTTTAGCCAGTGGCGTCCAATCGGTTCGGACAGATTCCATTCCCACAAATTGCAGTTGAGGGCCATCCTTACCGTGCAACATACCCACATAGCGCTTTTTAGCCCCACCTTCCCGGACCCTTCCGGCCGGTAACTGGAAATCCAAAAACAGCTTTTCATATTCCATTTCCAAATGGGAACGGGTATTAAAATCCCGCTTTAACCTTTCTTCCCAATAAGCAGTTAGTTCCCCCGACAACTGCCTCCCCAAAACATTAGCTTCTTCCCAACTGTCTTTACCGCTTACCACAAAAAGAGAATCCGTGTCCCCATAAATAACATCATAGCCTTTGTCTTCAAGATAGTAGGCGCTATTTTTAAGGAGCCATCTTCCGGTACCGGTAATTGTGGAAGGCAAGTCAGGGTGATAAAACCTGCAGCCATAGCTACCCATCACTCCGTAAAAACTGTTCATTAAAATTTTAATGGCTTGAGACAATTGGGGGTTGCCCTCGGTTTTGGCTTTGCTTCTCAATTCCATGGCTTCTGAAATAATATCCGGCAAAATATGTTCTGTAGAGGAATAACGAACTCCCACTGGGGTTTCCTGGGAGTTGTTATTAGCCATATATCTGGATAATGGATCGATTTTAAAGGTCATTATTATGGAGGGGTACAAACTTTTAAAATCAAGCACCAATACATTTTTATAACGCCCTACCTTGGGCTCCATCACAAAGCCGCCCGCGGAATGCTCGCCCCTGGGGATATCTTCAACATCTAAAGCCACATAACCTTGTCGATGCAATTTTGGCAGATATAAAAAATCAAAAGCCGCACTGGATTTGCCGATGGCTTCTAATAACATGCCAGAAATCTGCACACGATTATACAAAAGAGATATTAACTTGCTTTTTTCAAAAATACCCATCACCAATTGGCAGTCTTTAAGATTGTATTCCGCCAAACTTTGTTTATCGTCAACAAACATTTTGTTAATGGAATTTATTTTTACTTCATCCTCTTCTTCAATTAGCTTTTTTTCTCCCAGTAACTCCGCAGCCACAGTATTCAATTTAAAATCTTCAAAGCTAAAAAAAGAAGAGCGCAAGCATACTGGGCCATCCAAAACCACTCTTCCCGGAACATGGGCAAAATCGCCATTTTCCTTTTGGTATACCCTTGCCGTTCGCCCATTCCTGCCCAGAGCAAACGGCATCCTATTTTTATGGAATTTTTGCTGCAGCAATTGCAAATCAAACCCAATAACATGCCAACCAATAATAATATCGGGATCCAACTCCTGAAACCACTCCAAAAAAGATTTCAGTAATATTTTTTCACTAGCGCAATAAACAGTAGAGCCCTGGGTACTCTGCGAAGATTCGATTTCTTCATCCAGCATAAAAACCTTTTCACTTATCTTATTATTCCAAAAAGATTTAAAACTGCCTGCAATGGAATACAACTGATTGTTATGGCCATTGGTTTCTATGTCCAGGGAAAAAAAGCTAAGGGCAGGGCTGGCAAAATCAGGTTCCATTTTTGGGTTTAAATAAACTTTGCGATTGTTTTCCCATATGTAGTAGCCACTAAGTCTAAAGCTGCCTCTAATAAAACGCTCCATTAAAAACCTATCGCAGGGATGTATATCGGATTCAAAAACCTGGAAACCTGATTTTTTCAAATCCTGCGCGGTTTTTTTTAAGGATTGTTCTGTGGGAAAATACCAGGCTTCCACCGGTTTTTCTTCCATGGTTTTTAAGTTGGAGGGTTTTCTATCAACCTCAATGGGAGTCCATTCGGCAGGAATGTCAGGGACTGCAAAAAAAACAGGCTTAAAATAATCTATACGAATTTCCAGAGGGGTCCCGTCCAACCCTCTGGCATAATAATTTTGGATATGTTTGTTGTCTAAATCTTTCCGTTCCGCCCAAACAATAAAACCGCAATCTGCACCCTTTTCCATGTTACATGGTTTCAGATTTGCTTTCTCTGGACATTAACTCTGATATAGCCATATCCACAGGTTTATCCTCAAACAACACCTGATATATTTTTTCGGTCACAGGCATTTCGATTTTATGTTTTTGGGCAAGATGATATACATGCTGGCAGGTTGATACACCTTCGGATACGGCAGTCATTTTTTTTAAAATATCCTGGAGTTTTTCGCCTTTTCCCAAACACTCTCCCACAAAATGGTTTCGACTCATTTGGGAAGAACAGGTGGTAATTAAATCGCCCATACCCGCCAGTCCATAAAGGGTTTCTTTTCGGGCTCCAAAATTTTCGGCAAAACGAATCATTTCCACCAATCCCCTCACCATAATAGCGGACTTGGCGTTACTGCCTAAATCAAGGCCATCAATAATTCCTGCTGCAATAGCGTAAATATTTTTTAAGGTGCCGCCCCACTCGGTTCCAGATACATCGTTGTTAGTATAAACCCTAAAATATTTATTGCTGAACAATTGCTGAAGCTTAATGGAAAGTTCAGGGTTTGCCGAGGATATTACTGTAGTGGCTGGTTTTTGCCGGGCTATTTCGCTGGAAATATTGGGGCCGGAAAGCACGGCAATTTTATTTGAGTAATTGCCGCCTAATTTTTCCAATACCAATTGCGACATACGAAGGTTTTTTCCCTCGCTAAGTCCCTTAGTGGCAGATAAAATAAATGTATCGTTCCCAATTAAGGGTTTTAACTTGTTTAAGATATCCTCATAAAACTGAGAAGCCGTCACCAAAATTACCAATTGGCTGTTTTTACAAACCTCAGTTAAATCCGTACTGGCGCTGAGCTGACTGGGCAGGCTTATCCCCGGCAAAAGGGCAATATTTTCATGAGATTCATTAATATTTTTGGCAATTTGCACATCATGAGACCAAATTCTTGGAAAAAGGCCATTTTCCGCTAAAATTTTGCCAATTGTGGTACCCCAGGCACCTGAGCCGATAATTGAAATATTCATAAAGGCTTAAATTATCAAAATGCGGGGAAAAGTGAAAGTTTAACTGCACAAAGCGAGCTTTCTTGTGGTTTTTTTACACTAATAAAAATAACGGTTTTGAACCGCGTTCACTTTGAGGTATTATAATTACCTAAAGCAAATTATGAAAATAGGTTTGGGACATTCTTTTTGGGCGAAATTTTCCCTGATATTTTGGGCGTGTATGGCTTTTGCCTCTCCCGGCTTTGGGCAAATTGATTTGGATGGGGAAGAAAAACCCGATATTTTCTCCCTCCAATTTACCTTTAAAAAATCCATGCTCACCAATTCTCTGCCCAACATTGCCCGTAAAAATCATTTGCAAGTTTTACCCTTTCGCCACAGCAATCCCTATAGCCTTGAAATTGGTTTTCAGTATAATAAGCCCATTGAATTTAGCCTGGCAGCGGGAATGGGATACCATAACCAAAACCAAAGTGGCTTATTATGTATGGATAATTGCGAATTTGAAGATAACTTCACCTCCGAAACAAAAATTTTAACCTATGAAGGCCGGATTAAATTTTACGATTTACAGTCCAGGAAAAAAATTTGGTGGGTGGCTTCCTTTGAAAATATTGTATACGAATGGCAAGATTTAGGCCGCTTTAAAAAAGCGGATTTTAAATCTGATTTAGAGTCTCCCAGCACCACTTGGCAGGGAAAAATGTATCTAAACATCCTTCACGCAGGCATAGTTGGAGAAACTTATTTTACTCATGGCCCAGTAAAATTAGGAGTAGAAGCCGTAGTAAAATTTCCTGTTTATGTATACAACCGCTTTGAACTGTTCCCCACTCAAGAAGATTACGGAAACAAACTGTTGCGTCAGTTCGCACCTTTTCTGGGACTTGGTTTTAAAATACTCCTTTAAAATTCGCCTTACTGTTCAGGCATATCCCGACAACACCGAAAACCCACAAACAAATATTTGTTTTGAGGGTAAAAGCTGTATTTAGCTTCTTCGCAACTGGCTTGGTTTCCAGAACTCCAGTTACCCCCAGCCACCAAATAGTGATCGGGATTGTTTTCGGATATGGTCGAAGTCCATTCCCACACATTGCCTGTTAAATCGAAATTTCCAAAATAACTTCGACAGGCCGGAAATCTGCCAGAGCGAACCGCCTTTTTTTCTTTAGCAGGGCAGTAATTTTCATTGTAAACGTTTCCATAGGGATATTTAAATTTTTCCGGGCCTTTACATATTAGCTGCCATTCCTCCAAACTACAAAGACGCTTATTGGCCTTTTCGCAAATACTGGCCGCCTCCTCATGGTTTACAAATGATTTGATATTTTCCCCTTTTTTATTGGGCCACTCATATACATCCATGCAAAAGGATTTGCCATTTTTCTCATAGGGAACCATGTTCTCGGCACAATTTCCCGATTTTCTTTCAATTATATATTGAACTTTAACAGGACGGCTCTGCTCACCTGTTTCATTAATGCCTGCTATCCACAAATCACTGCTGCGGCGAATAACCAGGGGTTCATAATAACTTTTTAAATTAACACTATCTCCAAAGCTGTATAATATGGGGCAATTCTCCCGGCAATGTAAACTCACCACCGCGGAATCAAAGTGCCTTCCGCCCCAGGGATCCGCATAAACAAAAAGAGTATCGATGTAATTAATAGGCTCAAAAATGGTGTCTGCGCTCAGCTCCAGCCTTACTGTTTCAATACTTCCTTTCGCCGTAGTATCGGCTTTCGGTTCAGGCACTTTTATTTTAGGAGTATTAGCTGGGGGAGGAACTTCTTTCTCCGGGACCACGCTATCTACGGGGGAAATAATTTCTTTTTTGGGTTCGGGTAGAGTAATTATATCCGGGATTTTTTCCGTTTCGGCAGGTTTTTCTTCGACCTGGCATTGCTTAAGGACTAAAAATAAAATGGCCAAGGCAATAAAAAGCGCCGCCCAGAAAGCCCATTCCCGCTTTCCCATTTTATGGTGTGACTGCTTTGGTTTTTTCATTTACAAAAATGCCAATTGAGAATTTTCGTGGCGAAGCATTTTTTTCTTTAGAGGAAGGCCCAGCCCAAAACCCCCTATGTGATTAGAGGCCGTCACCCGGTGGCAGGGAATAAGTAAAATAATTGGGTTGGCATTGCAGGCCCCTCCCACAGCGCGAAATGATTTTGGGTTATTGATTTCCTCAGCGATTTGCCCATAGCTTTTAGTATGCCCAGGCTTTATTTTTTTAAGTTGCTTCCACACCTGCTGCTGGAAAGTTGTTCCCACGTTTCCCAGTTTCCAGGAGAACTGGCTTAAAGCTTTAGCGTCACCTTTAAAATAATTTTCCAAACACTGGAATACATCTTTAAAGGAGGAGTTATCTAACTTGGCCTCTTCAAGCCAGGGAGGATGTTCTTTTTGATTTTCCCAAAAAGACAAATAAATGAGTCCTTTGGAATCACTACCTACCAACATCTTTCCCCAGGATGTTTTTTTAATACTGTATTTGTATTCTGAAATAAAAAACCTTTTTTACACAACCCGGAATCAGTTTAAATCAAACGCCCCGGAAATATCAATATACAAGCTTGGGCCATCAATTCCATGAGGAGTACTGAGTCCAAGGGCATTAAGGCCAAGATCAATAAATAAAAATGGCGTGGGAGGAGGTACAATTCTAACCCCTCCATTAAAGCCAAAAAATACATCGGCGTGGTTCACGTTTAAGCTGCTGGTTATTTCGGCAATCAAAGACCAAACTGGCCCAAAACCTTTGATGCCACCTAAATCTGCTCCAATATTAACTTCCTCCCCAATTTGGCTGTGAAGGGTATAAGCCGCTGCAAAGCCAGCGCTATTAGCCAAATCTCCAGTTAAATATATTCCCAGGCGTTTGTGATTAGATGAAGAATGGTAATAATAGCCATCATAGTCCCAATGTGCGTGATTAATAGTGCCCGCAAGGCCAATTCCAAGAGAAATATCCTCCCACATTTGATATTTGGCCCCGAAATCAATATGTCCAATGTTATCAAAAAGGGACAGTTGAAATTGCAATTTGTCATCCAGAGAATAGGAAATTTCATGAAGACCCACCACCAAGGTATTCGCTTTATTAACATAAGGAGTCGGTGTGTAAAATAAATGCGTAAGCGCCCCTTCCTTTACATTTAAAGAATTTGCTCCATGAACCATTTGCAATGTTGAAAACAACAATAAACCTGCACAAATTTTATAAATGGCTTTCATAATTATCCTTTATTAATCTTGATATATTTTTTTATGACAATAGCGCTTTCCACAATCATCCATATTTCCAGGGCCAAAATGGCAGCTCCAATAAAAAGGGTGCTCCAATTGGCTCCTGAAGCAGCAGAATCCGCAAAAGCCCAGCGAATAAGATTAAACAACATAGCAAAAGTTGTCATACATACTAAAAAAAGCATGGGAATGGCGTAATACAATACTGGCTTTTTTGATTTTATCAAATACACAAACAAAACCAGTAAGGTAAGGGCTCCTATTAGCTGGTTGGTGGTTCCAAATAACATCCATAAGGGCCCCCAGGCTGATTTTCCGATAAGAACGAGGGGAATGGCGGGCCCCACTGCAATAACCGCAGCCAAATACCTGTTTCGTAAAATATTAAGTCCCAGAGCAGAGCCAATTTCAGCCACTAACATCCTTTGGATTCGGGCCGCAGTATCCATGGATGTTGCTGCAAAGGATATTACCAAAACTGCGATTAAGGGATAAGCCCATTCCAAAGGAATATGCAGGGCGTTTAAAAAAGTGCCTGCACCCAAAACAAAATTGGAAATGGCGTTAATTCCGTTTTCGTTAAAGGAATGGTAATGCTCTCCCCAATCGGGAATTCCCGAAGCAACGGCCAGAGTGGCTATAAGAGCCAAAACTCCCTCACCTAACATTCCCCCGTACCCAATAGGCCTTGCGTGTTTTAAGTTGCTGATTTGTTTGGAGGTGGTTCCGCTGGATACCAGCCCGTGAAATCCCGATATGGCTCCACAGGCTATGGTTACAAATATGAAAGGGAAAATAGGGGGCGCCCCTTCCGGATTAGGGTTCACCACAGGAGCAGAAATCGCGGGTCGCGCCACAAAAAAACCAAGGAGCAGCACGGCGAGTCCTATAAATAACTTGTGGCTGTTGATGTAATCTCTGGGCTGCAGTAAAAGCCACACAGGCAAAACGCTGGCAACCGCAGCGTAAACAAGGAGAAATATGGCCCATGTTAAGATAGGATCTCCTCTGTAGGCAAACTCGCCAAGACTAATGGGAATGCGGATTCCCACGGCAATCATGGCATAACCCAGGCCCAGGGCGACCAGAGATGGAATAAGCAATTTGATTTGTTTTTTATGGAATAAATATCCCAGGATAAGAGCGATGATGATTTCGATGTTAATGGGCAATACGGTAGCGGGATATTTGCTAAACAGAACTCCAATGGCCATAGAGAAAACCGTTAGAACTATCCACAGTAAAAAGTAAATGATGATTTGAAAAAGAACTCTGACCCGGGGATGGATGAGCTCTCCTGCTATTTCTCCCATGGATTTTGCCCGGTGGCGGGCAGATAAAACCAGCGCCCCGAAGTCATGGGCAGCGCCAATAAAAATGGTTCCGAAAACAACCCAAATCCAGGCGGGTAACCAGCCCCAGAAAATGGCCACGGCAGGGCCAATTATGGGGGCCGCACCGGCAATGGAGGCGTAGTGATGTCCCCAAAGCAAGTGTAACTTGACTGGCATGTAATCCACATTATCCCGAAGAGTGGGATCATTAGCGGGCATAGGTTCATCGGCGGAAACATTAAAGCCTTTGGATTCTAAAATGCGGCCCCACCAGCGGTAACCTAAAAAGTAAAACAGGGCCAAACCCGAAACCATCAGAAATAAAGACAAGAATACCCCGGGGTTGAAGGGAAAATCCAACAATCAATGGCTCAAAATATAAAAATTAATGGAAATCTTGCTGAATTTGCTTTTACAGTTTAAACAGGATTTTTCCTAGTCTTTTGCCATACCCTGCAGCTTCAATGGCCGCAGGTAATTCTTCCAGCGAAAAGCACTCAGCCACTGGAATTTTTAAAACCTGCTGCTCAAATAAAGCCTGTAAATTTTCATATTCTGCTAAAATTGTTTCTGGACTATTGGTGGATAGCCAAGTATTTCTCCAGAATCCGCGCAGTTGAATATTTGAAAAAATAAGCTCCCGGGTTGGGAAGCGAACCGGAGCGCCATCGGCCCCGCCATAAGTGGCCAAAACTCCATTGGGTGCAAGTAGTTTAATTAACTGCAAAGCACTCTTTCCCCCTACTGCATTTAGGCCAAGGGTTATCTTTTTATGGGGGAACTCGCTGTTTATTTTCTCAAAGTCTACTTCAGTTTCCAGAAAAGCTTTAAAACCCAGCTCTTCCATAAAATCCAAGGCCTCTTTTCGGCGAACTAAGTTAAGACAACTCCAGCCTTTGTGTGCACAAATTTGATTTACCATTATGCCCACAGCGGAATTTGCGGCATTTTGAATAACCAGGCTACTGGAATCTAACTTCACAAAATCATGTAATAAGCGCCATGATGTCATGGGATTCACCGATAACATGGAAGCCTGCACAGCATCCAGTTTTTCTCTCAGTGGAATAATATTGGATCCAGGGCTTACAACATATTCGCACCAGGCAGCATGGGATTGAATAAAAGCCACCCTATCTCCAGGCTTTATCCCTCTAACCTCGGGGCCAATCGATTCCACAACCCCCATACCTTCATTGCCGCCCACAGCAGGGGGAGTTCGTTTAATGCCATAGACTCCCATAATGGTCCCAAAATCCGCCGGGTTAATGGGGGCATACTGCATTTTAACCAATACATCCTCCGGCCCTATGGGGGCGGTTGGCCAATTTTGACATTCCAACACTTTAGCAGGAATGCCATACTTGTTAAAAACCGCGGCCTTTGCGCTTAATGTATTGTTTTTATCCAAAATAATCGGGGGCGTTGCCCGGCTTCCATTTGATGTTACATCCTATGCTGGGTTTTTGTAAACTGGGAGCTGGTTTTAAGGCTAACATACTTTCCATTGCCTCTCTGATATCTTTCCCTGTAACTTCCATTCCATTAGAGGGCCGGCTATCATCTATTTGGCCCCGGTAATACAAGCGCAAATCCCCATCAAATAAAAATAGGTCAGGGGTGCAAGCCGCCTTATAGCTTTTGGCTACATCCTGAGTGGCATCGTGCAAATAAGGAAAATGATAATCCGCCTCTTTGGCTCTAAGAGCCATTTTTTCGGGACTGTCCGCAGGATGCGTATCAATATTGTTGGAACATATGCCCACCATGGCAATCCCCCGGGGCGGATACTCTTTACTCAAGCGACTGAGCTCTTCCTGCACATGAACCACAAAGGGACAGTGGTTGCAAATAAAGGCAACCAAAAGACCTTTTTCACCGGCAACATCCTTAAGAGAAAGCTCTTTGTTACTAACCACATCCAGTAGAGTAAAATCAGGAGCCATGGTTCCTAGTTCTAACATTTGTGATGTTACTTCCATAATATCCTCGTTATATTTTAAAGTTTTAAAATCGCCCTCGTGACATGATACGTCGTTGTTTTCATCGTCAAAGCCCTCATTTACAGGTAGTAAACTCCGGTTTTTGGGCGTCGTTTGGCTCCTTCAAGCTCGCGTTCCGCTTCGGTTCCTCTTCAAACGCCTCGTCTAATGTCACGATCATCAATTTTTTGAGTTCCCCATAAGTTTAAAAATTATGCCGCATAATTTTATTGGCGGGCATTTTCGTAACAGTATTGGAATAATAGTTTCCACTCTTCTTCCTGTACATCCATACAAAATTTTTCCAATGGGTTATTTTTTTCCCGTGATTTCTCGCATAAAGAGTTAAAAAAATAAGGGTCCCAATCAGGGGCATTCAGAGAGTCTAAAATAGATTTGGACAATCCGTATTTATGAGAATGCTTTATAGCCTCAAAGCGAAGGGCTTCGAAAATAGGATGGACGGATACCTTTTTAAACCAGTAATTGCTGTTGTGAATATCGGGCTCGCGCCTATGCATTAAACCATGCCAATAACTGCCCTCAGCGCTGTGAACCGAATTAACCAAATCGTGTGCTCCATCCAGGTCATCCAATCTTAAAAGCAAAGCTGCCGCACAACAACGGGCGTAATTTTTACCGCTCATGGTTGAGAACAATTTTTGGGCTTCTGTGAGTTTATTGGATTGAGACGCTGGCTTTCCCGGGCCTAGAGGGCTGGGGCCTGAATTATTTATTAGCTCTTCGATTATTTGGGGGTAAACCATAATTCTGATTAAAAAATAACCGGTTCCCTGCATAATTCAAAGATTCCTCAGAGGCCAAAGACCCATTTTCCATTATCAAAATGTCATCGGCAAATTCTAAAAGACTTTGCCTGTGAGCCGCAGCCACAATGGTGGTTTTGGGACAAAGCTCCTTTAGCCCTTGCAAAATTTTTAACTCCAGCCCTGGATCTAAGGCAGAACTGAATTCATCCAGCAACAATAATTCTGGTTTTTGCACCAGGGCCCGAGCCAAAGCAATTCTTTGCTTTTCGCCGCCGGATAACTGGTACCCCAACTCCCCCACTTGATTATCCAGCCCCTTGGGCAAGCTTGATATAAATCCTGTGCATTGAGAGATTTCCAAGGCTTCCTCTATATCTTTTCGGCTAATATTTTTATTTCCAAAAACCACATTGTCTAAAAGACTCCCATCCATTAACCAAATATCCTGGGGCACCCAGGCCATTTTCTCACGTAAACATCCAAGGTTAATTCCGCTGAGATTATAAGAACCGATAAAAATTTCACCTTGAGTCGGCGGCATTAAGCGTATTAATAATTTTAACAAACTACTTTTACCTGCGCCGCTGGGTCCGGCAATGAGAGTAAACTTCCCAAGTCTGATTTTTGTCTCAATATTGTTTAAAGCATAATTTCCGTTGGGATATTGGTAACTCAGGCTTTTAATATGTATATCTTTATCCAGTTTATTAACCCGCACACCTTCAAAGGGACGCGATATATCTTTTTTCTCCAGCAATAACTGGTGGATTTTTTCTGAAGATATGAGGCCTGTTTGAATTTCGCCCAGGGAATGGATAAGCATAAATATGGGATCGAATATAAAGTCGGCAAAAAAATGGAAAGCCACCAACTCCCCCAAGCTCATATGGCCCTTTATCCAAAAACTACCGCCAATTAACCAGGCCAAAACGATAAACATCCAGTAAATCAGCCAACTCAACCTATGGACTACAATATTATACATTTGCGATTTTAAGCGGCTGCGCAAAAAGCTCTGGGCTACGGACATATTTTTTCTGGCAAAATAAAGATCTTTTAAAAAACTTTTAATGGTCGATACGCCCAACAAACTTTGGTTTACACTGCTGTTTAGCTCGGAAAGTTTGCTGCGCATATCGCTTTGTAAAAAACGCATTTTATATATAAACCAAAGTCCCGCGAAGGTTGCCAATACACAGGTGGCCAAATAAATGGCTCCTGCTAAGGGGTTTAGCAAAAATATAAACCCCATACCCACCATTAACATTAGCATTCCCTTAATAGGCGCCAAAAAACCGCCTTGAAGCAAACCGCCCACATTTTCTGTATCGGTTTGGATTAATGTATAGCTATCCCCCATTTTATGGCCATAGGATTTTTCAACAGGCAATTGTAAAATCTTTTTAAAAACTTTTTTCTTAAGACCGTTTGTAAATTTTCCGGCAATTTTTTTACTCCACCACTCTCCAATCCCTCCCAAACTCACCTGGCTTAAAGCCAATAGGGCGAGAATAAAGCATGTTATTATTAACAGGGTGTAATTTTTTTGAGGCAATACATCATCAATAATTTTCTGGCTTGCATACCGAATGCTGGCCTGTAGGCCTATTTCAAGGGCCCCCATTAAAATCAGGGCCAGAAAAAATTTTTTATATCTTCCTAAAAGAAAAAAGAAGGAGGGCCAGGATTGCAAATAACCCCTCCAAAAACGCTTTTTTGCAGAATTTTTTCCAGCCATTTTAACTTTGATTATACCAAAGCCAATCCCTGTTTGGTATTGGAATCCTTTTTCGTGGTATAATATAAACGTTAGCCTTCCGCAAAAATTCAAAAAACATGTGTCTTTCTAATTCAAAAAAAATGCTATGGAGCTCTAAATGAACCCCTGGCTTCAACAATACCGCGAAGTAGGCTTTTTACACATTAAAAATTTTCTCAGCCAAAGAGAATTAATCTCCTTAACCTCCGCTTTTGAAGAGATCTACCGCTTATCGCAAAAATACTCTAAAACTACGGATGTTGGTCATTGCTGCTTTAAATTTGAAAAGACTTCCAGCTCCCAAAGTTTAAAGTTTGTTAAATGGGCCTCAACTATAAATGAAGAGTTAAATAAAATAAGATTACATCCAGGACTTTTTGACATATGTTCCGAATTATTTGGAAAAAACATCAAACAGGTTGTAAACCAAATGCATTGGAAAATGCCTGGAGATGGAATCAGCTTTCAATACCACCAGGACTGTACTTTTAGAAAACCCGATGCGGCCTACCAGGATTTATTTCATTCTTTTATCCAAACAGGGATTTTAGTGGACAGTTCCACCAGGGAAAACGGGGCTTTGGAAGTTTTTCCCGGCAGCCATTTACACAAAAAGCCCTTATTGGAAGGTGGCTATTCCGGTTGGCAGAGCAATCAGCAAAACCAAAAGGTTATACAAAACTTGGGTAAGGTAAATTTATTAACAGCAAAAGCGGGAGATCTTCTGGCCTGGAATCCCTATTTAGTTCATGGATCCAAAGCGAATACATCGGAGTTTCCAAGGAGGTTTTATATTAACGGCTTTGCCAAAGCCGAAAATTGCCAAAACGGAATTGATGTTTATGTAAATGGAAAGCCCGTCTCCCTAAAAATAGATTCCGCTACGAGATGGGATAGGGTTGAAGAAGCCTAGGCTATTACATCCTTTTCAAAATCTGCTTCGCTGTTTTCCACAGTAACAAACTTGGCTATGGCAAAAAAAACGGCCATAGCCAAATAGCCGAAAACCCAGGGCCAGGCAGGGGAGAACACATCCAAAAAAGCATCCTTTATTCCCCATTCAAATGCATGGGTAAGACCAAGCAGGGATAACAGTGCGCCCACCAAACTCCACAGACTAGCCTTTATAAAATTTCTGTCTAATATCATTACGGTGATTGCAGAAAAAATCATGGCAGAAAAAATACATCCCTGTTCCAAAGCAAATGCTCCGGTTATTTTTATATCGCTACCCAAAAAACCGTTGGAAATTTCCGAAATTTTTTGATTCCATATGAGTCCATTTCCCAAAGCGCCATCGGCAACCCGCATACCCGCCTTTGCCATAAAGGTACCCCAGGCTCCCACGCCAATTAATACCCCCAACACCGAAGCTGGGACATGCTTTCGGGAAACTGCAGAAAAGGCCTGGGCCGTAATAACAATTCCAATCCATAGCACAATAGCCATGCCCGCTTCGATGGGCACAAAATTAAAGATAAGACCTACTGTGCCAGTGAAACATATGATGGTTATAAATATGGCGTTTAGTATGGAATAACCTGCCCGGCTGCCTAACCCCTTCCAACCGGGATGTCCGATGTATATGGTGGTTGGAAAACAAGAACCAAATAACCCTGCCACCAGTGTGCCCGCGCCATTTACCGCAAGAGCTTTTCCCGTTGGGTAAGAATCTCCTGCCGCTTCGGCTGATTCGATGTTTTGTAAAGAGCCCAATACATTAAATACGCCCATGGGAATAATGACACTTAGATAATGGGAAAAAAATCCCTGCTGAATCGCCTCGTAAATATCCCCAAAAACCGGAAAAGGGAAATAAAAGCCCAGGGAAACTGGGGCAGACAAGGCGTTGGGAGCCACAGCCGGAATTTTTGATAGCACAATTCCTACGGCAATAGCGACCAAGCCTCCAGGTAACTTTCCCTTAAACCGCACTTTTCCAAAATAACTCACCAATATAATGGAAAGGGTCACAAAACCAATCACCGGATGGGCAAAAGTTCTAAACAAAAAGGGTAGGGAGATAAACCCCAGGGCTATTCCCGACAGGGTAGATAACATAGCCGCCCTGGGAGCCGATTTTCTGATTTTTTCAGCCACAAAGGAACCGGCAAATTCTATAAGCCCCGAACCCAAACAGGCAATGAGCCCAGCCTTCCAGGCTAAATCCGAAGCCTGCTCAGGGGGGATTCCATCGGCAAGCGCTTTTAACTTTACCGGCAACATCACTAAAAAAACATATATGAATACGGATGGGGTATTAATTCCGTAAGGCAATGCGCAATAATCGTTTCGATTATTTGCCTTTCCCAGCTTAACCGCCAGGTAACTGTAATAAACATTGCCCACAATTAGGGATAGGGCCGCAGCAGGAAGAATTTTGGCAAAAATCAGTTGGGGTCCAAAACCCAAAACTGTTAAACAAAGGCCCACAATTAGCAACAGCTGAATTAGGTTATCCAACGCAAGGCCGAAAAAGCCGTCTATATCATTTCGAACAAACCACTTCATATTTTTTTTAGCCCAAAAAAACCTGTACTTTGTCGCCCCGGTTAATTTTGTATTTGGCAGCTGCACTTCCCTGGTGGACGGCCACTTCAAGATAACCGGAAGAGCCCCATAAAGACAGGTTTTTATTTATGGCCACTTCTCCATAAGTGTTTTTAAATGGAAAATTCTTAGCCCTGCAGCTAGCTTGTGCTATCTTCCATTGCTTATTGGAATCAAGTTTTAAATTGCTTATGCAATTTCCAAAGCTATCGATATAAATAATTTCTGCTTCTATTTTTTTTTGTCTGAAAATAGGCCCTTGCTGTTTAAGTTCCACGGTGTTAGAAACAAGCCCTCCCAGAGAGGAAAAGGATTTGCCTTTTAAAAGAGAAAGGGCTGCAGGGGCAAAAATGTCTCTGCCATGAAAGGTTTGGCTTATATTGTTTTTCACTGCTTTTATTTTCCGCAATTCTTTTTTTTGAGCCTTTTTTAATACGCGGGTAAATACTCCATTATCCGGTCCGATAAAAAAGTAGTCTTCTGTTTTTATGCAAAGAGGCTGCCGTTCCGTCCCCACCCCCGGGTCCACTACCACCACAAAAATAGTGCCCTTTGGAAAATTTTCATATACATTGGCCAAAACAAAATCCGCCTGATGTATATCCCCAGGATTAATGGAATGGCTAATATCCACGCAATGAAAGGGTATTTTGCAATGGGAAAGCACCGCCTTCACAGCGCCCACATACCAGTCGCTTAGTCCGAAATCCGTAAGTAAGGCCACCACGGGGGCTTTTTTGGGGTTTGTTATGGTTGATTTTGCCAAGCTAATTTCTCATTGATAAAATGCAGCTGCTGGGCCAGGGCTCTTACTTTTGGTGCCTCACATTTTTTTTCCTTTGCCATTTCCAAAGGTATGTCATAAAGGTATTCCAACTCCAGTTCCCGCTGGTTAATATAATCAAGATACATACTGGGTTTATAATCCGTCATTTTTTGGGTGTCAACAAACATTTTTTCAATAAAACTCTGTTTTACTTCTACACCACATGCGAAAGCCATTTGGCGCACTTCCTCCATTAAATCTAAAATCAGTGCGCTTGTATGTTTTTGTGATACCAAGGGCTGGGTGGTGCTGTTCAAAACCACAGAAAGGCCGTTAAAAGGTATGTTCCAGAATAATTTTTTCCACCGTTCCTTCTTTAAATTTTCAGAATATATCACCTCCAGGCCAGCTTCTTCAAAAAGCTTCTTCCACATTTGGGAAGCTAAGGCCGAAGATTCTGCGAAGGGAGCTAACTTGATGCTTCCATAATCCTGGTGATGTATATAACCTGGGCCAATTTTGCTGGAGCAAATAAAACAGGTAGCTCCAATAATTTTTTGAGCTTCCACATACTGTCCCAACTTTTCCTCAAAACCAATCCCATTTTGCAAAATCATAATATTTTCAAATTTGCGGGCGTTTTCGGATAACTCCAGCAGAAGCCCTGAATTGGCGGTGGTTTTAGTGGATAAAATGGCCAGGTCGCAACTAGGTAAATCTTCTAATTTTTGATACACATTCACCTTGTCCACACGAATGTCTCCATACCTGGATTTGATTTTGAGGCCATTTTGAGCAATGTGCTTATAATCGCTTCGAGCCAGGAAAAACAATTCATGATCATTTTTTGCCAGAATCGAACCATATAAAGCGCCTACAGCACCTGTTCCAATTATGGCTATTCTTTTTTTCATGGTTTAAAAATAACTTATGAAGACTGCCCATTTTCCTTTAAAAAAGCCATTTTTAAAAATTTGTCATTTTCCACCTGGATAAAAAGGGACAAAAAATCCATTTAACCCAAATAAAATTTGTATAAATTGAAAATTGTTATTATTTGTCAATATTTAAAACACTGGTTAACACTTTAACTGGGATCAAAACCAGCAGTCATCCCAAAGATCCCAAAAATACCCTTTTTTACCACTAAATCGCCCCTTTCTTGTCTTGGTATACATATTGCTTTTTTGGCAGTACATGAATTTTGGTCAAGTGAAGCTCAGCCAAAACAGAGCTCAAACAAGGCAATTTCATTATTTAAAAACTTTAACTGAATCTAATTGTAACTGAGAGGAGACATATGCGGCACAGAAAAAAACCCTTAACAAAAATTGGCCTATGGGCTATGGGGCTTGCTCTGCTTTTCCCAACCATGGCATTAGCGGACGAACCCGTATCAACAGCACTGTTTACAGCAAATAACGTCTGGATGATGTTATCCGCTGGCTTGGTGTTTATAATGCACCTGGGATTTGCCACCCTTGAAACAGGCTTGACCAGACAAAAAAATACTGTAAATATTTTATTCAAAAACGTTTTCATCGTTTGTTTCGGCGTTATCAGCTATGCATACATTGGGTTCGCCTTAATGTATCCTGGCGATTTTAACGGCTTTCTTGGATTAGCTTCCGGAGTATGGTTAAACCTGCCTGAAAACGGCTTAACTGTAGATTACGCTTCCGGCGGATACACCTACTGGACGGACTTTGTGTTCCAGGGTATGTTTGCAGCCACAGCGGCTACTATCGTATCTGGTGCTGTTGCTGAAAGAATCAAATTGAGCTCTTTCATGGTATTCACAGTACTTTATGTAACCTTCATTTATCCTATTGCTGGTTCCTGGAAATGGGGCGGCGGTTGGTTAGATGCCAAAGGCTTTTATGACTTTGCCGGTTCCACACTTGTACACGGTGTTGGCGGATGGGGAGCGCTTGCAGGAGCCCTCGTATTAGGCCCCCGTTTAGGCAAATACACTAAAGGCGGAATCAAACCTATTCCCGGTCACAGCTTACCTTTAGCTGCCATCGGAACCTTCTTGCTCTGGCTGGGATGGTTCGGATTTAACGGCGGTTCCGTACTAAGCGCCGACCCTGGTTTGGTTAGCTTAACTCTTATGACTACTTGCGTAGCTGCTGCTGCCGGTGGATTGGCCGCCATGTTTACTTCCTGGTTCACTTCCAAAAAACCCGACCTTTCCATGGGCTTGAACGGAATATTAGCCGGCTTAGTTGGCATTACAGCTGGTGCCGATCAAATGAACCTGCATGAATCTATGGCTATTGGCATAGTCGCTGGCATCATTGTGGTATTCTCAGTAATGTTCTTTGACAAAATCAAAATTGATGACCCTGTGGGAGCCATTTCTGTTCACTTAGTGTGCGGAATTTGGGGAACCCTGGCTGTAGGTATTTTCGGCGACATGGCCTCTATCAAACAGCTTGGCACTCAGTTCTTGGGAGTTATCTCTTACGGTGTATTCTGCGCCGGTTTCGCCTTCATCTTTTTCTATGGCATTAAGGCTGTTATGGGTCTTAGGGTTAGCGAGGAAGAAGAAGTGGGCGGCCTTGATAAAGGTGAACACGGAATGGATGCCTACTCCGATTTCGTTAAGAGCGAACTGCACTAATTCGAAGCAAAAAATTTTAAAGTTTTTAACAGCCTGCTTTCGCAGGCTGTTTTTTTTGCGCAAAATTTTAGAGCTTAATTTTACTTTTAAAGGTATGCATCCAATACTTTAGTATGATTAGCAAAAACAGAATTAAAATTATTCAAGGTGACATTACCGCAGCTGCGGTAGATGCTATCGTAAATGCCGCCAACTCTTCGCTCTTAGGTGGCGGAGGAGTAGATGGCGCCATACATGGGGCCGCTGGCCCGGAACTTTTGCAAGCCTGTAAAAAATTGGGAGGCTGCCCCACCGGAGGGGTCCGGATAACTCCGGGCTTTAATCTATCTGCGAAGTATGTATTCCATACCGTAGGGCCTGTATGGGATGGCGGAACTAAGGGAGAAGCTGAGCTTTTAAAATCCTGCTATGTAAACTGCTTTAAAAAAGCATTGGAAAATAACATAGCCACTATCGCCTTCCCAGCTATTAGCGCTGGCATTTTTGGATATCCCATGGAAGCCGCCGCCCAGATAGCGCTTGAAAATGCCAAGCGGTTCATCCAGCAAAATGATACGCCCCTAAAGATGTATTTTTACTGCTACAATGAAACGGCCCTCAGTGCCTATACGAATATTTTTAAGGGTTTATGGAAATAAAACATTATAACATCCAAGTTACCGGCATGGTACAAGGCGTTTATTTTAGGGCCAGCACCCAAAAGATGGCTAATTTGTATTCTGTCAAAGGCTTTGTAAAAAACAAAGAAGATGGTTCCGTATACATAGAAGCCGAAGGAGGCGAAGAAGCCTTAAGCAAATTTATCCAATGGTGTCGCCGAGGTCCTAATTCAGCCCGGGTGGATGATCTAAAATTAGAAGAAGCCGGGCTTCAAAATTTTTCTTCATTTCAGATAAAATACCGCAGCTAATTTACGGACTACGCCCTTAAAAAAGAGATTGTTGCCCTAACTGGGGAACTATGAATTCTGAATGGTTCAGCCTGAATTTTTCCATTTTGAAATCATACTTTTTTTGATACAAGCTAAACATATCCTGAAATTGTCTCGCCCAAACCCCCTCCCCTTTCATGCGGGAAGAAAAATCCGAATTATACAACTTTCCGTTTCGCAAATCCTGGATACGGTGGATTATTTTTTGGGCATGCTGGGGATAATGCACATCGAGCCAATTGGAAAAAAGTTCCTTAACTCCGTGGGGAAGGCGCAGCAATATGTATGAGGCGTGGCTGGCTCCACGCTCGCGGGCTGTCTTTAGTATTTGAGGCATTTCGTTATCAGTGAGCCCAGGAATTAATGGGGCCAATAAAACCCCCACAGAAACTCCCGCCTTGACCAGTGTTTCAATCGCTTTAAGCCGCAGAGCTACAGGAGAAGTGCGGGGCTCCATTTTTTTCCGTAAATTATCGTCCAAGGTGGTAATGGAAATAAAAACAGCTGCGCCATTCCACTCAGACATTTGCTCCAATATATCTATGTCCCTTGTGACCAAATAGTTTTTAGTTATAACAGCCACAGGGTTTTTGTACTTAGACAATACCTGCAAACATTGCCTGGTAATTAACATCTTTTTTTCAATGGGCTGGTAACAATCGGTATTGCCGCTTAAAGCAATGGGTTGGGATTTGTAATTTTTATGGCTCAGCTCTTTTTCCAAAAGCCGGGCCGCATTTGTTTTTGCCACAATTTTCGATTCGAAATCAAGGCCCGAAGAATATCCCAGATATTCATGGCTGGGCCTGGCAAAACAATAGGAACATCCATGTTCACATCCCCGATAAGGGTTTATGCCTAAGTTAAAAGGAACATCGGGACTTTGGTTATAAGACAATATGGATTTGGCCTTTTCCGGCAAGATTTGGGTTCTTTGGGTTTGTCCCTCTGGAGGCTCCTCATAAAGCGGCTCAAGCTCCACCATCTCAAAACGATTTTTAAGATTAAAATGGGAGCCGCGCCCGGCCAGACCTTTATTTTGGCCTTTTCCCGCTAAATAACCTGAGTTCGAGGCACTGTTCATAGCCAAAAATTAATCTGTTTCTCCCAAATAGGGAACTATTATATTATTTAAACTAATCATGTTTTTCAAAACACTCATTCTCACCATTGCGCAGCTAAGCCTCATTCTCTCCTGCCAATTGATAAATAACAGCTCCACCACAAACACCCAGGCCACCCAAAAAGAAATTTTTCTCAGCGCCAACCACAATGTATTTGAAGGCGGCGTGCCCTGGGTTTGGTTTAGCCCTTCCTCCGGAGAAATTTTTCCCTTTGGAGAAGACAGCGTTTCCGTCAATCCAGATACATCACTTTATTATTTCAGGGTATCGCCCACAGCTCCCGAATTTTTATCTGTTACTTTGCAAAACCAGCTACATTATGGAGTTTTGTACCTGGGCAAGGGAAATGAGCATTATGTTGCAGATTACCTGGGGGACAGCCTGGAGTTTCACTACAACCTGTTTGCCTTTGGCGATCCGCAAAAAGACATGGTCTATTATTTGAGAAGCCCGGGAGGAGCCGGTCAAATACAAATTTTGGATTGGAATGATGTGAGCCAAAGCCTGTCCTTTAAGTGGCGTGCTGTGGCATTGGGGCCAAAAACAGAAAGCGTTTTTACTTTGGAAATTCCCGAACTTAGGGACAGCAGCAGTTTTTACTGGATGCGGCTTTTAGATGGAGATGTGGTCCACAGCCCCAATGAAGACAGGGAAAAACCCGAGGGTTACAGTTTTTATTTGGACCCCCAATTGCCCCTGTTTAAAATTTCCGCAGAAGTGGAAGGAGTTGGAGGAATTGCTTTTCTGGGTATTGGAGAGTCGTATTTTAACCAAAACAGAGAAAACCTGAACCTAGCTAATTTAAATTACGCTGCTGCCATTGCAACCAGCCATTTTAAAGTCGGAGCGGTTTTTATATTATGGGATGGAGAACACTACAGCCAAATTATGATTTTAAACTGGGATAAAGCCAAACACATTCTTCGCCTGCGCTTTAAAAAGCTTTCTTAAAACTATGCCTCCTAAAAAAAAAGCCTCCCGCTCTTTTTATTTAGTACCAGTTGTCGTTGTTTTACTGATAATTCTCGCAAATTTCCGCTTTCCTGTGGGAGCCGCTGTGGAAATTTATTTGAATAAAAAATATTCTAATATATTCAAAGAATTGGAAGTGGATTATACAAGCATAAGCGTTGATTTATTAGGGGGCCTAAAATTTACAAACTTAAGAGTTGGCAAACCCCAAGCTGTATTTATTAACAAATGCAATGTGGATATCTCCCTCATTTCCCTTATGTTTGGAAAAATTGAGCTCAATCAAATTTCCGGGGATAGCCTTTTAATAGTGGAAGAGGAGTTAAAGCCTTTTTTATTAAAACTTAAAGAATTTAATACCATGGCTAAACCTTTGTCTGAGGTTTTTTACGGTAGTAATTTAGACCTCGATTTTAAAAAAGTTGCCATTAGAAGGCCCCAACCCCCATTGCAATTAAGCGCCAGCAATGTTAGTATTGAAATCGCCGAGCCTTTCCGGACATCGCCTTCTTTTGGCCTGGAACTTAAAAACATAGAATACCCGGGGCTTCCTAAAATTTCCAAGGCCAAGATTAAGGCCAACTGGAAAAACCCTCTGCTGCAATTTTCGTCCCTGCAAATTTACACAAGCAGTGGAAAAATAAATGCCGCGGCCGATTTTAACAGCCAATCTAATAATCTCAAAGGGCAAGTTAAATTTTCTGGCCTTTCTCTGGACAGGCTCACCAAAGAAAAATTTTTTGGCGAATCCCAACTTTATGGGAAACTGGAAACAATATTAAAATTCCAAATCCCCTTTCCCAATTTAAATCAGGGAAGCTTTGATGGCGAAGTTAACGGTAAAAAAATAAGGGCATTGGATTTACCTGTGCAAAAAGATCCGGTCATTGAAAATTTTATGCCTGCCTTTAAGGACCTCAGCTTTAACAAACTTCAAATCCTGAAGTTCAACTTAGAAGAAGATAAAATAAAATTTGACAGCTTATATGCGGGGGGCGACCCCCTGACATTAACCGGACATGGATATTTTACCACCAAGGGACAGCTGTATATTTTTTTAAACTGTTTTATAACTCCCGAATATTACGAGGAATTAAAGGGGGTAGTGAAAGATGCCATGGTGAAACAGGAGGATGGAAGTTACATGTTTCGCTGTGAAATTGCGGGAGATTTGAAAAACCAGAAAATTAAAATGGGGAAAATTATAGGGCAGGTATTTAAATCGAATCTGAATAAAATTGGCCGTGGAATAAAAAATTTATTTAGGTAACTTTTTGTTATGGAAAAAAACATTGGATTTATTTTTGACTGGGATGGGGTTATCATTGATTCCTCTTCCCAGCACGAAGAGAGTTGGGAGCGATTGGCCCGGGAAGAGGGGTACAAGCTGCAGGATGGCCATTTTAAACTTGGATTTGGCAGAAAGAACGAATACATAATCCCAAATTTATTGGGTTGGACTAAAGACGAATCGGAAATAGACAGGTTGTCCCTAAAAAAAGAAAAATTGTACCGGGATATTATTGAAGAAAAAGGAATCAACCCCATAAATGAGGTTGAGCCTTTTTTACAATTGCTTAAAGAAAATGATATCCCCTGCGTTATCGGCAGTTCCACCCACCGTTTAAATATTGAAACCGCCCTTAGGCATTTGGGATTTGGTCAATATTTTGTGGAAATTGTTTCGGCAGAAGATGTAAACCAGGGAAAGCCGCACCCAGAAGTATTTCTTTTAGCCGCCAAAAAATTGGGCTTATCCCCAGAAAATTGCCTGGTGGTAGAAGACGCCATGGTGGGAATTGAAGCTGCGCATGCAGGAGGAATCAAGGCCATTGCCGTCACAAACACCCATCCTGCCGAAAAACTAAAAGCAGCGGATAAGATTGTGAGCAAACTGAGTGAAATAGCTATTGATGATATCCTAATTTTAATAGGAAAATAAGACTCAACTAAAATCACTCAGCCACTGAGGTTAAAATGGCAGACTCACACAGCGGAGAATTTGAATCATATCGCTATGATTTCATTTTTCGAAATGGCGACAAAGAAACCTTTATTTTGAAACTGCTTAAGCCAAATTTAGACCTGGTGGCCTCTTCAAAACCAAATAAGGAAGAATGGGCCCAATTGGAATTCGAAAAATGCCCCAATTGCCCTCTTTCTAAAGAAGAACACCCCCAATGCCCGGTGGCCAATAACTTAGGGGATGTAATTCGCACTTTTGCCGCTTTTCCTTCCCATGAGGAAGTGGATGTTCATATCCATTCTTCTCTTAGGGAATATTCCAAAACTATTTCTATTGCCGAAGGGCTGAGTTCCCTAATTGGTTTGCATATGGTGACCAGCGGTTGCCCCGTGATGGATAAATTGCGGCCCATGGTGTATACCCATTTGCCTTTTGCCTCTGCAGATGAAACTATTTACAGGGCTATCTCCATGTACTTAATGGCCATCTATTTCCAGCGCAAAAATAAAAAAGATGTCCCATTGGATTTAGGAGAACTGGTCAACATATACGAAGAAGTGCGCAAAGTAAATGTGAGTTTTACCAAACGCCTGGCCAAGGTGGCTTCACGGGATGCAAATATTTCGGCCTTGGTTAACCTGGATGGTTTTGCTTTATTAACTTCCCACTCCATTCTCGATGACTCATTGAATGAGCTGGAGAGCCTTTTCAAAAGCTATTTGTAAATGAGGGTTTTTACGATGAGCGAAGCGATGTATCAAATCCTGAGGGCACCCGAGGGAGCTTATGAATAATCTATTCGGGCATGAAGGAGTGAAGCGACGCCCAATTTTTTACAAATAAAAGCGCCAGGGCACCTTTGCCCACTTAGGCCCTGCATAATTTACCCCAATTCTGGGAGCCGTTTGGATAGCTCCCCATTTTTTTTGGGAATCGCCCTCCTCAATCCATAAACCCGCTTTTTTTCCCAATGCCAGTTTATTGTGCCGCTTATCTATAAATAAGTTTTTGGTTAATTTACCGGGGCCATTCCAGGGGCCGACGCTGCGAATCAATACCGCAGACGGGGTTTCTTTTTCGTAGGTCACAATATTTAACATCCAATGTATCCCGTAACAAAGGTAAACATAAATGTATCCGCCTTCGTTAAACATGATTTCATTGCGCGCTGTTTTACCCTTATGGGCGTGAGAAGCCTTGTCTTCAAAACCTTCGTAAGCTTCCGCCTCTAATATGGGATACTTTGCAATAGAGCCCCGGGGAAGCTTTACACAGAGATTCTTGCCGAGCAACTGAGGAGCGACCTCAAGGGCAGATTGCTTAAAAAATTCAAAATCCAAAACTTTCGCCAAAAATTCACACCTAGTAGCTGTTTAAAAAGAAAAGCTAAATTTTTTTTCCAAAGCGTCCGATAGATAAAATACAACTATCAGTGAGGCGTTAAATGTCAAATTTTGGAGCTCAAATTCATAATTCTCAAATAAAAAAATCTTTAAGCCATGCTATGGACCAATTTGAAACTGCCAAAAATTTATTGTCTTTGGAAAGCCTCTATGAATTAGAGCAACCAACAGACAGCATATCACGCCCCTGGCTTAAAATTAGAGACTCACGAGTCCACAAACAAAGCGTTTTCCAAGTAGAAAACGTCTCAAATTTTGTATAAGCATTAAAAACAACTGGATTTTAATTTTATTCAGTTGAAAATTTCTTCCCCTAAAAATTCATTGATAGCTTCAGATTGTTTCGTTCTTTGTAAAGAATAATTTACGGCTGTTAACAATTCTTGTTTTAAGATTAACTTCAATTGTATAGCTATACAACATTTGAATCGTAACCATAAGACAAATGTTTCTTAATTTGTTAACTTATACATAGTTGAAATTAAAGGGAAATAATTTCATACTTTATCAAATCAACGGAGAATAAATTAATCAGGATGCCCTATGAAAACACATAAAAAACCTACACCTACAAGCCAAAAGCTAAAAGCAATTGCAGACCCCACCAGATTGTCTGTAATGGAAATGTTAATGGAAAAAAGCACTTATGTTAATGAGTTTATCGAAGCTCTGGATATTGAGCCTACTCTTTTAAGCCATCATCTTTCCATATTAAAAGAGGAAGGCCTTATCGAGTCTGAAAGAGAGGGCAAAACAGTTTTGTACAACTTAACTGCTGGCACTCTTATCAAAGGCAAAAACAAAGGCTTGAATCTGGGAAGCTGCAATGTGGTTTTCACAGGCAAAACAGCAGCCCCTAAAAAGTCTGCTAAAAAATCTAGCAAAAAAAAATAATCAGCTTTTAAGATTTATAAGAGCCCCGGGATGCTAAATCCCGGGGCTTTTTTATTGGAATCCCTCGTTACCAACATCCAAATTCAACTTATCTCCAGCCTGCCCGCTCAAATCCAAGCCACAACTTCGAAACTTTAAAGTTGCTTTTAGCATAAGCACTTCACATTTTTTCCCTTGGCCCTAAAAATTTCTCAGGCCAAAAACCCTTAAAATCGCTGTTTATTCAAAAATTGTGCGTAGAATTAACAATTATTTGCGGAAAATTGCGCCGTTACAAAAAATACAGTATAATAAAAGCATATCCTCGTTTCATCTGGCGAAGCAGGAATCGGGCCTCGCCAAATGCCGGATGAAATTTATTGGTCCAATTTCGCGACCTCCCAAATTACAGATTTTCATTTTAAAGGTTTGCCAATGTATCGTATTCTATTCGCGCACATAACATTATCTCAATTCAATCACAAGCCAAGTTGCATTAACACGAAAATGTTTGCATAAAGGAGGGGTCATTATGGAAACATTGCTATTTATAAAAACCGCACGCAAAGTCCGATACATGGGGTTTTGCATTATTCTGAGTTTCTTATTTACATATAATAACTCCATGGCACAGGGCCGCTGTGATTTAGTCAGTGAGCAATGTATAGATTTGGAGAATTTAGGTGGAAACGGGAGCACTGTACAAGTGCCATCTAACACCACAAGATTGAGTAATGACGGGATAAGCATTTGTCTTACTCCGGCCGGAACGGAACTGGCTCCTGTGGATATTATGTTTGTGGTGGATCAAAGTGGAAGCATGGTTTGGAACGATCCTACATTTTACGCCCCCACAGCCACTCACGCCGCTGTTCAATATTTGGCTGATTTGAGCTCAGGCTCCCAGGCAGGGCTTATTCCTTTTTCTGGAGAGGTATGTAATACCCGCGCTCCTGTCTCAGTGGGGAATTCCACATCCCTTAATACTATTTTTAGCTGGATTGATGATGATTTAGCCGATGGAACAGACCCATCCATCAGCAACCCCACATTGTATTACCCCGCCAGCTCCCCAGACGCCGGCAATTGGAGGCGCTTTCAAGGCTCTTCAGGTTATGGTTGCGATGATACGAACCACGGAACTGCATATATTCCACCATTGGTGGAAGCCAGGGATGTTCTGGAAAATAGCAGCAACTCCAGAAAGGCCATTATATTCATTACCGATGGGCAGCCTGGAGACGATTATGACAATTGGTCCGATGCCAACAAACAAACTCTTCCTCCTGTATATTCCATATTAATTGGCGGCACGTATGCAGATACTGCAAATACCACCAGCCCCGCTGGCAGATTAGTGGAACTGGCAAGCCTTACTGGTGGCCAGTACTATCCTGTTGAAGCAGACAACCCTTCTGAATTGGAAGCCATTATGCAGGCGGTGGTTCAAGAAGTTATTTCCCCAGGTGTGCCTGTTCAAACAACTATTAGCAACTCCACAAACGGCCAGCTATCCCAGTCCATAAGCCACAATCAAATAACCAACGGCCAATATCAGGTGGTGCTGGATGAAATACTAGGACTTGAATCCGGGTTAAACGCTCTCACTATTAATTCCATTAGCTCAAAAAACGGCGTTCCTTCGGATACCGTTGTATATAATATCACAATTGATGTAAGTGGGACTCCAACTCCTAACCTGGGGGATATTAATCTTCCCGATTCTCTTTTTGATATCACTTGCGTGGAGCCAAGCAGCATTAATGTCGTAGATAATCTAAGCGACAGAAACATTATAACCACTTTGGGATATCAGTCGGCCTCTTACGGCATTATTCTGGATACAAAATCCGGAGACGATTCCCCGGAAGCCCTTATTACATCCAGAGATGCTTTGGATAGATTAACTTCTGGTTTAACCTCAAATGGCGTGGATAGTTTCATGACCACTGTTAATTTTCAAACCACTTTAGGCGGCGGCAATGTTAATGATGCCATTTCTCAGGCCAGGTTGGGCGACTTAATCACAGTCAGTTGGTACCACCCCAGAGATTCCGCAGACTTTGCCCAATACCAATTGAATGTGCAGCAGCCGCAGGTAGCCACCCCTCAGGTGAGTTTTAGCAATGGAAACCCATTTACATCCTTCACTGAGGCTATATTATATACCAGTACGGCAAGCCCCGTTTCTATTTATTATACCTTGGACGGCTCAACTCCTAGCACAGGGTCCCTTCTTTACGATCCAAACAACCCGCCGGTTATTACCCAGGCTTTAACTTTAAGAGCCATCGCTGTAAAATCTGGATGGCAAAATTCTGGAATTTTAACAGTAGCTGTTACTCGCACCAGCTCCGCTTCACAAATAGCCATACTAAACCAAAGTTATCAGCCTTTTGAAAACAATATTGTATATACCTCCGAAAGCAATTTTTCCATTCAACTGGAAACCAATTATTACGGAAGTTCAAGCCTTCAAGCTGCTGTAACAGCCTCGGTCACCGGTGATGTTTTAAATATCAGCCTGACCTCCTCTCACATTACAGGTTCAAATTCTAATTACGCCCGAATTTACCGAAGGGCTTCTCTGTCCATCGAAATGGACAACAGTCCCGAGCAAACCAGTGTATTAGAGACTGCCGCCTATGACACTTTAATCATAAATTGGACAAACCCCTTAGACAACAGCGATGCGGTCGCAGATACTGTTTTTGTTCGACCCGCCAATACAGAAGCACAAATACATTTCAGCACATCCAGTTCCCTTGCGGACAGCGTGAGCAGTTTCTCGGATAGCGACACAGAAATATTTGTAATTGTAGTGGACCAAACCATCCACCCGGATTCCAGCTATCAGGTGGAATTGGTAACAGATGGCGATGTGGAAACCATAAGCTTAAGCGTAGTTAACGGAAACCTGGTAGGGTCCATAAACATGGACTACGGGGCCATTAGCCAAAATAATGGCAGCATCCAGGCCAAACTACCCGGAGATGAAATTCAGGCAACATATACAGATCCTGTTTTTCCAAGTGATGAAAAGGTAAAATCCATTACTATTGGTTCCAAATCTATTGCAGACCCCACTGTGGAAGACAACGGTGGAAGTGTTATTAGTTCAGGCACCTTTTTTGCCGATGATACCACTATTTATTTGGATGTAAGTACCGCAGGCGCTCAAATTCGTTATACTTTGGATGGTTCTACAGTTCCCAGCAATACTGTGGGAACGCTATATACAATGGGAACCCCCATAAATTTAACTCAAAGCACGGAAGTGCGCGTTATCGCCTATTTGGAAAATGATAACATCGACAATTTCGTTTTGAGTAACCTGGTCACCGTTAGTTTAAACGACACGGGAAGCACCGGCCTTCCTTACGCTAACCCTAAAACCACATATTTTACAGAAGATACAACTGTTAGCTTAAATCCAGAAGACCCTTCCGATGATATTTTCTATACATTGGACGGGAGCAATCCGGACACAGTGGCAAGCGGAAGCACCCTATTGTATGGCAGTAGCCTCAATATTTCCGCCACAACCACTGTAAAATTCCGGGCGGCCAATCCTCCGAAAAAATCTTCCTCTATCGTTACGGAAGTCTATACCAAAAGAGATAGCTTAGAGGCGCCGGTAGCAACTCCAATTTCCGGTACCCAGTTTTTTGGAGATACAAATGTGGTATTGTCCAACCCCACCGTAACCAATGCCATTATTCGCTATACCACGGACGGAAGCACTCCCACAACCAATTCTCAAAGGTACCTGGGTGCGCTTACTTTCAGCCAGCCCACTAACCTCAAAGCCGTAGCATTTAACCCTCAAGGTTCCGATGCCTATGTTAAGAGTGAAGTGGCAACGTTTACTTACACTCCTAAGCTGCCCACCCCGGAAATCATCCCCGGAGACAGCTCCTTTGGAGCCGATATATTTGTTCGGCTTACAGTAGAAACTCAAGGGGCCACAATACATTACACGCTGGATGGTTCAAATCCTACTGCGAGCTCTCCCAGTTATTCCCAGCTTATTCAAATCACCCAAACCACCACGTTAAAGGCAATTGCCGTAAAAACCGGTTGGGCAAACAGCGATGTGAATTCAGCCACCTACACCAAACAGTTTTTGGCTTCCAGCCTGGTATTACTGGATGGGAATCAGCAAGAGGTTGAATATTTAACTGAGAAAAACAGTTCTTTTTATGTTATTCTCCAAACCTCAGAGGCTGATCTTTCATCTGTAACTCCCTTGGCCACATCTTTATCCCTGGGAGACAGCGAAATATTGACGCTAACCCAGGTAGGCCGTAGCGGAGATTACTTCAAATACCAATTGGAAGTTCCTTTTAGCGTAATAAGTGGCAGCCCCAGTAGCAACGGAACCATGCAAAGCCGGCCTTATGATGATATTGTGGTCAGCTGGACTAACCCCAACAACGGAAGCGATGTGGTAACCGATACATTATCTGTAAGGCCTTTTCCAATTCAAGCGGATATGTATTTTTCCAATTCCCTGCTTTCCAGTTCCCGCTTAACCCAATACCAGGGATCAGAAGATTCTTTATATCTTGTAGTTAAAGATCAAGCCTGGGATCTCAGCAAAAACTACCAGGTAACTATCATTAGCGACCCCGTTTTTGGGACAAACAGATCTCCGGATACCTTGACCTTGCCCTTAACCCAGGTTGGGAATAACAGTTATGGTATTGTTATTCCTGTGGACAAGTCCACTTCCTCCAACACATCAGATAATCTACTGCAAATTGTTAAAGGAGATAAAATAAGAGCAAGCTACATCGACCCAGTAGATGGAGATAACAGCGTTACCCAGGTGAATTACGGTTCTGCCGGAGAGGTTAGCGCGAAAATCATGTTTACCAATTCCATGGGCATTCCTCTTGAAGATGGTTTGTATTACGACCCCGCAGCGGATTCCGTATACATTATGTATATAGATGACTACACCACAAAAATCAAAACTCTTATTATTAATGTGGAAAACACAAAGGGAAATGGAGTAAAAACCTATGATGCCTTAAATATCGAACTATCAAATCCTGAAAAACAGGATAGCATAGGTATTTGGACTGTAAGTATCGCCATGGCCGAATCCGAAACCACAGATAAAAACAACTCCATTTTAGAAATATTCTTTATGGGAGAAATCACCGCCTCTGTTCAAGCCCATTCTAAAACAGGTTCTGCCCTTAGCCAGGTGAGCGATGTATTAATTGTGGCCTATGAAAATGAGGAAGAAAGCGTTGTTATTACCGACGGCGATGGAAACACCCACATAGCCAGAGAAGTGGAGGAAATTACCATCACCGTAAAAGATCAGGATTTCACTAACAGCCTGGATACCTTAATCGCCACGGTGCAATGTTTGAAATCCGGGGACCTGGTAAAAAGTGTCACCCTCATTGAAACCAGCAAAGGGGTTTATGTGGGCAAGGTTGTTAAAAATGAAGAAGAAAGAAACTCCAGCGACAGTGTGCTATCCTGCGCCTCAGATGATGAAATCAAAGTGAGTTATGTAGACCCCATTTATAAAACCAAGGCTTTGGATTCCGAAAAAATCGATGGAGGGGTAAACCAAACCATTTCCTTTATTGATAGCAAAGGAAACACTATAAACAATCTTGATGAATTTAGCGGAGGTGATTTTAGAATTAAAGTAAATGCCTTTAGCGAAAGCCAAACGGAAATCGATACCCTTACAGTGACTTTAGTGAATTCCAATGGGGAGTCCATTGAGGTTAAAGTGGTGGAAACCGATGTCTATTCTAATGAGTTTATTTCTGAGGAGGTGGACTACACCTTTGTATATAAAGACGAAACAGCAGAGGAAGGCACTTTGGTTGTGGGCAAACTGGATGAGGAAAACAGCCACAACAAGGGAACGGTAACCGCCGTTTTAATTACCGAGAGGGATTCCAGCTCCAATTCCCTGGAAATTGAAGCCGCTTATATTCCCGTGGAAAAATCCTGGATTGTGGATGGCAATTCCGATGGCATTGCCGACAGCTTGTTTATCCGTTTTAAAGAAAACTTAACTTCAATTCCCAATAGCATCCTGTCCATTGACTGGCCTGGGGAAGGGGAAAACAATTACACCGCCAAATACAATGAAGACGAGAGCATAACAGAAATTTCCTTTTTCAAGGATGCCGAGGGAAATATCGACTCCAGCTTAATTTTAATTGTGTTGAAAGACAATGCTGAAAGTTTTGAACCTGGCAAAACCCAGGCAAATTCCAGCAATCCTCCCAAATTAACCCTACCCAGCAACAATATTTTTAAGGGGCAAGAAGTTGAAATTCTCGATAACGTGGCCCCCACTATTTTGGTTGCCGAGCGGTTGCCTTCGGATTTGGGCTTTTATAAATATGTGGACTCCAACGGAAAAACCAGATACAAGCAGAATCCAGATACGTTAATCGTCACTTTTTCCGAGGATTTGATTCTAGATGACGAAACGGGTTCTCCTTGGGATAGTTTAATTGTGTTTTCCCAATCCTGTGATAAAGACAACGGGCATTTTTTAATAAATCACGAAGGTGATAGGCCCTTACCCTTAGAACCGGATGAAAACGGCAATATCCGTTGGCGGTTTATAGTCACCAATGATAAAGATGCCTACAAGCCAACTTCCGAAGGCTGCGTTTGGCTAAATCCAGATAGCCGCTACAGCGATGCCTCCGGCAACCGGCCTTCCCGCAACGAGGTGGCCCCTGTGGGTGAAGAAGACGCAAAATTTATTAACGAATCCAAAATTTTTAATCCGGTTGTGGGTGTAAACCTCAACGAAAACAACCTGGCCCAAACCTATATCGCTTACGGGGCTTTGGATGATGACGGAAATATCACTTTACCCAATGTGGAAGACGGCTCCTTTGTGCAGCTTTGGATCCCTCCAAAGGGGCTTGATTCCGATGGCAGTATCAGTGAAGAGCTTTTATCTCAGCAATGCAACAACCAGGTTAACCAAGTTGAGGAAGAGGATTTTCGAAATTACCCCCAAAACTGCCTGTCTTCTGTTTTTGTGGAAACTCTGGGTGGCTATATTGCCGAAGTGGAAATTTACGATCACCTGGGTAAATTTATCCACAGATCTGTCCAAAGTTTCGGAAAATGCGGCGAAACAGCCAATGAAAACCGCCTTGGACCCAATGGATTCAGAAGCTGGCTGGTTTGGAATATGAAAGATAAAGATGAAAATTTTGTGGGAAGTGGCGTTTATGTTTGGAAAGTGAAATACCGCGCCCTCAATAATGAAGTCAGCATACCCACTGCCATCTACAAACAGGGTATTGCTCGCTCTAACCCTCCCGATAAAAATTGCGCGGATAATTAAATTTTGAGCTTTTTATAGTCTCAAAAATATAATGGAGTACTTAGGAGGCCCCAATAAAGCCTCCACGGGGCTCCTGGGGTGATCCGGCTTTTTGGATATCAGGTCTTGGTACTAATTCAGCAATTTCTGTTTAAAATTTTTGTGATTTAAATTTCCCAAAAAAGAAAAAATAATTCAATTCTCCAGAATCAAAATTATATACTAATACTATTGGGAATTTAGTTGGTGTGCGGTAGGGTTTTCGCAAAAGGGATCTGCGGAATACTGTTACATCTCAAATAAAAAATAAAGCTCTGTGGGTGTTTAAAAATTCTTTGCATCAGAATTTAATTCACTAATTAAATTTTAGGTCACAAAATTTTTTACAGACCTTAGTTTTCTACAGCTGGAGATAATCGTATGGCAAATCGCCTTAAAGACAGTTCAAATAGCCATTCCACAAGAAAAGTTTCAAAAAACAAAAGCTGGAAAAAAGGGGTTAAAACCCCTTTTTTTCTCGCTTTTTTGATGTTTTTAGGAGGAACTTTTTCCAGCGCCGTAGCTCAGGATGTAGGCTGCCAATTGGTGACCAGTGAGTGTATTGATATGACTGAAGTTGGCGGAGGAGGCTCGGTTATCTTACCCTCCAACGTAACACGTTTAACAGCCGATGGTGTTTCCATATGTTTATCTCCCTCCAGCTCAGTAAATGTTCCCGGCGATATTATTTTTGTGGTGGACCAAAGTGGAAGTATGACATACACTGACCCTGGATTTGTGGCCCCCACAGTTGTATACGACGCACTTGAAATTTTAGATAGCTTAACCCCAGCTTCACATGTTGGTTTTTTTGGTTTTGGTAATGGACTATGTGATGGCGCCCAGCAAAACGGATTCGGAGCAGGTCAAAGGCTGGCAAACAAGGCTGACACTCGAATACTACCTGGTCCGTTAAACTCTGGAACGCAGTTGCAGGATTTATTCTATGAAGCATCCTATAGCTCATCTGACTATTATCAGAATTGCGGCAGTAGAGATCCATCCGGCACAAATTATTATAGGGCTTTTTTGCAAACTAACAGCTGGTTATCCGACGACAACTTAACTCCTCACGACAGACAGGCAATTATTTTTGTCACTGACGGAGAACCCACCTCAGACGGCGAAGTGAATGAATTCTTAAACCTTGTACAAAATTACGACTCCACGAACTACGCCGCTGTATATGCCATTATGATTGGAAAGGATTACGGGCCATTAGAAGACCTTACCATTAGAACCGGCGGCGGCTATTACCCTAACATTTCTCCAAGTCAATTGTCACAAGCCATGCAGGAAATTGTTAATACAGTCATTGCTCCCGGTGTGCCCGTTTCCACAACCATTGAAAACCAAAGCTTAAACATTAGTTCTGTTTCCACAAGCCATTTGGAAATTGCCCCGGCGGAATATCAGGTGCAATTAGATAGCGTGCTCCCCCTCCAGCAAGGTACAAATGTAATAGAGGTTACCAGTATTGCCTCTCAAAATGGAATTCAAGATCCTCCCGTTACCTATACTTTTACCATTGACGCTTCCGGGCCCGTGGAAACCAGAAGCGGGGACATCTCCCTGCCGGATTCTCTTTTTGATATTACCTGTAGCCCGGCAAGCAGATTGGTTTTCACTAATTCCTCTTATACTCCTATTGCCCAGCTAACTTACCCATACGCTAATAATTTTGGCCTGCAATTAACATCCTACTCCAATGTATCTCCTGCCAGCACAAACATAAATACAACTATCAATGGAGACAGTGAAATATTTAACATTACCAGAGGCAACTCCCTGGATTCCATATACAGAGGTACCATTGGGTTTTCCGCCCAAACTAATTTTACGGCTAACAATTTAAATGTGGAAGAAATTAACGGAGGCATGGTCATAGCCAACTGGGTTCACCCCAGAGATCCCAGGGACGCCGCCTCGGACACCCTTTTAATTATCCGCCCCCAGGTGGAACCACCCCAGTATACCAGCAGCGCTGGAAATAATTTCAGTTCCTTTACAAACATTACTCTTTTTACCGACACCCCAAGCCCCACTACTATTTATTACACCACAGATGGAAGCGTCCCCACCAGCAGCTCTACTCCCTATACCGGTTCCTTTCAAATCAGTAACACCACAACCATTAGAGCCATTGCCACCAAAGCCTATTGGGACGACAGTGAAATTTTAACCTTTACGGTAACCAGAACATCCAGTAATTCGCAAATCGAAATTCTGGATCCCAGCTTTCAACCTTTCTTAAACAACACCTTATATAATTCCCAAACCAGCTACTCCATCCAGCTATCCACCAATTATTATGGAAACGCTACTTTGCAGCCTGTAATCACTGCGGTCAACTCCGGGGATGTTGTTAATTTATCTCTAACCTCTTCCCACATAGCCGGTTCAAATGGCAGCTATGCACGCATATACCAACGAGGCTCCTTGGTTATCGAGCAAGATAACAGCCCGGATCAAACCAGCGTTTTGGAAACCTCCATATTTGATACTTTAATCATAACATGGACCAACCCTTTGGATGGGTCTGATGTGGTAAGCGATACCGTATTTGTGCAGCCGGACAATCAATCTGCTCAGGTTTATTTTAGCACTTCAACTTCTCTCGCAGATACTGTAAGCAGTTTCGGAGAAGCCAACAACACCATTTATGTAATTGTGGTGGACCAAACTTACCACCCCGACTCCACTTATACGGTCTCATTGGTATCCGATGGAGATGTGGAGACTGTAACCTTGTCCCCCAGTGGTGGGAACCTGGTGGGCTCCATTTCTTTATCTTATGATCCCATCACCCAAAACGATGGAGACCTGCAAGCCAAACTTCCCGGAGATGCAGTAGAAGCCAGTTACAACGATCCTATCTTCACTTCTGATGTGGCCACCAAATCGGTAACTATTAACCCCAAATCCATTGCGAATCCTACTGTGGAAGACAATGTGGGCGGCATCATTACTTCTGGCACTTACTTTCAAAATGACACCACCATCTATTTTGATGTAACTACTCCAGGAGCACAAATCCGTTACACTTTAGATGGGGCAACTGTTCCCAGCAACACCCAGGGCACACTATACACTCCAGGTGCGGGCATATTTTTAGATTCCAGTGTTACCGTAAGGGTTGTGGCCTATTTGGCGAATGACAACATTGACAATTTTGTAATAAGCTCTGTGGTAACAGTTATTCTAAATGATAGAGACAACACCGGCCTTCCCTATGCTATCCCCACTACAACTTACTTTACAGAAGATACCACCGTAACATTGTACCCCGATTCTGTGGGGGATAACATTCACTACACTTTAGATGGCAGCAATCCTGCTACCACGGTGGGCGGCAGCACTCTTTTATATTCCGTACCGCTTACTATTACGTCTAACACTACTTTGAGGTTTAGAGCCGTAGACCCTCCTAAAAACCCTTCTGGTATTGTAACGGAAGTTTATACTAAAAGAGACACTCTGGAAGCTCCCACAGCTAACCCACCCTCAGGAACCATTTTTTCCGGTGATACCAGCGTTGTACTTTCCAACCCCACTGTAACCAATGCCATTATTCGCTATACTACAGATGGAACTACTCCCACTGTCAACTCTCAAAGATACCTAAGTCCCATTGTTTTGAGCCAACCTACAACCATAAGAGCCATCGCCTTTAACCCTCAAGGTTCGGATGCCTATGTGCAAAGCCCAATGGCTACTTTTAACTATACCCCCAGAGTCCCCACGCCCATCGCGATTCCGGGAGATACCAGTTTCGGGGCGGATGTATTTGTAAGACTTTCCGTACCCACTACAGGCGCTAATATTTATTACACGCTGGATGGCACGACTCCAAACTCCGGTTCAACGGCCTACACCCAGCAAATCCATATTACCAAATCAGATACATTGCGGGTTATTGCTACCAAAACCGGATGGGCTAACAGTGAAGTTTTAGTGGTTATTTACACCAAATTAAATCTGCCTTCTTCCCTATCCTTGCTCGATGGAAACTTGCAGGAAGTGGCCTACATCACTGAGCGCAACAATTCTTTTTATGTGGTTATCCAAACTTCAGAAGCGGATTTAAACGCAGTTACGCCTCTTGCCGTTACCACGTCCAAAGGGGATAGTGAAATATTAAACCTGTCCCTGGTAGGTAGAAATGGCGATTATTTTAAATACCAGGCAGAAATTCCTTTTAGTGTGACTACAACGTCACCTGGCTCCGATGGAACTATTCAGGCCGACAATTACGATAACATTGTGGTAAGCTGGACCAATCCGAATAATTCATCAGATGCCGTGGCTGATACTTTATCGGTAAGGCCTTTTCCCGTACAATCCGACATATTTTTCACAACTTCTCTTAGTTCTACCAACCGCTTATCCGAATACAACGGAACGGAAGATTCTTTGTATTTAATTATTAAGGACCAGGCCTGGGATTTGAGCAAAAATTACCAGGTAACCATTATCAGTATCCCCACCTACGGACAAAACAGAGGCGCAGATACCTTAACACTTCCCATTACTCTGGTGGGACCAGGAACATATGGGGTTGTGATTCCTGTGGATAAAAACCCCGATTCCAATAGTGGAGATAATTTGCTGCAAATTGTAAAAGCAGACAAAATTACCGCAAGCTACGCCGACCCTGTGGATAATGATGAGGCTTCTACCCAAGTGAATTATGGTTCCGCCGGGGAAGTAACCGCCCAAATAATGTTCACCAACTCTGCAGGAATTCCCATACCCGATGGAGAATATTATGACCCCGCTTCCGATTCACTGTACTTAATATACATTGACGACTACACCCTCCAGCCCAAGTCCTTAACCTTGTCGGTAACCAACACTACAGGAACAGGAAAACAAAGCAGGGATGGACTTACCATTGATTTGGGAAGCGCTACCCAGGAAGACAGCATCGGTTATTGGCGAATTTCCATCCCAATGGATGAAAACCAAACAACCAACACACAAAATAATATTATCGAAGTATTTTTTAACAGCCTCATAGTGGCCAACGTAAATTCCCATTCTAAAGATGGAATCGCCCTTGGCATTGTCCAGGATATTTTGAATGTGGCCAATGAGGACGAACCGGAAGTTATCACCATTCGAGATAGCAATGGCAGCAGCATCGTGACCCGCGAAACCGACACACTGCTCATAACCTTAAACGATCAAAATTTTACCAGTGTGGACGATTCCGTTTACGCTACCATCGAATGCCTAAGCTCAGGAGATGTTTATACAAGATTACTGCTCATTGAACAACCCGATGGCAGTTACCAGGGTATTATTTTGAAAAATGAAGAAGAAGTGGAAATAGGAGATGACATATTAAGCTGTTCAACTGATGATGACATTAAAGTTAGCTATTCCGATCCAGTTTATAAGAATAATATCACTGCCAACAAAAAAATCCTGGAAGAAGGCGGCCAATCCGTGGAATTTATCGACAGCAATGGCGATGTTATTACCAATCTGGACGAATACAACGGGGGAGACTTTAGAATCAAAGTTATCGCCTTTAGCGAAAGCCAAACTGAAGTGGACACTCTTACGGTAACTCTGGTAAATTCCAAAGGTGAAAGCATCCAGGTCAAGGTTATTGAAACAGATGTATTTAGCGGCGAATTTATTTCATCCACCGTCCCCTATACTTTCTTGTATAAAGACGAAAAAGCCGACCCGGACGTGCTAGTGGTAGGCGTATTGGATGATGAACAAAGCCAAAACTCCGGAACCATCACCGCCATTTTGCAAACAGAATTTGATACAACCTCTTCTACCTTGGATATAGACGCCGCCTATGTTCCAGTGGAGCGTTCCTGGATTATCGATGGCAACTCCGATGGAAGGGCTGATAGCCTCTTTATAAAGTTTACTAGGAATTTGCAGACCATTCCCAACAGCATTCTTTCCATTGACTGGCCTGCGGAAGGGGACAACGATTATACGGCGGAATATGACGAAGACAAGGCCCTAACAGAAATATTCTTTTATAAAGATGCCGAGGGGAATATCGATTCCAGCATAATTGTAATTAGCCTAAAAGACAATGGCGAGGAATTTTCCAGAAATGCTACCAAAGCCTCTGAAACAAATCCTCCTAAGCTGACATTGCCCTCTAATAATGTTTTCAAAGGCAAGGAAGTGGAAATTATGGATAGCGTGTCTCCCACCATCGTAAAAGCCGAACGCCGCCCTTCCGATTTAGGTTTTTACGACTATGTGGATGTAAACGGAAAAACCAGATACAAGCAGAACCCAGATACGTTAATAGTCACTATTTCCGAATACATATCGCTAGAGGATGACAGTGGACCTCTCTGGTGGGACAGCTTAATCGTATTCTCCCAAACCTGCGATAAGGATAATGGCCATTTTTTACAAAATTTCGAAGGGGATAAGCCTCAAGAAATAGAACCCGATGAAAACGGCAACCCACGCTGGATGTTTATTGTAACCAATGAAAAGGACGCCTACAAACCTTCTTCTGAAGGTTGTGTTTGGCTAAATCCAGACGCTCGTTATTCGGATGCCGCCGGGAACAGGCCATCCAACAATGATGTTCCTCCTGTGGGATTAGACGATGCTAAATTTATTAACGACTCCAAGATTTTTAATCCGGTGGTGGGCGTTAATTTGTCCGAAGACAACATAGTGGAATCTTACATTGCTTATGGAGCTTTGGATGAAGATGGGAATTTAATTTTGCCCGAGGTGCAGGACGGCTCTTATGTTCAGTTGTGGATTCCCCCACAAGGACTTAAGGGAGACGGTACTATCGATCCCAAACAATTAAGCCAAAACTGTAATGAAAATACCAATCTGGTGGAAGAAGAAGATTTTAGGGAATACCCCCAAAACTGCCTATCTTCGGTTTTTGTGGAATCCCTCGGAGGCTATGTGGCCGAGGTGGAAATCTATGATCATCTGGGTAAATTCATCCATCGCCATGTACAAAGTTTTGGAAAGTGCGGAGAAACTGCCAACGAAAACAGGCTTGGGCCCAATGGATTTCGCAGCTGGCTGGTATGGAATATGAAAGATGCAGAGGGAAATTTCGTGGGAAGCGGTGTTTATGTATGGAAAGTAAAATACAGAGCGCTGGATCAAACTATTACCATCCCCACCGCCATTTACAAGCAGGGAATTGCCCGTTCCAAACCACCCAGAAAAAATTGCGCAGACAACTAATCTTGGGATTCTTCCAGAATCCCCTCTTTCTTTAAAAAGTCCAGAGTTTTTTGTTCCAACTCCTCCGGGAGTGGAACATTTTTTTTAAACTCTTCTGGATTGGCCGCTGCCCGATACATTTGAAAATACTCATGGCAGTTTTTGCACATTTTTAAATGCAAGTCAAATCGGCTTTTTACTAAAAAGTTAAGTTCCCCTTCCAGGTACTGGTATATAAATTTCGGAATAGCTTCACATTCCATAATAACCTTGTGAATTATTTTTTGACCAAATGATTTACTCACTTTTTAAGCTCCGGTTCTTTGAAGGTTGGGGAGCTTCCCATTAAGTCTTTTTTAAGCATTTCCACAATGCTGTTTCTGGCGCGATGTAAGCGCACTCTTACCGATTCCTCGGAAATATTCAAAATTTGGGCTGTATCCTGGCTGCTTATGGCTTCCACATCCCGAAGCAAATAAACCTCTTTTAAAGAGGCTGAAAGATTTTCCACCGCGAGGGGAATTTTTTGTTGAACGTTTTTTAGCATTAATAATTTATGAGAATCTGTTTCCCAGGCCGAGGATTTGGAAAGATGGGTTTCCCCCTTAATTTCCTCCAGTTTTTTTTCATTGTAATCCTGATATTCCTGGTGTTGCCAGCTCTTATCGGAAATTTTATCGCACACCTTGTAATGAGTTAAACTGTACACCCAGGTGCTAAACTTGGATTTTCCTTCAAACTTAGAAAGGCTCTTGTGAATTCCTAAATAAACTTCCTGCAAAACTTCCTGAGCCTCTTCAGGAGAAGCAATATATCGCCTTATATAATATGTGAGAGGTTTTTGCGTCATATGCACCAGTTCCCGAAATGCCCGATTTTTTTCCGAACCATGAGATTTTAACCTACTCAAGAATTCCGGAGTATTAATGGCCTCAAAAATGGACCCCCTGCTATTCTTACCTATGGACATTGTCTGGACTTCAAAGAACTCGTTACAAAAAATTAATCTAAAAAAGACAGCATTTAAGCCCATAGGAAAATAATTTGTAATAATTGAGTTTTAACTCCTACAAATCCATTATGAAAATACCTGTATTAACCCCCTATTTCAGCTGGCTTCAATTTAAGGCTCCCACAGGGCCCGTTGAGGTTTATCCCGAAATCAGCGATAAGAACGAAAGTTCTCAAAAAAACCTGTACATTGCAGGAGATTTAACGGGAATTCCCCTCCTTAAATTAGCTGCAGAAGGCGGCGCTAAAGTAATCCGGCAAATCCATCAGGACTTAAAGAACAAGCTGCAAGATAAAAGCAGCGTGCAATATGATGTGCTCATTATTGGAGCAGGCCCGGCGGGCATTTCCGCAGCCTTGGAATGCGAAAAATTGGGGCTTCATTATGCCTTACTGGAATCCACCCAAATTTTTAACACTATAAAAAATTTTCCTGCTAAAAAATTAATTCTTGCCAAACCCGACAATTACCAGTCAAAATCTGGTTTACAAATATCCGATGGGGTAAAAGAAAGCCTTCTGGAAGAATTAAACCAGCAAATTCAAAACAAGTCCTTAAAAATTGTAAACGATTCCAAAGTGGAACAAATTGAATCTCATAAAGGAGTTCTAAAAGCGATAACCAAGGATAACGAATACATCGCTTCTAAAATTTTATTATGTATAGGAAAAAGCGGGAGCAGCCGTAAATTAAAAGTTCCCGGAGAGGATTTGCCAAAAGTTTTTGACAAACTCTTTGACGCTTCGGAGTTTAGTGAGAAGAAAATTTTGGTGGTGGGAGGCGGCGACAGCGCTCTGGAAGCTTCCATTGCCTTAGCGCAAAACAACAACATCGTCCACCACAGCTACCGCAAAGAAACTTTTTCAAGACCCAAGCCTGAAAATCTGGAGGCTTTTAACAAGCTTGTTTCAGATAAAAAAATCATTCCCTTGTTTAACAGCCAAGTGGAATCCATACAAGAAAAAAGCGTAACCCTTAAGACAAAAGAAGGCAAGCTGGATTTGGAGAACCATGTTGTTTTCAGCCTCATTGGTCGCGAGCTGCCGCTAAACTTTTTCAAGCGCAGCAAAATTAAAATGCAAAATCAAAAAGACTACAGCTGGACCATTTTCCTAATTGCTATGCTCAGTTTTTTTACCATGTTGTATTTTGGAAAGTCCGGTTACGCCGCCAACCTTATTGCTGGTAACAGCTTCAGCGAAAAACTGGGAAATTATTTTACGCTGATTTTTTCCCATAAATTTTCTTTTAGCCTTAAAGGTTATGGTTGGTACGACGACCTCAATTTTGTATTGGGTTGGCTGGGAAGCCTTGTTTGGCTTGTTTCCGGTGCTGCCAGTCTCATTATAATGCTTAAACAAAGAGAGAAATACTTTGGCACAACCTGGGGAAAAATAAAATACGGCTATTTAACAGCCATCGCCTTAAGTTATACATACATCTATTTTAACTTTATGCTCGGGCAAAAAAAGGGCTGGGTATACGAGCCAACTTATTATTACTCGCTTTTTTATTGCACCACCATGGCCTTGTTTGGAATAAGGCGCGCACTGGTAAAAAAGACCAAATACATCCGTTATCAAATGGCCAGCTTAATTTTTATTCAGGTATTTTTTCTTTTTTTACTGCCCTATCATTTATATGATGCCCTCATCGCCCCCAATTTTAGCGCCGACAGTTATTTAATTAGAGAGATGTTTCCCAGCGGAAAATGGTCCAGCTTTGGGTTTATACTATTCTGGCCCCTTTCTATGGCTAACTTCGGCACCAGTACATTTTGGACCTGGTTTCCCTTTGTGCAAACCTTTGGAATTTTATTTTATCTGGTTTATCGCTACGGCAAAGGCTCTTATTGCGGCTGGATTTGCAGTTGCGGAGGCATGGCTGAAACCTTGGGTGATGAATACCGCGAAAAATCACCCCACGGCCCCACGGCAAAAAAACTGGAAAACATCGGGCAGTTCGTATTGCTCTGGGCTTTTGTTGTGACCGGATTAAAATTTGCAGAACACCATTTAAAATTACCACCCAGCTTATTGTCAGATACATTACAGGGGTTTTACAAATTATCCATTGATGTTTTTTTCGCGGGAGTTTTGGGGCTTGGGGTGTATTTTTTTATGGGGGGTCGAATTTGGTGCCGCTATGGCTGCCCCCTGGCCGCCCTAATGCACATTTACACCCGCTTTTCCAAATACCGCATTGTGGCGGAAAAGAAAAAATGCATTAGCTGCAATGCCTGTACCAAGGTATGCCACATGGGTATTGATGTTATGAACTTCGCCAACAAAGGCATTCCCATGAACGATGTGGAATGCGTGCGTTGCTCCTCCTGCGTCCACAGCTGCCCCACAGAAGTTTTGGCCTTTGCAGAACTTCCCGGAATGGATGTAAAAAACAAAAGCAGGCAGGCAACACCCGAATATGGAAAAGAAGATTGGCGGGCGGGGATAAGTCGATAAATTAAATATATTCATATAAATTTATCGAAAATCTGCTATGCCAAAAGTCTTAAAAGTAACCGAAACTCCAAATCCCCAGGCTTTAAAATTCCATATGGATTGCCGGGTCATTGGGAAGGGCTCCCTTTCTTTTGCCCGTCCCCAGGATGCCCAAGGCAACGAAACCGCCCGGGCCCTTTTTGAAATTGAGGGCGTAGAATCGGTGTTTTATATCCAGGATGTGGTCACCATAAATAAAAATCCAAAAAAAAGCTGGGATGACCTCATTCCCCCAGTGGCTGATGTTTTAGAAGAAACGCTAGTTTCCACTTTGGAGGGCCTCAGCTCCTCGGATTTAAAAGGGCCTCAGGGTCTTAGCAACAATGCTTTTGGCAGCCTCAACAAAGAAGAACAAATAGCCCAAATCAATTCCATTATGGACAAAAGTATTCGGCCCGGACTTGCCGGCGATGGAGGAGGTCTGGAAGTGTTAAATTTTGAAAATAATGTGTTAACCGTGCATTATCAGGGAGCCTGCGGCAGCTGTCCCAGCGCCACTGGCGGGACCCTTCAATTTATCGAAAATACCTTAAAACGGGATTTGGATCCCGCCATTCGGGTAATGGCCCAATAAAAATTGTAGAAATTTGAGTTTTTAATTAGGCCAAATTTATTTTGGCCTGTTTTTCGCAATATTTCCCTATTTAGAATCCATAGTTGGAAATTTTTTTAAAGACTTGATACAATTTTTATATGGGCCTTACTACAGTTGATTGCCGAAATAAATTTACTCTCAAAGATTTTGAATTTTTAGCGGAGGTTTTATCCCCGGGAAAAAAAGAAAAAAAATTTTTTGAGCAGATTGTGGGAGATCCCGAAATTCGGGATAAAATTTTAGATCACAAAAAAATTTTTTCCGCCATTAAAGACTGGCACAACAACATTTTTATTTCCACCTACCTGTATTTTTATGTGATGGTGCGAAACGCCCTTTTAGCCAGCCAGCTGGACGACAGGGAACTTTCTGATTATGTGGCCTTTTTGCTGGCTCAAACCTCTTTGGGAAGTCTGAACCTTCCTACAAATCCAGATCACCCCAAAACCCCGGTTATGTATTTTACAGATATACATCAAAAATTAGTGGACTCAAACGACACCGAAAAATTCTATTTGCAAACTCAAGCTGCGGACTACGCCCTTTATTTAACTGGTATGTTTTCGGAGCTCATAGAAAAGCGGCAGCAGCACAAAGGCGCCCCCGGAGTGGAATATTACGAGAGCATGGGAGCCATGCATTTTAACCAAGCCAGTAACCATTCTATTGCAGACAGCCTTAGCCTAGGCAACTTGTATTACCAGCTTTCGGACTTGTTTAAAGATATACGGCTATCGCTAAATGATATGGCTAAGTCCCATTTGTTTTTGCACGAAAGCCAGGATCTAAAACGAGTGAAAAATTTGCTGAAGGATATTGAGGGGATTGGGGAGTAAGCCCAAAAACAGCCTAAATTAAAAGTTTTTGGAATTCGGCGAATGTGGCCACTTCGCGAAGTTTAATATCCCGTTCTTTTAAATATTTCAAGCAGAGCAGGCAAAAGCCCCAGATGGAAATCTGCATCCAGAAATAAGAAACGAATATTAACGAACATATGATTAACATATTCAGGGAATCTACCGTTCCCCAGAATAAATCAATCAACATTAACACGGACTTTATACCCCAGTTTTCCGCAATCGCCTAATTCGCAATTGCCTTGTGAAAATTTTGCTTCTGCCACTACGCTTCCAGAAGAATCCCATGTTTTAAGTGTTCCATTTAATTTACCATTTTTATACTTGGCCGAACGCTTCTTTTTGCCATTATCGTACCATTCCAGAGATTCTCCATGTAAATCACCGTGTATGTAATAAATTTCCGATTCCATTTTTCCATTTTGATAATAGGAACGATATACGCCGTGTTGTTTGTTATCCACAAAATTTACAATGGACTTAGGCCGCTTGTTTTCCCAAAACTCTTCGTACACACCATTTTTCGTAACCACATCTTTTTTAACAGTCACTTCATAGCGGGCTTTTAAATTTCCATTGGGAAATTTTTCGGTGCGGGTTTCGATTTTTTCACATGCCAGAAATACGGATAATACCACCAGTGCAAATGAAATTTTCGCCATTTTTTTCCTCATTAAATTCATCTTTAATTGAAACGGTTGTTTTAAAATAATTTTATCACTGCATGAGGAAACAAGCAAGCTTCAAGAAAAATTTTTATGGCTATTTTTTTAAAGGCCAGGCTGAAGCTGCCTTATTTAGCCTTTATGAGCTGATTGGCCCATTCCACTGCTTTTAGATAGTAGCGGGGGTACTGGATTTCTCTTAAATTGATTTTACTGGTGGCCCTATCCATTCTGTCCCATTGGCCATTTTCGTAGGACAAAACCACTTCATAAGCTTTGCGGAGCAGATTTTCTTCACCCAATAGGGCTGACTTAATTTCTTTTTCAAGGGGAACCCGCTCCAGGATATCCACCATGGGCCTTCCAATAAGAACATCTAAAATGGAAAAAAGACCCATTTCAAAAAAGTAATCGCTGCGGGATTTTTGCATAAGTTCGCCGCTTAAATATTCGCTAAACTTGGCGCGAATAAGGCCATTTAAGGTCAATTCCTCTGGCCTGTCTTTTCCCAAAACAAAAACCGCTAGCGCATATAAACATTTTTTAATATCCATAATACGCAGGGTTTTAAAAGTGCCCTCCAGAGAAGTGGACTGGCGGACTTTACTTTTATACAAAACCTGTACGATGTTATTAAACCTAAGTTCCAACTGCTTATCGGAGCGAATAAGGGCAAACAAATTGTTTTTTCTGGATTTGGCTGAAGCTGTAACCGCCAGCACATCCAGGTATTTGTATTTGTAACCGGGAATATCTTTTCCCTGAATCACCTCTGGTTCGCAGAAAAAATAGCCCTGGAAAAGGGAGTAACCCAGAGATTTGGCCTCTTCAAAATCGTAATGGCTTTCGATTTTTTCCGCTAAAAATTTAATGTTTGTGTGTTTGTATTTTTCCACTATTTCCTTTCTCTCTAAAGGCTTGGAAACAGTAAAATCCACTTTAATAATGTCAGCTAATTTTATAAACGGCTCAAATTTCTTATTAAACACAAAATCGTCCAGGGCAATAGTATAGCCTTTTTCTTTAAGCCTTTTTAAAGCATCAATTACATCTTGTTCAGGCTCTATTGTTTCTAATACTTCTACCACCACCATTGAAGGGGGAAGGGAAGTGGCCGCTTCGTCAATTAAATGCTTGCGGGTAAAATTGATATAAGCTTTTTTGCCTTTGGTCAAATCTTCCAGCCCATCGGTTTGGAAAGAGTTGGAAATTATTTTGGCTGTGGCCATATCCCCATCCACTCCCGGGTAGGTATTTTCTTTTCCCGAGCGAAAAAGCAGCTCATAAGCTTCCACATTTTGATTGGCATCAAAAATCGGCTGTCTGGCTACGTAAATTTCCAAAAGCTATAATCCCATTCTTAAAGGATTTCGGGTCAAAATATTTCAACGATTAAAGGGCTACCCTACCCTTTATCTAAATAATTTAATAATAGAGAGACGCCATCCCCAGCAAAATCTAAAGATGGGCAAAGGGGAAACCATCTTTGAATAGCCTTTCAAAAAATATTAGGGCTGAGAATTTTGAATTAATCTTTTCTGGTAACTTTCCAAATCCAAAGCCAGAATGCTACTTTCGGGAGCTAGTTTTAAAGCCTCTTTCAAAAGCTCCACAGCCTCTTTCACCATGTCCATTTCCACTTTTTCATAGGCAATATTGCGAATGCCTTCTATACCTTCTTTGTTTTTGTATTTCAAAGCATGCAAATAGGCCTGTTCGCTCCTGTCCCACCATTTTAAATCAAAAGCCAAATTACCCAAGAATATGGCCGCATCCGTGAAATCATCTTTTAGAACCAAAGCCTTCTGCAAATATTCCATGGCTAAAAAGGCTTTTCCATCTCTTTCCAATACATCCGCCAGTTTATAAATGACATCCACATCTTCGCCTTTGATAGAAAGACCTTTGCGGTAATAGGTGGCCGCATTATCCAATTTTCCCTGCATGCGATAGAGGTCGCCTATGTAGAACAAAAAATCCACTTCTTCGGGTTTTTGAAAATAAGCATCTGAAATCAATTTAATGGCTGCTTCGTATTCTTTTAGGGAAACATGTATTTCCGCCAATTGGTAAAGAACAGATACATCGGAAGAATCCAATGCTCTGGCTTTTTCCAAAGCTCGCTGGGCCAACACAGGCTCTCCAACTTTGGAATAGGCATCTGCCAGATATAACCAGGCACTCAAGTTTTCCGTATCCTGTCGCAAGGCCCTTTCATATGCTGCGATGGCATCTCCATATTCTCCCATGCGAAACAAAACGCCAGCCAAATTAAACTGGGCAGAAATGTTATTTCCCTGGCTGTAGCGAAGGGCTTTTTTAAAAGAGGCCGCTGCCTTGGAATAATTGCCCAACCGGTAATAGCAGTTCCCAAGGTTAAAGGATGTCGCTGCCCCATCGGCTCCGCGTTCGTAGGCCCGGTTGTAAAGGATAATGGCTTTTTTAAAATCGCCTCGTTCGTAAAGCTCATTTCCCCTTTCCAGTAATTGGCTGCCGGGCTGCAGAATTAGCCCCTCCTGAGGAAAAACATTAAAAGCCAACAGCAAAAAGCAAAATCCAACCAGGAAAAATCTTATTTGTCTAACGTACATCATTAACCCTCAAACTTTACCTCAAAGGGTTGCTCCATTCCGCAAAAAGGCACTGGCCTTCCATCCTTAACCGCAGGTTGGTAACTGCCTTTTCTTATGGCTTCTCTGCCGGCCTCTCCCATGCCAAGGCCTGGAGGTTCTTCCTGAATCACTTGTATATCATAGGCCCGGCCAACGGCATCCACACAAAAAGAAATAATAGCCAAACTGTTTATTTCCTCTTCTTTAACCCTACCAGGGATATTAAAACTGGGAGGAAAATTTTGACTGGGTTTTTCATCCACCTGTCCATCTTCTCCACCAGCAGCGCCTTTGCCCTGCACCCTGTTTAAATCCAAAGCCACTCCGCCCATCCCCATCACACCCAAATCCATGGCGAAACGAGGTCCCGAGGCCATTTTACTGCGGCTGGGTTTTGATCTTTGGGGCTTGTTTAGTTTGCGCTTTGGCTTTTCTTCCATTTTTTTAATATCCACTTTTTTAACGGATATTTTAGCCACTTGCTTCAATTCCTTTTTTTGCCCGCTTCCCTGAATAATGAAGTTCAGCATAGGTATAGAGAGAATTAACAGGGCCGTTAAAACCACAGAACTAAAAGCTATGAGAATCCGTTTAAACATATTATTCCGAAAGGGCCGCCACGCTTATTTTTTGTACTCCGGCTAAATTACATGCATCCATCACTTTGACCATGTTACCGGTTATAGAATTCTTATCCGCAATAATAACCACTTCCCGGCTGGGAGATTTCACTAACATCTGAGTTAAAATATTTTCCAATACCGGAAGCTCCACTTGCCTTTCATTGACATGTATAGTGCCTTCCCGGGTTATGGCGATTAATATAGCCTTGTTATTCACTTCCGATGCGGTTTTAGCTTTGGGCTTATCCACCTCCACGCCGGTTTCCCTGGTAAAGGTAGAGGTGACAATAAAGAAAATCAGCAATATAAACACCATGTCCATCAACGGGGCAATGTCCACATTTACCGTATTTCTTTTTCTTTGGTTTTGTTCAAATATATCCATATAAACCTACTCCCTTATCCTGCGCTTTGGGGATATTGGTGATTCAGGCATTCTGTGATGACCAGTTCAGCGTGTTTTTTAATCCATTGAATTTTATCTTCTAGATGGTGTTTAATCAATACCAGAGGAAAGGCCACTAACAAACCCGATTGGGTGGTTATTAATGCTTCAGATATTCCATCGGCCATTAACATGGGATTGCTATTTCCAAATTCTGTAATAATTTGAAAAGTATGCACCATTCCCGTAACCGTTCCCAGCAAACCCAACAATGGAGCCACCGCAGCTAACACCCCAATTAAGGGCAAGTGCCTGTCCAATACAAGAATTCCCTTTTTAAGTTTTTCTTCCAGAGCATCCTCCACAACTTCTTTTCCCAAATCTTTGTTTGAAAATATAAGTCTGATAAAATCCCCCATAGGCCATTTCTGTTCGTTGTTTTTACCGATTAATTCATGAAGCTCCCGTTCTTTTTTTTCCTTTAAGAAATTTATGGCCTGTTGCTCCAGCCTTTTTTGCCTCATGCCCGTCCAATTGTGACCCAATTCGAAGAACATAAGACCAGCCAGAAAAAAGCCAAAGCTTCCCACAATCAGAATAGGTATAAGCACCCATCCCCCGGATAAGAAAACTTCGTATAAATAATCCAATAACATGTTTGTTATTTTCCTTTAGGCCATATTTTATTCATCACACTTAGGCTTTGGGAGCTCATATCATTTTGCAGTTTGTCCAATCTGTCACTTAAGAAACCGTGGATAAGCAAAATGGGAATGGCAATCATCAATCCCGTTTGAGTGGTAATCAAAGCCTCGGAAATACCGCCAGCTAAAATACGGGGATCGTTTGTACCAACATCTGTAATCACTTTAAACAGGGAGATCATTCCAGATACGGTTCCCAACAACCCCATTAACGGAGCCGAGCCACCAATAGCTGCAATTAAAGTCATGCGTTTTTCCAAAAAAGGAATTTCCCGCAAATACTTTTCCCGATAGGCTTTTTCTGCGGCATCCCGGCTCACATCGGCTTTTTCCAGAATGCTCGCCAAGGCTAAATTCAAGCTGGCCTTAGAGCGTTTGCAGACATTTTGGGCATCGAACCATTTTTGCTCGGCAATTAACGGCCCAATTTTTTTCATAAGCTTTTCGGCATTCACTGATTTGCGGACCAGAACAAAGTATTTTTCCAGGCATAGCAAAAGTCCGAACAAAGCCACCAGCCCCAAGGGATACATCACCAGTCCGCCTTTGCCAAACCAGGCTAAAAGAGAGCTTTTAACATCTTTTTCTTCTTCGCCTGTAAAGCCCACTCCAAAACCCTTATTCTGGTTTACATCGAGAACTACATTTACTTTTTCTTCTTTATCCACTACTCCATGTATCATATCCTGTAGCTTTTTATCAAAACCCTGGGTGAGCTTATCTCTCCAGGCAAAAACTTTACCTTGCAATTTTCCTGTTCTTAATAACAGCTGGGACTTGGGCTCGGAACTTTTGGAAAGCTCCCCCACAAACACAGTACCCAATTGCAAACGCCAAACGCCAAACTCTTCCTCTCCGATAAAGCTATTGCGGGATTCCAAAGACTGAGATACCGTTAAGTCTAACCTCATACTTCTGAAATTAAAGAAATCCTCTACCAACCGACTGGTAGGAGTGTTGGAGTTGTCCGCTTTTTTAGATAAATCGGATAAAAGCAAAGTTCGCTCATTTAGCAGAAGAGGAATGTCTTTGGACAATTCTTCTGCGGATTTGTTAATGGACTGGACTACTTCCGTGCGAAAAGCATCAGAAAGAGTTTTGACTTCTTCCCAATTGCCATTGAGCTCTCTGGTCTCTCCACCCGCTCTTAACAACTCTTCCTGTTTGCGATTGAGCTCCGAGGCCAGGCGGGCGTATTGGCTTTCCAGGTTACGGATATGTTCCTCATATTGCTTGGATTTGGCCGATTGCTGGTAGCGTTTGTTCCATCGGTTGGCTTCGGCCTTTTCCAGAGCATCCAGTTTTTGCTGGTTCAAATTTTTAAGACTTGTGAGCTCCCGTTTTAAATTTTCCAGATTGGAAATTTCCTGGGCAAATACTTGCACAGCCCAAACAAAAAGCAACATATATATTATTTTGAATTTCATATTAATTTTCCTCCACAGCTTGAGGCGCAAGGGAAATTGATAAAGGCAATGTTATCAATTGAGGTGGTTTTTTTCCTTTTTTCACATCTATGGCCAGACGAACCGCATCCCTTTCAGGAAAACTCAATTCCTCTCGCCAGCGATAAGCCAACTGGCCCTCTTTGTATTCCCTCACTAATATGCCGTAAAATTTTTCTTCCTCATCGGAATAAACCATCCACTGATTCCCGATTTTTAAAATGTCCGCATTAATAATCTCCCCGTTATTTCGGGTTAGCGGCTTATTAATCATGCTCACTTCATCTCCAAAACGGATTTCTTCCTGATACAAAGCATCCAGCCTTTTAAAAGCCTCTTCCAAATTGGCAAAACCATTTTCCACATCCCGCTTTAAAATCTGAACCCGTTCCAGACGCTTGTCCAGCTCCCAGGGCAGTGAGCTTTTGATTTTCAACTCGAAAGCATCACAGAGTTTTAACAGCGTTTGGGTGGTGGCCTTTTGCCGCGCTTTGTTTTCCGCCATGTTATTTTTGAATTTGGCCTGTTTGTTGCGCTCAGTGGCAATTTGTTTTTCCAAATCCAGCAGTTGGCCATTGAGATCTTCAATCTCCTTTTTTTTCCGCTGGATATCTTTTTCAAAATTTTCGTGGAGTTTTTTTACCCTTTGTTCTTCATCGCTGCTCATGGAATCTACCCGGGACAACTCCTTATCCAATTTACTGTTTTCCTTTTTCAATTGGTTTATTTGGTAACTGAGTTCCCGCAACTCTTCCTGACTTGGGCCCTGTTCCTTTTCTTTTGCTCCAACAGCCGCAGGCAACATGGCAGCCATAATAAACATTGCCCAAATTTTTTTGGAATGTTTCATGTTCTTTCCTTTATTCACAAAGTTTTTCATCTGAATTCTCCTCGCAATAGGCGTCCGCCTTTTGGCACAATACTTCTGACTGCCTGGGTTTATCTGTGCAGTAGCTCACAAGGCCCCAGGCGCAAATGCCTGTGGGTTTTCCATCTTGGGCCAGCCATTTGTTGTCCAGGCAATATGTCCACAATTCTTCTTTACATGGATTTATCCCTTTTTCCTCCCTGCAATTATCAATGGGAGTTTGGCATGTTTGCGAATCTTCAAACTCATTCTGCATACAGTAATTAATTGTGGCCATCTCCAATTCGAAATCGAATCTTTTCTTGGACATTTCGAATTCTTCTAGCATATAATCCTCTTCCATTTGTTTAGGCAATGTATCGCTTAAAAGGGCCCTGGCGCAATAGGGCTTTCCATAATCAATTTCGCGGCAATGTTCGGGATAATAATTCCGGCAAAAAGCGCTTTCAAACCAACCATTTTCTTCACAGTAAAAAGGCCTGGTAAAGCTAAAAGGATAGGATTCCACGCTTTCAGGCACTTTGATATTAACTTCAAAGCTATCGGCAATGGCTCCTACAAAAATTCCCGCGGCACCATCTACGTTATAAAAGGGTTCTACCTTGGAATTGCTTTCTTCCTGAATAGTCCTTTCTGCGTAATCATAATATTCTTTTTGAAAGCCATAAAATTTGAGTAAATTCCGGCCACCTACATACCAACTGTTTACTATTCCGATATTATCGAGTAAATTCCAACCCCCGGGTCCCACAGCTTCCGGGTAAATTATAAGCCTGTTTCCCTCGCCAAGCTGAAAGTAATCGGATGTATCCGGTTCAATTCCAAAAAAGCCCGAAAAGGCCGTGCGCGGTTGGATGGAGCTGTCGGGGTTATAGTATTGGGATACTAACACAGCTCCCACATCGGCGCTGCGCTCCGATGCGAAATAATGGGATAAGGTATTAAGGCTGCCTCCCAAATACCAAAGAGAATCATCCTGCACAAAAGTGACTTCCGCTTTGCTTATAATAGCCTCTATTTCCTTTTGGTTGGCAAACACATAGGCAAATGCCGCTAATGTATCTCCTTCGGAAAACATCTGAAGAACAGTATCTAAATATGATTCCGCAAGCTCTTCTCTGACTTCTTCCGGAAGTGAGTTTAATAAAGTTCCAAATTCGCTAATGGGATTAGCATTGCTGTCTAATTGTTCAAATAAGTTTTTTGCAAAGTAGGGAGCCTTGGCTGTGTCCTTAACCGAAAAATTTTGAGGGATACTGGCTGTGGCAGAAAAACTGGTGCTAACATTAACACCCGCGCTATCCCACTGCACAGTTCCATTCAATACATAGTCATTTCCACGGCTTGGAAGTTCATCGGCGGGGCCCACGAAACAATTCACATTTTCGGAATCCGGACTTAAGGTTATGGTTTTTTCGCTGCCCGAAAATTCACCGGTTATTTCCAATTCGGCATTTTCATAAAAAACAAAGGCATTGGTATATTCTTCATCCAACTCAAACATTTTTTCCACGCATACATTGGAAACAGGGTTGTCGGCAATCACATATCCCGACACAAATAACCCTTTATAATAAGGGGTTTTTTCCGGGTAATAGTCCCAGGGGCCCTGCAAACATCCTAATATAAGAACCCCGGCCAATAATGTTAAAATTCCAAACCCTCGGTTTTGGATTCTATTGGTCTTTGCCCTGTTTGTTTTAGAAATAGTATTCATAACTGACTAACATGGGGAAAAAGGGAAATTGAGTTATCTCCAGCCTTTCCGGCGGATTTTTAGAAGTGTCATAGGCATAAAGGAAAATATTTTCATAATCTGTGATGTTTAAAATAGTCCAGCTAAAATTCCATTTGTTTTTTTTACCCCAGTCAATAGCCTTCACATCCAAACGAAAATAAGAAGGCACAAAGGCGTCGTTTTGGCCACCCCGGGGCGCACTAACATTGTTTCCAAAAATAGGATTAGGGCCGCCGGCATTAACCCCGTAGGGATTTTGGTCCAATAGATGTGCAGGCACATAGCCCACCACCTCAGTGTAGGGCAAGCCTGAGGCATGCTTTAACTGCACCGAGCTCTGTAAGTATTTTCGCTTGCTGGATATTTTCCAGATTCCTTCTTCGCCTCTCCAATTGATGGACAAGTCTCCCTTGAAACTAATGGGTTGGTGCCATTTTGGAAAAATAGCCTCTGTGGCGAATTGTTCTTTTATCACAGCTTGCCCTAAAGAAAGACTCAGGCCCCCGAATAACGTGCCTCCGTTTTTCCGGCCCATTAATTCCAAACCAAAGCTATAGCCCTCTGCATTTTTAAGCAGCTCGCCCAAGGCGCTTCCCGCATCAAAACGCACGGAATCCTCCACGGCATATTGGTTAAATACCACCAAATCATTTAGGGTTTTGTAATAAGACTCCACCGAATATTCGTATCTGTCCCATAGTTTTTCCTTGCGGTACCCCAGAGATAGTAACAAAGAATGGGAAGGCTCCACCGTTTCGTACTTTAATTTTTTAGCCGGATAGTAAAACTCGTTTATGGTTTCAAAGTCTCCCCAAACAATGGAATTGATGTATTGGTAATAGTAGCCAGAATGAAAATCTATGTAAGAGGACTTAGGCAGTTTTAGCTGCAAGGAAAAACGGGGTTCAAAATCCACCACATCCCTCTCGGTCATGTAATTTCCACGCACACCCAACTTTAAATTGAGTTTATCCCAGTCCCAATCGTTTTCCACAAAGGCCGAATACATCCAGAAATCCGTAGGGTCCGTAAGGCGAATTTTGGCAATTTCCTGATTGTTTACAAATTCCACATGGAATTTTTTAATATCAAGACCCAACTGCAGGTTTTGATTTTTAAACCCGCTGTAATCCAACACATGCTTGTAATTATATTGGGAAATGCCATTTTCAAAGCCGAAAATATTTTCCAAAGCGAATTCCTGGGAAAACCAACTGTAGGCGAAAGTGGCGTGGCCTTTCCAGTTGTCGCTTATTTTATGATGGTAGTTTAGCGGGTAAACCTGGTTTCCCCATTTTACAATAAAGGGAGAAAAATCCAGTTTATCGCCGCCTCCATAACCAGATATATCCAGAGAGTGGTTTTCATTTATTTGCCAGTTAACATGGCCCTGCAAATCCGTAAAAAAGTAATCCAGCTCTAAGTCCGTAAGCCCCAGATTGCGCAGCAAATCAATAACTGTTTTAATGTATGTGGCTCTTCCGGCCAGTATCCAATTAACAGGGCCTTGCCTTCCTTCCGTATGTATTTGAGTGGCGAAGGTGGATACTTTAACGGAGCTTTTGTGGAACCAGGCATTTGTATCTTTGGCCCCGCCCTTTCTGGATTTTATATCCACCACTGAAGAAAGCCTGTTGCCGTAACGCGGGCTGAAGCCTCCTTTGTAAAATTCAACTCCATCCAAACCTTCCACTAAAAAGGTGGAAAACAATCCGAAAAAATGCACCGGCGAATACACCGTGCCGTTGTCGAATAAAAACAGATTTTGATCGGCGCTTCCCCCACGCACATAGATTTTCGAGCTAAAGTCCGAACTGGCTACAACCCCCGGCAGGGCCTGAATGGCTTTGATAACATCGGCTTCCGCTAAACCGGGCATACGCTTAATCATTTTTGCCGAAACGGTGGATTTCCCCAAAGCCCTTTTGGGAACACGCCTTACTTTAAGCAATACTTTTTTAAGCTGTACACCCTCTTCGGAGTTGTAACTGGAAGGGGCTTCGGCTGAATAATCCAGGCTATCGGACTCCGGCAGGGCCAGATTTAAATCCGCTTCTTCTTTGGGAGGGGCCAACTCGGATAATACTTCCGTATCTTTTCCAGTAACATCAAAACTAAACTGGGAGCTGGTATCCTTGTGGGTTATTTCAAAACATTTTTCCAGCGCGCCCTGGGTAAAACAAACGTTCCAAAGCGTATCCGCCGGGATGGTGATGCTGAATGGTTCACCCAACACAACATTTAAAGTGTCGCCGGATTCCAGAATTTCCAATCGCACGGCGGAGCTGTCCGAAAAGTTTTTATCCACCAGGCTTCCATTCCAGGTTTTTTCCTGGGAAAAGATAGAAACACAAAGCCCCATAGCCATAACCAGGCAATAACATATATGGAATATTTTATGCATATGTTAGTGCTTTGTTTTTCCTTTGGACTTTACTGCTACCTTCTTGGTATTCTCCCAGCGTTCAAATAGCTCCGGCAATTCATCGCTAAGCCAGTCGTAAAATTCTTTCATTTCCAAAAGCCGTTGGGAACGAGCTTTGTTTTCCCTAGCCAGAATCCGCAGACCGCGGGCGGCCAGTTCCTGCAAATCGCCCACCATTTTGGTTTGGTTTTTAAATTGGCATGTCCAAGCGTCTTCCTTAATGCGGTAATAGTCGTTTCTATCTTTGGGGAATTTTATTTTCTCCACAATTTCTGCCTGGCGCAACATGCGGCTTGCGGTGCTTATGGAGCCTTTACTGGCCTGAAGCTGCCCGGCCAAATCAATTAAGCTCAAATGCTCGGGTTCGCAAATCAACAGGCAACCCAATATACGACCCGCCATAGAGGGAATTCCAGACTGCTCGAAAAACACACCCACTTCTTCTACAAAAGAAATTTCATCTGGTTTTAATTCGGACATACTTTTACTTACGCTGGCTTTCTATTATTAGTTGGAAGATTTTGACAGATTAGAACTTTCGAAAAATTCAGTATCTCCTGTTTTCTGGGAGTAGTCCATTTTGCGGAATTAATAGGTTAGATTTCCTCAGGAAGGCAAAAAATTGAGTTTACTCAACAAGATTAGCAATTAGTAATATTTTTGTAAAATCTAAAAATTCAGAATTTTCAGAACTTTCAAAGGTCTACACTTTTTTTTTAAAAACCAGGGACACTTTTGAGGCGCCCAGGTGTTAAAGGTTTAAAATGCCATTGACAGAAAACGAAATAACCAACTTTTACGAGAAGTATGCCGCCATGGTCTGGAGAAGATGCCATCAAATATTAAAAGATTCCGAAGAAGCCCGGGACGCCATGCACGATGTTTTTGTAAAGCTCATGGACAAAAAAGACAAAATGGAAGGCACATTTCCCTCCAGCCTTTTATTTACCATGGCCACCCACATTTGCCTTAATCGCATTCGGGACAGCAAAAACCGAAACCGTTTGCTCAACGATGATTTGGCGCATATTGCTCTGGCAGATGAGGAGCAAAAAAATTTGACAAACATAATTACGGACCGCATTATGGGCCGGGAATCCGCCTCCACCAGAGTTATGGCCTACCTCCATTACGGAGATGGCATGACCTTAAACGAGGTAGCTGCCGAAACCGGACTTTCGGTTTCAGGGGTTCGAAAGCGCCTGCGGCAGTTTAAAGAAAGGGTTCAGCAAAGCTATAAGGAGCCAGTCTAATGGAACATTCAAACCAAATCCCCAGCCAATTGCTGGAAAGATATTTCCTGGGAGAAGTAAGCCAAAAGGAAAAGGAGCGTGTAGAAACCGCTTTGAAACAAAATGAATCTCTCAAGGAAAAACTAAAGGAAATTCAAAAATCCAATGAAGCCTTTTTAAAGGACTTTCCAGCCCAAAGAGAAATGGAAATTATAAAAGAGAAACATCAATTTGAAAAACCAAGAGAGCTTATTTCCCCTAAACCAAAAACTATGCCTTGGTTTCAAAAACCTATGGTTCGGGTTTCCTTCGCTTTTAGCCTTATGTTTGTGGTGGCTTTAAGTTCTTTTATTATGAAACAAAACAACGCGCAGCCTGAATATCGACTAAAAGGCATGGAACCTAAACTGGATGTTTATTTAAAAACAAGTGAGGGGCCTCAGCTGTTAAAAGACGGTGACAGTCTTTCTGCGGGACAAACCATACAAATCACCTATACTTCCGCCGGGGAAAAATACGGAGTCATTTTTTCCGCCGATGGAAACCAAAATATCACCCTTCACTTTCCCAGTCAAAACAGTTCCGACTCCAGGCTGGAAAAAGAAGGCAAAGTGCAATTGGACTACGCCTACCAATTGGATAACGCCCCAAATTTTGAAAAGTTCCTATTTGTAACATCTTCTGAACCTATAAACCCCGAAAAAATCTTGGAAAACTATAGGGAAAAATGGAGTAAAGACAAAAGTTTCCCCAAACAACATAAACTGGAATCCCATAAAAAATTGTATCACATCAATTTTTTCAAAAAGTGAGCCTACAATGAAAAAGCAAATTCAAAAAAAACAGGGCCTGCATAACATAACATTAAATTTAATAGGCCTACTATTATTGGCCTTGGCCAACCCGGGGCACAGCACAGTGGCAAAACCCCCTTCAAGCCTTTTATCCAGCAATGCCAAGCGAATGGCGGTAGTGATTGGAGCCAACAACGGAGGCGAAGGCCGGGAAAAGTTAAAGTACGCCCATTCGGACGCCCGTTCCTTTGCTGATGTATTGTTAGAATTAGGCGGGGTAGACAAGTCCGATGTGCATTTGATTTTAGAACCTTCCCCCGCTTCCTTACGGGAAGAGTTGGATAAAACCAAAAAACTTCTAGCTGGGCACAAAGGCAAATACCGCAGAACAGAAATCATACTGTACTATTCAGGCCATGCCGATGAAACCGGCTTGTTACTTAAAAAGGGCAAATTCTCATACACCGAGCTCAAAAACAGTTTTCGGAATTTAGAGGCCGATGTTAAGATTGCTGTTTTGGATGCCTGTGCTTCCGGCGCGTTTACCCGCTTAAAAGGGGGCGTTAAAAAACCTTCCTTTTTAATGGATGAATCCGTGGATATGCAGGGCTATGCCATATTAACATCCAATTCAGAAGATGAGCCCGCTCAGGAATCGGAAAGGATTAAGGGCTCTTATTTTACCAACTCCCTGGTTACTGGCCTTAGGGGGGCTGCCGATTTAACGGGAGACAACCGAGTCACATTAAATGAAGCCTATCAGTACGCCTTCCATCAAACATTAGCCCACACAGAAGAAACCCAGGCCGGAGCCCAACATGCCGGTTATGATATCCAGTTAAAAGGCTCTGGAGAAGTGGTCATGTCCGAGTTAAACCCCAACTCGGCAGTAATCCAGTTTAACAAGAGCATAGAAGGCAAAATCACCATGCGTGACAGCGCGGGCAACCTTGCCATTGAACTGGTGAAAAACAAATCCCGTGCTATGGAGCTGGGGTTAGCACCGGGGTTATACCGAATTTTGCTGGACAACCCAAGCGGGCCTAAAATGGCCAAGCTGCGCTTGGTGGAAGGCAAAGCCGCTAAAATTTCAGAAAGCAACTTTAAAAAAATCAGCAACAAAGAAGCCTATGCCTTAAGGGGAAAGGGCAAAAAATCCGAAAATGGTATTCGCGAAGAGGATTTGGTTTACGATACCATACCTGTCTCTTTTGCCATGCTGCCCAGTATTTCCAAGAAAAATGGGGAATTGGTTTTGCAGCCCACTTACCATTTATATTCCTTTAATCTGTTTTTTGGAGGCTACTCCAAACTCAATGGAATCGGCATAGGGGTAATTGGAGAATGGGCCTACGAAGATGTATACGGAGCTCAAATGTCCGGCCTTTTAAACTTTGTTAGCGATAGCCTCAAAGGGGGACAGGGATCCGGACTTGCCAACTACGCTAAGCATGTTCGAGGGGGCCAGGGAGCTGGATTGGCAAACATAGCTCTTGATGTAAAAGGCGGACAAGGAAGCGGCTTTTTAAATGTATCTGGCAATTTGGAAGGGGGACAAGGAACCGGTTTTTTAAATGTGGCCTTGGATGTTGAAGGAGCCCAGGGGAGCGGTTTTGTGAACATTGCTAAAAATGTAAAAGGAGTTCAAGGAACGGGTTTCATGAATATTTCCAGAGACATGGAAGGTATCCAGGTTGCGGGATTTATGAACCTGGCCCGTGACCTTAAAGGCGTTCAGGCTACCTCCTTTATAAATGTGGCCAACCATGTTAAGGGAGTACAGTTGGGTTTTATAAATATTGCCAATACTGTGGACGGGGAAACCATAGGTTTTCTTAACCTCAACAAAAAATCGAAAATTTCTCCGGTAATTTGGATGGATGAAGCCCGCAACATTTACACAAGCTTAAAAACAGGCAGTGGTAATTTTTACGGCCTCTTGCATTTAGGCATTAATCTGGACCCGGACTTAGACCAATATGTATTGCAGGGCATAGGAATAGGTTATGGCATAGATTTTGGAAGCCTCAAATGGAATACGGATGTTAGTTCCCTTAAGTTCTACACTATAAATGGATTGCAGGAAGAACTCACCCATACCCTTTACGGACCTTTGAACCAACTTAGCCGCTTAAAAACAGGCCTTGCTCTAAATCGCTGGTCGCGCTTTCAACCCGAGGTTGGGTTAACTGTAAATGTGCTATATGAAAGAAGACATGATATTATTTTTCAAAATTATTTAAACAGTTATAATATTGGCGATCACGACCAGGTAAAAATCTGGCCCGGTTTTTATGCCGCCCTTAGTTTTTAAATCAAAAAACCAGCTTTCCCGAGGTTATGTTTCGGGAAAGCTTTATTATCTTTAAAAACTATGCTTTTAAACCCACTTCCTATTGATGCTATACAAACACAATTGGAACAAAATTTAAAAGCGGCCCCTGGACTTTTTATCAGCGCGCCCACAGGCACAGGCAAATCCACCCGGGTCCCCATATTTGCATCGGGATCTCTCCGCGGAAAAATTATTGTGCTGCAGCCCAGAAGATTGGCGGCCATTGCTTTGGCCAGCCGAATTTCGGAAGAGCTAAACTTGCCCATAGGGGAAAAAGTCGGCTATCAGGTTCGGGGCAAACAGGAAACGAAGCCCTCTACTCAAATAATTTTCCAAACTTATGGTTGGTTTTTCGCCTGGCTACAGAAAAACCCTGTGCTAACAAATATTGATTGCCTGGTTCTGGATGAATTCCATGAACGTCAGGTGGAAATGGACTTAATCTGGCTGTGGTTGCGCTACTTGGCTGAGCGAAATTTTGCTCTGCCTAAAATCATATTAATGTCGGCCACGCTGGATGTTATAGAGTTTCCAAGTGAAATTAGGAATTGGCCTCACCTAAAAGTAGATTCGCCGCTTTTTCCCATAGAAACCATATACATGCCTGCCCAAAATTTTTCTCGTTTGGAGGATCAGTTATTAAGCGCTGCCAAAATGTGGGTTTCTAAATATGGCTCTGGCAGCTGCCTGTGTTTTTTACCTGGCTGGCGGGAAATAAATCAAGCCAAAAATATATTGGAAAGAACCAAGGGTTTTGAAAACATTACTATTGAACCTCTTCATGGTTCTATGAATTTAAAAGACCAGCACCGAGTTTGTTCTCCTTCTCCAAAACCCAGAATTATTTTAGCCACTAACATTGCGGAAACATCTCTTACTATTCCCGATGTGAATACCGTAATCGATTCGGGCTGGGCTAGGGAAATTTTCTATCAACCAGATAAAAAAATCAATTCCTTAAAGCTCAGCCGCATAAGCCTGTATAACGCCCAACAAAGAAAAGGGCGTTGTGGCCGAACCGGACCCGGAACCTGCTTTAGACTTTGGAACAGCGTTGTGGAAGAAAAATGGGCCCAAAGCATTAGCAGTCAATTAAATAAGGTAGAGTGGTCTAATGCATTACTAATCTTGCTGGATATGTTAGCCAAGCTTGGAGAGAAAGCGGCCCTTGGGAATTTTGAAAAATTGCCCTGGCTTTCAAACCCGGAACCTTCCTTATTAAAAGCCAGTATAGAAATCTTAAGAAGCCAGGGAAGTATAGAAGATTCGGGAATCCCCAATGCCCAAGGCCTTTGGATTTCCACTCTTCCCATACACCCATCTCTGGGAAAATTGCTATACCTGTCCTTTGGAAGTGGGAGATACAATATTGATGCTGCTATGTGCGCCATATTAGAAGGCAATAACAAACCCTCTAATACTGCTTATAACTTAGAAAGCCTGGCCCGGCATTTTATGTCTTCGGCCAATAAAAAGGAATTTTCCCAGGAGAACTATATTTGGAAACGATTGTTAGATGCCAAGAACAAACATCCACACGCGGGAATTAAGCCTAGGGTCCAGAACATGCAAACCAATCCCTGGCTTAACCTGTTTGCCAATCGGCTAGGAGTCAAAGCCGAAGGAACAAGCCGCTACAGAATGCCAGGCAACATGGTAGGTGAAATTAAATCCGCAATTGTGCAAGATTTACCCACATACATAATTGCAATCGATTATCAGGAAACTGTTCAAGTAGAACAAAAATACGGGCTCATTTTACATTGGCTTGAAGTACCGGAAGAAGACATCAAAAAGCTTTCCATCTCAAAAGGCCATAGTAAAATCCAGTTTAACTGGATAAATAAAAGCGAAAAAATATCTGTGGAAAAAGCCTACTATTACAAAGATTTGTTGTTGTATGCAGAAAAAATTCCAGAAAAAAATTGGCCTAAAAACGAGCTAAGCCAGTACATGGCGCAATTGATGTTGGAAAACAAAATCGCCAGCCCCTTAGAAAACCCGGATTTTCAAGTTTTCCTGTCCAAACATAAATTGGCACGGGAGGCGTTTACTGAGTACCAAATTCCTGAACTCAATCACCAGGACTTTGAATTGATGTTTGCAGAGTGGGCCGAAGGCAAAACCAGCCAAAGGCAATTAGAGTTAGGCCAACTCATTGAGATTTTTAAAGACTATGTAGGTAGGGAAATATGGAGTTTTATTGAGAAAGAATTTCCCGATAAAAAAAACCTGCCATCGGGAAGGTCGGCTAAGTTTCAGTATTTTTTAAATGCCCCTCCGGAAATAAGCGCCCGCATCGCCGATTTTTACGACTGCCAGGGTGAGTATTTTTTGGCTCAAAAAAAAATCCCTGTGTTGTACAACATACTGGCTCCTAATTACAGAACCGTACAAAAAACCTATAACATAAGCGATTTTTGGGACAACACCTATCCCGAGGTAAAAAAAGAATTGCGCAGGCGCTACCCCAAACACAAATGGATTTAGCAAAAATCAATCTGAATTAGAACTGTTTAGCGCTCTCCTGGGTTTAAAAAGAGATTACATTTATAGCCTATGAATACAAACGCCAGGCCAAAGCTATTTTCTTTTTTAACAGTTGCCTTTTTAAACGCTTTTACCGATGTTGGGCATAAAATCATTTTACACAACGCCATATTTAAATATTACGATGGCACGCAACAAATGATTTTAGCTGCGGTAATTAACGCTTTAATACTACTTCCTTTTGTACTTTGTTTTTCCCCCGCAGGATACTTGTCGGATAAATATTCTAAAAAAAAAATTATTCAAATCAGTTCTTTTTTAGCAATCCCCATTACAGCAGCCATTTTTTGGTCTTATAGCCAGGGTTGGTTTTGGTTGTCTTTTAGCTTTACATTTTTACTGGCTTTACAATCCGCAATTTATGGTCCCGCCAAATACGGCTACATACAGGAACTTATGGGAAATCAAAAACTCCCCAAGGGCATTGGCTATTTGCAATCCACAACCATTGTGGCCATATTACTAAGCTCTTTTTTGTACAGTTTTGGTTTTGAAAAATTATTTCAATCTTCTGCTTCACTGGGCCAAATTTTAAATGAGGTAAAACTCCTCGGGTTGTTTTTGTTGTTAGCATCAATTTTGGAGTTTTTACTTAGCTTTAGAATTACGCCGACCCAAACCAAGCCCAAAAATTTGCAATTTTCCCTCGGGCCATATCTAAAAGGCCAATATTTGAGGCAAAACCTAAAGGATATCCATAACCATAAAAACGTATTTAAATACATTGCGGCCCTTTCTTTTTTTTGGAGCATCAACCAGGTAGTTTTAGCCGCCTTTCCCGCCTTTTTTAAAGAAGCCACAAAAATTGAAAATGTCATGATTGCCCAGGGTATAGCAGCTTTGGCAGGTGTCGGCATAATTGCCGGCTGTTTGTACGCCGGGAGAAAAACCACATCCCATATTTCTTCTAAACAAATTATTACAAGCGCCCTTTTTATGGCCCTGGGCCTTTTGTTAATGCCAGCCATGAGCCAGCCGCTTTCCATGGCCATATTAATTATTCTTTATGGCTTTTTTGGAGGGGCATATCTGGTTCCCCTCAACAGCTTGTTGCAAACCTCGGTGGACATTAATATTCTCGCCCGAATAATTGCCGGCAAAAATTTTTATCAAAATGTATGGATGCTGGTTTTTTTAGGACTTTCCGTTTTTGCCGTATATTACGCCCTCTCCCTTTCCGGAGTTTTTTATGGAATGGGGTTGTTATTGTTATTGGTATGTATCTGGCTTAAAAAAGTGTTAAATAAAAATTGAAGATTGCGACTTCAGACGAGGCGTGCGAAGCGGAACGCGAGCTTGAAGGAGCAGTGCGACGCCCAATTTTTGACGAAATTAAACGTTAAAGGGGTTGCCTCTCACCCCCTTCTTATCATACTCAATGGCAATGGTTCCCACTGGGCAACCTTCTGCCGCTTCTTCAATGGGTTCGATTAAGGAATAATCCGCCCATTCCACCACCACCATTTTTTCGGGCACTTCAAAAACTTCAGGGCATGTTGCTTCACATGCCCCGCACATGGTGCATTCGTTTTCCGTTTCATCTAACCAAACTTTGGTTATTGCCATAGGATTAACAGAATTGGTTAAAGGCCTCGATTAAATCCTGGGCAATGTCTTCCGCAGCGCGGCCTTCAATTTGATGGCGCTCTAAATTAAAAGCTACTTCTCCATCCTTAAACAAAACAATATTTGGAGAGGAAGGTGGATAACCCACAATGTTTTCTCTTAATACCTGTGTGGCCTCTCTATCGTTACCTGCAAACACGGTTATAGCATTATCTGGCAATTTCGCATTTTTCATGGCCATGTTAACGGCTGGTCTGGCGTTAGCTGCCGCGCAGCCACAAACTGAATTAATTACCGCTAAGGTAGTACCAGGACGGCCTAGCGCAGTTAATACCGCATCAGCTGTTTTTGTTTCTTCGATACCCAAAACCGCCAACTCCTGACGCATAGGTTCAACCATAACTGGATCATACATAAGATTCCTCCTTGCCCATAATTTAAATTAAGTCGTTTTTTAAAAAAATCTAGTGAGGCGATACAGCCAATATTCGTTAGAGCAAAGCCCTCTTTATAAATCGCCGTGGAGAATCTCTTTGCGATTTAGCCCCAATTTCTTCAATTTTCCCTGTAAAGTAGTGGGAGGCAGTTTTAAAATGGCAGCAGCCCCATTCTTTCCATATATTTTGCCCCCACATTGTTTTAAAGTCTGGGACAAAATATAAACTTCCCAGTTTTTCCAGGATTGAGTCCACATTTGGCTGCCATTTTCAGAGTTTTCGCTGGAAAGTTTAATGCTTCCCGAGGTCACAGCACCGGATTTACTGATGAGGTAATAGTTTTGCGCAGTATAGGAAAGCACCTCTTTTAAATGATTCAGAATATCCACATGGCCTTTTCCGTATGAGCCCAATTCCTTAGAAGCCAAAAACAATACTCCAAAAGATTTTCCATCCACAAAAAGGGGCACGGACATATTGGATTTAATTCCCTCAGCCACCAAGAGCTTAGTGCTTTCACTTTTTGGCTTTTTTTTCAAATATTCAGGCATGTCGTTAATAACACGAACCTGGTTGGCCTGCATTATCTGCATAAGAGTAGAAGAGACCGCAGACACATTATAACCGGTATTAAGTAAAAGATTGAAATTGGCCACATTGGCAATGGATATAAAACGACGGCCGTCATCGGACAGGGCCACTATTCCCAATCTATCCATGGGAATCAGGGGCTTTAAATGTTCGAAAATAATATGGGACATGCCGGACAAATTGCGAGCCTTAACCAAGGCGAAGAGCAGGCCGTTTAAAATTTCTGACTTACTGGGTATTAAATCTGACATCTTATAACCGAAATATAGTTTAATTGTCTACTAAATAGAGGGTTAATTTTAAAGGAATTGGCCTGGACTCCAGACCGCAAAGTCTTGTATAGTTGAATCATGGACTCATTAATTTACGATAACTTTCGCTGCCATAAAGGGTTTTGAGATTTTTCTTTGGAAAAAAGCATGGCTGGAAAGTATCTGAAAATGCAGTTTGCCCTGTTTGGGCTTTTGATTTTTTTGAGCTATAGCCTGGCTTTTTCCCAGGCCCCAAAAAATTCCAAACCGGGAAAGTCTTCCTCCATTCCTCAGCTGAGCTGGTCAGGGGCTTTCAGCTCCTTTTTTGACAGCCTGAGCTGCGATATGCTGAACCAACAAGTCTGGGAACTTCTTGATGGGTCCGATGAATTTGCCCCGGTTAAAAATCTGGAAGGTTATTATGCGCTAAACCAATCGATCCAAAAAACTAAAAACCCGGAAAAAATTTTTCGGGAAAATCTTCTGGCCGATACGCGCCCTCAGTTTTTTTTAACTCTGGAAAAAAAAGGGGACTTTTTTGTCGCTATTCCTTACATCCTTAAATCGACTGTTGCTAACATCAGGCCCATAGATACCCTTTTTTTTGTTAGCGACATTAAAAAAAATATTCGCAGGGCCGCTCCCCATATTATCGGAGTGTTAAAAAAGCACTATTCTCTGGTCCTTCCCAAAATTCCCACAAATCCCGTTTTCCAATTTAACCAACCATTGCTTGGGGTTTTGCTCACTGAGGATGGGCTCGTGATAAAAAAAGATTCCATAACCCATATATACAACGGCCAGACCTTAATTAGCAAAAAAGATTTTTCCCATTACCCCATTCAAACCGAAAAATTTTCCCACATACTTTACCCGGGCTCCGCCTATACATTTCATTCTCCCAGCTTAATTGAGCTTAATCAGGGGGACATGGGAATCATCCAACTCGAGTTCCCATTAAATTTGCTAACACCGGCTTTAAACATCAAACTAAAAAAGGCCATCTTAAAACTATCCATTTCAGGAGACCGAAGCGTCCTTAATGTGTTTGCCGGTGAAGTATTAGCCCAGACTATCTTGGGGGAAGATAAAAAAACTATTCCCCATAAAACGCGCGTAGAGAGTTACGGCCAAAAAATGAAAACCGGTACCATAAGCGATTCAGCCTTTGTGGTGTTATTGGACCCGTTTAAAAAACAACTCACCCCACAGGTATTCCGTCACTTTAAAAATTCCAAAAGAATAATGGAAATAGCTCCCAATCATATTGTGGATTACTTTCATGCCGATGCTTCGGACCCCATGGACTATTTTATGGCAGAGCAATTTAATGATTTAGGAATAGATATGGAGGCCCTGGAGCTGGAAGGGGAGTCCTGGAAAATAAACACCACCTTAATCAAAAACGGGATTGATGAAACAGGTTGCTATTTGTGCATTCCTGGCGATGTTATGGCTCCCTAGGGAGACCATGGGCCAGGAGTTTTCCGGGGGCAGCGTACCCTGGGTTATATATAGTAGCGCCGAAAGTCAGCTGTTAAAAGCCGATATCAATACAATTTCCAACAGCTATCAGCAACATATTGGATATTTAGGCATGAGTTTAAAACCCTTTAGCTTTGCCTGGTTTCATGGAGGTTTGAAATCCAAATGGACCCAAACCGAAAATCTATCAGGAATATACGGGGAACCTGCCGTTTTAAACATTGCCAGCGGTTTTACAATTCTGAAAAAATACTTGTATGTATCTGCGGGACTTCGATTACCTCTAACTGAGCAAGCACTAGTCCTTAAAGATAGTCTGGAGGTTTCCAACTTTATCAATCGGTTAAACTTGGTCAGTGAGCCCAACATTTTACCCTTAAACAAAGTTCAATTGGGA
>JBNKOC010000024.1:0-172192 GCA_050294405.1 Fibrobacteria bacterium | reverse complement strand
GGTCATACGGATAATGTTGGTAGTGAAGCTGTTAATAAAAAGCTGTCTCAACAGAGAGCTGAATCTGTAAAAGAATATATCGTAATGCGAGGAATAGCAGCTGAAAGGTTAATTGCCGTAGGATATGGTTCTGCGGATCCTGTAGCTGAAAATGACTCTGCAGAGGGCCGAGAAAAAAATAGACGGGTAGAACTAAAGCTTATCAAATAAGTTTTATTCCATAGCCCTTACTAAAAAGACTACTATCGGCAGATGGTAGTCTTTTTTTTTTAGTGAAGTAGGCCATTATCGCAAATTTTTCCTAAAATAAAAGGGAACCTTTTCCTTTTGGAGTTGTCTAATAGCTGTGAATCCAAATTTGGCCCAAAAACAAGAATCTGCCAGGGAAGATGAACAATGGGTTAGGCAATTTAATAATGGGAACGAAATGGCTTTTAGCTGGCTCCTCCATAAATACAAAGACATGGTTTTTAATTTGTGTTTTCGCTTTTTGGGTAACATGGACGATGCCAATGAATGTGCTCAGGAAACTTTTGTAAAAGTCTGGAAAAATTTAAGTGGCTTTCGTTTTGATTCCCAATTTTCAACCTGGCTTTATCGAATCGCCCTTAACAATTGCAAAAATAAGGTTAAGTCGCTAGAGTACCGATTGCGAAGCAAAACAACCGTCTTTAATAACATATCGGATGGGGTAGAGAAAGCTCAGAACCAATCCCATGAATTAGAGGCAAAACAATTGGCTGAGAAGCTGCAAAGTTGTATAGCCAAGTTACATAAAATACACAGAGAGCTGGTGGTATTGCGTAATGTTGAGGGGGTTTCTTATGAAGAAATTTCTAAGATAACCAAACAAAATGTAGGAACTATTAAATCGCGACTAGCAAGGGCTAGGGATAATTTGCGAATATGCCTGGAGGGTTTTCTATAATGGGACATTCCGAGCAACAAAAATTGGATGCGGCTTTTAAAAAGCTAGAAAAGCTTCCAGCACCTCCCGAATTTGCAGAGGATGTATTACACAGAATAGGGGAGATTCAAAAAATATCCCAACCCAAGGTAAAGATATTTAAGCGTTTATTTGCACCTAAACCACTGGCATGGGCTGCCCTTGTTGCTATGCTAATATTGGTAGCCCTGCTGACTTTTACAAATAAAAATCCCAAAGCCCCTCAAATTGTTAGTCCCACACAGCCTGAATCAGAGCCTACAACAAAACTCGACCCAACACACAAAACGCCAGAAGCTCCAGAAATAGAAAAAAATCAGCTTGCAGAAAAAATGCCTAAAATTATTCCCTCCGATACAGAGGTAAAAACTGATGTTGTTGAACCCATAGAAATAGCTAATAAGGATGTAAAAGACACACTGGCAGGGTATACCAGTGCCGAAGGAGATTATGTATTTAAAACCAAAGAAGTTCCCCATTGGATAAAAAACCCAGATGCTATATATAAGCTGAATGACAAGGGGTTAAATTTAGTGGAACTAATGCCTTCCCGGCGGGCATCGGATTTTCAGGGCCTTGTGTTAAGCCATAACAATGTACTTCCCGTAGAGCTTGTTATTAGCTCCGAAAACCAAGACCAATCGCTTGATTTGCTAAAAAAATTATTTGCCCGTTTTAAGTCGAGAGAAGTTCAAAGCTTTCCAGATTCTATAAACAGCAGAGTAGCAGGCATAATACCTCAAAAGAACTTTCCCCAGTTTGTGTCGGAGCTACAAAATCTGGGTAGCCCTACAACTCAGCTTTTTCGCCTTTCCGCCGGGGACGATTTAAAAATTGAAATTACTATTTCCCATTAACTGGGAACCTAAAGGCTTTTGGTTTGTCTAATAAACATCACTAAACCAAAAGGAATCCTATGAAAAAAGCATTAGTAATATTGTCTGTTTTAGCGGTTACCAGTTTTTCAAAAGAAACAAAAACCGAAGGCCGCAAGCAGGGAGATATCTATAACTTAGATTCGTTAATGATTCAATCGGAATATATATCTGGTGGATACTACCTACTAGAAATTAGCCCTGAAGAAGAATACTTGGTGGAGCTTTCCCGCAACTTTAACCAGGAAATTTTTGAATTTGTAGACCGCGAAACGGTGGAAACAAAAAATGATGAGAATTAAATACCGATTAGGGCTACACCGTTTTTAAGTACACTAAATTTTATTTGTGTAGTCCTGGTATAAAGTTTAATGCGCCTCTGCTATAAGCCCCGGCCAGCGCTCTGCGCTGGTTTTTTGTTTGGTAGTGGGATGGGGGGAGAGCCAGGTCCCCGTCAACTAAGCCAACTGCCACCCCTTAAAAGCCCAAAAAATAATCCAAAGTCCCTAGCTTTTAGTACCCAAATGGGCAAAACACCCAAAAAATAAGTGGGTAAATGGTTCTAGGAAATTAATTTTAAAATGGAATAAAAAAGAAGAAATTCAATTTATTTCAGGGCGTAGGAAATGGTAGTGGGGAAGGCATTTTTTAGTAGGGAAATAAGATTGGTAATTGATGGCTGAAAGCGAAGCACAGACCCGCAAGAAAAGAATTGATGAAAAGTTAAAGTCAGCTATGCTCGGATGGAAAATCATTCCATGGAAGCCAGGTTTAGATACTTCAAAATTGGAAGCCCATTACCAAAATGCCAAAGTCAATATCGATAAACTTTCCCAATCCGTTTTAGCCAAAGCCTTTCGAGGTGAGTTGGTACCTCAAGACCCGGGTGATGAGCCAGCGGAAAAATTGCTGGAGCGGATAAAGGAGGAAAAGGAGAAGTTGGAGGGAGAAGGGAAAAAGGCGGGTAAGAGTGCTGGTCGAAAGCTAAAGAAATTTCGCGTTTAAAAGTCTAGAACCTTTAACTGAAAAGTTAATTATTTTTTACATTTTAGTTGACTAAATTATTTGACATATTAAATTTTGGGTATGGATGATTTAGCTCCAAATAGTCCCGATACATTTATTCTGTATCAAACAGAAGACGGGCAAACCCGCATACAGGTTCATGTAAATGAAGAAACCGTTTGGCTAACTCAAGATCAAATGTCCGAGTTATTTCAAAAGGCAAAATCCACCATTAACGAGCATATCCAAAATATTTTTTCAGAAGGGGAGCTCGACTCCAAAAAGGTAATGAGAAAATTCGGGAATCCCGAATTTGTGGGAAATTTGGCTAAAAAAACCAATTTTTACAACCTGGATGTCATTATTTCTGTAGGATACCGGGTAAAGTCTTTACGTGGAACCCAATTTAGAATTTGGGCCACCCAGCGCCTGCGGGAATATATCCTGAAAGGATTTGCTTTAGACGACTATCGCCTCAAGGAGTTGGGTGGGGGTAATTATTTTGATGAACTCCTCAGCCGTATCCGGGATATACGCTCCTCCGAAAAAGTTTTCTGGCGTAAGGTACTGGACATTTACGCAACTAGCATCGATTATTCCCCACAAAGCGAAATTTCACAAGAGTTTTTTGCCACAGTACAAAATAAAATGCATTGGGCGGCTCACGGTCATACTGCAGCAGAAATTATCCATCAGCGAGCCGATGCCAAACAACCCAATATGGGACTTACGAACTGGAATGCCCCCAGCAAATCAAAAGCAAGCATTAAAAAATCCGATGTTAGTATTGCTAAAAACTATTTGAATAAAACCGAGCTCGATATTTTAAATCGGCTGGTAAACCTTTACCTCGAATTTGCTGAACTACAGGCCCTCAACCGAAAGTCCATGCACATGAAAGACTGGGTGACTAAACTGGATGATTTTTTACGGGTCAGCGATAGGGACATTCTCGATCACAAAGGGCTAATTTCCCATGAAAAAGCCCTAAAAGCCGCTCAAGCTGAATATGATAAGTATAAAAAATCAATACAGAATGCTCCGTCAGAGGTGGAATACCATTTTGAAAAAGCCGTAAAGTCCATTCAAAATATCAAAAGAAAAAAATAAAAGGCAGCTGCATGGCATTTTTTGAATTCATTAAAAATTTGAGAGAGGGTAAAGGATATACCCAAACAGAATTGGCCAACCATCTTGGCTGCACACGCCAGACTTATACCCAAATAGAAAATGGTGGGCGTGATGTATCTTTAAACGAACTTAAAAAATTAGCGGCCTTATTTGAAATACCCATTGAACAATTTGTAACAGAACAAGCCGAGCAAAAGTATCAAGTGGAATTAAAACCAGGGACTCCTAAAAAAAACAATAAGTCTGAAATTCGAATCAGCGTTCCCCAAAATAAGGTCGAGAAATTTAAAGAGGTTTTGCTATACATCCTTGAAAAAGTGGGAGCGCAACCCAATGTTGGGCAAACTGTATTATACAAACTGCTATATTTTATTGATTTTGATTTTTACGAAAAGTTCGAAGAACAGTTTATTGGGGCGCGTTACCAAAAAAACCATTTTGGCCCAACTCCCATCGAATTTAAAAAAATAACCGACGACATGATCCAAAGCCATGAAATAGAGGAAGTCAAAAGCAAATATTTTACCCGTGAACAATTAAAATACCTGCCTCACCGCTCCGCTAATCTCGAAAAACTTACTGCCAGAGAAATAAAACACATTGATGAGGTTTTAGGCAGACTCGCGGGCAAAAATGCCAAAGAATTAACGGAATATTCCCACCAGGATGTCCCTTGGATAATGGCAGAAGATGGCGAAGAATTAAAATATGAAGCTGTCTTTTATAGAACGCACGAAACAACTGTACGAAACTATGAAGACAATTGAGTACGTTGAATTACCAGAATTTGCAGGGGAATTTAAACGACTCAAGAAAAAATTCAAAACCCTTGCAGAAGATTTTGAAATGGTTAAAAAAGCAGCTCTGGAGTTAATCCACTTAAAAGGTATTAATAACCAAAGTAGTTATGAAATACCTGGACTCAGCGGAATAATACCCGCTTTTAAACTTAAAAAATTTGCATGCCAAGCTCTAAAAGGAAAAGGGGCACAAAGCCGAATTCGTTTGATATATGGCTGGGATGCGGCAAACTTGAAAATTATCTTAATTGAAATTTATCATAAAAGTGATAAAGAAAAAGAGGATAAATCCCGAATCAAGGCCCTTTTAAAAACTTACCAGCTTCAACATGAAAATTAAAAACATCCCCATTAAAGCAAGGCCACGGGAAAAGCTCTTAAGAAGTGGAGCTAAAAACCTCAGTGATAATGAATTAATAGCTCTTGTATTGGGTAAAGGCAGCCAAAAGCACGATGTCCTTAGCTTATCTAAAAAAATTGTCGGATTATTAGATATGAAGGGCATAGATTGTGATGCCAAGGACCTGCTTAAGATTGATGGAATTGGAACAGCCAAAGCAACAGCACTATCAGCAGCCATTGAATTTGTCCGGCGGCGGATAAAACCGGAAGGTTTGAAAATCAAGTTTCCAGCTGACATTCTTCCCCTAATCCAGCATTATGGTGGTAGGAGACAAGAACATTTTATTTGTGTTTCAATTAACGGTGCAAACGAAATAATGAATGTAAGGGTGGTAACTATTGGCCTTATTAATAAAAGTCATGTACATCCCCGAGAAGTGTTTGCCGATGTCATTGCCGAAAGAGCCTCCGCTGTAATTGTAGCCCATAATCATCCAAATGGGGAATTAAAACCAAGTGAAGAGGATTTACGGGTTGCTAAACAATTAAAAGAAGCCTCCAATATTTTGGGGTTGAGTCTTTTAGACCATATAATCTTTAATGCAAAAGGATATTATTCTTTGGCTGAAAATAATGATATCTAGTTTTCTGTGCCATATTTTTTCTTTCCATCTGGTAGATGTCCAAGTTTAATAAGCCAAATTACTACAATCCAGGGCGTGCAAAATGAAAATCCCTTTTAAAAAAGAATTCTTTCTCCCAAATATCTGGATAGCTGTTCGACGCTTTCCCATAACCTTAATCTTCTGTCTTGCATCGGTCTCACTTTGGATATACATGGTGGAAAAGGAAAATTTTGAATCCATGGCAAAGCTGTTTTACACTTTTTTTCTGGGGATGGTACTGTTTGTTCCCATTACCCAATTTTTTGAGTCTCGTGGCTGGCAAAAGAAAATGGTTCTGGGTTATCTATTTGGGACTATTTTATTAGGAGCGTATTATCTTTCCATTGATCTTGAACAAACTACCCAGGAAGCCATCCGCTTTTCCTTTTATTTGTTTAGCGCCGTTGTGGCAATTCCGGTCGGGTTTTTAATTAAAAAACCTAGTGAAGATAATTTGTGGCTGCATTTTGTTTTGACTTTAAAAAATCTAATACAATCTGCTTTTCTATCTGGAATTATGTATGCAGGCGTAGCAATAGCCATTTCCACGATTCATTCTTTATTTGATATTAAATTTGATGAAAAAATTTACCTGTACACCTGGTTTGTTTTTGCCGGATTTTATGCCCCTTTACTATTTCTTTCGAAATTCCATGAACCCAATGCTGTTTTTGAAAATACCAAAAAGTATGAATTAGAAAACTTTTTAATCCGCTTTGTAATAACTCCCTTGTCCTTATTTTATCTAGGGATTCTCTATGTATATTTCGCCAAATTGATATTTAGCCAGGAGCTTCCAAAAGGCACCTTGGCTTATTTAATAATGAGTTTTTGCTCTTTGGCCACCTTTACCCATTTTGTAACCTTTGCATATAAGGAACAAAAGTTTTATAAATACATTAATAAACTGCTATACTTCTTTATTGTTCCCCTAATCTTTTTACTGGCTTATTCCCTGTATTTGCGCATTTCGGAATATGGAGTTACTGAAAACAGATATGTAATCTCAGTTGTTGGAATGTGGCTCGCATTTATTTCCGTATATATGATTTTAACCAAGTTTAAAAAATTTAAAATGATTTTTTATTCACTGTGTGTGGTTCCCCTAGTAATATCTATAGGCCCTTGGAGCGCCTTTTCTATTTCAGAAAAAAGCCAAATAGGAAGGTTAATATCTCAAATGGAAAAAGGGGAGTTGCTAAAAGATGGAGTGGTGGAAAAAAATCCAAGCAACATAAATGAGTTGAAGGAAATAAAAGAAATAATAAGATATTTGGAAAAACGCGGTTTACTTGAAAAGCTTGAGGCCTACGCTTTTTTTGATAAACCTGTAACCCGAAAGTCCCTTTGGTTTCAGTTGGGTTTAAGTGATTTGCGTAACGGAGAATTTGTCACTTATTTTTCCTTAAGGTTTGAGGAGCCGCATATATTTCCCATTAACAAATACCAATACCACCTACCAGTAAATTTTTCCAGGAATAGAGATGAACAAAAATTTAAAAATATCAAATTGGGGGATGATTTTAAATCGCACTATGAGGGGAATGCTATTCTTTTAGTAAAGGATAGTATTACGGTTTTTGAGTTGGACTTAACATCCACCGCGGCAAAATATTTTAACCTTGCTGAAAAAAATAGCCACCACTTTAATTTAACCTTTGAGCAAGCAGTTATTCCCTTTGACCAAGGGGAATTCATCATTAATAATCTTGCAGGAAAACACGAAGCATTTGGAATCGGGTTGGAGCAATTCACCATAAATTTCTTTAACCTGGATATATATTTTAATTTGCCAGAGGAATGAGGATCAGCTTCAAGAGAGGTGGCTCTTCAAATCCACGGAAAAACTTCCCAAAAATCACCTATTTTTTGTGAAAAAATCACTTTTAGTTTAAGCGTGTAATTCTTTAAAAATAAAGAACTTGCGAAAAGTTTTTGATGCGGTAGGGGTAGGCCTTTAGGCAATAAACTGAGCGGATTTTCCACTCATTAGCGTCTTAATTTCAAAGACAAAATGAGAGTTCATTATGAAAACTAAAATACTATCCCTAATTGCCTTTTGTTTTTTGTGTTCCTGCACAATGGTTTATGAAGTCCAAAGCATAGGACCCAACCCAGAAGTCACAAGTCATGGAGAATTTGAAGATGTGATTTTAATGGATGATGGCTATGAATATGTGGAACGCTATTACTTTGTGTCCACAGCCAATACTGGAGATGAATCCGCTTACGGCCTGGTGGCGAACCTGGAAATTCGTTCCGAACGACCCCATCCCTATGACCGTTATTCGACCGTGGTGGAATATTACAGTGTTCCGGTATACATCACAGACGAGCTTCGCCCGGGATGGGAAGTTGAAGTCAGTTATTTATTAGACTGGAACGAAGATGTGGTCCATTTTGAGGGAATCCAATGGGAGGAAGCTGTTTCTTATGCCAGCCTGCAAAAACCCGGAGCCAAAAATTCCAATACTGCCACATTAAATGGAAAGCCAAGGGTTAAGGTAACCCTAAAAGAGCCCAAGGAGTAATAGAATTGTTATTTGTTTTTCTAGCAGTTTTATTTCTATTTATTCAAAAGAAGAGTTTTTATTCATCCAAAAGGAAAGAACTTCATGTCTAAATTTACAATCTGCATGGTGCTTGGGTTTTTAGCCCTGACCAATTCTTTTTCAAAGCCGGGGATTCCCTCAGCCGATATCGATGGCTCCACGGACCATCCAAAATTCAAGCGCTATGAAGGATCATTCATTGTTTCTTCTACCTACAATAAATTTAATGAATTTCGCTTTCCACTTTCCAAACTGGAAAAGGTCAAAGGGGAAAAAGATAGCCACAATAACTGGGCTTACGCGCCCAAAGAAAAATTGAATCAGGAAGGGGAGTACACGCGTTTGGTGTATTTACTTCCCGCTGAAAGGACTCCACTGGAAGCCATACGCAATTATAAAGATGAAGTAACCGCAAGCAAGGGAAAAATCCTTTATGAATGTAAGGGAGATGAGTGCGGAGGCTCTACCGATAGAAGCAGCGGCGGTGGCGGCGGTTCTATGAGCCTTTCCATGTATCTATTCCCACAGGATCGCATTACGGATAAACGTAATACAAATGGAAGTTGCGCGACAAAGGGGAAAATAGCGGATCAAAGATATTTCGTTGCCAAATCCAATGACGATGCGATTCACTTTTCCGTATTGGCCTATTCCCTCAAAGCCACCCATTCTTGTAAACCTCTGAACAATAGAACTGTGGTTGTTGTGGATATTGTGGAGGGTAAAAACAGAGAGCAAAAAATGGTTGCCGTTAATGCAAGCGAAATGGCCGAGACTATTTCCTCAACTGGGAAAATAGCTCTTTATGGAATTTATTTTGATTCAAATAAAGATCAAGTGAAATTGGGTTCGGAGCCAACCTTGAAAGAAATCGCGACCTTATTAAAAAACAATAAATCACTAAAACTTTTAGTGGTGGGTCACACCGATAATGAGGGTGATTTCGCTTTTAACATGGATCTGTCAAAACGGCGGGCGCAGGCAGTTGTTTCGGAATTGGTTGCTAAACATGGAATTGCAAAAAACAGGCTGTCTCCCGTGGGTGTTTCTTATGCCAGCCCAGTAGCTTCTAATAAATCCGAAGAGGGCAAAGCCAAAAACAGACGTGTGGAATTGGTTGAAAATTAATTTCCCGTGCAAAACTTTGCGCAGCTTTAATAGGGAAATTTCGAGAATTGAATCAAGGAGTTTTACCCTAACCCATTAAGGAACAAAAATTAATTGGGAGGCTAAGACTTTCGTCTCCGATTCAAAACGGGCAATGTAAAGGCTTGGGGGGAATTTTCCGGGGTGACCCTTAAAAAATTCATCCACATGAATTTTCCAATTGCTTTCACCCTTAAACGAAAATTGGGTGAGGAGTTTCCCCTTTAAATCATAAACTTTTATTTCACCCCCTGACTGGTAGTGGCCAAGAGCTAAGTTGGGGGGGGTAAATTTTTTAATACCTAATGATGAATCAGGAAGGCTGGCTAGCATCTGAGCAGGTATCATTAATTGAGCATTAAAATCAATACAAGTTTCAGTGGCGGTGTAATCTAGCCATCTATCATTAAGCTTGGCACTGGGTTTATTGCCTCCCATCAGGGCCCCGGTGGGCTTCCGATAAGGATATGGAGTTCCGCCTATAACATTAAATCCATCGGGATTGGCTGAGCGATTGTGAATATGATTTAAAAACCGATCTCCAGCCCCTATTAAAAAACTAACATCCCATGGGTTGACTCCCAATATATAATTGAGATTATCCATGCCAATTTGGTAATAGGTTTCTTCTCCTGTTAAGTCCCAAACCATAAACAACTCATTTACCAATCCTAAATTGTATCGATTAAATCCCCAGTCAATGGATGTAAAAACCAGGTTATACGGGGGTGAAACATTTAGATAAACGGGTATCAAACTATCTAACTGCGGGGAATAAAAATTACTCGCCAAAATTTTTGTAGTTCCATTGGAACCATTGGAAATTCCAAATTTTAAATTTAGAATAGCATCTTCCCAAAGGGAATCTCTAACATCGGCAGCTAACCCGTACTCAAGCGCTGTTGCCTCATTTATTAAAACTAATTTGGCCATAGCGTACATTACAAAGGCGTTTAGAGTTTCAAAATCCGATGTCCAGCCTCCATGATGAAAGGGCCTTTTTCCTAATAAACCGCTGGGAAATTCCCCTGCATTAAAAGCTGCATAGGGATTGGCATAAAGGGTACTATCTTCCAATAAATCAAAGCGGAACCTGCTCTCTTTGGTGGCGAACCAAAGGGCAAGGGCTGCCATGGCTTCCTCATCATAACTGGTGCCCCCGCCCGGATAACAACATGGCATAATGGTTGAGGATCCCCTTTTTTTCATTACAATATTGTCATATATATCCGTTGCAGCCATAATAAGGCTATCAGCATAGTCTGAATTATAAGGGCGAATTCCCCAGGAATAAAAAGCCAGGGTTGCGGCAAAACCACCCGCTACGTTGGAACCAATGCCTGAGGTTACCGGTCTTGGTGCTCCTCCAAAATTTTGGGACAAACTATCCTGATATTCTGGTTGTCCCCAATATTGATGGTCTTGGCCTGGTCCCATGCCCACAGAATGGTACATGTCAGCTGATTCTAAAAGGCCGGATTCTTTGGAAAGAGTATAAAGCTTGAAAATAAATTCAGCCCCAATTCCTGCTTCCGCCAGAAGGTCGGGAATTCCATCTCTTTGTGATGGGAGGCTGTCGTTATACGACTTTCCATATAAATCAAGGACCTTTTCTGGCCAAAGGGCATAAGTTAAAGAAAGGATAAGCGCACTGTATGCGAGGGTTTCGGAATACTTTCCATGGTCTCCACAATCATGCCAGCCTCCTGCAAGTCTGCCGGTATGCTGAGAACCCAGGGCGGATCCGTCCTGGAGGTGGCAACTCCCGTGAAACCAACTGTTGGTGGCACCACATCGTTGGACTCCAAAAAATTTAAGCCCGGTTTCTAAAACCTTACTGTAAATATCCTCCGCAATTATAAAAGTGGCTGATGTATCGGCACCTATAATTAATTTATATTCACCATTTTTCTGGAAGTCTCCAAAAGAAGCACGGAAAAGTTGTTCCTGATGTGGAGGGAGCTCAAAGGAGTAATCTAAGGTGACGGAATTTAAGTAACCTTGGGCAGAATAACCGGGATTAGTTTCGCTGGATATGTATTGGACCTGCCCTTCATATTGTATTTCGCCAGTGGCAGATTCGATTATCTTAAAGCTGGAGTCCGTTAAGTTTGGGGAAAGAACAACAAAAGCGCTTTTATTAGGATCCCCTGTTTTATAACCTGCCTGATTAATTCTAATTGGCCGAGGGAAATGTACTTGAATAGAATCGAGTTCGCGCCTGGGACAACTGCTGCAGGAATGATCAATGGTGTAGCCTGGAGTAATTTTCAAGGTTGCATAAAAAAATACCACTAACCAAATGAAAAAGATTGATGGGTTTATTATAAATATACGCATTTAAGATATTTTAAAGAGAAATTAATAAAATTAGCCAATTTCCATTTAAAATTATTAGCTCAAAAACTTTATTTTGCAATAATTAAACCTGAAAGAAAAACCCATAAAGAAATATTAGGGTTTAGGGGAAAATTAAGGCCATTTTACACCGCTGGGCAAATTGTTAAGTCTCAAGTCTAATGTGATGGCATTCGATTTATAGCAACTAGTGCCTCCACAATAATCCTCAACCTCGATACTTGTACGTCCTCCTTCCAAAATTTCCAGGGTATCTTTACCTGCAAAGTAAATAGCCCTTATGGAATATTCCCCTTCCGGAAGCAAATAACCCTTGGTTTCAACCAGGGCGCTGTCTGACAAAATCAAATGTCCCTCATCTACACTGCCAGAATATATTTGAAATCTAGCAGGGGGATTATTGGGAGATACTGAAAACTTCAATTTGAGTTCTACTGTGTCTGGCCTGCTTTTTTGGCAAGAGCGCGGAACCGGTTCGCAATCTTCATCGGTGGTAAAGTCACATCCACTTAAAATCAGGCATAGGAAAAAGAACAGATTTTTTGGCCTCATGGGAAATACCCAATTTGAAAAGAAAGTTTATGGGGAGAGCTAAAGGGAAGTCCTGAATAGTTATAGCCAACCGTGGCACCAATGGGGAAGGGGAGTCGATAGCCAATGTAAGTCTCTCCAATTATGCCCCAGCGATCCTTCCTACTACTTCCAGAAAGGCCATGTACATCTCCCCAATAATAGCCAAGCCCAACCTTGCCAGCCTCAAAAACACCCGATGTTATGTTCCATATTGGGCCTGTTTCAAACCCTAAAAAATATGAGGTTTCACTTTTTCTTAAATAATAATTGCTCCGCAATTGTTCCCAATACTGGCTGCTTTCAGTACGGCCAAAAAATTAATGGTGCTGGAAAGACCCATTTGATTCCAATAATAATGGTAGCCAAAATCAAGCCCAGCTTCCCAGTTGATAAAATTGGATTGAAGTTTTCCTGCAAGAGCAAAATAGGAATGCCAATGTTTTCTATCTGGCTCCAAAGAATAACCCGCATTATTGGGTTCTGGTTCTGGGGAGTTTCCTATTGTTTGAATTTCCGGAAGATTGCTGCGGTTTCTTTCAGAAATATGTTGCTGAGCTAGCTCTTCCAACATTAATGCCACCCCGGCAAATTGGGTCAAGTTACTGTCAGCTCCAAACAACCTAACCTGGAATTCCCCATTGGCCGGGTTTGAAAAATGGATGGGGGTTATTGTTTTCAGTACTTCACCCAAAACTAGCCTTTCATGTTTGAGCCTAATAAACAATTCGCAGGAGTGGAGGTCGGGCTGGCAATTTGATTCTTCTTCAATGCTAAATTTTTTATTATTCCACTCTCCTTCAAGATGTATGGCAAATGTATTTAGTTTTATCTTAAAATTGGATATTACTTTTTTTGAATTTTTTTCTCTCAGGAATTTACCTGACGCGGTGTAAATTTTGGAACCGATTAATTGAGCTTAAAATGCACGGACGGGTTGCCACGGTCTTTCTTAACGGAAATAGGCTCCATTTAAGGCTCGGCCAAAACCCTTGAAAAAAAAATCCAGCCCTCGGTGGATGGGGCAGGATCATGGCAAACCCTACTTTCCGTGGGGCCGCTTTCACCCAATGTTGCCACATGATCCACATTCACTTCCTTATAATCATAATTTACTTCCAACCTGTCCATGGCTCATCCTTCGGCTGTTCCAAGGGTTCGATAGCTGCTGTCGATATGGGGAATGATATCCTTTACAATATAAGATTCTTCCATATCTCCTGGACCGTTATCCCTGTACCAGCCACTAGGGGAAATTTCAAGATAGACTACAATCATGGGATTGACTTCCTCAGCTCTTATCAGCCGGTCCAGAACCCCGGCTTGGCATGTATCTGTAATTTGAAAAAGGATAAAAATGAAGGGTTGTATCGCCATAAGCATAGGAGAAAACCATTAAAAACCGAATAACCGTTCAAACTTCCTACAAAACATGGTTTTTCGCATATATTTAAGGTTAAACCTGTATTTTAATTGGTAATTAGTGGAGTTTAACCAGGGAAATCCGTGAAATTATATCCGTTGATATTGTCTTTAACATTGGTGCTGTCCATACCAAAGGCCGCTGAAATCCTTATGATTACGGGCAATAGCAATGGCACAGTCCTGCCTGGAGAGCTTTCCATTGGGGATGACTTCCTGGTTTCATTTTTAGAAGACAGTCTGGGTCACTCTTTGACCTTAATGGCAGATTCTCTTCCCGGGGCGGAAATTTTAGCAGCAGCTAATCAAGCGGATTTGGTTCTGCTGGTAGAGTCCATTACCTCCATCTTTCTTCGGGGAAAAATTGAAAGCACCACAACAGCAATTTTGAATTGCGAGGCCTTTTTGCAGGACGATTTGGGTATGACTCCGACCTCACCTTCAGGAGATCCCGGTACCCCGGATGATTATGCATTTGGCGTAATAGAGGCGGGTACAGATATTGAAATTGTTGATTCTCTGAATGTATTGTCCGCGGGTATGTTTGGTACTGTGAAAGTATATTCTCAGGCTAAATCCATTAATTGGGGCAAGGTGGGCAGCCACGCTAAAATTGCCGCTACACTCTCGGGGGATGCCCGGGGAGCGACCATTTATTATTATGAAGCAGGGGATAGTTTGTACGACGGTACCCTGGCGCCAGGCCTCAGGATTAATTTTTTTCTTGAGGATGATAATGTTACAGGTTCATCTAATTTTATGACTCCCGAGGCTCTCCAGTTGTTTAAGCAATCCCTGGCATTTGGATTGGGAGAAACAACTGTTTCCATTAATTCCCGTACAGCAATTCACATAAAGCCTGTTACCTTTCGCAAAATGGGATATATGTATATTTTTAAAAAGGGCCTATGGGATATTCGGGGAAGCCGAAAACAAATGCCTAATTCCCAATGTTTGAAATGTTTTTGATCTCCTGAGGGCAGGGGACTTTTGCATATTTTACCTTGGGGTTGGAAGTAGATTTGAACCAGCCAATATACCATTCGCAGCCGCGCATTAAATCGGGTTTGTCGCCAAATGCTTCCTGACACATTCTACGGATACATTCGGGATTGTCCTTACAGGTTAAGGCAAATCCCCCATAGGTCGCTCCAAGGGGAGGATTATTCCATTGCCTGGAACAGCCGTTGTTAGCGCCTACTCCTCCTCCCGGAATAAGAAGATCAAAGGAATTTTGCCCTCCGTCCCCGATGTTTATGACTTGAACAATCATTTGTTTATCGGCAAGGTTACCCTGGAAGTCCAATTGAAAACAATCTCCGCAATTGGTACCAGGGTTATTAAAAGCGGCCCAGCCATAGGATACCCGACTGTTTATTTCAATGGGGGAGTAATCCATACATTGAAAAGCCGGGCCGTTATCACAACCACTTCCGGCTGCCTGGTCCCAAAGGTCGTTTCCATTGATATCGCACATGCGCATATTGGAATGCCAGCCACAATGAGGTTTACAGCAATCCCAATATCGAGTTGTGCCGGCATCTTGTCCTCCTTGAAGAGGAGGCAGGCCTTCATCATTGGCGCCATCTTTTTCAATGATAATATCGCCCAATGCTGTATTATAGGATTCTATTTCGATGGTTTTATTGTTGAAGCCCTGTTTGTTGATTTCCAGCAAATCTACAAAGGCTGAATTTTTGGCCAGACTCATATTTGAACTGGGAAATTTTTGGAAAGGCTCATTTAGATTTAATAACTTGTAAAAGGAATATGTATCATCAATTTGCAATTTAACCAGGACCATGTATGTTGGATATTCCCTTGGCAAGATTTCAATTTGCTGGGATCCTGCAGGGAGATTGTCCAGGGAAAGTTTGTTTATTTTTTGACCGACATTATTAAATACTTCGATTACTATTTTCTGACTGTTTTTGTCGGTGGTAAAATTTAAGCTGCCATTGTTGATGGTAGCAAGCGGAGATATGTTATCTGCAGCTCTGAGCGCAGTGGTGTGAATTTCTAAGAAAAAATGCCCCTGATTATCTGTATTAGTGGTGATATTTGCATTGGTTAGTTTAACTGTGGCCTCCTCCACCGGGTTTCTCTGGGCATCAACCACCCGACCCTGCAGCCTTTGGGTTTGTCCAATGGCCGTGGAAAATAAAATGAGTAAAAAACTAAATGTTAATTTAAGCGCCCTATTCATCATAAAATTTATTTACCCCTTCTTGGAAATGGAATTTGAATGAACCGATAATTAATGTATTGAGTGAATAAAAAAAATCCACTCATAAACTTCGATAAAGGGTTTAGTTATAACATTTTCGGCAAAAATGATGTATATCTTCCAAGGAAAATGAACTTGGGTATTGATATTGGGAAAATAAAAAAGCTGAACCTAAAGGGATTATTTTACTACCGTCTATTATGCGTTAAAATGTCCATGATGAGCTATTTATGGACTTCCTGGCTCCATTTGATAGATAGATAGATTTGACTTTTTTAAAACCCAACAACATATCAAATCTTGCTGACCTGGCAAAAAAGAAAGTTAATTGAAAACTCCGAACTAAAGAAAATTGCCCTCGGAAATTTAAATTTTTCTATATATTTTGATTAGTTAAAAAAACTGGGCAGGGCTTTAACAGTGATTAAATACTTTATTAGATACATTTTTATTCTTTCTCTTTTTTCCCTAACATGCTTTAGCCAAAGCGGGATAGATTTACCTGATTCCATCGCAGATCCCAACGCTCAAATAGTGGATGTGAAGACCGGCCTTGGTTATTCCGAAGGCCCGGCAGTAGACGCCGCAGGCAACCTATTTTTTACGGAACATGCGGGTCAACACCGAATTTGGAAGGTTACCCCCGAGGGCGAGGCCAGCGTTTACCGGGATCCCGCCAATAATGCCAACGGCATGGAGTTCGCACCCGATGGAAAGCTTGTAGCGGCTGAAAGAGGTCGATTGGCCAAAGAAACCTCTCCTGGAGTGTGGGAAGCCCTAACCCCTGCAGAAAACGAAGGGGCCATTGCCGGAGCCAATGACCTGAGTTTTAGCGAGGGCGGCTCGGTATATTTTACAAACCTGGAAGGCGGCTCGGTTTTTTATCTGGACTCCATGGGGGCCCTCACTGAATTTCCCGGTTTTAATCGGCCCAATGGTATTGAGTGGATTCCCGAAAAGGGTATTGTATACATCCATTTTGAAGGGGACCGCAAAATAGCCCAATTTGATGTGCAGCCCGACGGCAGCTTTGACAATCGCCAGGATTTAGCTGATGTTAATGTTCCTGACGGCCTCACTACCGACAGCGAGGGCAATATTTATGTAGCTTCTTATGGAGATGGTCTCTTGTATGTATTTGGCCCCGATGGTACGAAACTGGGCAGTATTGATGCCGGCTTTCGCATGGTGAGTAACTGCGTCTTTGGCGGTCCAAACGGGACCACGCTATACATCACTGGCCAGGGAGGCGTTGCCAAGGTTGAACTCAAGATTCCAGGACGGGTAAAATACCCCGGCTCAACTCCAATTAAAAAGATCTTTGCGCAGAATCCAAAGTTAATTACCCGGGATAGGGCGCTTTACTTCTCGGCATCCAGCCAGCGCATCCTTTTGCCCAGGGATTTACATCCCTCCGTAGTAGAGGCCTTTCTCTTGAACGCTGAGGGAACTGCTCTAAACCACTGGAGAATTGGGCAAGGAGAACGCCTACGGGGATTGTCCACCGAATCTTCAATGCCTTACAATTCTTATAGGTTAATGGTTTTTAAGACAGCTACTGGCAGCCAAGGGATACCTTTGGTTGGAATTAAGTAACATCCCTCAGCCTATTTTTTGTAGAGCCGCCCCAAATGGGCCCTTCAAAGCTTTTGAATTTTTGACAAAATATTTTCCAGTTTGCCGTTACAATAATCGTTGGTTTAAAGGTTATAATTATAATAGCAGATAGGGCCATTTTTTATAGTCCTAAGATCCTCATCATTTAACCTGAAGAGGCTTATGTTAAACATTGCATTATTCGGCCCTCCCGGCGCAGGAAAAGGAACCCAATCAGAGTTCCTAATAAAAAAGTTCAATTTATTTTACATATCCACTGGTGATTTGTTGCGCAAAGAAATAGCCGAAAACACCAAATTAGGTTTAGAGGCCCAAAACATAATTCAGTCTGGCGGGTTGGTTTCTGATGAAATCATTGTGCAGATTATCGAAAAAACCATTACCGATAATCCCAATGCGAACGGATTTTTATTCGATGGATTTCCCAGAACCTATGTTCAGGCTTATATTCTGGAAGGTTTAATGATCAAATTAAATACATCTCTCAATTGTCTGATAAACATTAAAGTGGAGGAAGAGGAGTCTGTTGCGCGCCTTTTAAACAGGGGAAAAACTTCCGGGCGTTCCGATGATAATGAAGCCGTGATTCGAAACCGGTTGGTGGAATATAATGTAAAAACCCGTCCGGTCATCCAGTTTTACCTGGACAAGGGAATTTATTTTGAAATTGAGGGGCATGACTCCATTGAAAATATTAATAAAAGCATAGTAAATATATTGCAGAAGGAACTTTCTAAATCCCTCTATAACATTGTGGTATTTGGTTATCCCGGTTGTGGTCGCGGCTCACAAGCCCAGGCATTGGCCAAAAAATACGATCTGGAATATATTGCCACGGGTAAAATGCTGGAGGAAGAAATTGCCAATAAAACTGAGGTGGGAAAGAAAATAATAGAACTCTATGAAAGCGGCCAATTGATTCCGGATGAAATTGTAGTTCAATTGATTGAAAAAAAATTGGAACATTCCAAAAATGTGAAGGGCTATATTTTTAAGGGTTTCCCCCGAACCCTTGTGCAGTCTTATATTTTGGACGGGTTGTTAAAAAAGCACGGTTCTAAAATTTCACAGGTTATAGAATATGATGTTCCTATGCTTGAAGTGATTAACAGGTTAGACGCGCGCAGCAAAACGGATAATTGTATGCCCTATGATACCAGTACTTCTAAAATTGTGCAGCGTTTACAGGATCACGAGAAAAAAACCGTTCCGGTAATTGAAAAATATGAAATGCTCCATGGCTTCCAAAAAATTGACGGCATGGGTACCTTCGAAGAAGTGTTCGATAGGACTGTGGCTGTAATTGAAAACGGAATGAAGCATACCAGATAATGCGGATTTTATGCATAAAAATACCGAAAGAAGAAGAATAATACCTGTTGCGTGAAATGATTTTTTGATTAGCTTAAGCAATAGGGGATGGGCACCTCTAAAAGTTTAAGGTCTTTGGTTTAATCGGGGAACCAGGTCATTTTGGAGTGTGGTATTCAAAAACTCGCTTCGCGAGGCATTGTTAAAGCTGTAACTTTTTGTTTTTTCTGCTTTAATCCAAACCTTTTTTCGCAGACTATTTACGTCTTAAACCCCTGGCCCACATCCAGCCCTCAAATCCAAATGGGGTCGGAACCCTTTGAGGCCATGAACGCTACCGAGAAATGCGATTGGTTTGTTTATAACATAACCAATATGGCGGATTATAAAATTCTTTTAAAAGATAGCTATGGAAGTTCCACTTACGGAGCCGGTGGAATAGGGGACATTACTCCCCTTGATTTAAACGTTCATTTTCAGGCTGGCGACACCGCATACATTTTTTCCATACCCCAAACCAGCGGCAATCCTCAAATTTCAGCTAGCTTTCCGGGGATTGAAGGGCAATGTTCCTTTGAAATGGCTACCACAATTTGGGATTTTTCCAAAGAACATCCCGATTTTGAAATGGCAGATGATGATGGCGTTTCTCATAAGGGGATGGTGGCCAATGTTTTAGGACCCGATGACAAGCCCGTTCAAGGCCCGGTTTCCTATTTTCAGGAAGACTTTAATAATTGGTTTCGTGATAAATCCAGCGATTCAGATCCCTATCAGAACAACCACCGCACTTGTTACAATTTACCCCTGCAAAAATCGGATAATGGACTTTGGAAATATGATTCTTATGAGGATAGCCCAAGCAAAAGCTTTTTTCCCATAGATGATTTTAACCTGTTTCCGGGAACAGCTGAACGAAGCTATTCCGAATATATAGACAAGGAAACGGGGAACGCTTTTTTGGACCCTACTGGGGGATTACATAACTTTCATTTTTGTATGGAGATGGAAGCCTCCTTTAAATATCAGCCCGGGCAGGAATTCAGCTTCACAGGGGATGATGATTTATGGGTTTTTATTAACCGCGAGCTTCACATGGATTTAGGAGCGCCTCATAGCGCAGCCTCCGGAAAAATTCTTTTGGATACACTTGGGCTGAATCAAGGTAGCGAATACCCCTTCCACTTGTTTTACTGCGAGAGAAAAACCACAGGGTCCAACTTGTTAATTGAAACATCTATTTATTTTGAGCAGGTACTTGATACCTGGCTGGATACTACCTTTCTCTCGGCTACAAGCGCTCAGTATGATGTTATTCGTTCCCGGGGAGGGGATGGGAGTTGCAGCTCTGCCGATACAGTGACGGTTTCTCCGGAACTGTCCACTTTTAGTTTAAAAGGACCTGGTGTTGCGGGAGATTTGATTTTAAACTCAGGTTCAACGTCCTATGGAGGAATATCCGTCCATGCCAACGGCACAGGTATTATTATTGATACGGCTCTTATCAACCAAACGCAAACTTTAGCTCCCGGAACCTATACGATTACAGCCACCACCAGTACCCAGCCCATCCGTGCCTTTAACATTAGTTTTGAAGTGGCCTGGGAAAAGATAGTACCTATTGTAATTAACAAAGCCTGGATGGTAGACGGAAATAAGGACGGAAGAGCTGACTCCCTCTTCATTTCTTTTGAGGGAGATTTGGTCGAGTTGCCTGAAGTTATTCGGGATATCAATTGGCCGCTAAACGGATATGAAGTCAAACAGGGGACAAGTCAAAATATTTTTCGAATTTCAGCAAATACTATTGTGGTGGATTTTTCTCTGAATCCCTTTGAGTTTGGTCAAACCGGAAATCTAAATGGCGGGGATCCTAATTTTACTTTGGCAGATGGAACAGTGGGAATTATTCAGGATTCTATCGGGCCTATAGCGCTCAATGCCAATATTGTTTCCCCTCAAATAAAGTATTATGTATTGGAAAGCGATCCTAACCGAATCGTCCAAACCAACCCCGATACTTTAAAAATAACCTTATCGGAACCTATGACGGCCTCTTTGTTGGGAGACGTGAACTCTTTTAATACGATGCTGTATTTTTTAAAAGAATGCGATGATTCGAAAGAGATCCAATCGGCCCGGCTAACGGCCGAACCCCTTTCCGAGGCGGGCGGGTTAAGCCTCAATATTCCTCTTATGGGAAATGAAAATAGCCAAATTATTCAGCCCGGAGATTGTATCTTCCTCAATCCGAATTCAGGTTATTCCGATTTGAAGGGCAATAAGCCCATGAATATACCCGTAAATGTGGAAGGAAACCCGGGACCCGATTTGATGAGTACTGTCCTTGTATACAGCATTATAGGCGATGTTAATTCAACAAGCGAATTTAATACGCCCAAGTCCAATACCGTTTACATACTAAATGATAACATGGAACAAATCGGCATGTTTGAGGGTAAAGAAATAAATACCTGGATACCCCCGCTATTTATGACAGAAGATGGGAAAATAGATGAGGAGGCTCAAAATACTTGCAATGCTTTAAACACTCCAAACCCGGCTCCTCGGGTATTTTCCCAAAACTGTCTTTCCGCAATATCTGTTATTAGTAAAGACAGTTATACGGCAAGAATTAATATTTTCGATCACCTTGGAAAGTATATACATAGCTCCGTGCAAAAATTTGGTTTTTGCGGAGAACTGGATGATGCAAACAGAATACAGCCGGGCGGAGTTTTAAATTTCCTGATATGGAATCAAAAGGATGTTAAGGGAGACTATGTGGGATCAGGCGTGTATATCTGGCAAGTGGTCTTTGAACTCAGCAATGGGAAAAAACAAATAGCCACTTATAAACAGGGAATCTCCAGGGGAGAGACTCCAGCCCCCAATTGCGCTTTGTTTTGATTTTTTGTAGACAATATCTTTTAAACTCAGTCCAGCAGCCCTGAAGCTAACAAATCAGATAAAAAAGCCTTGGTTTCGGGAGAAGCGCGGGTGGGGATAGCTTGTTCCCAACTGGGTAAAACCAGGCTGCCTTCGAGTTTTCCAAACTTATATAATATCTCGGGGAAAATCTCTGAGGCAATATCCTCTCCATCTACCATCTGTTGAAAGATGTATTTTCGAGGTTCTTTGTGGGTTTCAAGATTCAGGGAACCGCTGGCGGTAAAGGGAACCTCTTCGCCTTTGGGAATAGCCAATGTTCCTCTGCTTAGCGTCAAAGGCGCATTAGTGATGTTATTAAACTCCATGTTTACGTTAATGCCGTCAAACTTGGCGTCTTCAGCGTCGCTGGAAGTGTTGTCAGCAATCATGTTAAGGGAAAATGTTATGGTATAGGAGGAAGGCTCGGAATATTTATCTGGATTTTGTTCTAATAATGTATCGAATGGAACTGTTAGATCGCTGCCGGTGGGGATACCTGCAACTTCAAAGGAAACATCTTCAAAAATAAAGTCTACATTTTTTAAGGCTTGGAGTTGGTTGGCGTCTTCCACTCCCTCGGAAACCGGGTTGTCTTTGATGCAGGCTGCCAATATTGCAAGAATGAAAACTATTCCGGATATTTTTAGTATGGTCTTTAATTCAATCATATCTAACCTTAATTTTATTTCAAAAATATTTTTGAAGATTTGTTTAATCGCTCTTAATTATTTTAACAAAATATCGTTCCTTAGAAACCTTAATTATGGCAAAAAAAATCTTTGGATAGGAGCTGACGTGAACCGTTTTTTGGGGCTATTTTTGCTAGCTTTTACTCTATATGTGCATCTTAAGTCCATTTTTCAAATAAACGAGGACGTCAAATGGATAATTCATTAATATTGCCGGAAATATTAAATCGCCGAAGCATCAGGCATTATAAAAACAAAAAAATTGAAATGGAAAAAATTGAAGTTTTAACGGAAGCAGCTCGACTTGCTCCTTCCGTTTGCAATCTTCAACCCTTAAGAATTTTAGTCGTTGATAAACCTGAAGATATGGATTTTATGAGAAAAGCTGCTTACAGTTCAGGTGCCGTAATGACTGCCCCTGTTGCCTTTATTGGTTTGGTTGACAGCAGTGCAGATGGAGATATCGGACAAAAAATCAATGAATTATATGAGGCTGAAGCTATTGAACCGGTGGATGTTAACACTTTGCGCTCCTCAAAAAATAAGCCCTTTAAATTAAAATTGGGATTGGAAATTTCTTCCGTCAGTGCAGCCATTGGCTTAGAGCATGTTGTATTGCAGGCGGTTAAACTGGGTTTAGGTTCGTGCTGGGTGCACCATTTTGAGTTCGAGGAAGTAAGGGAATATTTTAAGATTCCAGATTATATGGTGATTCTGGCTATGATAACCTTGGGGTACCCAGATGAATCTCCCAAACCAAGGCCTCGAATTCCCAGTATTAAGTTTACGGCAGAATAATTTTTCCTAATTAGCTATGCCCAGGTTGTGACAATCTGGCAGAGATTAGTTGAGTAAAAACAGTGTATTTTCAATTATAATATAGTTAAGGAGTTTCGAAACAGTGAAATATAAGAAGATGGAAAAAGTTTATGAATAAGAAAGAAGAAGCTGTTATAGAAATTGAAATGGAGATGTTTAAGGCGTTCAGCCATTCCAAGCGTATTAAAATAATTCGCCTGTTGTGTATGGAAGAAAGGAGCACGGCCCAGCTAATCAAAATATTGAAACTGCCTAAAGCAAATTTATCTCAGCATATGTCCATACTAAAATCTGTGGGCCTGATTTCTTCCCGCAAAGAGGGTGTTCAGGTGTTTTATAAGCTCGCGGATGCCAAATTAACTACTGTGTGCCGCAATATGAATGATCTAGCTACCAATTTTATAAAGTCTAAATCCAAGCTTTTATAGGAGTGCGTAATTATTAATTAACAAGAGGGAATTTGTGAAAAAGGTTAAACAAAATTTATGGATATTTCTTGCACTGTTGTCCATAATTGTGATTGTGTTAGCCACAATAATTTCCCTTAAGAGCGCGGCCTCCCGTAATTTACATAAGAAAACGGATGCCTTTTCCATGTTGCCGGAAAGGCGGCCTCATGTGAATCATTCTGATTTGATCCAAGGTCCATTTGAAGATGGCCCTTCGGTTACCCGAGCATGTTTGGAATGTCATGAAAATGCGGCTCGGGATGTAATGAAAACCGCCCACTGGACCTGGGAAAGCAAACCCCTTGAAGTTCCCTGGCGCAAGGATCCCATTAGGCTTGGTAAGAAAAACGGCTTTAATAATTTTTGTATTGGTATTGGTGGCAATTGGCCGAAATGCACCAGCTGCCATATAGGCTATGGTTGGAAGGACCAAAAATTTGATTTTGAAGCTGAAGAAAATGTGGATTGCCTCAGCTGCCATGACGGTTCGGGCTCCTACGCCAAAGGCGAAGCAGGACAGCCAGCCGAAGGAGTCGATTTACTTAAAGTGGCTAAAAGCGTGAATTATCCAAGCCGGGTAAATTGCGGGTCTTGCCATTTTCGAGGTGGGGGAGGTGATGCTGTAAAACACGGCGACCTGGATGAAAGCCTGTACAATCCATCAACCAGTCTTGATATACATATGGGTAAAAACAATATGGAATGCATAAACTGTCACAGGGCGCCACATCATGATGTAATGGGACGCTCCATGTCGGTTCATGTGGACACAACCAATCAAATAGGCTGCACTAACTGTCACGTAGGTGATTTTCATCAGGATAAGAGGCTAAACAGCCATCTGGAGGCGGTTTCTTGCCAGGCTTGCCACATCCCCCAGGTAGCTAAAAAACATGCCACCAAAACCCATTGGGACTGGTCTAAGGCAGGGGATAGCACCCGGAAGGACGAAAAACACCATTACTTGCGAATCAAAGGGGAGTTTAAATATGAAAAAAATCTACAGCCTGAATATTACTGGTATAACGGTTTTAGTAAAAAATACCTTAAGGGCGATACTATCAATCCCGACAGTGTGACCAATATAAATGAACCCCTTGGCAACATTGCCGATGCAAATGCGAAGATTTGGCCCTTTAAGGTTCACCGTGGAAAACAAATATATGATAAGCAACATAATTGGTTAATCCAGCCTAAAACTGTGGGAGCCTATTGGAAAAATTTTGATTGGGACGAAGCGGCCCGGCTTGGAGGTGAAATATCGGGATTGGGGTATAGCGGAGAATACGGATGGGCCAGGACACTTATGTATTGGCCTTTAAGCCATATGGTTTCAGAAAAAGGGGAAGCCCTGCAATGTATGGATTGCCATGGTGAAAACGGCAGGATGAATTGGAGTGCGCTGGGTTATGGTAGAGACCCCATGCGCGCTCATAATAGCCGGAGTTTCGAATGAAAAAGTGGCTGCTTATGATACTTGGGTTTTCCGGATTTTTATTTGCAGCCTCGGATATGCATCCTGATTTTTTATGGAAAAATTTGGATGGTCATTCCTTAGCAAAAAAGGGAGGCAGCCTTTCTCTCAAACAAACATGCGGAACATGTCACGATGTGGATTACATTGAAAAACACAACAGCCATAGGGGCGAAATCGGGGAGCCTGCCACCAACCAGGAACAAAATTGCCTTGCTTGCCATGGCAGCGGCCCCCTGGATTTAGAATCGGAAACTATACAAGCCTCATTAAATACTACAAACCTAATAGTAAAGGCCGGCGACAGTTATAGCTGGAATCCTGAAGCAAGTCATTATAAGGATAAAGAAGGGGTACCCTGGTATGCACTAACAAAGCCGGTAAGTCAAAACTGCGGGCAATGTCATTCCGGCATCCCTAACAATAAAGGCCCTGTTGGGCTGCCTGAGTTTCAATCCAAAGAAGCCGCTCTTTGGCTAACAGGCCGGCTTTTTTCAAATCAAAAAATTAGCAAATCCTCTCTTAACATAAGCAGTAAAAATAAATTGAATAATTCCTGGGATGTTCATGCTAAAAGGGGAATGCATTGCAGTGATTGCCATGGTTCACCTAACAATCCCAGCTTTTCCCAGATAAAAAAAGATAGCCCTGCAAAATTAAAGTTTGACGCTCGTCGGGGGGCCATTTCCGATTATCTCTATCGCCCGGATCACAGATTAGCTTCAGCTGGAATATATATAACTGACAAACCGGCTGCGAAAGCCCTGGATTGTAGCAATTGCCATGAATCGAACCACACTAATTATTGGGATGGTCTCAGCCAAAAACATTTTGAAAAAGTTTCCTGTCAAGCTTGTCACATTCCAAAAATTTATTCTCCAGTAATCAAATCAATGGATGTTACCCTTTTAAATGAGGACGCTGAGCCCCTGGTCAGTTATCGAAATGTGGATTCCACCGGCTTAATTACTCCTTTTAGTCCGTTGCTGTTGCGTAGGGAAATAACAGATTATCCCGATAAGCGAAAAAATTATGGAAGCGCTTATTTCCCCTTTAACATAGTGACACATACATTTTGGAAGGATGGCAATACTCCTATTGAAAAGGACGTGGTACAAAAGGCCATGTCCCAAATTGAGGGGAGTGAGGCAAACAGGGATTTGGTATTAAAAGCCCTAAAAAAAATGGGCTATGCAAATGTAAAAATGGCGAAAGAACTGGTTCCCTATCCCATCAGCCACAATGCAGTGGAGGGGAAGAAGGCTATAAGGGAATGCAAGGCTTGCCATAGTAAGAACGGCATTTTGCGCCAAGAGTTCGATTTAGGGGAACATGAACTGGGCAGTGTGGAGTTAAAACAGGCTGCGGGGGTGTTGTGGGAATCTGAAATAATGAATCATCCTTCCAAGGGGAACCATCTGATTTTAAAACAGAAGAATTCTGTGGACAAATTATATGTATTTGGCAAAGACCGGTTGCCCCTGGTGGATTGGGCGGGCCTTATATTAATGCTGCTAGTTATTATGGGGGTATTAACACACGGATTTTTCAGAGTGGTAACAGCTAAAAATAGAATTCAGCCCGGAACTGAAGTTGCAGGAAAAAAATACCTTTACACTACTTATGAACGCTTCTGGCATTGGATGCAGTCCATGACCGTTCTACTGCTTTTTTGGTCCGGGCTGGAAATACATCTTCCTGGAACATTTGGAATATTGGGGTTTGATAAAGCCAACAGCTTGCACCATGTTATGGGAATTATACTTGCCATTAATGCCTTTTTGGCTTTATTTTATCATGTGGCTAGCGGAGACATTCGGCAATATTTGCCTAAGCCCCAAGGGTTTATTTCGGATGCCATCCTTCAGGCGGCTTACTATGTGGAGGGAATATTTAGCGGGAAAGCCCATCCCTTTCATAAACATCCCGGAAAAAAATTAAATCCCTTGCAGCAATTAACCTATTTGGGTTTGCTGAATATTTTACTACCCCTTCTCGTGGTGACAGGGGCTATGATGATGTTTCCCAATGCATTGGAATGGCTGGTTCTGTGGGCCGGGGGGCTTAAAACGGTCGCTGTCATCCACAGCGCCTGTTCCTGGTTAATGGTATCCTTTGTGATTATGCATGTGTATCTTTCGACCACAGGGAAACGTCCTACTCATTATATCAAAGGTATGGTAACTGGCTGGGAGTAAGCGGGAGTAATGTAATATGAAAAAGCGAAAATTCATAAATCCTTATTTGGGAGGGGTGCTGCTGGGTATAGTTTTATTTGCCAGTTTTTTTCTAACTGGAAACGGCCTGGGAGCATCCGGCGCTCTGAGTCGCATCGCAGTTGGAGTGGAAGATGTTTTAGCACCCGGGCATGTTAATCAAACTCCTTACCTATTGGGGATGGCAGGTGGAGACAAAAATCCCTTCAACCACTGGTTATTGCCCTTGTTTGTGGGTGTCATCGCCGGGGGTTTTATATCGGGGCTACTTTCAGGGAGAGTCAAAAAACAGACCTGTAAAGGACCGCGCATTGACAATAAATTGCGCTGGGTGCTCGCCTTTGCCGGAGGGTTAATTATGGGGTACGGAGCGCGATTGGCCAGGGGATGTACCTCAGGGCAAGCTCTTTCTGGGGGAGCTGTGCTTTCAGTTGGCAGTTGGGCCTTTATGTTTTCAATGTTTGCGGGCGCGTATGCGTTCGCGTGGTTTATGCGAAAGGCATGGACCTAAGGAGGAACAATGGCACCATTATCAGTTCTTGAAAATTTAGGTGGAACCCCCGGCTTGTTTGCGGTGCATTTAATATTGGGAATTTTGTTCGGGGCGGTGCTGGAACAATCGGGTTTTGGAGATTCCAGAGTATTGGCCGCCCAATTTTATCTCAATAAAATGACTGTGCTAAAGGTTATGTTTATGGCTATTATTACCGCCTGCTTATTGATATTTTTGGCCTCTGGATTAGGGCTTGTGGACTACACTCATCTTTGGGTAAACCCGACCTATTTGCTACCTGGCGTGGTCGGGGGGATTGTAATGGGTATAGGGTTTGTAATTGGCGGTTATTGTCCAGGAACATCTCTGGTGTCCATGGCCACCCTTAAAATAGATGGCCTCTTTTTTGTACTGGGCGGTCTTGCAGGGGTAGCCATATTTGGAAACACAGTGGACGCTAGCTTTGTAAATTGGTGGTCCAGCGATGTATCGCAGCGTTTTATATTGCCGGATTGGTTGAATATTTCTGTGGGGTGGACCGTTTTTCTGGTGGTATTATTGGCGATATCCTTTTTCAAGGGAGCAGAATGGCTGGAAAGCAGGTTTGGCGGCGAACATGAAGCCCGTTTGCCCTTGTGGGGAGTAGCTATCTTACTCTTAGCTGCTTCAGCAACCATTTTTTTGGGACAACCTACTCCTTTGGAAAGATGGAAAACTGTAAAACCGGATGTAAATAAGGTTTTCCAGGAAAATGGACATGCAATACATCCAGGAGAATTAGTAGAAATTTGGTTTGATACCCGGATAAAATTGAATCTGTTAGATATTCGTAATGAATCCGATTACAATAAATTCCATTTACAAGATGTGAAACATTTAGATTCAGAATTAATGACTGAAACAGAGCTTGTGGCTATGCGTTATTTGGATGCCAATGTAGTGCATATATTAATTTCTGAAAATGGCTTAGAGGCGGAAGCCCTTTGGAAAAAGATGAAAGCCTATGATATTAATAACGTTTATATTCTCAAAGGGGGGATGGAAAATTGGGCCAAAGTTTTTCAGCATCTCATGCAAACTCCTGTGGAGCCTATTTCTGGTTGGAACGGATATTTGGGCTCAATCCACCCTCTCTCGGTACCAGATGCCCATTGGATAGAAAACCTGGATTATCCAAAAAAAGTAAAATTAGAGTTTGGTGCTAAAGTTGCCCAGGGCGGCTGCGGTTAAGGTCGAATTTTGAACCGTTATTTATTTCAGCTTTTTTTTCCATGATACCGTTAGCAGATTAAATTAAAATATAATCTGGGGCGGTAAATGAAATTAGGGTACTTTCTTATTATTCGATGGGCTATTGGGGCTTTTATGGGCCTTTCTCTGACAACCCCAGCCCAGGAACGTTTTAGCGATAATTTTTCTTCAGGCCTGGACAATTGGGATGTATATGGCGGTAATTGGACCGTGGTAGATGGAGTCCTAAGTGCTGACGGAGAAGATGGCTCTAAGGTTGTGGCTAAAGATCAGACTTTTATGGATTTTTCATTAGAAGTGGACGTGCGCCTTTTGAGCGAAGGTGAGGCAGGGCTGATATTTCGGGTAACTAATCCAGCCACCGGTGTTGATTCATTTAGTGGGTATTTTGCTGGCATTAACACCGCCAATCAAAGGGCGGTAATCGGAAAAATGAATAACAACTGGACTTTGATTGCTCAGAAAAACATTCCCATTTTTACGGATTCACTATACCACCTTAAAGCCATCGTGGCCGGATCCCATATTCGCTTTTGGGTAAATGATTTTCTAATCAGAACTCAAGAAGTGTTCCCAAAATTCGATGTTCTTGATGTGGAACATGGAGAGGGTTCCGTTGGGATGCGTATTTTTAATACAGAAGCCCAGTTCGCCAATTTCAAAGTATCTTCCTATACATCAGAAACCGGGCCCACCTACAGCAATCAACTGGCAGCAGGGGCCGACCCTGGCGTCCTTCTACATGAAGGCATTTATTATTTATATTGCACAAGCAGCGCTAATGGCATTGTGGTATACACATCTACCGACCTGGTCAATTGGACCCGTGAATCCACGCTTGCGTTGCATAAAGACGACTCCTGGGGTGACCGCTGGTTTTGGGCCCCGGAGGTTGTTTACCGAAGTGGCACTTTTTTCATGTATTACGCGGTGGATGAACATCTGGCAGTGGCTACTGCCGACAATCCGTTGGGGCCATTTACCCAGGCGCCGCAGGAGCCCATGCATACTGATATTAAGGAGATAGACGCGCACTTTTTTGCCGACGATGATGGTAAAAACTACTTGTACTTTGTACGCTTTACTGCTGGCAATGAGATTTGGGGAGCAGAACTCAACGATGACATGCTAACCATTAAAGAGTCCACGCTTACCCATCAATTCGGTGTAAGCCAGGAGTGGGAAAGAGATCAGGGAACGGTAAACGAGGGTCCATTTGTCTTAAAACATAATGGTATCTATTACATGACATATTCCGCCAACCATTTTGAAAGCCCGGCCTATGGAGTGGGTTATGCCACCTCAGATAGCCCGTTGGGGCCCTGGACTAAATATGAATATAACCCTATCCTACAATCCAACACCCTGGTACACGGTGCAGGACATCATTGCGTTACCTGGTCCCCCGATAGCACTGAAATGTTTTTGGTGTACCATACCCATAACTCTTTAACCCAGGTAGACCCTCGTCAACTGGCTGTCGACCGTTTGCAATTTGTCAAACAAATCACAGGCTTTGATGTACTGGAAACGTTTGGACCTACCATTACTCCGCAACCGATGCCTTCTGTGGATGGAGTCGCGGGAATTTCCTTTAAGCATACCATTCAAATGCAAAGGGGAACAGGCTTCAAGAGGATGTTTGTATTTCCAGGAAGTGATTTTCGAAATAATAAATTAAATTATCCCCCCGGCATAAGGCTTTTTAATTTGCAGGGAAAACAATTGCCAATTTTAAAATACAATGGCAACCAGTTTTTGATGATTCAGGGGATAGATTAGTTACATGTTTTAATACAAACACAGCAGTTTATAAAATGTCCCCCATTGGGAATAGCAAAACACCAACAGGGGCGCTTTTAATTATGCCTGAATTGCTTGTACCGTTTCGTTTTCAGTAAAAGCTCCAGCAAACAAAGCAGTGGATAAATAGCGTTCACCTGAATCCGGTAAAATGACTACAATGGATTTGCCTTTATATGCTTCTTTCTGGGAAATACCGTAAGCTGCTGCTGCGGCCGCCCCACTGGAAATACCTGCCAGTATACCTTCTTCCTTCATAAGCTTATGGGCAAATTCCATGGCTTCTTCATCACTTATTTGAATTGTTTCATCCACCATTTCCAAATCCAGATTGTCTGGAACAAAGCCTGCGCCGATGCCTTGTATCTTATGTGGACCGTGGCTGGGCGTTAATCCTTCCTTAGCGCTTTTTATCTGGGGTGAAGATATTGGCTCAACCGCTATGGAGGTAATCTTTTTTCCCTGTTGCAGTTTGATGTAGCGAGAAATACCGGAAATTGTTCCGCCGGTTCCAACGCCACTTACTAAAACATCAATTTCACCGTCAGTGTCCCTCCAAATTTCAGGTCCGGTAGTTTTTTCATGGATTTCGGGATTAGCAGGATTTTGAAATTGGTTGAGCAGTAAACATTTTTCGGGATTGGCCGCCACAATTTCTTCTGCTTTTGCAAGGGCTCCCTTCATTCCCAAGGCGCCATCTGTTAAAACAATATTGGCTCCAAGAGCCTTCATTAATTGTCGTCTTTCTAGACTCATGGTGTGGGGCATAGTAAGTGTCAATTTGTAACCTTTAGCTGCTGCCACAAAAGCTAGAGCTATGCCCGTGTTACCACTGGTTGGCTCTACAAGTTCCATACCTTCTTTTAAAGTTCCGTTCTTTTCGGCGGCCCAAATCATATTGGCTCCGATTCGGCATTTGACTGAGTTCGCGGGATTGCGACTTTCAATTTTGGCGTAAATATTTGCTTGGGTACCCATTTTGAGTTTTACCAAGGGTGTATTGCCAATGCTTTGCGTGTTGTCTTCAAAAATTCTGGCCATTAGGATTCCTCTTGGGTTGAATGGTTATTACAGGACACAAAATATAACCTCTTATAGCCCCATTTTTACATAATTCCTGTGGTCATAGTTTTGAATATCAAGGGCTGACAGGCCAATTTATGCGAACTCCTTTCATAAGTGGCCTTGCATGAGTAGAACGGCCAATTATGTCCCGGGACGATAGTGTGTTAGAAAAATATTTCTCATTATTAGGTAATTGAATTGGCTTAATGCTTACTTGCTCCATTTCGATAACTTCGAAATCGTCGAAGTAATAAACTCCTGTATAAGATCCTACATAGATATTAAATCGCATTGCTCCTTCCCCCTCAACGTCACTCATCCGTTGGGTTTCAAATTGTTGCCAGGCAGTATCCAGGTAAAAATCAGTTCCGCCCTGGTATTCGTAATCCGGAGGGCCATCATGAATAGCTACATGGACAGATTTGGAAGAACTATCTACCCTTGCCCAAAATGTTAATTTATAGGTATACCCGATGGCTGCAGTCCAATTAGGAGGTGTTTGTAGTTGAATATGCCAATTTTCAACAGAACGCTCGCTAACAATTATTTTAGCACCATTATTTCCTGAATGAGCGGCCTCTGAGCTGGAAAAATCAATTGTGGCGGATCCACTATCGCCCAAGCTATCTGCAAATCCCCACCAATCCGTGCCCGATTCAAAGCCTGGGTTGTTAAATAGGTTCACTCCCGGAGTATTTTGCCCTGGAATAAACGTCATCATAATTAAAATTGCAATACAAGTGATACAGTATTTTGCCACCATACTTCTCTCCTTATTACTTTGAGGGAACTCCATGCCCAGAAATTTCCCTCAGCCCAAAAATTGTTTAAACGATAAAATAAATATTACTTGAAGTATTGTCATGGTCCCAAAAGGGAGATGAAATAGGACAGCATATTTCCTTAGCCAGGTATTTATCTAAATTCCTAAAATCACTTAAATTGTCTGTTTTTGTATGTATTTCAAGCCACAGCTGAAATTAGCGGATGCATAATTTATGCTAATTAGTTCAAATTAAATTCAACGAATAAAATTAAAATGGCTGAATCCTTAATTACTCTAGATTTTAAAATATCTCTCTTTGCAGAGTGCAAAAGAATAATCGAAGAAAAAATTCAATTTGAAAATATGGCAATAAACAACGCCCAAAATGCGGCTAACCTTGAAACAAAAAGCAGTGCTGGCGATAAGTACGAAACAGGAAGGGCCATGATGCATATTGAAAAGGAAAAACATGGCTTTCAATTAGAATTGCACCAAAAGTCTTTACAAATTCTTTCACAAATTGATTATCAATCTGGTTATACTGAAATAAAACCTGGTGCCATTTGTATTATCAATAACATGTACTATTTATTTGGCGTTAGTATTGGTAATGTTATGTTTCAAGGATTCGAATTTATGACTTTATCTATGGGTTCGCCCCTTGGAAAGATCCTTTTTCATAAAAAAGAAGGGGACTTTTTGGAATTTAGGGGTAAAATATATTCGGTGCAAAAAATTGTATAGTGCGTTGAGGGGTATTGGATGAAACTTATTTAAATTCTAAAAATATAATTGATGCTATTTTTAAAAGAGTTTAATTTGATAATCAGACAGCATGCACAGTTTAATCTTATTCGTTACTTTATGTATTATTTCCAGCCCTGTTTTTGCTAAAAATTCTTTTTATAAAAAGTCCTTAATTTTAAAAAGCGATTCAATCCAACTTAACGGTTATGTGGAAAGAATAAAAGAAAGCGATATTAGCAAAAGCTTGAAGTTTAAAAAATCTTTTGATCAAAAAAAGCCAATAATAATTCCCGCCCCGCAAATTAATCAATTGATATTTTTGGATGATTCCACGGTATTTCAAAAAAATTCAATATGTTTCTTCTGAGAATTCTGATTCGAGCAAGACAAAAGAATTTCGGTTAGCTAAAAAATGCTGGAGGGTTATGCCGATTTATTTAAAATGCAGTTGCCTGAGGAGGAGAGAAACACTATCCACAACAAGTCAAATAGCTATGTCTATATTCTTAAAATTGATTCTTCTTATTATGTTCTGGATCAAAAAGAAAAATGGATTGATCCAAATGACGAATCTTTGGCAAGTTACAGATTATGGGACTACAATTACGTGGTATATAATAATTACAAGAAGGTGTTACTGGAACTTTTTCATAATAACCCAAATCTTAAAAACAGAGTTAAAAACCTGAAGTTTGAAGATAGAGATATTATTCCCTTGATAATGGATTTAAATAACGCCCATCCTGAGGTTCCCAGAAAAACTTTTATTGTAAAAGACAAATATTTGATTTCCCATGGTCCGGTTTCGGGTTATATGTATTTAGAGACTGTAAGAGAAATTGTTGAAAGCATGGAATTCGGATATTATGTTGATATAATTAATCCGGAAATAAGCGAAAACCTTACTCATCAATTGGGTTTTTCTTTTATGAAAGTATTTTATACTGACAATTACTTTAACCGAAATTTATCCTGGGCATATAAACTCCCGGCTTCAAGTCGATATATTTTCCTTAGCGGTAATTACTCTCCATTTATTGGTGTGGGTTTAACATATTATCTTTCAAATTATTTTGGAGGATTATTTAGCATCTCTACAGGCTTTTCTTTTTATAAAAAAATGGACTTTATAATAAAACTCGAATCTGAAAGGTTAAATATTCACAGTGAAAAGTCACTAACATTAAACTTTGGATATAGGTTTGGAGTAAGATAGTAGTATGTTTTTATAGTTTACCATAAACATCAAAGACTTCCAGTTTTAGGTTTGTCCAGGTTCCCAATTGGATTGGTAAAACCCGGCCCTCAATTTTTATTTTCCTCGAGAAGTTAGATAGCGCCGCACAAAATCTCCATAAATAAACTGTTACTAGTCTTTTTGGTGCATTTCACACCATCATAGTGCATTTCGTCACAAGGATTCCTTGCGTTGGATTCTTCTGGGTAACTTTTTGAAAGTAAATTGAAATTGCTTATTAAGCATACTTTTTGCCCTTCAAAATTTTCCTGGGTGCTGGGCCAGAAGTAACCACTTAATCGAATAGGGGTAAATTATCATGAAAAAAATCACTTTAATTTTATTCATACTTACCTGGGGTATGAAATTGGTTTTTAGTTCGGCTTACTACAACACTTTAATGGATATGGAGCAGCCGGACGGCACAGCGGTTCAGGTGCTTGTTACCGGTGGGGAATATTATGGAGAAATCCGTTCCATTGATGGATTTCCACTTGTAGCCGATCCTATTTCCCGCTTTCTCTGTTACGCTGTTGTAAATGAAGATAAAACCGCTTGGGTTTCCACGGGTAATATCTATACTGGAGAACGTATTCTTCCCGAAGGAGAGACCTATGAGGGAGGAAGTTTGTCTCAGGAAGCGATTCAGGCCATTATAGATGAGCGAATTGCAGAAGAAGAAGCTGCAAGTGGTGCTCCCGTACTAAACTTAGAAGTTGAAGGCCCGCCTCCTACAACCCCACCGGTTCCTACTTATCCGGTAACAGGGCAGCACCGTGGCATAACCTTATTAATTGGATTTAAAGATGAGAATGGAAATCCTGAGCCAATCGACATACCCAGGAATTCAATTGATGAGGCCTTAAATATGGAAGGCTACAATGAAGGTGGAAATAACGGATCCGTTCGGGACTTTTTTTTAGATGTATCCAATGGAAAGCTCGACCTCAGTAGTGATGTGATAGACTATTATATTGCGGAAAAGCCCAAAGAATATTATTCTGATGTTGAGGCAAATAAGCCAGGTCCGGGCATTCCAAGCAAAAGCCGCGTTCGCGAACTCATAGCTGAGGCTCTCACCGCATTAGAAAATAGCCCCAGTGGATACGATTTTAGCCAACTTACTCTTGTGGATGGGAATAACATCGAAGCAATTAACATTTTATATACTGGTAGTGTTCCCAGCGATAATAAATCTGGAGAGGGATTTTGGCCTCATCGTGGACAATTACAACCTGGAGACTTTGGAGCAGATGGGGTAGTGGGCTACTACTATCAGATGGCTCCCATAAATACCTCTTTTACTATTGGAACATTTTGTCATGAAACTGGACATTTGATAATGCGATGGCCCGACCTTTATGACGCAAACAGAAAATCCAGTGGAATAGGTCAGTTTGGCTTAATGGGGTTATATGCTGGTACATCCCTAATTCAAGGAAATCCTTTGCCTCCCAACCCTTTTCTCCGATGGGAAGCAGGTTGGGAAGATATTGTTGATTTGAACGGTATGGCCAACGGGACAACAGTTTCGGAAACATTGGGTGATTTTTTAACTCCTCGATATTTAAATGTTAATAATACCAATGAATTTTTTATGGTGGAGTATATGAAACGCGAGGGTCGGTACCAAAATTTAGCCGGCGATGGATTGGTAATTTGGCACATTGATATGGGAGTTCCCTACAACAATCAACCAGATAGAACACCAGAAATGCATTATAGGGTTTCCGTAGAGCAGGCGGATGGGAAGTTTGATTTGGAAACTCCGGATATAAGTTATCCCCCCAATAGCCCTCCGTTTTATAATCTCAGAAATGCCGAAGACGCAGACTTTTATAAAATTGGCAATAAAACGGACTTTACGGCAAAATCAATTCCCAGCTCAAATTGGTGGGATGGAAGCACTTCTGGGTTGTCCATTATCAATGTGTCATCTCCAGGGAATGATGCAATGACTTTTGAATACCAAAATGGATCTTGTGTTAACATCGGATCGCCTCCTTTAATTGATGAAACGTCATGCCTGGAAATAACTTACAATTATGATTATCATATAATAGGCACAGGGGCGGATATTTGGGGCAATAGCGATCAATTCACTATGACTCCCCCCAGACATACATATTTTACTTCGTCCCGGGTCTGGGTAGATGCCATTGCAAATACCAACCCCTGGGCCAAAGCCGGGATCATGGCGCGGGAAACATTGCAGCCCAATTCAGCTCACGCCTCTATTTTTGTAACGCCCGGTCGGGGTGTTTCCTTTCAGCGCAGATTAACAGAGGGGGGGGCAAGTTTAGAAACCACGGTGGGCGGAATACAGGCGCCGGTGTGGTTGCGGCTTGATAAGGACGAAGACGGGCTTGCAATTGGTTATTATTCTCAAGATGGAACAAATTGGATTGAGGTCGGACGAGAAAACACAACATTATCCCGGGAAAACTATTTAGCCTTGGCCGTAACCTCCCACGATGCTGGCCAGGTGGCCGCTGCTCATTTCCAGCAGTTCCAATTTGAACAGAAAATCACTGTCACCACATCCAGCAGTCCCAATGGAAGTGTCACTCCCGAGGGTGTGACCACTCTTAATGTTGGAGAACTTTTTTGGGTGACCATCACTCCGGATCCGGGATACGAAGTAGAAGAGTTTTTTATCGATGGACAAAGTTTAGGCAAACGGGATGATCAGTTCTATGTATTTGATCCCATTGAGGAGTCTCACACCGTTCATGTGGACTTTGCGAGATTCAGCGAGGTAAATGTTCAAGTCACTCTGAATGGGGAACCTGTGGATTTCGCACCGGTAACCTATACCAATTTGGGAAATAATAAATCTTATTATCAGTACACCGATGCAAATGGTGTACTGAATTTAAGGCTCCCCTATAGTCAATATGAATTTGGAATTTACGACGATGGCGCAAAAGGACTAACGGCAATACCTCAAGTAGTTCAAATTGATAATTCGGTGGAAAATATAACTATTGAAGCTTTACCTGCTATTGAATACAGCCCTTTGGATATACATGAAGTACTACTGGGTAATAACAATAAAACCTTAGATTGGAAAATTACTAATAACATGACAGAGCCATATTCTTTTGATATTAACTATTCAAAAGAATATTTCAGTCTGTATTCCTTTGAAGGATTTTACGCTCCCTACCAATGGAATAGTATTGAGACCACGGGAGAAAATCTTGCTAGCTTAAGCGAAAACAACAATGTGTCTGTCACTAAAACCCTTGGATTTAATTTTCCCTTTTACGGGGAAGAGTACGACCAAATATACATCAGCTCAAACGGCGTCATTAGTGTCCTGGGACCTGTTGAAACCAATTTTTATGATAACTCCCAACTTCCCGGTTACCCTGGCATTATAGCTGGATACTGGACAAGCTTCAAATCATGGCCATTTGGCGATGTATTTTTCCAAGATTTTGGGGACCATGTCATTATTCAATACAACAATGTAACAGATAATAGCTCAACCAATGTTTATAGTTTCCAAATTGTCCTTTATGAGAATGGAAATATCTTTTTTCATTATAATTATCTGGCGGAAGCGCAGCCCTTTTTCACTGGACTGCAGAGTCCAGATGGCACTCAAAATCTAACAACTTTTGATAAGGATGAAACAGAATCGACTTCGGAAATGTCCATCGGTATTTTTCCCAGCAGTTGGGAATGGCTCCAAATTCCGTTTACAAATGCCACTGTTCAGCCTGGGGAAACAATTACTATTCCCATCCGTTTTAATTCAAACCCTGATATTTTAAGCGGTGTATATCGAAAAAATTACCTTACTACTCGGCAAATAGGCTCCACGGGTTCTAATTATCTGGATGCTAAAATTCCCGTAGCTTTAAGCTTTTTCCAAATTCTCAATGAGGATAGGTTTTCAGGCGACATCGGTAGCCCCGCCTTGGCTGGCAATTTGGAACATTCGGGGAATACTTATAATATCCAAGCTGCAGGTTCAGATATTTATGGAAGTGTGGACCAATTTTATTTTTACTCTGAAAAAACGGAGGGAGATGTTAGTATAACTGCGAAAGTCAATTTTTTGGAAAATACTGATCCTTGGGCCAAGTCTGGAGTCATGATTCGTGCTTCACAAGATGCGGATGCGGCAAATGTAATGATGACAGTCACTCCTGAAAATGGCGTCTCCTTTCAGTATCGATCATACACTTCCGGTCAGACAAATTACAATAAGATTCCGGGGTTTAGATCACCGGTTGCCCTTAAATTGGCAAGAAAAGGAAACCAGTTTACAGGCTATTATTCTCTGAATGGTCTGGACTGGACTGTGGCGGGGACTGTAAATATAAACATGCCTGCTGAAACCTATTCCGGTCTGGCCGTGACTTCCCATAATCCAGGCGTTCTAACCTCTACTCAAGTGAGCGATTTTAGAATAGAAAGACAATGGGGCTGGCAGTCGTATAATATCGGGGATCCGCTTTATGAGGGTACAGTTACCCAAACTGGAAATAACTTTGTTATTACAGGTGGAGGTAAAGATATTTGGAATGAGGAAGACCAATTTCATCTGGTCTCTCGCTCGGAAGAAGGTCGTTTTTCCATAACGGCCCGAGTTGACACCATCGACTTTACCAACAACTGGGCCAAGGCTGCCCTTATGGTTAGGAAAAATACTTCAGCCGCATCCCAATTTGCAATGGTGGGTGTCACTCCCAATCGAGGAGTCTTTTTTCAATACCGCGCAGTGTCAGGAGGGCTTTGCGAATCTTTTCAAATAACCGGAATCAAAGCTCCGGTATGGGTTAAATTGGAAAAGCTGGGAGATGAAATTATCGGTTATTACTCAAAGGATGGTAGCCCGTGGACTTTGGTCGGTTCTAGCGACTTCGATATGGGAGATGATGTCCAGGCAGGAATGGCTGTAACTTCACATAACAATTCCCTTTTAGCCATGGCGGCTTTTAGCTCCGTCGAACTGAATCCTTCACTCGTTGCCGGAACTGTTTTACGGGATGTTTGGTATAACATAGCTGGAGACGGCCTGCAGAATCTGTACAACGACTCCCGTTACCAAAACGATAATCCCGATGAATCGGACTATCCGGTGATTCTTGACTCATATTTAGATTGGGCGGATACTTATGGCACCAGGATATCGGGTTACCTTATCCCGGAAGCAAGCGGTTTTTACACTTTTTGGCTTGCCTCTGATAATGAAGGTAAATTGTTTTTGAGTCCAGATGAAGAACCCAATAACGCAAATGAAATAGCCTATGTCAATAGTTGGACTGGGTATCAGCAATGGGATAAATACCCTTCTCAACAATCCATACAAATTTATTTGGACGCAGGAAAAGCTTATTACATCGAAGCGTTGCAAAAAGAAGGCTTGGGAGCTGATAACCTGAGTGTAGCGTGGGAAGGACCGGGCTTCTCGAGAACTGTTATTCCGGGCGAATATTTAGCACCTTTTTTGGAGTAACAATTTCTTCTGTGCCTTTCGTGAAATAATGGGAAGTTGCACAAGGCAAGATTGCTGATGGCGGAAGAAGGAGTTAATGCCTTTTTCCGCGCAAAGCTTTGCGCAATTCCAAATGCAACCCAAGCTTAAAACAGTCAAAATTCAGCGAAATTCACCATTATTTATTTGGATCGAGAATTGCTTTGTATCAAAGCATGAATAAAGATTTTATCCTGCTTTACCCAAAAGGATTGCTAAATATTTGAACATCCATTTTATCGGGACTAAAGAAAATAATTATGGCTTCCATATACGATATTAAACCTAAATTTCAAAACTTACTTCGGCCTGTAGTTCAATCCCTCTTTAAAGCCGGAGTCACAGCAAATCAAATTACTGTATTGGCAATGATAATTTCCATTGTCGCAGGTGCTCTTATTGCCTTGTTTCCATCTCAAAAGTGGCCGCTCCTCGTAATACCTCTTGTATTGTTTATCCGCATGGCCTTAAATGCCATAGACGGTATGTTAGCCAGAGAACATAATATGAAATCTGCCTTAGGCGCAATTTTAAATGAATTGGGCGATGTGGTTTCTGATGCAGCCCTTTATTTGCCTTTGGCTCTGATCCCGGGCCTTAATCCCATTGCGGTGATATTAATTGTTGTACTTGGTATTATCGGCGAAATGACCGGAGTTATTGCTGTGCAAATAGGAACAGAGCGACGTTACGATGGCCCCATGGGAAAAAGTGACAGGGCCTTTTGGTTAGGGTTAGTTGCATTGCTAATGGGTGTTGGGCTCACAGCTTCAATTTGGATTAATATAGGTCTTATGTTAATTGCCATTCTAAGTGCTGTAACCATTTTGAACAGAGGCAAAAAAGCCCTGGAGGCTCTTAAATGAATTTTTTAAGCCATGTGCCTTTAAACTTGAAATTATTTTTGGCTGGCATATTTGGCCTTTTAATTGTGGCTTCCATTGTTGTGGCTTTAATGAAGGTATTAAACCCTCAAAAAGATATATCTGAACTTTCAGCTCGTATAAAATCCTGGTGGTTTATGGTCATTTTGTTTTCGGTTGCTATGACCATTTCGAGAACCATATCCATTTTCTTTTTTGCCTTTTTGAGCTTTATGGCCTTCAAGGAATTTATTTCAATTGTTCCAACACGCAGAGCCGATAGGCGGGTAATATTTTGGGCTTACTTAGCCATTCCATTCCAATATTATTTTATATACATAGGCTGGTATAATATGTTTATCATATTTATTCCGGTGTATATGTTTTTACTTTTGCCCGCCCGAATGGTAATTATTGGCGAAACAAAAGGTTTTTTAAGCGCCATGGGAATTACCCATTGGGGGCTTATGACTATGGTATTTAGCTTAAGCCATGTCTCTTATTTTTTGGCGCTGCCTGCTAAAGAGGGATTTGTGGTTGGAGGGGCTGGGTATGTTTTATTTTTAGTGGTATTAACTCAAATAAACGATGTTTCCCAATATATATGGGGAAAAAGCTTTGGCAAACATAAAATTATACCAAAGGTAAGCCCCAATAAAACCTGGGAGGGCTTTTTAGGCGGAGTGGCTACCACCATATTGTTAGCCCTTTTATTTGGGCCTATATTAACGGAAATCAAAGGCCTACTGGCTGTGGCCGCCGGGCTTATAATCAGTGTTTGCGGCTTTTTGGGCGATGTTACCATATCTGCCTTAAAGAGGGATTTAAATAAAAAAGATACAGGCTCTATCTTACCTGGCCATGGTGGAATTATGGATAGAATAGACAGTCTAACCTATACGGCCCCTTTGTTTTTTCACTTCGTCCACTATAGCTTTTACTAATGAATTGGCTCATTCGTTTTATTTACTTTCAGCTGTTTATCCGCATTGTAATCCGGATAATTATTGGGCTTAACATACGCAACCGGGAGCGAATGCCAACCAAAGGCCCAGCTATCATAATAGCTAATCACAACAGCCATCTAGATACAATGGTGGTTATGTCTATGATGCTTAAACAGCTTTCTATTGTGAAACCAGTTGCTGCCATGGACTATTTCTTGAAAAATCCATTTATAAAATGGTTTTCCTTAAAAATTATCGGAATTGTACCGTTGAAAAGAAAAAAAACAGAGGAAAATGAGGACTTGTTGGCACCTGTATACGAGTCCTTAAAGCAGGGAAATATATTAGTCCTCTTTCCCGAGGGCAGCAGGGGGGAGCCTGAAAAGTTTCAGCAATTAAAAACAGGGATTGCCCGGGTTTCACAGCAAATGCCTGAAGTGCCCGTTGTTCCCATCTATTTTTACGGCCTGGGTAAGTCTTTGCCCAAAGGAGAAGCCTTATTAGTTCCATTTTTTTGTGATGTATTTGTTGGAGAGCATTTAAAATGGACCGGTGATAAGGAGAGTTTTATGGTATCTGTTAACGAGACCTTTTCTACATTAGCTGAGCAGGCGGGAAACCAAATTTGGTAGGAAGGGCAATTGCTTTTTTCTGGGGCCTGGCAGAGGCTACTTTTTTCTTTTTAGTTCCCGATGTATTTCTTAGCTTTGTAGTCCGCAAAAATTTTAAAAATGGGTTTGTGGCAAGTTTCTATGCCTTGGCTGGAGCTTTAATTGGTGGAAGTGTTACCTATTGGACCGGAGTTAAACTTTACAGTTATGTAAATATGGATTGGATACCTGGAATCTCTCCCAAAATGGTATCGTCCGTTTCCGATAGATTAAAGGACATGGGAGTTATTGCAATTTTTTTAGGGCCTCTCAAAGGCGTGCCCTACAAAATTTTCGCTTTGGAGGCCTATCGAAGCGGAATAGGATACTTTTCCTTTATGGCAATTAGCATACCTGCCAGATGGATTCGCTTTTGTCTAAGCATAGTTATAACCCACTATGCTCTTAAATTTTTTTCTCGATTTGGAATTGGAAAATACCCGGTTTTCATAATATTGGTATTTTGGAGCGCATTTTATATCTGGTATTTTTCTGTAATGGGCTAATATTACAAAGATTATATTTTATTATTTGGTAAAACTTAAGTAATCAAATAATAATGCCATGAATTACCTTGCAACATTTGAAAACCATGTTACTCGCCGTAACGCCCTTAAATTTTTTGGTTCTGGAGCTTTAGCAGCGACTGCCACCTTATGTTTATTGCCTAATAATGTTTGGCGATTGGCAGGGTATCGATAACTGTACGGAAATCCTGAAAACTTTTTTTGAAAAGGGTGGGGGGATGGTCGACTCATCCCCTATGTATGGTTCAACGGAAGAGGTTATGGGCATAGCCTTAAATACATTAGGCCAACCTCAGCCTTCTCTATTTTCGGCAACAAAGGTTTGGACTTACAGATATGGTTTTGTATAACAGAAAGGCTTGTTTGTATGTGCTTGATAGTTATCACAAAGATTTTTGGCCGGTATCCATAGTTTTTGTCTCGTTAATGGTTTACATGTTAATTAATATATGGAAGCCAAAAAACAAAATGTTATGATTTGGGTCTTTTAGAATTTTATGGAATATTACTTGGATTGTCTATTGTGGGGATTTCCAGTTTTAAAACATTAGTTAATAGATTAAAACCGGAATAATTCCCTACAATAAATGTATTAATTTGGAGCGAAAGCAGAGTCACCTAAATTTTTGCCGTAGCATCGATGCAGATGACTAGGCCACGCTCCTAATGCCAAACTTAATAAGGTGTAACCGGTTCTTCGGTTTCCCTTTCAAAATGAGGTTTGGCATTTTTCTTTTTAAGCTCATCCTCTAATTGCTTACAAAGCATCTCGATATCAGCTGCCAATTCAACCTTCTTTTTAAAATCCTCATCCGAGTAAAAATCTTTTTTATTCTTATACATGTTGAGGGAAAGGCTAGCGACATCTGCTAAAGCATCTGTTAATTTTGAGTGATTCTGATGTAAGGAATATTTGAGTTTCAGGATTTCTATTTCTTCTTTTGACTTCGAGGCAAGAAACTCACTTCCTTCCTTAGCTTTAGATACCAGCAAATCTCCAAGCTTTTTTGCTTTTGCAAAATAATCGGGATTTCCATTGGTAAGCTTAGATTTGAGTTCTGACCAATAATTCATAATTATGAACCTCCTTTCTTATTAGCATATATTTTTATTGGAGAAAGTCAATACAAGCAAATATGGATCCAATCCACATCCAATTGACGCAAAAATGTTGCCAATAATTTTGGCTAAAATTGGGCGAAAAAATCCCAAGATTCTTTTACGATCCAGCTATCGCCGCCTACATTTCCTGTCCCGCCATCGCCCACATTGGCAATATGGCCTCCGTCAAATGTACAACCCACAACCGGATAACCTTCCATACATCCTTCAAATTCATAACACATATGTGTTCGGCTTCCCGAAAATGTTGTAGGAATATCATTAGGAATGTCGCAGCCATTATCCGTGGCCTTTTCTAAAAGCGCAAATTTCGCGCCCCTTTCATTGTCTCCGGCATCCCAGGGGCAGGTTGTATCATCCATGCCTGTGGCGCTCATGTAAGCAATTGGTTCTTCAACTTTTTCTGGCAAATAAATCACATAGTTAGCTGGAGCAAGTCCTACCACCGCCCGTAAATCCTTTTGATGGTTTGTGGATAGGGAATAAGTTATCATGCCGCCAAAGCTAAAACCTGTTGAAAAAACGCGGGTTGTATCTATACAAAGGTTTTTCTTGGCGAAGGCCAGTAAATTATCAAACAAAGGGTGCGCCGCTTCCGTCCAACGGCCATCAATGCCATTTGGCGCTATAAATATGGAAGGCTCTTCTGCCAATTGGGAGCGGTGTTTCAACCCATAAAACGCGTATTCCGGTCCAGTTCCCTGTCCCCATTCCACAATACCGTCTACCATTTGAGTATAATTGCCGCCTCCCCAATGCATGGCAAAAAAGAGTCGATGAGGGTAATTTGGGTTGTAATTTTCAGGTATATCTAAATAGTAATCTCTGTCATCGCTGTTGCTGTTAATGCTCCGGTAATCGCTGGTTAAATCTCCCAATCCTTGTCCACAACCTTCACTTGGCCCCGGAGGAGTTTTGCCATTGTCTTTGTACATTATAGCATCCTGTTCCATTTCCTGGCTGGCAAGAGAGATGGACCGGGAGAAATAACCGTCTGCGCTTATTTCTAAAGTATCTGGGGCTAAACTGGATTTGCTGAGAGCTTTATTGTTTTGGTGGTTATTGTTTGATGTATTTAGTTTGCCAAGGGTTCCCAAAGGAAGATATCGAAAACTGAATACTTGGTTGTCGATGGAAAGCAGTACTATTAAAAGTTGCTGGCCGGAAAAATTGCGGTCCAAATCCCAGCGGTGGTAACCTGGAGTGGCATTATTGTTGTGCTCTGATCCAACCAGGTTTCCGTTAACATCCAGAATATCCAGTTTGATTTTTGCCTGCTTTTCCAGTTGAGCTTCCAGAATACCGCTTTCCATTTTTATCTTCCCATGAGAAATAGGGTGGGGGATTAGGGAAGTAGGGATGAAATTAATCTGGTAATTACCATCACTTCCAGTTGTGTCACTCAAGTCCGCGGTTTTTAAATGGACAATAGCTCCGGATATGGCGTTGCCGTTGATGTCTTTGATGTTACCCGAAACATTTATGGTTTGAGAAAAAATTGTAGTTGCGGTGATTAATACTGCAGCTGATGCAATAGTTCGTAACATAAAGTCCCCCCCGGGTTCAAATACCTATCGGTTTTAAATATAGTCATTTTGCGGCTGGCTTTAAAAGCGGATAATGCTTAATTTATTTAAGAAATTAATCTTTTGTGATTTCAGCAAACTCCTGAGCCTAGGAAAAAACATGTTGAAAATCTTTATAAGTAAAATTGTTGTGTTACTTTGTATTCAATTTTCGAATGTATGGAGCGATGCACTTACATGTATTGATACTTCCACAGTGCAAACAGTTTTGGAAAAAATAACTCTGGGAAAGAGAATGATGCGGTTTTGTGAGCCAAAGAATGAGTTGTACTTTGAGCTTGAAGATGCCGTAACAATAGACTCGATTACCGTAAAAGCTTGCCCGTGGAGTAAAGGCAAAAAAGAGTTGCTCATAAATGGCCAAACCATTGATCTCAAATGTGCCTATATAGAAACAGACAGTGTGTTTACTAATTTCCTGTATTTATACCCAAATAAAAACGAAAACAAGTTTAGGTATATCCAGGCCTTTGACACTTTGGGGAATTCACTTGAATTTAAACGAAAACAATATTTTAAATTCAATTGGAAAAGAATGTACCTCCCCAAAAATCAATTCAGTGACTCTAGTGTGCCGGAAGTATTTAGCTATACATCGCTAGGTCCCAAAGAAAAAAAAGTAAAACTAATTCTGGAAAGTAGAAGATTATATGATTTGGAAAATGGCTTGTTAAAATTAGAAAAACTACAAAAAGCTCTTTTCTTTGATTCGAAGGATTATTCGCATGGAAACCTTAAATACCTAGAAAAGGAATGCAAAAAGTCTGATTTATGGGCTCCATTTCTACCATGTTCCAGGGAGTGCGTTTATATTGCTGTATATAATCTGGAAAGACCTCTTAAAGATTTTGGAACAATGGTTCTGGACAGTCAGGATGTTAAACAGTTTGAAAACGTAAAATCCTTTGAGCCAATAATGCCACCCAATGTTTTAAATTGGATAGAGCCAATCCAATGGATTAGGGAGTCAGATTATAATAAGAATTTTGGTGAAAAAAAGGTTCAAAGTTATTGGAGGCAGGAAGGAAACCTTATTTTAATATCAGATAACTCTGATTTTGATAGAGCAAAAGGCTTTGTGAAGGAATTCAGCACGAAACATCCTCAATTCAAATTTGAACGATATGGTGATTTCCTGCAACTAATGCTTTATACGCCTAAATATGGCGTAGGCTATTTGTTTTATAAGGGCAAATTGGTTTTTAAACAATCTCCCTCTGATAGCCGTCCTGGTTTTTTGCCTCTTAGTATTTATAAATCTGCGAGTAGTACAACTATTGTATTTGGGGAAGTCGGAAATGACAGGGGGTTGTTCTTGTTAAATCTCGAGAATGGCGTATGGCAACTATTTTATAATTCGGAAGTTTTTACAAGCTGCGGCCCTTAATTTGGTATAAAAGAATCATATATGTAATTGATTTAATACCAAAATAGATGCATTCCTACCTACGGCTATTCCAATGTTTGCGCTTATTTGTTTAACGAAATTAAATACCTATTAATAATAGGATGTATTGTTTAAAATAAGTAAACTACATCGGCCTCTGACAGCTTATAAATAGAGGAACCAAAGGCTTTGTGGATTTTGGGGTACTTGGTAGATTCCCATCTTTTTTATTACATAAGCCTTAAAAACATCAAATTCGTCAATATATATTGCGGGAAACTAGCTGAAAAACTTCGAAAAAAACGTTTTTTCTTATGTTTATTTTCAAATAGGCTATATAATAAAATTAAGGCTCTGGATACCAAACTGAGGGAATAGGGAAGTCTTTCAGCAGAGCTGTTATAAATTAAACCGGGGGGATTTCTTATGATATCCATAAGGAACAGTGCAATATCTTTTGCAATAATTTTATCAGTCGCCTTTTGCTCCGCAGTACAAGCCCAAAATGTATGGGCTGTAGATGACAAAGGCAATATCACATTAAATGGGCAGATTTTTCGGATAAAAGGTGGCTCCTGGTTCGGACTGGAAGGCCGTCACGAATCACCTGATGACGCCACAAATCCCAATGGCGCTCCCATGGAAATGTATATCGGAAATATGTTTTGGAATGAAAGTGGCAGAACTTTGGAAGATGATGCTGTGGAAATTAAGAATTTGGGTTTCAATAGTATAAGATTGCCAGTGGCTCCTCAAACTTTGGATGATAATAATCCCCAAGGCAAAAGTCCCAATTTAAAAAATGCCGAATCAGTAAGAATAGAAGGCGCCTTTACAGCTTTAAAACAAACAATTAAAGCTCTTTCAGATGCCGGATTATATGTTATGTTAGATATGCATTCTTGCTCTAATTATATTGGCTGGAGAGCTGGTCGCCTGGATGCGCGTCCTCCATATGTAGACGGAAATCGAGAACAATATAATTTTACCCGTGAAGAGTATTCTTGTTCCGCAACCGGAAACCCCAGTACGGTTAGCACGGTGCAGGCCTATGATGTTACGAAATGGTTGGCGGATTTACAAAAACTGGCCACTCTTGGAACAGAGATCGGGGTTGACAATATTATGGGCATTGACATTTTTAATGAACCCTGGGATTATAGTTGGGCAGAATGGCGTTCTTTAATCGACCAAGCCTATGCAGCCATAAGTGCCGTGAACCCTAACATTCTTATATTTGCGCAGGGTATAGGCAGTTCCAGTGGTTCTCAAGACGGCACTCCCGAAACCACAATACCCAGTCCTCATGGTGATTTAAGTCTAAACCCTAACTGGGGCGAAAACTTACACGAGGCGGGTTGGGTGCCTCCCTCAATGCCTAAAAGCAAACTTGTTTATTCTCCTCATACCTATGGACCTTCTGTGTTTGTTCAACAGATGTTTGCGGATCTTACCGCTCAACCTGAATGCGCAGGTTTGGATGGAGAGGCCTTTGGGGATACTAAATGTAACATCGTTATTAACCAAGGCATTTTAGACAGGGGCTGGCATGAGCATTTTGGGTATTTGCGGGCTAAGGGCTATGCTATTGCTATTGGCGAGTGGGGTGGAAATATGGATTGGCCCAATAAATCCGAACTCCGTCACCAAACCAGGTTCAGCTACCTCACAGACAAAACGACTGATCAACAATGGCAAAATGCCTTTGTGGATTATATGATGCGTGAAGGAATTTATGACTCTTTTTATTGGTCCATTAATCCTGAATCTGCGGATACTTATGGGCTTTATAGCTCTTCCTATGACCCGGTTTCCAACAAAGAGGGTTGGGGAAGCTGGAGTGGCGTGGATCAAAGGAAAATGACCTTATTGGAAAAATTATGGAATGCTCCTGAAGTTGCTTTTCCTGGAACTGCCGTAGATGTTAAGATAAATTTGCCGGTTAGTTTTCAATTGGATGTTTCGGCTAATGGAAATATAAGCTACCATCTTCCAAAGCCTGAGTTTGTTTCCTTCAAACTTTATAATTTAAACGGAAGCCTTGCTGCAAATGTTATTTCAGAAGAACAGCAAGCTGGAAATTACACTTTAAATCGAAGTGAAATTTCTGCTAAAGCTGGTTTGTATTTAGCTGTATTTAAAGCGGGTAATAACGTTCAAAGCCATAAAGTATATCTGACCAAATAAATATTTTGATATAAAAAAAGAGGGCCAAAGGCCCTCTCTCAATGTAATTAGCTGCTTCCATTTTAATTTTCAATACATCGCAATGCCTTTTCATTATTTTTACCAAAACTAGTGTATCTGATTTCATTGATGATATCGTACAAATAGGTGACTTGAGCGGTTGTGGCTGAATTTTCAGTGGCGAACCAGTAAAAACCAAAGTTTGAATTGTAATCGGGAAGGGCTGCAAATCCATAGTCATCTGTGGGATAATTGGATACCTGCAAGTTGGGATCTGTTAACCAAAGGGGACTGTATTTTTTAAGTTTTTGCCCCCCGTAAAACCATCCGCCCACAGCTGATTCTAATTGCTGCCAATCATATTCCGAGGGTACCCGCCAGCCTGGAGGGCATATTCCCTGGTGGTTAGCATCTGAGCCTCCCCAAAGAGAATTGTTGTAAGTTCCAGAAACCCCCATAACATCTGCCCAGGAATAAATGCGACCATAAATATCGCAATTAGCGGGGTCGTCATTGGGACAACGTGATGTTCCTGTAGAGGGGTTGTAATTCAGATTTTCCGCCATCCATGTTTGATTTCCAATGCTAACTTTTTTATAGATTTGGCTATCTCTGGAATCTGTAAAATGAGAAGTGGGTTGAGAGCTTAGTTTTAGACAACGCACTGCATACCCAAAATCTTTATTTTGATGGCTGCGTACAATTTGATTGCTTGTTAAATTGAGAACCCGGGACCAGGCGCTCCAGTTGGAGTTTCCATTGATATTGCTTTTGGAAGAAGTCCAAAAAGGCGAAGTGCTACCGATGGCTGAAAAGTATTGGTAAAAGCCTTGGTAGTATCCATGGCCCAAAGCCTCAAATCCATAATTGTCTGTTCCATTAAACGAGCTGGCCTTTAACTGGCTGCCCTGGTTGGTGCCTCTAAAGCCAGTGGCATCCACATCGGCTTGGCTCATACCAAGAGCCAACTCGAAGCTCTTCCAATCGTCATCACTCGGAATATGCCAGCCATCAGGACATACTCCCTGATGTTCCACATCAGAACCAAACCATTCGGTTTCATCGCTATAGACGGGGTTCAAGTCCATTGCCGCTCCCCACTGATACAGACGTCCATAATTATCGCAATTAGCAGGGTCGTTGTCGTAGCACCAATGTCCGCTTCCATATCCGGGATCAAAATTTAAATTTTCGGCCATCCAGGTTTGGTTGCCGATGATAGCGGTTTTATAGCTCTGTCCATCGCGGGCGTCCACCATTGTATTTTCATCTAAAACAAAAATGAACCTTTGGTTTGTATTATCAGGGTAGGGTTTACATGGCCATTGCAATACATTGGCGCCATCTGCTGCGCTTACTGCTGCAATGTCCACACATTGGCCACTGTGCATGTAAACAAAGCTATAAGTGCCATCCCCATAATCAATTAATTGAAAAAGTTGATTGCTTCTATCGCCAGAGGTTTTTAACGGCCATTGGAGGGCATTGGCCCCGTTTGCATAACTGAATCCTTCTATATCCAACATCTGATTGCTATGCTGAAATTCCAAACCATAATAGCCATTTTCTTCTATGAGTTTTAATTTTTGCTCCAAGCCACCGCTGCAAGTTTGTTGTTCAACGTTAGCGGCATTTGCGGTGCTGGCATTTTCAACGGCTAAACATTTTTGACTGTGGACATATTTTACAGAATATATGCCACCAGGAACGGGTGTCACATTATTATTTTCTTCTTTAACAAAGCGAACCACTTGATTTTCAATTCCATAGCTTTTTTGAGGATAGGATATTATTCTGGCTCCATTAGCCTGACTGGCTCCAGTAACATCAAGAGTCTTATTTTCCCGATTATCAAACATAAAGTAATAGCCGCTGGGTGCGCCATTGGCTGAAAATCTAATCTGCTGGTTTAAACCGTTGTGCTGAGTCCAAACACCGACAATATCATTTGGGCTGGCGTCAAAAATATCAAAAGCTTTTCCACTGGCCTTGTTTACCCCTACATAGTAGTCTCCATTAACATGTTCAAAACGCCAAAGCTGGGTGTCGTCTGCTGGATTCACTTCCCATTGTTCTGCTTCTGTATTTCCCAAAGAGGCATTTATGGGGCGGATGCATTTTCCACTGTGCAAAAACACTATGCGGTAATAGGCTCCCTGTTCGGGAATCCAATCCTGAGCCATGGGGAAACCGACTATTCCAAAAATAAAACAAAAAATGAGCTTTAACATTAGTTCTCCCTTACTGATATTATTTAAGGGCGACCGGATTAACATTCCTCACTATTAAAATGGGCTATCCCCTGATATGTTGTCCCGGATTTAAAGCTACTTAGGAGCTTTGAAAATAATTTTAATAACTGAAGAAAAAGATTTCAAACGGCTTACTTGTTTTGGAAAAATAATATCATTGGATGGCTTAATAGCATTTGGCTTTTTAGAGGTTGATATTTAAGGCAACCGGTTGGGAATTGTATATTCTCGGCTTATATTGTCTGTGAATGCGTAATATTTTAATGGTAATTTATACAAAGAAAAAATTACTTTAATTTCTTATTTTATAGTTAGAAACCAAATATCAATTCAAATGAAATCACATACTGCCGCTGCAAAAATTTGGCTCACAAAATACTTTATTAGATTGAGTTGGAAACTTCTTTTGATAGGTTCTTGCCCTATTTTGGGATTGGGAAATAGGGTGGTTTTGGCCCAATCTTCCGGAAACTCCCTTAGCTTTCCGGTTCGTGGAGCCTTTTATTATCCCTGGTATCCGGAAACATGGAGAGTAAACAACTCTCCTGTTTTTTATGAACCGGATCTAGGCAATTATTACAGCGAAGATTTAAGGGTTGTTCAACAACATATTCAGGATATGGAGTATGCCAAAATAAACTTGGGAATTGCTTCCTGGTGGGGCATTAATGAGCATTCGGAGTCGAATCGATTAACTATAATTTTAAATCAAACTGAGGAAGCGGCCACAGGTTTAAAATGGGCCATGTATTATGAAAAAGAAGGGTTTGGTAATCCGAGTTTGGAAGAAATACAAACGGATTTGAAATATATTCGTGAGAAATATGTTATTCATCAGGTTTATGCCCATGTTAATAATAAGCCAGTAATTTTTGTTTACAACGCCGATGATAACAGTTGCGAAGTGGCTAATAGATGGACAGAGGCAGCCAATGGGGAATGGTATGTGAGCTTGAAAATTATTGAAGGTTATGAGAATTGCACTTTCCAACCAGATACCTGGCATCAATATGGCCCGGATAGCCCGGCTCAACAGCATTCAGGCTATTCTTATGTTATTGCACCTGGGTTTTGGAAGGCGGACCAGGCAGAGCCTCTACTGGAAAGAGACCCACTGCGCTGGACTCAGAATGTGGCGGAAATGGTGACTTCCGGCGAGCCCTGGCAGCTTATCACAACCTTTAATGAGTGGGGGGAGGGAACCGCCATTGAGCGCTGCAATAATTGGAAGAGCAATAGTCCCTATGGTGTTTATTTAGATGCTCTGCATTTTGATGGCATGGTAACCTCAATATTAGAAAGCAAAACTAAAAAAAAAAGCCTAAATTCGAATTTCCTGCAGGAAGATAAAAAGCTGGATGCTGCAATTTATAATCTTAATGGAAAACAGGTACAAAGATTCCCTGTACAGCGCGCAGGATTAATAGATATGGACTTTTTGGAGTCTTCAAAAAATTAGGGTATAGATAAGTTTTGGTTTTTTATCTGGCGGTTTTTGCGGCCAGACCTTAGTTTAGAAAGCTAAAGGGTTGTCCGGAATTACTAACTGACGGAGTGGAAAGGATATCATGAAACTAATAGAAACGGCAATTGCATTGTGTCTGATAGCAGCCGGTTTGGCTGTTTCTCAAGACCAAAGTATTAATATTGAAGGTGTAGAACGGCATTATATTCTTCATGTTCCTGACGCTGTGGGTGAAAACCCTCCGCTTGTTTTTATGATTCATGGTTATAACATGACTGCGGAACAGAAAGTAGGTTATACCCGCTTTAATGATGTCGCCGATGATGAAAAGTTCATTGTGGTGTATCCGGACGCCATAGATAGGGCATGGGATTTAGCCGGGGAAACGGATTACAATTTTTTAATGGAAGTGATTGATGTATTGGTGGAAAGCCACAATGTGGACAGAAACAGAGTATATGCTGCAGGGTTTAGTATGGGCGGCTTTATGACTTTTAATATCGGCTGTCGATATTCAGATACATTTGCCGCGGTTGCCGCAGTTTCAGGAAAAATTAATAATACTAATTGCGGCTTTGAACGGGGAGTGCCCAGGAGATCCCTACCCATCTGACAAGCCTAACTCCAGAGTTACAAGGACCATGTACACAGACTGTAGGGATGGTGTAACGCAAATTCAGGATGCCATGGAGGGTGGTGGCTACGAATGGCCCATGAATACCCAATCGGCCATTAACACAAGCGTTGAAGCCTGGAACTTTTTTAAGCAATATAGCTTGGAGGATTCTTCCACAGAAATTGAAAGTCTCAGAATTAGCAATCGTTCAATAAATCTGAGTGCCAGATTTATAAATGACTTTGCTGTGCTTAATCAGGCGGGGTTAAATGGTGAGGCGCATATTTATTCTTTGGGTGGCGGTTTACTTAGTGCTCAAAAGCTAAGAAGTGGCCGCATTTCCATGAAAAATTTTAGCTCCGGGGTTTATCATTTACTTGTAATTAGTTACGGAAAAAACGAATTGGTTAAAGTATTTGTTATTTAATTTACGCTTTTTTTGCCTTTTGAATAAAATAGTTGAATATTAAAAAGCCCATTTGACAATGGTTTTTTTTTGTGTTATATTTTAATCAAATGATTAAATTAATTGATTAAATCAAAAAAATAGCAAAAACCTGGAAATAAACTCTATTATGGCAAAATCCCGCACCAGCGATAGCGCAGAAACTTCAAAAGTCCTTAGTACCGAACAACAAATAATCAATGCTGCCAGGGAGGTTTTTCAAAAAAAAGGCTTTTCAGCCACACGAACCAGGGACATAGCCTCTGCTGCCGGCATTAATTTGGCTCTTTTAAACTATTACTTCCGGAGCAAAAAAAAGTTGTTCGATATAATTATGATGGAATCTTTGAAGGGAATGTTAGGCACTCTGGAAGGGGTTTTAAATCAGCCAGAAACTTCGCTTTTTGAAAAAATTGAAAACCTGGTGGTGAATTACATTAATTTTTTGCAAAAAAATAGTGATATACCCTTATTTATTTTGTCCGAGCTCAGGAGCAATCCACAAAATTTTGCCAATAATATTGGGTTTAAAAAAGTTTATACCAATTCTTTATTTTTAAAGCAAATTCAAGAGTCCGTAAAAAAAGGAGAAATAATCTCCATACATCCGCTTCAACTGATGATGAACCTCATCGGAATGACCATTTTTCCTTTTGCTGGTTCCACATTGTTTCAAGCAATTGGAAACCTATCTGATAAGGCCTATTCCGAACTTATGGAAGAGCGTAAAAAAATAATACCTCAGTGGATGTTTGCAGCTTTAAAACCTTCGACCCAAATCAAAAGAAGGAAGAAATCATGACAAATATTTTTTGGTCTTTGTTGATATTATTCCCATTGCTTTCCTTTGGAAGTACGAGTATCAGCTTAAGTGAATGCCAAGCTCTGGCGCGGGAAAACTTTCCGCTAATCAAGCAAATGGACATTATTGAAAAATCGAGGGATTATACTCTCGGAAATGCTACAAAGGGATATTTACCTCAAATTAACTTAAATGCACAGGCGAATTATCTATCAGATGTCACTTCCTTGCCTATTTCTTCCCCTATGTTTTCTGTAGAACCTATAAGTAAAGATCAATACAAAATTTATGGGGAATTGTATCAGCCTTTAACCAACTTTTATCACATTAACAAGTCAAAAAAGGAAACCCGACTAGAGGCTGAGCTAAACAAAAAAGAGTCCGAAATAGAGTTTTATAAACTTAAAGAAAGAGTGAATGGAATATACTTTGGGATACTGACAATAACAGCTCAAATTGCCCAAAGCGATTACCTCACCAAAGATTTAAAAGTTGGTGTGCAAAACATCGAAGTATCTCTTAATAACGGAATGGCTTCTGAAAATGATTTAGATATGATTCAGGCTGAATTATTAAATGTGGAGCAAAAAATTATTGAGTGGAAAACCCTTAGGGAAGGTTATGTAGATATGCTTTCCCAACTTATTGGAAAAAGTTTAGATTCAATGGTTGAATTGAAAGCTCCTGAAGCTCCCAATTCAAGTAAGACAGCCCAAAGACCTGAACAGCAAATGTTTGACGTTAAGCATGAGCTGATTGAATCCAAGAAAGACCTTATAAATGCAAAACTAATTCCGCAAGCCGGAATCTTCTTGCAAGGGGGGTATGGGCGTCCTGGCCTAAATATGTTAAATGATGATTTTGACATTTATTATGTGGTCGGAGCAAAATTAAGCTGGAATCTGCAGCCATTTTACACTTCGGGCAGTAACAAAAGACTTTTGGAGTTAAGCCAAAAATCTTTAGAAGTACAGCGCCAAATCTTTGATTACAATATTGAGTTTCAGACCAGGCAACAAAATAGTGAAATTCAAAAATTTCAAAACCTGCTAAGTAAAGACCTGGAAATAATTGAACTTCGAAAAACCATTAAAAACAGAGCTCAATTACAACTGAAAAACGGAGTGCTATCGGCCAATGATTACATCCGTTTTGTTAATGATGAAGATAAGGCCAGGCAAGCAAAAATAATACACGATATTCAATTGCTTGCAGCTCAATTTCAATATCAGATTACCACAGGAGGGGCCAGTGAATAACTTTCCCAAACATTGTTTAAAACTAATTCCATTAATAGGCTTATTTTTATTTGCTTGTGAAGATTCCAGCCTGCAATTTGATGCTTCCGGCGCATTTGAAGCTGAGGAAACTATTATATCGGCCCAAACAGCTGGGGTACTAAAAACATGGAATTTAGAAGAAGGAGCATTAGTAAAAAAAGGCAATGTGATTGGCATAATTGATACGCTGCCACTTCACTTAAAAAAGAAGCAGTTAGAGGCTCAGATTGAGGCCGTGCTCAGCCGAAAGCCTGATAAAAAAGTGCAATTAGCTTCCCTTAGGGAACAACTGAGCACAGCAAAAAAAGATAAAAAACGCATTGAAAACCTGGTTGAAGCTAAAGTGGCCGGGCAAAAGCAATTGGACGATATCAATAGTTCTATTTCTGTTTTACAAAAACAAATTACAGCAATGAAATCTTCCTTAGATATCAGTTCGGAAGGAATTGAAAAAGAATCGGCCCCATTGGAATTTCAAATTGCGCAAATTCAAGATCAAATTGAACGAAGCATCATTAAAGCACCCATAGATGGAACTATTTTAACCAACTTTGTGCGCCAGCATGAAATGGCAGCTCCAGGAATGCCATTGTTTAAAATTGCCAATGTGTCGGCGCTGATACTAAGAGCCTATGTTAGCAATGATCAATTGCCTAAAATTAAATTAGGACAAGAGGTTAACGTATATGCCGATGATGGATCAGGGGGATTTTCAGAAAACAAGGGGAAACTTATGTGGATAAGTGAACAGGCGGAGTTTACTCCAAAAACTATCCAAACTAAAAATGAACGGGCCAATCTGGTCTACGCCACCAAAATAAAAGTTCCAAACCAGGGGCAGTTTAAGCTGGGCATGTATGGTGAAGTGAAATTCTAATGGCAGATATTGCAATAGAAAACATTAGAAAAAGCTATCCGGGCAGCGAAAGCCCTGCGGTGGATGGGATAAATCTTCTTGTGGAAAAAGGTGAATTATTCGGTCTGATTGGACCTGATGGCGCCGGAAAAACAAGTTTATTTCGAATGTTAACAACCCTCTTGTTGCCGGATTCGGGAAAGGCAAGTGTCACAGGTTATGATATTGTCAAGGACTATAAAAAAATTCGCAAGACTGTGGGTTATATGCCCGGAAAATTTTCTTTATATCCCGATTTATCCGTAGAGGAAAACTTAAATTTTTTTGCCACTGTTTTTGGAACTACTATTACGGAAAATAGGGACTTAATCAATGATATATACATTCAAATTGAGCCTTTTAAAAACCGGAGGGCGGGAAAATTATCCGGGGGTATGAAACAAAAGTTAGCCCTTTGTTGCGCCCTTATTCACCGGCCAAGCGTCTTATTCCTGGACGAACCCACCACAGGAGTAGATGCAGTATCCCGTAAAGAATTTTGGAAAATGCTAGGAGATTTAAAGAGACAGGGAATTACCATTTTTGTTTCGACCCCATATATGGACGAGGCCACCTTGTGTGAACGTATTGCCCTTATCCAAAATGGGAAAATACTATCGGTGGATAGCCCAACGGGAATCATTGAAAATTTTGCAAGTCCCTTATGGGCCTTAAAGGCTGATAATATGGGCCCCGTGTTAAAAGACTTACGGACCTTGGATTTTATTAAAAGCTGTCAGCCCTTTGGGGATTATCACCATTTGGTATTTGCTGAGGATAATAGCACTCTGGAAAATAAAACAATTGAATATTTAGCATCCAAGGGACACCAAAACCTGGAAATAAAGCTTATTGAGCCAAGTATTGAGGATTGCTTTATTCAATTGATGGATGAGCCAAATGGATAACATAGTTATTAAAGCAAATAAACTCACCAAAAGGTTCGGCGATTTTGTGGCTGCCAATGCCATTAGCTTTGAGGTAAAAGCCGGAGAAATTTTTGGATTCCTTGGAGCCAATGGAGCTGGAAAAACCACAGCTATGAGGATGTTATGTGGGCTTTCCACCCCTTCTTCAGGAGAGGCGAACATTGCCGGATTCGACATATATAAACAAACAGAAAAAATCAAAAAACATATCGGATATATGAGTCAAAAATTTTCTTTATACGAAGACCTGACAGTTTATGAAAATATCCGTTTTTTCGGTGGTATATATGGCCTGGGCTTTTCCCAAATTAAAAAGAAAAGCCAGGAACTATTATCAAATTTGGGATTGCAATCCGAAGCAGGGCGCCTGGTAGGCTCACTGCCTTTAGGCTGGAAACAGAAACTGGCTTTTTCTGTGGCCATTATGCACAATCCCAAAATTGTATTTTTGGATGAGCCCACAGGTGGGGTAGACCCTGTGACGCGAAGGCAGTTTTGGGATATGATATACGAAGCTGCAGACAGGAAAATTACGGTATTTGTTACCACCCATTACATGGATGAGGCCGAGTATTGCCATCGAATATCCATGATGGTGGATGGCAATTTAGTGGCATTGGATACGCCTGCTAATTTGAAAAAAACTCACGGTGTTGGCTCGATGGATCAGGTTTTCTTTAAATTGGCCCAAAGAGCGAGGCGGAAGGCGGACTGATATGAAGCAATTTATGGCCTTTGTCCGCAAAGAATTTTATCATGTTTTTAGGGACCCCAAATCTTTTTTGATGTTGTTTGGATTGCCCATTGCTCAAATTACTTTATTTGGCTTTGCCCTCACCAATGAAATTAAAAATTCTAAAGTGGTCATTTTAGATTACGCTATGGATGGAGCCAGTAGAATATTAATTGAAAAAATCAAGGCAAGCCCTTCCTTTCAGTTGGATAAAATTGTGGCCAATGAAGGTGAATTGGAAACCGCTCTTAAAAATGGAAAAACCAAATTGGGAATTGTATTCCCAAGAAATTTCGAGACTAATTATTTACACGGAAAAAGATCCCAAATACAGTTAATTGCCGATGCATCAGATCCCAATACGGCAACTACGCTTGTAAATTATGTCCGAAACATATTGCAACAGCAGCAAATGCAAGCCAATCCCAATGGAATGCCTCCCTATAGCATTGTCCCTGAAATTAGAATGTTATATAACCCCGAGTTAAAAGGGGCTCCTAATTTTGTTCCGGGTGTTATGGCTCTAGTGTTGATGTTAGTTTGTGTTTTGATGACTTCCGTATCCATTGTGCGGGAAAAAGAAACGGGAACTATGGAGTTGTTGCTGGTATCGCCCTTTAACCCATTTATGGTAATTATTGCTAAGGCCGTTCCTTATTTTTTTCTGTCCATCCTGAATTTAAGCGTGATACTCATTTTAAGTGTGACTCTTTTGGATATGCCCATTAACGGGAGTTTGTTTCTGCTTTTTTGCACCAGCGGACTGCTTATAATTACTTGTCTTTCACTTGGCCTTTTGATTTCAAATATTACCAGCTCTCAACAAACAGCAATGTTGGTTTCTTTAATGGGAATGTTAATACCCACATTGCTCTTAACTGGTTTTATGTTTCCACTGGAAAATATGCCGAAGTTTCTGCAAATTGTATCTAACATTGTGCCTTCAAAATGGTATTACATTATTGTTAAGTCCATAATGATAAAAGGTTTGGGAATTAGCGCTATCTGGAAAGAAATATTAATTCTGCTGGGGATGACTTTGTTTTTGTTACTTCTGAGTTTTAAAAAATTTAAAATACGGTTATCATGAGTACCCTTATTTTTTTACTGCAAAAAGAGTTCCGGCAAATTTTCAGGAACAAGGCCTTGTTGCCTATGATATTTGTTATGCCTGTGGTTCAGTTAATCATAATGCCCTTGGCCGCGGATTACGAAGTGAAAAATATTAATATAGCTATTGTGGATCACGACCATTCCGCCTATTCCCAGAGGCTGGTTAATAAAATTTCCTCCTCTGGATATTTTAGATTATCGGATTACGGAGAATCTTATAATGTTGCTTTTGAGGGAATTGAAAGGGACGAATCGGACTTGATATTGGAAATTCCCAGGGGTTTTGAAGCCAATCTATACCGAGAAAAAATGGAAAAAGTATTTATCGCTGTTAATGCCATAAATGGGGTTAAGGCTAACTTAGGGGGAGTGTATTTAAACAATATATTAGCCCGGTTTAATGTCGAAATTAGGGAAGAATTAATGCCCTCCTTAGTTTCAAAACAAATCCCTCAGGTGGAAATCACCTCCACCAACCGTTTTAACCCTTTTTTGAATTATCAGTTTTTTATGGTGCCGGGAATTTTAGTTACGCTGGTCACTATGGTGGGTGTTTATTTATGTTCCCTTAACATTGTTAAAGAAAAAGAAATGGGCACCATTGAACAAATAAACGTAACGCCCATAAAAAAAATTCATTTTATTTTAGGCAAATTAATTCCCTTTTGGGTTATTGGCATGGTTGTTTATTCTATTGGGCTTTTTGTGGTGGCGCGAGTCATATATGGCATTATTCCACAGGGGAGTTTAGTTCTTCTATATAGTTATTTAGCTATTTACTTGGTGGCCGTATTAGGGGTTGGGCTGCTTATATCTACCTATTCGGAAACACAGCAACAAGCCATGTCCCTTGCCTTTTTTGCAATGATGATTTTTATTCTCATGAGCGGTCTTTTTACATCCATTGACAGCATGCCTCAGTGGGCGAGAATTATTGCCCACTTAAACCCGGTGACTTACTTTATTGAGGTCATGCGAATGGTAGTTTTAAAAGGCAGCAGTTTTGTGCAAATTAAAGTCCACTATTTGGTAATGCTGGGCTTTGCTTTGTTTTTTAATGGCTGGGCCGTGTTGAATTATAAAAAAACACAATAATGTCCCTGTGAATTTTTTCACACAGGGAAAATTGGCTCAGCTGCTAAGCTCATATAAATCAGGGGCATACACTAAGTTCCCACCCAGCCTGTGAATTTTTTCACAGGGGTATCAATTGGTCGCTAAAATCGCCTTCATTCTCGTAAAACACTGTCAATAAATAAGTTACGAGGTTGACATTTGTCCTTTTAAAAACTGGCATTGGCCTTGCATTAATAGCAGGCATGAACACATCAATAACATCCTTAAGTTTTTGCAAAAGCATAGTGGGCATCTATGAAGAAGACGTCCATCTAGGCCATTCTCTGGAGCTATTGCTACGCAGCTTTGGATGCCATCCTCAATGGGTAGATGTTTCCATGCTAAGGGGTGGAAAAGCGACTAGCCAGTTAGACCTGCTTATTTTGGGAATACCGCAGCTCAATTTGGATTGGGTTTCGATTCTTAATGTTTTGGGGGAAAGGCATCCACATTTGCCCGTGCTGATTCTTGCTGGGTTTCCCATAATGGGAAATGAGGTAAAAAATTGGGAGGGCAAAAGCATTTATTGGCTGTCCAAACCCTTTTCAAAGGACGAATTTCGCAAAAAAATCAAGGAAATTAAAAAAGTAACACTTTCAGCGCATTGGCGTGTTTAAACAATAAATCACTTAAAACAGGAGAAAAACAATGATTGAGACAGCCGCAAAATTTTTTAATGAGGGCGGGGCCTTTATGTGGGTCATTCTGGCCTTGGGCGCACTTGCCCTATCGGTTATCCTTGAGCGGGCGCTATTTTACTTTGCCGTATGCCGGGGTAACTCGCGGCAATTGATTGGGAAAATAGTGGCTTCTCTATCCGAGGAAAAAACAGATGAAGCCATTAAAACGGTAGCCAAGGGTCGTTCCCCTTTACATCGCATATTAAAGGTAGCTTTGCAACGTTACGAAAAAGGACTTCCTTACGAAGATATACAACAAGGTGTGGAAGAAGCTGCCATAAAAGAAATTCCCCGCTACGGAACACGTTTAAGTAACCTGGGCATGTTTGCAAACATCGCCACACTAACAGGATTATTAGGAACCATTTTCGGACTGCAACTTTCTTTCCAATCCCTGCAGTTGGCAGAGGGCGCGGAAAAAGCCACAGCCTTGGCCAATGGTATTGCTCAAGCTATGAATACCACAGCAATGGGGCTATTGGTCGCCATTCCCTGCATGATAGCTTTCACCAGCTTAAATAACATTCAATCAGGCCTTTCTGAAGACACTGATGAAGCGACTGTAAAACTTCTCAACTACATGGAAAAGAGCAGATCATGAAAAGCCTATTCGCAAATGCCAAAAAACCAAGCCAACATGCGGAACCTGTAGATTTGGATGTGACCCCAGTAATGAACATGTTTGTAATCCTCATTCCCTTTCTGGTTAGCATGGCCGTATTTACCCACTACTCTGTGTTGGAATTTTCCCTGCCTCCCAACGCCGGGGTAGATGGAGGGGGCCCCTCCAGGAAGGATTTAAAACTCACAGTAGTTCTTATGGAAAAACAATTTGAATTGACTTTGGGAGATTCTCTGCTGAGCACTATTTCACGAGAGCAGGAAGACAAATATTTAAAGGATTTGGAAAAAGCGCTGGCCGAAGTTCGCCCCCAATTGGCTAAGCAAAATGAAGTGGTGGTTGCGGTAAATGACGGCATTCAATTTGAGTCCGTTGTTGAAGTTATGGACAGCTGTAAAAAAACAGGCTTTGAAAAAGTGGCCCTTGCAGAAGGCCCCGGCAAAACAACAGTGACCAAAGAAAATGGGAGAGTGTCCTCATGAAAAAAATCAACAGCCAAAAATCCATTTTAGGCGGAAACCGGAAATACGATGGGGCTGTTATTAAACCCCAACTGACCTCTTTGATTGATGTTATGACTATCCTTTTGGTATTCCTTTTAAAAAGCTTTTCCACTGATGGGGCATTGATATCCGTTCCTAAAGATTTGAGCCTCGCTGAATCCATGAGCAAAGAATCTCCCGAAGAGGTTTTAAACCTGGAAATAACTACCGAGGGTGTGAGGGTAGGGGGTATCCAGATAATGTCCAAGTCAGAAGTGGCAGATCAGGATTCCATGATGTTAATGCCAGTATTTAATGAGCTGGAAAAAAGTTTGGAAAAAATTCCCGAAATGAAAAGAAGCGGGAAAATTTTGATTCAATGTGATAAAAGCACTGACTTCAAAATTCTTAAAAAAGTGATGTATACGGCGGGAAGGGCCCGTCTCAAAGATTTTTCACTATTAGTAGTGCAAAGGGCATAACCATGAAAATAGAAAAAACAGATAGGAAATCTTTTTACCTGGAAGAATACTCCCTTGGGAAAAATAAAACCTCCAGAGGTGGAAGTCTTTATCGGGTGTTGACCTTGGCCTCTCTGGGAGTTTTTACCGGAATGGGTTTGTTTCTTTCCCAGGTAGATACGTCGAAATTGGAACAGGCTTTATTCCTTAAGAAAATGGATGTAAGCTTTTTCGTAAAAGAAGAGCCAAAAGCTAAAGCGCCAGAACCAAAAAAAGAAAAACCAAAACCTAAACCTGTTAAGCCCATTGAAAAACCGGCCTTAGAAGAAGCCGCCAAGGAGCCCCAAAAGGTCGCGGAAAAAAAACCTCGAAAAGTTTATGGCGTTCGCAAACTGTATTCCAAAGGTCTTGGAAATGGTGAAGGCGGTAGTGATGCCCTGGTGGGAAAATTAGGTAATTCTCTGGATGTTCCCCCAGATACATTGAAGGCTTCTGAAGAAGATATTAAGGGCAAGGTCGTATCGGTAACGCGAATTTCCAAAATGCCCAAAATTAAAGTTGCGGCAAAACCTGAGTATACAGATGAAATGAAAAAAAATCAGGTTATTGGAAAAGTAAAAGCAAGAGTTTTAGTGGATGTAGATGGTTGTCCTAAAAAAATTGTGATATTGGCAGATCTTGGTTTTGGAACCCGTCAATCAAGCATTGAAGCCATTAAAAAAATGAAATTTGAACCGGGAATATTAGACGACGCTCCAGTGGCCGTTTGGATTCCCCTTACCTTTAGATTTGAATTCCAGGCATAGGAGAAAACATGAAAAAACTATTATTAACATTGGGGTTCCTCATAACATGGGGATTGGGTCAGGACAGCGAAGTGGAAATTGAAATTCCTGTGGAAGAACCAGCACCCATCGAGACAATGCCCAGTGTAAAAACTTTTAAGGAGGCGGCCTACCCAACAAAAGCGATTGAAGATGGAGCCGAAGGTGTTGTGAGACTTGAAATTGTAATAAGCGACTCCGGTTCGGTGGACTCCATTAAAGTGTTGGAAGGTATACATCCTCAATTGGACAGTGCCGCCGTTTGGGCTTTGCAAAACTCCCGCTTCAATCCAGCCATTGCAGGGGGAGAGCCGATAGCGGTGGCTCTGGAATACGAATATCGTTTTTCTTTGGCAAGTTTGGTGGAGACTATTCCTGAATATGTTAACTTCACAGGAATCGTAAAAGAAAAAGGCACTCGGTCTCCGGTAAAAGAAACTATGGTTGTGGTTACATTATTGAACCCTGAAAAGGACCCCTCTATTAAGTTACCCCTCGATTTGTATCTAAACAAAGTCGCCAGCTTCGAAGGTCAATTTATGGAAGAGGGTAGAATTGTAACAACCACAGATGGGGAAGGAAAATTTTCTTTTAAATCTTTGCCAGCCTGTTCCATCAAGGTCTCTATTCCCGCAACCGGATACCGCCCTGCCTCATTTACCGAGCTTTTGGAAAACGGCAAGCAAATTGAAGTGGAGTACCGCATTGCCAGAGAGAGTTATGACGAATATGAAATTGTGGTATATGGCAAGGCTGAAAAAGTGGAAGTGGCCAAAAAGACCCTTTCTGTATCCGAAATAAAAAGAGTACCTGGATTTGGCGGAGATGCCATTAAAGTTGTAAGGGCCCTTCCAGGAGTAGCCCGTCCCTCTTTTATTAGTGGCGATGTTATTATAAGGGGATCCGGTTCTGAAGACACCCGTTTTTATCTGGATGGGGTTAGGGTACCTCATTTGTTTCACTTTGGAGGATTGCGCTCTGTGTACTCTTCTGATTTGCTTTCTTCTATAGATATGTATCCTGGCGGGTTCAGCAGCCGATATGGAGGGGCTGTTGGCGGAGTTGTGGAAGTTAAAGGGCGTAGCGCCAAAAGCGATCGATGGCATGGAAAAGTTGATATAAATTTGATGGATGCAGCTGCCTTAATGGAGGGGCCTGTAAGTGAAAATTTATCTTTACAAGCTGCAGGCAGATACAGTTACATTGGTAAATTTATTGAATCGGCTACAGAAAACACTCCCATGACTGTAATACCGGTTTACGCAGACGCTTATGCCAGACTTGATTGGAAATTAAAAAACCAGGACAAAGCCTTTTTAACCTACAGCGCTTCCAAAGATAAACTGGAGTTATACTCTTCTGAGATTCGGGGAGGAAGCCAGGAGGTTGAGGAAAATACTTCTGCGGCTCTTGCTGATGAATGGTATCAAATGGCTTTATTGGGTTGGGATAAAACAGTTTCTCCCAAATTGAGAAATGAATTGAGATTAAGCTTAACCAAGTCTTATGCCCTTGCCAGCGCTTTTGGCTTCCAAAAAATCGAATTCAATCAAATGGGAGTGTATTTGCGAGATGAGCTTCAATACAGTCCTGCTAAAAGTTTGATGCTAAAACCAGGTTTAGATGTGGATTTCGAAAGCATTGATTACTCCCTTAACATTTTAGGTGGAAAGGGATTTAGAGATAACAAAGATGTGCAATATTTCTCCGCTTCGGGAGCCTATTTAAATGCCGAGTGGAAGTTGGGCAATAACATTTTGATTATGCCTGGTATTCGATATGATTATTTTGCCGATATTGAAGAAGGTCAGCCTAGCTACCGTTTAACATCCAGATGGCAATATACAAAAGGGTTAACCTTAAAAGGCAGTGCAGGATCCTATTCCCAAGCTCCCAAACCCTGGGGCCAGGCAACAGACGAAGCCTGGGGCAATCCGGATTTGCCTGCGACCAAGGCATACCATTATGTAGGAGGGCATGAATGGCAAATTAGCGATTTGGTATCGCTGGACTTGCAAGGATATTACAATTACCAATACGATATTCCAAATTATACAGACAGCATTAATCCTGTATCAGGCGAGTCTGTAAATTTTATCCCCGATATGGAAGGCAGAATGTATGGAATGGAAATGATGCTTCGCCACGATCAGGGTTCCCGTTTTTTTGGCTGGATAAGTTACTCCCTTTCTCGTTCCGAAAGACGCACTGGTGGCCCATTTACTGTAGAGTTGGCCAGGGCTACTTCAACCTGGGACCCTGATAAATGGGTTGTGAGCCAATTTGACCAAACCCACAACCTTCAGGTTTTGGGTAGCTGGCGCTTACCTCGCCAGTGGGAAACAGGCTTTCGCTTCCGATATGTGACTGGCAATCCAACCACGCCCAGAAAATCTTACACGGACAATGAATTTGAATACAATTCAGAATATTTGGACTATGTAAACAATTTAGGAGATGCTTATTCAGACAGAATGGGTCCCTTTCTACAATTGGACCTAAGAGTGGATAAAAAATTTGTATTCAATAGTTGGATGTTGTCCACTTATCTGGATTTTCGCAATGTGAATTATTTCTTTTACAACAGTCCGGAATTTTACGATTACAACTATGATGGCTCCAAACGGGAATCCGTTGGCGCGATATTTCTTCCCTCATTTGGCATCACAGCAGAATTTTAATACAGGAGTTTTAGTATCATGAAAAAATTATTGAATATCACAATTATACTTGCTGCAGCCATAATGGTGGGCTGCGCAGATTTTCCAGAAAAATATGATAATGTCATAGAAGGTCAAAAAATCCGGCCCTTTGCCATAGTCCTGGATCCCCCAGAAGCAGCTCCCGGCGACACGGTGCATGTTATCTTAAAAATGTATGATGCGGACAAGGAATACAATGTGGATTGGGAATTGGGTCTGGAATACCAAATCGACAATTACGACGCCCTTCCGGTTGTAAACTATGTTTTAAATATGGAGGAAGAAAACATGTTAATAAACCAAAGTGAAAATGGGCTTGAGTTTTCCTTTGTGGTTCCAACCGGCAATCAAAATCCCCTGTTATTATCTTCCATTTTGCCGCAGGTGATTTTACAGGAAGAAGATGTGGACGGAGATGTGAAAAGCCAATTGGGAAATATTGGAGTGGATGTAAATGGAGGCGATATATCAAGGGAGGATTTAGTAGAAGCCTTTGAAAACAACCAAAGCCTTCCCAATGAGTTGTCTCCTTTGGTGGATAACATGGTGGCCTTGGTTCAACTCAGGGCTAAAGTCCGCTCTCCGGGTTTTTCTTTGGACGTAACCAAAAATTTGAGTATCCGCTACAGCAATAGGTTGGAAAGTGGAGACTTCATTTCCAATGTAAACGAAAATCCCGTTATAGATTCCATTGCCATTATCCGGGTTTACCACAAGGATATTACGGATCCCAAAGAAATTAAAAATTATGATTCGGATACCCTTTACTTCAAAACTTACGGTGAAGATTTGGAAGGAGACTTGGTATACGATACGCTTGAAGTGGGGGAAAAACAATCCTTTTTTGCTATGGCTACTTCAAATAACAGTCAGCAAAGCTATCGTTCTCCCAATGAAAAAGTACATAAGGAAGACTTATTTTACAGCTGGTTTTATACCAACCTGGATGATGTGGAATCGGACTGGGACGATTTGCTAAACTTCAACACCGAAGATAGCCCTGGCGATTTACCCATTGTAGCTATCAAACTTCCTAAAAATAAAAAAATGGAGCATTTTGTGATAAGATGCACATCCCAGGATTGGCGGGTGGAATGGTCTGCTTTAACATCCCGAGGGCTGGATCACAAATTGGTCTATGGTTTTTTCAAATATGAGTAACACTAAAAAGCATCCAGCATGGCGATGATAAAACGGGTGCCATCGTCCACATAGGATACATCGAAGCGAATATGTATCCTTTCGCTGGGAACCACAGCCAGATGAATTCCGGCACCAACCCCATAGTGAAAACGCTCCCATCCAAAATCAAATGGTTTGGGAGCTACCTGGGCCATTTCTCCAAAAAGACCTCCATCAATAATTTTCCAAATGGGAAAGCGGTATTCCGACAGCAAAGCAAATAAGTTTTTATCGGAATAACGGCCATTTTTTATTCCCCTTAAAACACTCTCCCCATTGGGAGTAGGCATAACAGATAAGGGGGGAGCTCCAAAATAATTTTCACCAACTAATCCCACCGCAAAAGTGGAGAGCTTTCCAGTGGGGAAATATTTTGACAGCCGATAGTATTGGCGTAAAAAATTGAAATCGGACACGAACCAGTTTTGACTAAGACCTAATTTATATTTGAAAAATGTTCCCTTTGTTGGAAACTGGGCATGATTTCTTGTGTCATAAGAAAATATTAACGATTGCACAAAAATATTCCCCCCCTCATAACCGGTGGGAAGGGTAGCACTAACAATTCCCGAATCAGGGTAGCGAATTTTTTCAAAAGTATATTCGAGCTCGCCTCCTAAATAGTATGTCTCTTTCCAACCCCGTTCCAAACCCAACACATTGCTAAAGGAGGTCTTCAAAATTCCGTCAAAATTATCCCCTGAATTATTTCCTATTTCGTAGTAGTCAGATGGCCAATATTGATAAATTAAATCTCCAGTTAAATGGTACTTATTTTGAAATAACCACACATCAGGAGATCCCGCTAGAACCCATTGGCCTTTAGCTGCATAAATGCCAATGAATCTAAAATGGGATTTATGGGAAAGCGTGTCTTTTTGTGGAGGAAAGTACATTCCAGCTGCGCCCGCACCAAAACCAGTTGCTTCTGTTTTCATTATTATGGGCATTAAAGCAAAGCGAGGAGGCTTTTTTTGGGCCTCCCCGGACCAAATAAGGGGAAGGGCAAATAATCCCAAACCAAAAAGGATGTATTTTCCAGATTTACTATTCACCTAGCAAAAATAATAAGATTGCATTATTTTGCGACATAATTACCCGGAGTGGTATTAAAGGTTTTCATTAAAACTGTCCAGCTGTTTATTTGCCCTACTGCAAGTGCAAGAAATGAAACTTCCGATTTATTAAAATGTTTAAATAAAGGCATAATAATGTCTTTTTCTTGTTTTGATGCGGTAGCTTTGCCCAGAATATGTTCTGCGTAATTTAACACGCAATTTTCCGGTTCAGTATAGTAGGGGCAATCCCGCCATATACATAAAGAAGATAATCTAAGTTCCGATTCTCCTAGTTTTTTTAGGATTTTGTAGTGCATATCCACACAATAAGCACAATTATTTATTTGGGCTACCCTTAGTCGAATAAGTTCCAATAGATTGAAAGAAATTTTCGAATCATCAATCATTTTATTCACTTTTAGCAATTGGGTATAAATTTCAGGGGGTGTTTCGTTATAGCTTATTCTTTCCACAATTATTCCTTTGGTTAAACAAAAATGAGCATCTCTCCTGAGATATTTTTAAGTTAACCAAAGCTTTGCTGCAAAAAATTAAGATAGCTTAAGATTCTAAGATGTTTTTTTGCTTTTACTTTTATATAGGCTGCTTAAATATTCTGGTGAAATATTCAAATAGGAAGCGAGCATGTACTGTGGAATTCTCTGGGAAAATCCAGGTAATTCATCTAAAAAATTCTGATACCTATCTTTGCTGGTTTTAGCCATTTTAAATTCGTATCTGGCTTGAAGGGCCATCAATGTTTTTTCGGAAATTTTGCGAAAAACTTTGTTTAATTTCGGGATTTTTACATAAAGATCTTCCAACTGTTTATTTTCCAAAAGTAGCAATTGGGTGGGTTCCAGGGTCTGAATATAAAACTGTGAAGGGCTTTTTTTAATTACGCTCTCTAAGTTAGTGAACCACCAATTTTCAATGGCAAATCGAATAATCTGCTCTTTATTTTTTTCGTTGATGTAAAAACATCTAACTAAGCCTTTAACCACAAAATACCAATAGTTGCATTTCTCCCCTTCTGAAAGGACAAAGGCTTTTTTCTTGAAACTTTTCGGTACCAACCTAGATTGGATTTGGTTTATTTCATCTTGAGAAAAATTTTCAAATCTCAACAAATATTTTTCAATTTCCGGAAAGTTTCCTGCCATAATTTCATTATAAATATTTCTAAATATAGAATTTGCTTTTTTTCACCATTTTAAGAGGTTCGATTCCTATCCAAGCTGGGAAAATTTTCACATCTTTTTCTTGATGCCTTAAATGTGTATTCTTTAAATATTATTTCAGTGGAACCTAATGTGAATTACAAAGGATTATTGAAACAGCTTTTATTTTCCCTACTAGGGGTATTGGCGCTAATGGGCTTCAAGGCTGTAGCCTCTGATAACGTTTTACATATCGCTCTTAAGGATATTATGAGTTTTGAGGGAGTTAGTAAACTCGACCCCCAAGTTAAATACCAATTGGGGGATAATCCGGAGTGGGCCAATCCCGAATTTGATGACTCCAATTGGCCTTTAATGAGGGATACCCGTTTAATGGAAAATTCGGAGGTGTCCAAACAATGGAATGGAATAGGTTGGTTTAGATTAAAATTTCAGGCGGACAGTAGTTTGTTAAACAGGCCTTTATTTTTAACCACCCGGCAAAGTTGCGCCATGGAAATATACATCGATGGGCGGTTGTGGACCCAAATTGGAAAAGTTTCCCCTGACAAAGAAGGAGAAGAATGCAGGGTGCAATGGGAAATTGCCAAACCCAACTCCGTAGTTTATACCGATAGTGAAATACATACCTTGGCCATCCGTTACAGCCATCATCCCAGCTGGATGAACTCCAGAGATGACATTCCCATTGGATTTGTCCTTAGCCTCATTGATCAGGAAATGTTCCTAATTGATCAGGATAAAAAAATTAAAAAACAAGCCATTAACCGCTGGTTTTTTACCGGGGTCCCCTTAACATTTACCCTTATTCATTTTTTATTGTTTTTTTATAATCGCAAGTTACGCTCCAATTTGCATTATGCCATTTTTACTTTCGCATGCGCTGGGCTCACTTTTTTTGTGATGGGAACCACTATAAATGTTCCTTTGCTGCTAAGCCATATATATTTTATTGGTTTTAAGCTTTCACTTATACTTATATTTATATCGGTGCTTCGCTTCCAATATGGTTTGTTTTACCCCAATCTCCCTCCTCAGTACAAAATATTTCTTGGAGTGGGAATTTTCTTCGCCCTTTTTAGCTGGTATTTATCCACTTTTGAATTATATGTATTTGGCCTGATAATCATAATTGAATCCACACGGGTGAGCATTCAGGCCCGCTTTAAACAAATCGAGGGCTTTCGGATTATAAGTGTGGGCTACAGTATTTTTGGAGTGTTGTGCGCCATTCAAATGTTATGTGGAGTAGGAGTTTTACCTTTAGGTATTTTCGGAATGGATTATCCCTATTTGTATGGCATATTGGGTTTACTTATTTGCATGTCTGTATATCTTGCCAGAGAGTTTACCGAAACCCAGCATAAATTGTCTCTTTTGTCTGAAACTCAAGAAGAAACCATCCGCAAGCTCGAAAAAGAAATGGAGGTCCGCAAACAAGCTGAAGAATTAAATACCCGCCAACAAAAGGAATTAATTCAAGCTGACAAAATGTCCACCTTGGGAATATTGGTTTCTGGAGTTGCCCACGAAATAAATAACCCCAACAACTATATGTTGCTAAACAGCAATAACCTTACCGATATATGGAAGGATTTGCAGCCCTTGCTGGATAAGTATTATAAAGAAAAGGGCGATTTTAATGTTAGTGGGCTGCCTTATTCGGAGATAAGAGAAGAAATTGCCCCCTTAATTAGCAGCATAACGGATGGGTCCGAACGGATTCGCAAAATTGTGGATAGCCTTAAAAACTTTTCCAGAAAAGATCCAGGAAGTCTTAATGAGAAAGTTCGAATTTATGATGTACTAGATGCCTCGGTGACCATTCTTACAAATTTGATAAAAAAATCAACCCATCATTTTAATTGGGACTGTCCTGAAGATTTGCCTTATATAAAGGGAAACTTCCAGCAGCTGGAACAAGTGGTAATTAACCTTATTAGCAACGCCTGCCAGGCACTGGAATCAAAGGAGGCAAAAATTGACATCCGGGTTTATTCCAAAGCGGAAAAAGTTATTATTGAAATAAAAGATACTGGAAAAGGCATCTCTCCTGAAGATTTAACCCATATCATGGATCCTTTTTTTACCACCAAGCGCGACAGCGGAGGCACGGGATTGGGATTATCTATTACTTACAGCATCGTAAAAGATCATGGTGGAGATTTAAATTATGAATCGAAACCTGGAAAAGGAACTTCCGTAATATTAACCTTGCCCGTAATGAACATGGCCGAATAGGGGAGACTAATGGATAAGGAAAGTTTTTCGTCAGCCGTATTGTTAGTAGATGATGAATTGCAAATTCTTCAAAGCAGTTCCATGGCTTTGAGGACATCCGGCATTCAAAATGTGGATAGATGTGCGGACTCCCAAAAAGTATTGGAACTTTTAGCTTTAAAAGAGTACGCTGCCATTGTTTTAGATGTTATGATGCCCGCCCTCAGCGGAACGGAATTGCTGCCGCTAATAGTGGAAAAACACCCTCATATACCTGTGGTGATGATGACCGCATTAAGTGAAGTGGATACTGCGGTAGGATGCATGAAAATGGGGGCTTTTGACTATCTGGTAAAGCCTGTGGATAAAACCAGGCTTGTGACTACTGTAAAAAGGGCCATGGACTATTATTCCCTGAATGAAGAAAAAAAACAACTTACAAAAACCTTATTAACCGGAAAATTAAAATCGCCTTTTGCTTTTGAAGGAATTCTGACACGCAATTCAAAAATGAAATCTATTTTTCAGTATATTGATGCCATCTCTCAAACGCCTTTTCCAGTTTTGATACAGGGAGAAACAGGTACTGGAAAGGAAATGTTAGCAAAGGCTGTTCATGATGCCAGTGGTCGAGAGGGCAATTTTGTTGCGGTTAATGTGGCCGGACTTGACGACAACTTGTTTTCAGACACGCTTTTCGGACATGTTAAAGGAGCCTTTACAGGTGCGGAAAAGGAACGGGAAGGCCTAATCGCAAAAGCTAATGGAGGCACCTTGTTTTTGGACGAGATAGGGGACCTGGCTATGGAGTCTCAGGTCAAGCTATTGCGGCTTCTGGAAGAAAAATCGTATTTGCCCATTGGTTCTGATGTGCAGGTAAAAACCAATGCCCGAATTGTGGTGGCCACTAACATTAATTTTGAGGAAAAATTTAATCAGGGGAGTTTTAGGCCTGATCTTTATTACCGCCTGCATAATCACAGGGTTGAATTGCCTTCGCTTAAGGATAGAAGGGAGGACATTCCTCTTTTAACCGATAATTTTTTAGAATCCATTTCAGCGGAGGTGGGTAAGGACACTCCCACTCCGCCGGAGGAATTGTACAAACTATTAATGGCTTACCATTGGCCTGGTAATATAAGAGAGCTTAGGAGTATGGTTTCCGATGCCGTGGGCCGTCATCGGGGAGGAATTCTTTCTATGGAAAGTTTTAAGGAGCGGATTGGTGCTAAACAAGGGCTGAGTCCCGCCAAAACGGCTGATGTTTCGGAAAATCTTTTGTGGCCGAATCCTCTGCCAACTTTAAAAGAAATTGAAAATGCTGTTGTTATGGAGGCCTTGAAAAGGGCGCAGGGGAATCAAAGTATTGCCGCCCAAATGATTGGCATGACTCGCTCGGCTCTGAATAAAAGATGGGCGAAAATAAAAAATTAAAAAAACATGAGTGCTAGATTTAAACAGATGTCGGGTTGGAGCAGACGGAGACTTCCTTCAAAAATGTGCCTCATTTTATTTATGGAAAGTCTCCCGCTCCCTGAACAGTTATGAAAACTATTCAACCCCAATTTCTGATTCTCTTTGGACCCTAAAAGAAATAATCATAAACTCTTCGCCAATTAAATCATCTCCCCAAATACGTATGTAGCTGTCAAAGGCATCGTAGCTTACATTGTAATTCAGAATAGGCTCCCACATGTAAGCTTCGTTTTTGCGATGGTATGCATAGGCAAAGTCCGGGCCAGCTCCATCAAAGGGAATGTCCCAGTAATCTGTGCCTTCAACCTGGAATTCGGCCATTAAAAAGCCTGTTTCAACCGCACCAGCAACATTGTCTCTGGATTCTTCAACCTCCCGTTTAAGTCGTTCAATTTCCCGCGAGTTTTCAGCTACTTCAGGTTGTAAAGGGCTGGTACATCCAATGGCAAGGCTTGCTAATAATAACATTAATAAGAATTTCATGATGCTTCTCCTTTAAAATCCGTAAGCTATTCTCAATTGCTCTTCAGAGGGCAAACCGTCATAATATTCGCCTCTTTCCCCTTTGTATTGGTAATCTCCAACTTTTTCAAGAGTTACCGGAGTGCGGGAACCATTCGAATTTTCAACTAAGATAACCAATGTTTCTTTTTCAGGGTCCGCTACGGGCAATTCTCTTTCTATTACCACAGGGGGTTGGCAGGTGATATAGCCGCTATCCCAGCGACGGTAGTAAATCCCATTGTATTCAAAATATACATGATCAGATATATATACTACGCGGTGGCCCAAGGGCAGCACAGATAAATAAACTCCAATAGGGGGGCGCACTACGCGGTATCTGGAGTGGTGCCTTTCGTAATAAATGCCATCGAAATAATAGTAGGTGTTGAGACCCACGCTGATTTCCATATGCCCAAAGGGAATGCTCATAACTAGCGCTCCAAACGGGGCTGCAATAGGGATATAGCGGTTGTGATGTCTTCGGTGAAATTTTCCATGGCGATAGTAATACTGTTCTTTCCCGTGGTGTATAGGGTGGTATTTATCGGAATGGTGCCAATGGTTTTTATGGTTTCTTACATACTTGGGTTTATGAGGACGATAAACTTTAATGTTTCTATCATGATGGTGTTTATTTTTAGAACCATGTGATACAATAATCTGCTCTTGGCGCTTATGATTTCTAACTATAGGCGCATTTTTTTTAGGAGATGCCATATAATGCTGGTTATCATCCTTCTTCTTAGAATGTTTTTTATGCCCATATTTTTTTCCAGGATTACGCTTGTCGCTTTTTATAACAACAGTTTTTTCAACGGTTTTTGTGGTTACAGTTTTATTTTCACCGTTGTGCTTAAACTTGTTATATGGCTTTGAATTAGTGTTGCTGTAAGCGGGTTCCTGATTTTTTTCTCCGTAGCTCCTGGATTTAGATTCAAATCCTTTTTTTTTGGTACTGGAGTTTTTGTTGTTAGAATATTTTTCATAGCCGGAACTTTTCTTGGAATAGGATTTTTGACCTGAAGAGGTGGAATTTTTTGAACTGTAAGATTTTCCAGAATTATAGCTGCTTTTGGATTTCACAGATCTTTTTTCCATTCCATTACTTGAAGCTGCCAGGACTTCACTTGCCATGGCAAACATAAATACCAGGGCTAACATGGCTGGAAAAGTCTTTTTAAACAAGATAAAATGCTTCATTGGGGTCTCCTTTATTTGTGCGCCTTTCCAAGCTGTTAGCAAAGTGGCGGTATGAGAAGCTGTTGTTTTCATATCCTAAAGACGCAAGGGCGTCCAAAATCCGCTTAAAAAACAATGTCACAGTTTTGTAACAGAAAAAGGGCGAAAATAGACTAGAAATGGGGTTTTAATATAGAATGTGCAATTTTTTCACCGAGGATAGACACAGATTTAACTAAGTTTTGACAAAAATTTCTGGTTATTTCGACTTTAAATAATATTCTCGCTCATGGAGATAAATGATGAAAACCCCTGGACTCTTATCTGCGCTTTTAGGTTTAAGTGTGCTTTTGATTAGCTGCAATAAAAAGACAGAGCCAAATCCAAAAGAACATGCTGAATTAGCCGAATATATTTCTGCTTATACCTCTGGAATCATCAGCAAGGAATCCACAATTAGATTGGTATTTACGTCAGATATGGTGGATAAGGATAAAATAAATCAACCTGTTGAAAAGGCTCCTTTAAATTTTGTTCCCTCTCTAAAAGGGGAATTTCTTTGGACCAATCCACAGACCCTTGAATTTCGTCCATCGGAAATTATGCCTCCTGGTACAGAATACACAGCTAGCCTCAATTTAAAAGGTTTACTCGAATTGCCTCCTGGCAATCCTAAAGAATTCAATTTTAAATTCACAATAATTAATCAATCCTTTTCAATTAATATAAAACCGTTAAAGTCCGTGAACTCCAATAAATTTCGGGGTCTTGATGGTTCACTGACCACAGCCGATACTGAAGACGGGTTTTCAATTGAGAAAATATTATCGGCTAAACTAGGCGATAGGGAATTTCCTATTAATTGGAGGCATGAATCAGACAGAAGAACTCACCAGTTTTGGATTGATTCTATACCAAGAACTGAAAAAAGTGAAACTCTGATTTTGATCGCAGAGGGCGGCGTTATTGGAGTGAAAGAAACTGTGCAAAAGGAAATTGTAATTCCATCTCTTAGTGATTATAAAATTACGGAATTGCAGGCAGTTCAGGAGGAGCAGCAATACGTCCTTATATCTACAAGTGACTTATTACAGTCAAATCAAAATCTGGATGGAATAATAAGTATTGCTGGCATAAAAACACTAAGCTTTCGGATTGAAGGAAATCAAATCAAAGTATTTCAAAGCGGTAGGTGGAGGGGAAAGGTGAAAATTGAAATTGCCGAGGGTCTCAAGAATCAAGAGGGGAATACTTTAAGTGATATATACAAAGGTATTGTTGAATTTAAGGAAATAAAACCCGGCATAAAAATTATTGGGAAAGGTACCATTTTACCTGGGAGTGAAAAATTGCTTCTTCCTTTTGAAGCGGTAAATTTAAAAGCAATTGATGTAACTGCCACAGAAGTATATGCAGATAACATCCCTCAATTTTTGCAGGATAATGATTTCAGTGGAACCAACCGACTCAAGTATGTTGGTAGAGAAATTTGGGTTAAAACGGTGGAATTGAATACTGCAAGTAACCAGCTCAACATATGGAATACTTATTCGTTGGATTTAACATCTCTTCTCAAGAAAAAGCCCGGCGCGCTTTATCATATTTCTTTAAATTTTAGGATGAGTCAATCTTTGTATTTTTGCGGAGATACGGTTAGCCGCTACCCTGAAAAATTCCCCGAAATAAAAAATAAAGAGGATTCCTATTATTACCACGATTATGGCTATGACTACGATAGTGGGTACAATTATTATTCCTGGCGCGAACGGGAGAACCCCTGCCATCCCAGTTATTATGTTTATAACTCCCACAAGGTTTCCCGAAATTTTTTAGCCAGCAACCTGGGGTTGATTGCCAAAATGGGAACAGATGGTGAATTGCAAGTAGTTGCGACTAATATTCTCGATACCAAACCCTTGTCCGGGGTGGAAATTAAAGCTTTCAATTTTCAAAACCGGATGCTTAATTCAGGAATCACGGATAATAATGGAATATCCGTTTTGAAATTGGAAGGAAAAGCTTTTTTTATTACAGCCTCTATGGACAATGAGAGAGGTTACCTTAAAGTGGGTGATGGTAACATGAACACCGTAAGCCATTTCGATGTGGCCGGTGAAAAGGTCCAAGACGGGTTAAAGGGGTTTTTATATGGAGAGAGGGGAGTTTGGAGGCCAGGAGATTCCTTATATTTAACTTTTATACTTGAAGACAAAGAGCATAGTCTTCCACAAAACCATCCCATAACATTTGAATTTTATAACCCAAAAAATCAATTGATTGATAAACAAGTTTCTTCAGGAGGGGTTCATGGTTTTTACCGCTTTGCCACCGCAACTTCTCCTAATGATCCTACCGGGTTTTGGTCGGGACAGGTTCATATTGGAGGGAGCACCTTCGGGCGTAAATTAAAAATTGAAACAGTGATGCCTAATAGGTTAAAAATAAATTTAAAATTTGGCTCTGATTATCTGACATCTGATACACAAATTATTAAAGGAATAATTGAATCCCAATGGCTTCATGGTGCACCCGCAAGAGGGTTGAAAGCTAAATCCGAAATCACCTTGGTGCCAGCACCAACAAACTTTAAAAAATTTCCAGATTTTATTTTTTCGGATCCGTCTGCAAAATTTCAAGAGCGAAATCAGGAAATTTTTGATTTGACTTTAGATTCAAATGGAACGAGTGATTTTGAATTTAAATTAAACAATGTATTAGACGCTCCGGGTATGCTACAGGCTAAGTTTAAATCCCGGGTCTTTGAATCAGGTGGTGGTTTTAGCGTAGATTATACGGCCATTGATTATTACCCCTTTCCAAAATACCTGGGAATTCGGGTACCCGAAGGCCGGGGATGGGGTAAACAGCTAGTAACCGATACCACATATCGAGTCCAATTGGCCGGATTGCAGCCTTCTGGTGAGCCCACGGACATTTCCAAGGTGGAAATATCCCTATACAAAATTAACTGGCGCTGGTGGTGGGATAGGGAAGAGGAATCTCTGGCCAATTTTATAAACAGAAATTATAACCAGTTTGTTGAAAAAGATACCGTTGCGATTCTAAAGGGAAAGGGATATTGGGATTTTAAAATTAATAAGGAAGAGTGGGGTCGATACCTTATCAAGGCATGTGATGTTAATGGGAAACATTGTACAGGCAAAATCTTTTACGCAGACTGGCCTGGTTGGGGAAATCGTGGAGCCAATGAGGGAATTGGGGCCAGCGTTCTGTCTTTTAAAGCAGATAAGGACAAATACCAAACCGGAGAAATAGCCCATGTTACTATTCCAGCTCCTGAGGGAACGCGGGTATTGCTTTCTCTTGAGACTGGCAGTAAAATTTTAAAAACTATGTGGTTGCTAAGTGAAGGTGGATATGCCAAAGCCGAATTTAATATTGTATCCGAAATGGCACCTAATTTCTATATACATGCCATGCTTATCCAGCCACATAAAAAATTGGCCAACGACAGACCAATCAGATTATACGGGGTAATCCCCATTGATGTAGTTGATTCCAGTACCATTTTAACTCCCCAACTCACCCATGAGGAAGTTTTCAGACCAGGCAGTGAGTCAAAAATTATGGTTCGTGAGCAAAATGGCCGTGCCATGACATATACTTTAGCCATTGTGGATGAAGGTTTACTAGATTTAACACACTTCAAAACTCCAAACCCCCATCAAGGTTTTTATAAAAAAGAAGCTTTGGGCGTTAAAACCTGGGACTTATACAATGATATTGCAGGGAACTTGGGAGATAATATTCAAAGGCTTTTATCAATAGGCGGAGATGAGTCGGTGCGCCCCAAAGAAAAAAGGGGAAATAGGTTTCCTCCCATGGTTATCCATTTAGGTCCCTTTCATATTGAAAGTGGTGAGAAAAAAGAACACAGAATTCAAATTCCTCAATATGTGGGGTCGGTGAGAGTTATGGCTGTAGCAGGACAAAGCGAAGCGTATGGTATGTATGAAAAAGCAGTGCCTGTTCGAAACCCCCTAATGGTTTTGGGTGTACTGCCAAGAGTATTGGGTCCGCAGGAGGAAGTTTCATTGCCAATATCAGTTTTTGCCATGGAAAATAGCATCAGAGATGTAGATGTATCTGTAAGAGTAGAAGGATCCCTGGATATTATGTCTGAAGCATCAAAGAAATTAAAATTCAATTCTCCAGGTGATGAACTTATAGAATTTAAATTAAAAGCAGGAATTTCACAGGGTTGGGCTAAGGTTCATATTACGGCTAAAGGCTCCGGTAAAATGGCTGAACAAGCCATTGAAATTGAAATTAGAAACCCAATCCAAAAAATAACCGAGGTGATGAAAAAAACATTGCAAATGGGGGAATCCTGGAATTTGGAAATGCAGCTTCCTGGAGTTGAAGGTACGAACAATGTATCGGTGGAGGTATCCCGAATTCCCGATATTAATATGGCAGGTCGATTAAATTATCTGATTCGATATCCCCATGGATGTATTGAGCAAACCACCTCGTCGATTTTTCCTCAATTATATTTGCCCGAACTTATTCACATGGATTCCGAAAAGAAAAAAGAAATTGAGTATAATGTTACAGCAGGAATTAACAAATTGAGAAATTTTCAATTAGGAAATGGAGGTTTTGTTTACTGGCCCGGTAATTCCGAAGTTACAGAATGGGGCTCCAACTATGTCGGTCATTTTCTGCTGGAAGCCAAAAAAGCTGGATATTCTGTTTCAGAAAATATGTTAAGCCAGTGGAAAAACTTTCAAAAACGAATGGCTAATTCATGGTATTCTGACCAATATAGGGGTGCCTTGATTCAGGCTTATCGTTTATACACCCTAGCTCTGGCGGGGGAGCCCGAATTAGCTGCCATGAACAGGTTAAGAGAATCTCCATCCTTGCAAAATGAGGTTATTTTCCGTCTGGCTGCAGCTTATCAATTATCTGGACAGGAAAAAATTTCAAAAGCCTTAATCTCAAAGGCTTATTACCATGTGAAGCCCTATTGTGAACATAATTATACCTATGGTTCCAGTTTAAGAGACTCCGCTATGATTCTTGAAACTATGGTATTAATGGGCAATAAGCAGAAGGCAAAAAATTTAATGGTAGATATATCCGAAAGGCTTTCCTCGAATGACTGGATGAGCACCCAAACGACTTCATATTGCCTTATGTCCGTTGCCAAATATACCCTGATGGGAATCAAAAATAACCAGGAACCTAATCTCGAATTTAATTATGGTTTTGGTTCCAAAAAATTTAAAACCATAAACGGTACAAATCCTGTGTATCTAATATCAGATGAATGGGCACCTGATTTTGGAAAAGAATTTAAAATTGAGAATAAATCCAATAGGGTTTTATATGTCCGTTTGTTTATGGAAGGCAAACCTCCCTATGATAAAGAAACAGATGCCGAAAATGGCCTCTACCTCAATGTTGAATACAGCGATTTAACGGGTAACAGTATTAATTTGGATAAAATTATCCATGGAGTAGATCTAAAGGCAAGGGTATCCATAACTAACAAATCAAAAAATTTAAAAATTGATAACCTAGTCCTCTCTCAAATTTTCCCATCTGGATTTGAAATCCATAATGAGAGAATGGAGGCGGGTATACAACGTCAAATATCCGATAACATAGATTATCAAGATATTCGCGATGATCGAATTTACAGCTATTTTAATCTGGGGCCGGGTAAATCAATGACCCTTGAAACTTATTTAAACGCCAGTTACCTGGGCAAATTTTATTTGCCGGCTGTAAATGTAGAGGCGATGTATGATGCATCCATTAACGCACGGAAAAAAGGAAAATGGTTGGAAATTGTTTCGCTGGGAAAATAAATGGTGGTTGATTTTTCCGGGTATTTTCCTGGTATTTGTTATTTGGTTTTATTTCCTTCTTCCCTCAAGTTTATTTAAAGATCCATATTCCCTGGCCTTATTTGATAGTCAAGGCCAGTTATTGGGTGCCAGGATTGCGGAAGATGGGCAATGGCGTTTTCCTCCTCTGGAAATAGTTCCTGAAAAATATGCCAAAGCTGTTATTTCCTTTGAAGATAAAAGGTTTAATTTCCATCCTGGGGTAGATCCTATTGCGGTTGCAAGATCTTTATGGCTGAATATTACCAAAGGAAATGTGGTATCCGGCGCAAGCACCATATCCATGCAAACCATACGTCTGTGTCGAAAAAATAATAATCGAAATTATTTTGAAAAAATGGTTGAAATAATTTGGGCCATTCGATTGGAACTCGGTTATTCCAAAAAAAAAATTATGGCTCTTTATGCTTCCCATGCACCTTATGGAGGAAATGTCGTTGGGGTTGAAACGGCTTCATGGAGGTACTTTCAACGTGATATAAATCAATTATCCTGGAGCGAATATTGTTTACTGGCCGTGTTACCCAATTCACCTGGGTTGATACATCCCGGAAGAAACCGGGTGGATTTGAGAAACAAAAGAAATAAATTGCTAAAAAAATTAGCCTCGGAACATACTATTGATTCTACGACTCTGCAATTGGCCCTATTGGAATCAATTCCCGAATCCCCAAAAGCGCTGCCCGAGTTGGCGCCGCATTTATTAGCCGAGATAAAAAATACTTCCAAGGAATTAAAAAAGGGTTCCCGGATCAAAACCAGTATTAAAAAATCGCTTCAAGAATCTGTTAATTCTAGAGTGCAAAACCACTTAAAAAATTTGTCTGGAAATTTTATTCATAATGCTGCTGCTTTAATTATAGATGTTGAGAATTCAAAAGTTGTGGCCTATGTTGGTAATTGTTGGCCCCCAAATAAGGAAGATAATAATTGTTATGTAGATGTTATTCAATCTTCCCGAAGTACCGGAAGCATTTTAAAGCCTCTCTTATACGGAGCTGCTTTGCAGTCTGGTGAAATCACTCCTAAAACTTTATTAGCCGATGTTCCAACAAGCATAAGCGGTTATTCGCCAAAAAATTTCAACAGGGATTATGAGGGGGCAGTGTCGGCTTGGCAGGTTTTGGCCAGGTCCTTAAATGTTCCATCTGTCAGAATGCTTCAAATGTTTGGTGTGGAACGATTTTATGATTTTTTAAAGTCCATGGGTATTAGGACTTTGACCAGACCAGCTGAAGATTATGGCTTAAGCTTAATTTTGGGAAGTGGGGAAGCAACCCTGTGGGATATTACTAATATCTACGCGGGGCTATCCCAAGCCTTGCAATCAGGCAATTCACAAAAATTAAAATGGAGTTATGCTTCTCTTTTACGTGGAGAAAATCCATTTAAAATACTCCCGGGTAATGGAGTTTTGGATCCGGGATCTGCTTGGCTTACTGTGGAAGCTATGGTAGAAGTGGCTCGCCCAGATGAGGACGGGGCCTGGAAAAATTACGCTTCTGGCAGACCCATTGCCTGGAAAACTGGGACCAGCATTGGTTTTAAGGATGCCTGGGCAGTAGGGGTTACCCCTAAATACGCCATTGGGGTGTGGGTTGGAAATGCCGATGGTGAGGGGCGGCCCGGACTTGTGGGAGTCCAGGTTGCAGCCCCCTTGTTATTTCAACTTTTTGAACTGCTCCCTCCTTCGGAATGGTTTCAATTCCCTAGGAAAGACCTTCAGGAAATGACTGTATGCCCATTATCGGGTCACCCGCCCAATCCTGATTGCCCTGGGAGGGATACCCTTTGGATGCCTTTTGGGGAAACTAAATTGGCTCCATGCCCTTACCATAAGTTGGTGCATTTGGATGGCACAGCGAGCAAAAGGGTGCGACAATCCTGTGAGGAGGTTTCTAAAATGAAATCTGTTCCCTGGTTTGTGCTTCCTCCCAATCAGGAATGGTTTTATCTTAAAAAGCACAGTGGATATTTGCCATTACCTCCGTGGAGGCCAGACTGCGTAGCTCCCTTTCAGGAAATAAAGAATATGGATTTAATCTATCCCAATGAAGGAACCAGGGTTTTTATTCCCGTCACGCTGAGCGGGAAAAAAAGTCGAACCATTTTTGAAGCATCACACAGGAACCCCAAAGCTGAGATTCATTGGCATTTGGATGGGAGATATTTAACAACTACCCTGGAAACGCATAATTTGGAATTATACCCCAAACCTGGTAAACATCAATTAACATTGATTGATTCTGATGGACAAAAATTGGTTCGAAGTTTTGTTGTTGTTGGGGAATAGAATAACAACAAAATTTTAAATATTTTCCCAAATTCCGGGCATCACCAGAGACTGAAAAATATTCTCCATTTTTTTGGGAGAATAGGGCATATTATTATCCAACCACCATATCAGCAATGTTATCAAAGTTCCGGCCATGTAATTGGCCATGATTTCCAAAGGAACCCCTGAACTTTTGCTTTTTTCTGAAAAGGTTTTCAGTAAGCTCAAAATATGAGAGCTTAAATGTTTTTGAATGGACTTAGCTATCAAGCTGTTTCCCGAAGCGGGCGCGATAGCTTTTCGAAATCCGCTATTTTGCTGAGCATGGGAAAAAATGGGCTGAATAGAAATTATGTGAACAGGTAAACCTGATTCTTTTTTTTGGCTTTCCAGGGAATCGATGCCCTCCAGTAAACTATGCACTACTTCATCCATACTGCTTAAAAGCAGGTGCTCTTTGTCATTGTAATGGGCATAAAAGGTAGAGCGACCCAAGTTGGCCTCGTCTATAATGTTCTGTACAGTAATAGATTCGTAGCCTTTTTCGGCGATTAAATTCATAAGAGAATTAATCAACAGTTCTTTGGTACGCTGTATCCGTCTATCCATTTTTTCGGGTTTCATAGCTTCTTCCTTTTCAAACAAAATTGTGCTTTTTGTTTGGTATTGAACAAATTCGCCAGATTTGCTGATTGATTAGGGTTAAATTTCAATTTACATTAAAAATACAAATTATTCATTATCGAACATAGTGTTCGATTAAAAAGGCAGGAAACTAAACATGCACAACCATAAAAATGGACAAGAGCAAACTACAACGGGCCGCACTATTCCCTGGGCGCGGTTTTACGATGTTTTGGTTTGGATAATCACCTTGGGAAAAGCCAAACATATCAGGGCTTCTGCTTTGGCAATGGCTCAACTAAAAGCGGGGCAAAAAGTTCTTGATGTAGGTTGTGGAACCGGAGACCTCACTTTGCAGGCGGCTAAATTGGCAATGCCCGGAGGGGAGGTCTGTGGCATCGACGCATCGGGAAAAATGATTGAAATAGCTAAAAAGAAAAACAGGGATGCCGGGGCTCAGGTTAACTTCCAACAGGGAATAATGGAGCAGTTAAATTTTTCGGATAATTATTTCGATGTCATCTTATGTTTCTTGGTGATGCATCATTTGCCACAGGATGTAAAAGAAAAAAGCCTAGCAGAAATTAAAAGGGTGCTTAAGCCCGGAGCCCATGCCGTAATTGTGGATTTGGAATCAAAAAGCGAGGGGAATTTTTTAACCCGTATTAGTGATTTAATAATTCATTTACATGGCGGCCACAAGGCCATGGAAAATAATTTGAGCAATTTGATTCCCCTCACAAAAGGTATTGGCCTTGCGGAATCCAGGATATTATCTGTGAACCGTCAGCTATCGGCTCTATGGATAAAAAAAGGAGAATCGGAATGAAAAGTTCAGAGCATTCTCATTCTTTTGGCCAGCATATAAAAAGGAAAGGAGAGAATAAAACTCTTATTGTAATAATAATTACTCTAAGCATGATGTTAGTTGAAATCAGCTCAGGCTTTTTATTTGGATCTATGGCCTTGCTAGCAGATGGTATCCACATGGCTTCCCACTCTGTGGCGCTGATAATTAATGTTATGGCTTATATATATGCCAGGCGGAAGGCCAATGATTCCAGTTTTAATTTTGGAACTGGAAAGATCAATGCCTTAGGAGGATTTACCGGAGCTATTTTATTAACGGGTTTTTCTTTAATGATGGTTTGGGAAAGTATATCCCATTGGATAAACCCTACATCCATAAATTTCAATCAGGCCATTTTTGTGGCTGTTGTTGGACTCTTGGTGAATGGCTTTTGCGCAGTTATTTTAAATGAGGAAAGCCATTCTCATTCACATGGTTCGCACTCCCATGAACATCACAACCATTCCCACTCCCATGATTCCCATTCAGGGGAAGATCACAATTTAAAATCAGCTTATTTACATGTATTGGCCGATGCTTTAACATCTGTGCTGGCCATTGTTGCTCTGGTTTGCGCAAAATTTATAGGAACCGTCTGGATGGACCCTTTAATGGGAATATTGGGAGGGATTCTCGTGGCGCGTTGGTCTTTGAGTCTTATTAAATCCACTAGCTCGGTTTTACTAGACAAAAAACTTCCAGATAATATGGAACAAAAAGCCTTAGATAGCTTACGGAAAAACGGAAATATGCAAGTAAGGGATATTCATCTGTGGTCCATCGGACCTGGTATAAACAGCCTGATATTGGCTGTTTCAGACCCGAACCCGAAACAGCCCCAATATTATAAAGATTTGCTGCCCAAAGAGTTAAATGTGGCTCACGCAACAGTTGAGGTTACCCCATTGGATGGCTAAGGCTCCTTAGTTAAACTATAGGCTTACTCTGAATTGGTTGCTATACTCTCCGGATTTCATTTTTATGATAAACATTCCGCCGGGAAGTCCGTCTTTATTGAGCACCAGTTCGTGTTTTCCTGCGGAATATACTTGGGAAGTAAGAGTTTTTATTTCTTTTCCGGCCATGTTATGGATCACCACAGTTACTAAATCGCTAACTGGTATATCAAATGACAAGCTGAGTTTGCGCGAAGGGTTGATAACAATATGGGAAAAGGAATAGCCCTGATAAGAACTTTTTGGCGATACGCTGATAATTTGCTCATCTTCAATCAGTTCCAGATATTTTTCAGCATAGCGCGCCCCGAAAGTACGGATACTGACGGCGTCAAAATGAAGGTTGTCTCCACTGCTTAAGTTGTCTGAGCTGATGATGTATGCGTTGTCCATGGATTGGGGCAGGTTTTTTATCATGTTACTGGAATTTACAAGGTCACCCACTAACAGGGGAATACCTGTTTCCAAGCCTAAATCTTCAATTAGGTTGTCGTAAATAATTTGCACTTCGCCTGCCCAGTTATTGGTCGAGGAACCCGATTCCCCCTGATGCAACAAAAAACCTTTGATAACGCCAACTTTTTGGGCTTCTTTGGCCAGTTCCACTAGCTTTCCATAGGGATTTCCACCGTATTCATTGGCGATATTTTTCAGCCAGTCGGCCTGGTTTTGAACATATGTTTGATATCTATCCTTATCAAACATTTCAATGGCGCATCCGGCAACAGCAACATTAATGATGCCAATTGTAATTTCCTCGGGAAGGCTATCTACCAAAGTCCGGCCAAAATAATCGCATGGGTTTAGACCCGTTCCACAACGGCAAAGGGGAGGTGTGGCCACACTCCATTCTCCGGCAGTTCTGTTTTGTGCCGGACAATCCACAGCGGACATAAATTGAAAGCGTTCGCTAACTTCGCCCCTGTCTACTTCTTCAATGCGTGGGTTTCCCTCCATATTGGATTGGCCAAAAGCTAAGAACACCCAATAATTGGGGTCCTGTGCAAAACCATTTCCCAGGAAAAGTGACACAGCGCTAACACTTAACAAAGTTTTCAAACTAAATTGCATTTTCAAAATCCCGGCTAAATTAAGAGGGGGACGATAGAACATCCCATAATTTTTATATATTCAATATAAGCTTAATTTTAGTTTTGCACATGAAATAAAATTAAGCTGAGGCAAGCGTGACTGCAGTTTTTCTATGAAATTTGTACCAATTCTTAAAAAATTAAAGAATCCTCAACAGCCGATTTTGGATAAAAGGAGTTAAAATGAAATTATTAAAGGGGGCTTTAATATTTGTGGTTTTGCTGCCTTTTTTGGAAAATTGCACCAACATGGTCAATTCCTGTGATGGCGTAAATACCAAAGGTTTTCAAAAATTCAGCCAATCCAAGCCCTTGGTTCTAACTCCAGGTTTGTCCATAAGCCATTTGACACTTTATAAAAGCATGTCCACTGAGGTGGAGTATGAAATGCTGGAAGACAGCAGCCTGTCCTCCGATGTTTATTTGATTGAATTGGAAATAGAAGGCGAAAGTTGGGCGGAGGAAAAAATAGCTTATGTTCGAAATCAATTTTTTGGCGATAGCCTGCACCTTTGGGTCACCACACCCGATGAAGATTATGACCCAAGCTTTGTGAGGCTGCATGCCTGTACGTTAGCTCCCTCTTATGCAAATATCGTAACAGCCCGTATACATTATCCTCCGGGCCAGGAGTTCGCCGTAAACCAGAGGATGTTTTGGGAGTAAACCAGCAAGTTTTACAGTTGATTAGCTGATAACAATATTGGCTGTTATATTTTTATCCGCCTGCTAGTTTAACTTTGTAGCCCATTTTTTTTAGTTCTTCGGCCAATTTTTCTCTGTGGTCTCCCTGAATTTCCACTATCCCCGCTTTTACGGTTCCTCCTGTGCCACATTTTTGCTTTAATTTTTTAGCCAAATCTTTTAAGGCATTCTCCTCCAAATTTAATCCTGCAATAAGTGTGACACCCTTGCCACCTCGCCCTTTGGATTCACGCCCAATTCGCACGATGCCATCCTCCATTTTGCTCAGATTTATTGCGGCGCTGCCCATTTTAGCTGTTTTATCTTTTCCCTTTTTACATATACATTGGCCCACAGCTTTTTGGCATTGGGGGCATATGCGTCCCAACTCGGTGGAGTAAACTAGGGCAGCCATAAAATAAAAATATTAAAAATTGGTTATTTTTGACAATAATATGCAATGAATAAAAATTAGAATAATATCCCTTTTTTATTAGGAAATATTTATTTTTGAAAAACTCATTTAAAATTTGGTAATTCGTAAATCTGTAATTAAAGGGGATTCTTCTGAAAAATCTACTAATATTACCCGGAATCATGTCTGTACTGGTTTTTGTCAGCTGCTCTCCTATGCCACCCGAGTGGAAGGCATATCGAGAAGCGATGAAATGTCATTTTCAAAATAAAGGAGTAGAGTGCGATAAACATTATGAAAAAGCTATAAGTAAAAGTAAAAAAGGTAAAATTCCCGTTGGCTTGCATGCATCCTATGGCGTACACCAGCATGTAAATGGCAATAGCAGTGCAGCCGCTGAAAACTTTAGAAAAGAAATTGAAATTAATCCAGATTTAAAAAAAGCGGTAACCTTAGCACTTCAAAACACTCAAAGCTATGGCATGGGTGAGTCAGAAAACCAGAGCAATACCTCGGCTGCGGACTCCACGGATAGTTCCTCGGAATTGAAAGAGGAAGGAGTAAATAATGAAAATTAAACTTATGAAGTTAATTCTAATGGGCTTTTTTTCCTCAGTGATTTTTAACTGCGCTCCACTAAAACCCGAATTGCATCCCGATTATAAATCCGTTAAACCTCGGACCGTATTGGTTCTTCCTCCAGAAAATACCACTGCAGGAACTGAAATTGAAGAGCAAGTATACCCCATAATTTTTGAAAAACTTTCAAGGAGGGGTTATCACTGCATTCCCCCCGAGTTGGCTAGAACGGTTTTTAATGCAAATAAACTTGAAGATGCTGGAAGAATAAACTCCCTTCCTCCTATGAAGTTTAAAGAAATTTTTGGAGTAGACGCCATCCTAAAAGTTGTAGTGACGGATTGGGAAAGTAAATATGTAGTTATTTCTTCAAATGTTAATGTCGGTTTTGATATGCAGCTAATCCGAACTCAGGATGGATCTACTTTGTGGGCATTAAAAAGGTTGTTGTCCAAGGCTCCAGGCGGAAATAACAACGGCGGCTTAATTGGAGCTTTAGTAAATGCAGCTGTGCATGCTGCTTTTACCCCATATGAGCCTATTGCGGAAGAAAATGCAGATACCATGATTAAAACAATTCCAAAAGGTCACTATGCGAATAAAACAACAAAATAAGTGGATAAGATTTTTCGTTGTTCCCTTAATTTTTATTTGGTGGGGATGTTCTTCTTCAGTGCGTCAGGTTCAGCCTTCCGTTCCTGAAAAACCGGCTCAAGATGAAGATACGCCATCAATAATTGAGAGTAATGGGTTAAAGCACAGAATTGCAATTGCGGAGTTTGTAGACAAGTCTGGTTATGGCAGTAATTTATTTGGAGTTATTGATGACTTAGGCTCCCAGGCAAGTGATATTTTGAATTCACATTTAATTAAAACGGGTGACTTCATTGTTCTTGAACGGAATAAGCTCCAAGATTTAAAAACAGAAAATAAATTGAAAGGTGAAAATGATTCGTTTATTGGAGTAACGGCATTAATTTATGGATCTGTAACTGAATTTGGCACAAAAACTGAAATTCAAGATGCGGGTATCTCTAAATCTAAAGTTCAAACCGCCCATGCAAAAGTAACCATAAGAATGGTGGACCCTTCTACAGGAGTTGCTTTTTACTCTGAATTTGGAGAGGCAAATGCTGAAAAGTCCGTTAACCAAACTTTTGGATTTGGAAGTAAGGCAGGATATGATGCGACCCTCTCAGATAAAGCCTTAAACGGGGCTATAACAAAATTGGTAGGTAATATGCTCATGACTTTAAAAAGTCGCCCTTGGAAGGCTCCTATAATTGAAATTGATGACTCAGGGGTATATATAGCTGCAGGAAAAAGATCTGGAATACAAATTGGAGATGTTTTAAATGTTATTGCTCCAGGAAAAAGTATTACTAATAAAGCAACTGGAGCAAAAATTGAGCTTCCCGGAACCAAAATGGGAAAAGTAAAAGTTGTAAGCCAGTTTGGAACGGACCCCCTAAATGAGGGGTCATTATGCCAAATAATTGAAGGATCAGGGTTTACCATTGAACATAGAGTTGAAATGGAGACAGAGAAATGAAGTTATTATTTATTAGCTTTTTAGCTACTATCGTATTTAATTGTGCTCCACCACGAACAAGTGTGAAAACCGATGACCAATCTGGAACTGTTGTTTTCAAAGGAACACCGAGCTATGCCATTATCAAAATTAACGAAAAAGAAGTAGGAAAAGCCCGGGATTTTGATGGCAAAAGTTCTGTACTAAAACTAAAATCAGGTAAATATAAAATAGAGCTTAGTTCCGATGGGTTTAAACCGTTGGTAAAACACATATATTTATCGGACACTCAGGAAATTATTGAATTTCAATTGGAGAAATTATAAATGAAAGGTTTTCAATTATATGTAAAAGCATTCATCTTTTTGCTATGTATCCAAGTTCTGGGCTTTTCTGATAAAGGTGATATATTTTTTTCCGTGAAAGGGGTAACCTCAATTTTATTGGAGGATACCTTTAGCGCTGGTGGGGATTTAGGTATTGAATTTGGATTCAATGAAAGAACAGATTTTTCTATTAATGGAAGTTTTCTTTATGGGCCTGAAACAGATGAATTTGATGGGTTTATCTTAACAGATTTGGCTTTTTCTTCATTTTTTACTCCATATTTTGGAGACATTAGGCCAAGAATCGGAGGCAAAGTCGGAATATGCGATTTTCGCCAAAATGAAGCTGATGAAATAATGCCACTCATTGGGGTGCCCATTCAGGCACTGATAACTCTCAATCCATCCTTGATGTTGCTAGGTGAGGTTTCTCCTGCGCTTGCATTCGGAGAAAAATCTTTTTTTGATGTAAGTTTAAGAGCTGGGATTAAATTCCGATTGTCAAAATAAATGTCTGAATTTTTGAATTAAATACTTAGAACGCTCTACAGCGCCGTTATCTAAGGCGGCCATAAAATATTTCTCCTTTGGAAAGCTGAATAAATTTTCTTTTTTAAGAAATATGGAAAAATCGGGAGCCAAAAAAATACAAAGGCTGTGGTTTATTTTAATCCCCCTTGTGGGAATTATTTTCATTTCCACCTTTGTCTTAAACACGGGCGGCGAAAAAAGTCGAAAAGATGGCTCACAGCCCGCAGACAGCTCTCCCATAGATGTGCCAGAATCAGATCCGCTTGAAGGCTTGGTGGATTCAACCCCTGCAAACCAAACAAACAGCGATGCAACAACATCTACAAATACATCCACTGCCAATTCAAATAAAAATGAGACAGATTTAACCGGTGCAGGAAAAGGGGGAGGTGGAACTGGCGAAGGAACCATTGGCTTGGGTACCCTTGGAACAATTGGGCATGGAGCGGGAACAGGTGTTGGACATGGCTACGGTTCGGGAAGCGGGAGCCTGAGTAACAAGAACTCTCACCGACAATCTAACCAAACCGAACCACCTCCAAAAAATTTTGAAAACTACAAGGTTCTTCTTGGAGTAGATAGCCTGGTGGAATTTCCAAGCAACTCCAATGAATTGCGCGTCTGGATTGGTTCGGAAAGCTCTTCAGAGGCCAACAGCGCAAAGTTTGCCAAAGAGATGAAAAAGGACAGTTCCGTAATTCCCGCCCTTGGTGAGTCGGCTACCGTAACCCCCATAGGCCCTGCGTTTAAATTCAACCCAGAAAAAACCCAGTGCCTTAAAATCCATCCCAGTGGCTCGGAAATCCGCTTTACTTTTGAACCCGTTGAATCTGGTGAATTCGAGGTTGGGGCCGATATATATCTGTTCGATTCTCCCGATTGCAGTGGAGCAGCCATTCCCAAAACCGCAGCCAATTTAAAAGTAGTGGTGAAGGTAAACCGAGTTTCTCTGGCAAAGATAAAAGGTCTTGAAATGGCCGGTGTATTCTGGGAAAAACTTCTCAGCTTTTGGGGAGTGCTTCTCTCTTTATTTTTTGGTTTGCTGCTTTTCACAATCAGGAAGTTTCTGAAAAAAAAGTTTGGCTACCAAGAAAAAGGCTAAGTCATCTTTTTTGATCTGAATATTTCATAAAATTCAGCAATATTATACTAAAGTATTCTGTCCCCGAAATTTCTTTAAAATCATTTTAACAAAGGACGTTTTTAAATTTTTACTCTTTAAACTTCTTAGATTTTATACTGGAAATTTCACTTCAATCTATCCTTTAAAACGAACTTAGCCTTTATGAAAAAACCTAAACTAATTATCGCCCTAAGCCTTTTTATTATGTTATTGATTCAGCCAGGTTTTTCTAAAATCACTTGGGAACCAATGTGGGATGGCGCCTACGATTCCACTAAAGGGCCCGATATGTTTCCCGAGTGGTTGGTTAAAGACGATGATGTTTCTACCTGGTTTTTAGAAGATTCCTCTATAACAGTTTACGATGATGGTGAACCGGCCGTAGGCTCCATTTGGTATAAAAGGGTTTTTACCGAGGGCACATTTGATATTAGTTACAAAATCCACGAGGGTCTTAACGGAAATAATAATGGAGGTATTTACATATTGGGCCGTCCGGGCGGCACTCAGGAATCTGATGTTAATGAACAAGGCCGGGATTTGGAAATTGGTACTCCGAATATTGAAGGCATGGAAGTGGAAATGGATGGTCAACATATTGGCTGCCTGATTTGCAACAATTGCGGCTTTTGGATGCAGCACTCACCCGATGAATACAACGGCATTGCCGATAAAAACGATTGGATTGATTTGAGAATCGCCGTTAACGGGAATAATTTTAGAACCTGGTATCGGCAAACCGGGGAAGAAGACTGGATTACGGGTATTGATTACGACCACTCTTCCCAAATTACTGGCCGCTTTGGAATGGAAGTCTACATGGGCCATTTGTCTTTTAAAAACATCAAACTCGCCGCCGGATGTTCAGACCCCAATTCCCCGCGTTACGATAGGGAAGAGGTGGAAAACCTGGGCTGGGTACTGGATGACAACGGTTCCTGCGAGGAGGAAAACTGGGGTTGTAAAGATAGCAGTTTTGTGGACTACAATCCCGATGCCAAATTTGAAGACAGCACAAAATGTGAAAATCTTGCTATTCGCAGCTCAGATTTGACTTCTAAGACGCGCATTTTCACAGAAAAACAAAAGATCAATGTTAGCATAAGTAATATTGAGCTTAACGAGCTTCATATATATTCCGTAAATGGTGAGAAGCTATTGTCAAGATATGCTCTTGCTCCGGCAAACCATTCTTTCTCATTTAAGCCGGGGTTATATCTGGTGGAGGTTAAAGAAAATGGCGGAAAAAAACTAAAAAAAATATTAGTTCCCTGATTTTACCTGTTCAAAATTTCTTTATGGGTTATATTTATAGTATCAGTTTTTAGCGACAAATTGAATCACCCCTAATTCGATTTAAAAGCTGGAAAGTGCAAATTCTGGGCGCAAATTTTGTTTTAAAGCAATATCTATGTTGTATCGAAAGGAAATTGTTATGAAAATTTTAGGAATATTTTTTATTCTTTTATATTCAAATATTTGGGGGCAGGGGAGCCGCGAAAGCGACCGTATGGAAGATCTTAGTTTCCAAACCAGCGTTGGAATTGAGCTTAAGTATCTTTTATTTGTTCCCGAAAATTACAATCCTGATAATACTTATCCCCTGGTGGTGTCCCTGCATGGGCTTGGCGATGCCAATGTGGAATACATAAATGCCGTGAACAATTTTGATCAGGCCCACCCCTGGATAGAGGATAGCATACAGGCCAGAGTGCCGCATTTTATTATGTTGCCCCAGTGTCCCACAGGAACATGGGGAGGAATGGGTGCTTCCACAGGTAGCCTTTCCGATGCCGGAAAAGCAGTACTGGAAACAGTTGAAGAGCTAAAAAGCAATTACTCTCTGGATACCAACCGCTTTATAATTACCGGCTTTTCCATAGGGGGCTCCGGTACTTATCATTTGTTGGAGTTTGCCCCTGATTTTTGGGCGGCAGCAGTGCCCACGGCGGCCGGGGGAGACAGCACAAAAATTGAGTTGCACGCCAAAACTCCGATTTGGCACCATCATGGCTCCAACGATAATAATGGGGGGGCGTTGGTGCGCATGGCCACCGCTCTGGAAAATCACAATTACCCAGTGCTCAGAATCACCAGCAATTCCTCCATAAATTCTCCGGGAGCATGGCGCAATGCCCTTCAGGGAGGAACTCAGCCTGAGGATGTTATTTTCAACAATTCCAGTCCCTCTTATGAGGAGGTAAATAGCGCCATTGAAGCTGGAGAGAAGTATTTGTTTTTATTGTTAAATGGCGGGGATCATGGGGCTGGATGGATCAATGCTGCCCACAATCCGTTGGTGGCAAAATGGGCTTTTATGCAATCCAAAGGCGATACAACCACTTCTATTGGTTTTTCGAAGCAAGTTACAAGGCAAATGCAACTAATAAATCAAATCTCAATTTTGAATAACAATATTTTAATTCAAAACCAACATGATGTATTAGGTCGATGGAGTTTCAGCCCAGCGATTAATCGCTAGGCTTTATCCTCGCGACAGGACGGCTAAAAGTTACCCTTTGATTTTGCGCTTTAGTTTGCGAAATCCCACTGCAAGTAAGGGAAATCCAAACAAAGCCGCAGAAGCAGGCTCAGGTACTGCTGATGGATCGGGTCCAATAGGATCACTATACATGGTCAAAGTGGCGTAAAAGCTTTCTTCACGAGAAGGGCCCACTTCTAAAGTAAGGTTTAAATGATCAAAGCCGTTCATGATGCCATCGCCATTAACAGTGGCTGTGGAAAAGCTATTGGCATCGCTGAATTCCAATATATCACCGGGATTATGTGGACCTGGAAAATAGGGATCGGCACTGGTGTATTCGAAAACAAACACCAAATCTTCCAGAGCATTGGTGGCATCGCGCATGGCCAAGGTAATGGCAATAGCCGCGGACTCTCCGCCAGAGTAAATATCCAGGCTGTAACCAGGGGTAGCGCCCACAGGATTGATTGAGAAATAGTCATCGTTTTCAAAGGTCATTTGAAAAATGTCCTGGGTATCTTGCAAAACAATGGGTAGGGCATAACTGGAAAGGGCAAAGGCGCAAAAAGCGGCCATTCCAAAAACTGGGCGGCATAGGCTTCTAAGCATGGTAACTCCTTTTATTAGAAAAATCACAAATAGGCAAGTGGTAATCGTCAATTTTCGGATATCCCAAAAATCTATTTATGAGTTGTTATTTAAACGCAGGCCAAGTAAAAATCTAGAATTCCTATAAAATCTAAATTCTATTTTTAATTAGTTCAACAATTAAAATTTTTTAAAAACGATTTTTGATTGTTGGAAATATTTCTTGAATAATTTTTCCATCCAAACGAAACTGTTCCAGGGAAAAATTTCGCTTTGGTTTCAAAGGATTGTAAAAGCTTTGAATGCTCACTTCAAATTCTCCATGAAGGCAGTTAAAGTCATCAAAAACCACTTCTCCGGTTTGGTTTTCGTCGTGGCTAAAACTATAAAGGGCAATATGGGAATTTTCCCCTAACATTTGGGGACTATTGTCCGTTACAATTTCCGTCCAATCGTCGGGGCTGTCTTGTTTGTAATAGCTGTTTACCTTATCTCCCATTTTTTCCAGTCGAATCCAAATTGGATAGGTTATGGGGCCGGAATCTCCCAGATTTTTGTCTGTAGTTCCAACACTGCCTTCCGAATCCCAGAAGTAGCGGGCTCCGTTTTCTTCGGAAACTGATATAAAGGCGTATCCCCCTTCACTGAGATCCTCCAAATTATTGGCCATTAATATGCCTGCTTGAGACCAGGGGTGGATTTTATCCTGACTGATGATTTTTACAGATACATCAAAGTCTCCCTCAATATCGCTGCGCATAATTCCAGCGAAAAAATTTCTGTCGTTGTAAACATCGGCGCCCCGGGCGAATAGATGGAGGCTGGAATTTTCAATTTGGTAATGGGCGTCGTCGTTGTCGGTGTTGTCCACAAAAATCCAGCTTTCCATGAGACTGTCGGCGGCAAAGTCATCGGAACAAGTGGCAGAATAAAGGGGGCTTGATATCCCAAAGGAAGATAAAATAAACAAGACTAATTGGAAATTTCTGAATAAGGAAAGAAGCATAAAAAAAACCTTTAAAATGTGTTCTTAAAATTTAGCCCCTTACCCTATAAATAAAGGTGAATTTTCGGCGATAACTATACGAATTTTATTTTTTTAACCACCGCTTCGGAAAAAATTTAGTTTATGCGTTTTATTGCTTTAAATTTGCCTTTAGCAAGGATGCATTATTATGATATTTGAAAGAAGATTATTGGGAAAGCTGCTCGTGGGTTTAGGCTTTGTGCTAATGCTTAGCCAATGTACTGTAGCCCCTCAAATTTTATGTGAGTTTTCCGACGACAAACAGCCCAAATTTGATTTTAAGGAGCTGGCGGAAAAGGCCCGCTTTGCGAGAATGGCCTATTGGGATTCGGCAAGAATCTGGGAGGAATACGATAGCCTATATAACATCACGCTATTGGATATGCCCCAAACCGCAGGACAGGCCGTGCTTTTGATGGACTCGGCAAAATCCCAGCAGATTGTGGCTATCCGGGGAACTGTGGTGGAACAATGGCGTTCTATTTTGACTGACGCTCAATACACCAAAACTCCAGATGAAAAACTGGGTATATATGTGCACAAGGGTTTTTACAAGGCCACTCAGGAATTGTATGGGGGGATTTTGCCTTTATTGGACAAAGATGTGCCAGTCTCCATTACGGGTCACAGTTTAGGAGGGGCTCTTGCGGTGATGTTAAGTTATTATCTGACGGTGGATGGGTACAAGCTCAACCAAACCATAACATTTGGCCAGCCCAAAATCACCAACCGGGACGGAGTGGAAAAGTTCCGGGATGTTAATTTATTACGGGTTGTAAATGGAAGCGATCCGGTGGCTTTTGTGCCTCCCTTATCTTTTGTCACGGCTATTGACGCTCCTTACCAGCATGCTGGCGGGGCTCTGGTCCTGGAAGATTCCAGTTCGTACCATTATGTATGCGAAGAGGCGGCCAATGTCACTTTTGTGACTGAGTTTTGGCGGGACGTAGTGGGCAAGGAAGATGGGGTTAAAAACGCCTTCCTGGGTAATTTGCCCCAGCACCGGGACAAGCATTATATCAACAATATTGAAAAGCAGATAGCGGAGTAATGAAAGTTTTTGGTAAAATTCTAACATCTGCCATTGCAAGTATAATCTTTTGCCAATGTAATTTTTCTGAATCTGGAACAACGGCTCCTAAAGAACAAGCTGAAGATATCACGATTTACAATCCAAAAAAGCTTTCGGTTAAAATATTAAATATCGATTCTGAGCTGGTAATAAGAGATACGGTAAGCTACGCAAGATTTGTAGGTCTTTTTGCTGACTACAGTTCGGATATTTACGATACTAGTTGGAACAATTCTGGCAGCCTTGATATAATTGAAATTCGAGATAGAATTTATAACAGTCTTGATCCGGTAATATTGCTGCTTAGTGGTATTAACGGTCCAGATGAAGTAACTGTGGATACTCTTGAATATAAATTAGGGGTTTTTAATCCGAGCATCACATTATTTGGTTACGCAACAGGGCCGGGGGGAATCGCTAAACTAACGTTAAATGACATTGAAATTCCATTTCATCATTATTGGTGGGAAGCGCAAATAGAGGGGTTCGCTAAAGGGAAAAATTTACTAATAGCCAAAGTTTGGGATTTTAACAACAGCGTAGCCTTGGATACTGTAATCGTTACCTATGAATAATGCGGGGGGCATCATTTTCGTGAATTTAAAGATATGGTTTATTTTCATGTTGATTTTGCCCAGTCTATTTAATGCTTGCATCCAAAGTGCTGAACCTGAGCAGAATATTCTAGAAGGACAGTATATCTCAACAGAAGTGATTAAAAATGATTTTGATGATTCTGAATATTGGACACCAGATTGGTTAGAATCATCACCAGGATTTTATATGGGTGACATTAAAGCTCCAAGGTTTTCCTCCTCAGGAAAATGGGCCTTTATTTGGAATCCAACCCCAACGGAAGATAGTTTAATTCTATTCAATGTGGAATCGCAAAAAGTATATGTGCCATTTACAAATCCTAATCCTGATGTTGTAAGTTATCATTCTTTTCAATGGATTGGAGCTGATAAAATCTTTTTTCTGTCCACTCAAATAGTATTTCAAAAATTTGCTTACCATATTTTAAATGTAAGTTCGATTGTAGGAGGGCAGGTATCAAGCTATGAGGAGGATGTCCTCGATATAGAGCTTCCAGATGAACTAGGACATTTATACGGTCTTAAACCAGTTTCTCCTTCGGGAAAATGGCTTGCATACAGAGCTGGAAAAGTTGTAATGGGTGTATCTGACACCTTATACCTTATTAATCTGACAACTTCCGAAAAGTTTGTGGCGCATATTAACAACTCAGATGAAAATCCACGATGGAATATGTCTTTTTCAAGCACTTGGATTGGGGAACATCAAATATTTCTAACGGCGGAAGAAGATGGAAGGGTTAGGGCAGCCAAATTGGACGTTTCCAACATTACTCAAAATTCTCGAACCTCTCAGGGAGTGGTATCCGAAATTTGGGTTCCCGATTATGCGGGTGGGGGATTTGGTCATCTTGTTATTATTTCGCCATCGGGAAAATGGCTACGATATTTTACGGATTATAGCGATCGTAATTTAGAATTACTAAAAGTCGGAACTCAAGAGGTCTTTTATGTTAACTCTCTTAATTCTTCGACTCAATATATCGGCTGGCAAAATCCTTGGATAGATGACGCCCGTATTCCGTATGTTATATCAAACATAGATGGCGACCCGAATATTTTTAAAAATGAATTTAGGCTCCTAAATTTATCCTATATAACCGCATTCAATTAAAAATGCCCCCGGGAAATCCGAGGGCAAGTTTTCACAAAAGGAGGCTGCTGCTTTAAGGAGTGTTTTTGACACCCACTTCCACAGCTTCTGTAAGTGTTTTTGCGGTTTCCATTAACCGGATACATTCCTGACGGTAGCCATTTTTATCTTCTCCCTGAGCTTTTTTGGCCATGGCTATAATCTTGTCAAAGGTTAAGTCCTGCACATAGTCGGATTTTCGAAGCAGCATGGAAAAACCAGCCACCGCAGAGCTCCAGCTAAAGTTTTCTCCGTCATTTTCTTTTTGCGCTTCTTTGCCTTTTAACACGCGGCTTATAAGCTGGCTTTTGTTTTTTTCGGGATGTTTGTATCTAACCTTAACGGTGAGCATTTCGGGGTTTATTTTTGTGTTTTTCTTTATTTCGGGCTTTTGGTATTTAAGTGGGTCCACATTAAAGGAAGACTCAGCGCCGTGGGGGATAATTTCATAAAGAGCGGTCACGCTGTGTCCGGCTCCCATTTCTCCGGCATCTTTTTTGTCGTTGTTAAAATCTTCATCTTTAAGGGCCCTGTTTTCGTATCCGATTAACCGATAGGATTGCACCCAATCTGGATTAAACTCTACCTGCAACTTTACATCTTTTGCTACGGTGTAAAGGGTGCCTCCAAATTCTTTCACAAAAACCTTTTTGGCTTCCAGAATGTTGTCGATGTAGGCGTAATTTCCATTTCCTTTATCTGCCAGAATTTCCATTTTGGAATCCTTGTAATTGCCCATGCCAAAACCCATTACGCTTAAGAAAACACCCTTGTTTCTTTTTTCAGTAATCAGTCTTTCCATATCCTTATCACTGGATAAGCCCACATTAAAATCACCATCTGTGGCAAGAATAACCCTGTTGTTTCCACCTTTTATAAAAGAATCACCGGCCATGGAGTAGGCCAATTTTAAACCGGCTCCACCTGCGGTGCTGCCACCTGCTTGCAGATTATCCAGGGCTTGGAGTATTTTGGCCTTTTCTTTTCCAGAAGTAGGGGAGAGCACACATCCCGCAGCACCGGCGTATACGGCGATACTAACATGGTCTTTATCCCGCATTTGCCCCACCAGCAGGCGAAACGATTTTTTTAGCAATTCCAACTTGTTAGGGCTATTCATGCTTCCGGATACATCAATCAAAAAAACCAGATTATTGGCGGGAGCGCTTTTTAAATCAATTTCCTTAGCCTTAATTCCAATATGCACCAATTGATGGTTCGGATTCCATGGGGCCCTCCCGGCTTCCAGATTTATGGACACAGGGTCGGAGCCTCTGGGAGCTTTGTATTTGTAATCAAAGTAATTGAGAAGCTCTTCGGAACGAACCGCATCCACTGGTGGCAATTGGTGGTTGTTTAACCAGCGTCGTACCAAGCCGTAAGAAGCTCTATCCACATCGGCACTAAAGGTGGATAGTGGGTTGTTCAAGGGGTTTTTAAATTGGTTTTCTTGTATTTCCGCATAACTTTCCGAATTGGGCTGCTCGTAAATGGGAGGGGCTGGATAATACCCGTCCGGAGAATATGCCATCATTCTACTGGCCTTTTGTTTGGCAAATACTCTGGATGTGGCAGCTTGGTTTTCCACTGGGGCAAGCTCCATTTTTTGAGGTTCGGATTTTTCTTCCGCACTAACATGGGGAGGCGAAATGATATCAGGTTCGGATACCAATTCCTCGGTATCCACCTCATTATCTACCAATTGCTCCTTTTCTAACTCCAATTCCAATTCCCGGGGACCATTTTCACTTGGTGTATTTTGCTCGGTTTCGGTTTCTACAGACTTCTGGGCTTGTTTTCCTCCAAAAAAGCAACCTGAAATAGCTAAGCCTGCTACAATTAAAAAGGCCAGTTTTAGTTTGTTTTGACGGTTTTTCATAATTTCCTCCTTATGTGATATCCATAAGACAGGAGAAGTTCTGAAAAAGTTCCCGAAAAATTATTTTTTTTTAGAAGCGCAGCCGGATGTAGATCTTTTCCAGTTGGTGGGCCTGGTTATTTTCCTTCAACTGGTAACCCGAAATGATAAGTCCCTTAATTAGAGGCCTTATTTGATCCCTGGGAATATAAAAGTCCAACTCTCCGGGTTTTTTGTTAAAGATATGGCTATCCCAATACCCTTCAATGACTTGCAGAACATCATTTAAATCAATTTTTGAGCTATCTTTGCGGCTTAAAGTCCAAACCCAATGTTTTTCAGGCCAGGCTAATTTGATTTTGCTTTTCTTTTTTTCGGCAGGTTTAGAGGCCTTGGTTTGTTTTTCATTGGTTGAAATTACAGCCCGCTCCATTTTTTGTGGAGCCGGGGGAGCTGCTGCAATACTTTCAAAATCCATTTCCATTTCCTCATCCGCTTCCTCGGGAGCTGAGGCTGCCATTGTGCTTGGTTGCGGTTCTTCAGATACATCTGGTGAACTTTTTGGAGCTGATTCCATAACCAAAGCCTTATTCTCAGGTGCCTCATTTATAGGTTTGCTCTTAGCAAATCCTTGCAGGGGGATTTCTTCGGCCTCTTCTTTTAACTTGGCTATTTCATTGTAGGCTTTGTCTTTAGCCATTCTTTCCGCAGCCATTCTTCCGGCTTCCCTTGCGTCTTGGTAGCTCTCGCTTTTTTTGGGGGCTGCCTTTCGCAACATGGCTCCGGTGTTTTTATCTTCCTCCAGCTTGGGGAGTATTTGCTTTTGCAAGGGCTCCTTGACATCATTTAAGCTTTCTTTTCTTGAGTTGCCTTCTTTGTTTTTTGCGAAAATATCTTGTTGAGCTTGGTTTTCCTTCGGGATAGGGTATGCCTGCGAGGCATCGGTTTTTTCTGACTGAGCAGTTGCCTTTGGTGCATTGCTTTGTTCTGACTTTTTCTCAAAAGCCATTTCTGATTTTGGAAGCTGGTTTTGATGGACAATAAGCACAGAAACTATCACCAGGCAGGTAGATATTAACCCAATAACCCTCCAGTTCCAAAAAGGCCTCTTTATTTTTTCCGCAGCCGCCTGGATTTTTTTCTGAGGTAGTTTTTCAATCCTTTTGTGAACCTTGGCTAAAAAATCAGGAGAGGGCAGGGGTTGTTCCATCTTTTCCACTGCTCCAAAGTAATTTTCCAGAAATTTCAGTTCTGCCTGGCAACTGGCACAACCTATTACATGGCTATAAACATCTGCCTGGGTCTTCTCTGGCAGGTTGCCCTTCGCATATTCTTCCAACAGTTCCTGAAAGTCCTGATGCTCCATTACAAGAGTCCCTCCAGGCAGTGCCTTAGTTGTTGCCGGGCTCTGAAGAGACGGGACTTAATGGTGCCTAAACTCTCTTTTAAGATTTCGGATATATCTTCGTAAGTTTCTGATTCTAAATCTCTTAAAATTATTGTTTCACGTTGATTATTATCCAACTTGTCCATGCAGCGATGGATAGCCTTAGTTTTGAAGTGCTGTTCCAAGCCTTCTGCCGAACTGCGGTTGGAAGATTTATCGGGCAGTTCCGAATCGTAAAAATCTACGGACTTCTGATTTCGTTTATAGTGCTTGGATTGGATGGTATTGTAACATGTATTAAGTACCAGGCGGTAAAGCCAGCTGGAAAATTTGGAGTCACCCCGAAAAGCCGGCAGCCCTTTCCAAACTTTTACAAAGCATTCCTGAGCACAGTCATCAGCCAGATTGATATCTCCCAGCATTCGTACGCAAATTCTAAAAACTTTATTTTTGTGCTTTAAAACCAGTCGATTAAAGCCCTGTTCCTCCCCTTTTTTAAAATCTTCAATCCAGGAAAGTTCTTCGGATTCCAGATTTTTTTGATTCATTTCCAACGACTGCTTCATATTCAATTATCAATTATGCGGATTCTGTTATAATATTATCCTTGTCTCTATCCTAAGACAACAAAAGCCCCGAAAAAGTTCCCGGTTTTAAAAAAACCTTTTTATTCCTTATAAAAAAGAAAAAAGGGGGCTTTTTGCCCCCTTGGAAATGGAAGTGAAGCCTGCCTATTTGCTAATGGCAAATTTTTGCTGAGCTACCGCTTTGTTATTTCTAAGTGTGGTTACAAAATAAATCCCGGCTTTTAAATCTAAGGTGGGAATCTGGGCACGGGTATTGTTTTGCAAATCCTTTTGGAATAATACTTTTCCTGATGCATCCTGAAGGGTCAGGCGATAATTGCCAGGGTGCCAGGCTTTAAATTCAATAAATTCAGAGGCTTGCTTAAACTTGATATAATCGCCTAGTTGCCCTGCCTTATCGTTTATACCTAAGTTTTCACATAAGGTGGAATCGTCCGATGTTCGGTCCGGGTTAAACTCTATGAAAGCAGGATCGGGACAGCCAGGAACATCCGGGTCGATTCCCGATACATATTCGGCGCTTCTTAACACAATGAGCTTAAACCAATCACTGCCAGCGCCCACCGGATTGTGAATAAGACCCGTATAAAACTGGCGGCCTCCATTTGAGGGGTTTTCTCGGTACCACATAATGGGATGTCTTTGGGCAATTGGTAACGCTAACATTTCCGGAGGCAGGTTATCGGCATGGTCATGTCCATCCATTGTGTTCTCATCGATATAATACATTACATTGGCTTCATCGAAGTAATCGCCGTGAGCCAAGTTATACCATTCGTCATTTGCATCCACGGATTCGGGCATTCCGGTCATAATGGGATGGTTGCGAATAGTTTCATCTGTGGTTTTGTTCATGGTTCCATCCTGTAATCCATGGTAGGGTAGGTTGTACAAACCTAAAATTACATTGTGCCGGTACCAGTCCCATTGGCCTTCTCTGGGCATGGAGGCGGTATGGTATCCTATCCAATGCCCGCCGTTTTCCATGTATTCCTGCAAGGCGCTTCTTTGGTTGCTTGTAAAGTTGTTATTTCCATCTGCCACGTTGGTTGTGTAATTGAATACCAGAATATCGTAGTTGGCCAGATTACTGCTGTTTATATCTGAATTGTTTGAAGTGATAGTGAGGTCAAATCCCAGCTGATTACTGAACTCCTGCCAATAACCCTCAACAATCAGGGCAGATTCGTGGTGCGCGCCTGTGGTTTTATCCTGCATTAACAATACATTCATTTCTGACAAGTGGGAATTTGGCAAGGGGGATAGGTCCACAGCTTGAGAATAGGCAGCTGGGAAAAGTAATACACAAAGGCCTAAGCTTTTGAAAATTGTTGGGTTCCATATTTTGTTAATCACTTAAATATCCTCCTTCAACCTAGCGAAGATTAAACTCCAGCCTCAGCAAATAATACCATTCCTTGGGAGTACTTGTCAGGGGAGCTGAACTGGTAGTGAGCGCTTCGTTAACCAGTCTGAAATGGTCACTGGCTACCTGTGTGTATAGTGTAAATACTTTATTGAAGCTTTTTTTAGCATAAATGGACCATTTTATATCGTCTTCGTGAATGGCGGCATCCTTTTTCCAATTTTCCAGAGTTCCTGCGCGGCTGCTATCCAAATAGGTCGATAACTCGCCGTTTGTATAGTTCCATCTGGGGTCGGATTCCCCGTTAAATAAATAAAAGTCATTAAAGGCTGAGCCATAGTATTCCAATTGCACACTCAATACATCCAGCAATTTAAAACTGGGCAGATTCACGCCAAACATAACGGGAATTCTTTCAGCTCTTTTTTCGTAATACAAAGGGTAGTCTTTCCACCCTAAAACTGCGGCTTCTAAAAATATTTTTAAATCCTCGGGGGAAGAGCTTCCTTCAGGCAGTAAGCTATTCAAGTTTACATTTACCCGGCCCATCAATTTTATTCCCTTATGGGTCCAACGCTCGATTTCAATCAGCAAAGAGTCGTCCACATTGGGGGCGCGGTCTTTGGGGCCGTAATATACATGATTTGCATCTACCGGATCTAGACCCTGAGGTAAAGTTACGTAAATATTACTCTCTTCATTCGGCTCTAACAGGCTGGGGCGAATGGGTAGAAAATGGTTTAGCACAATGCCGCCACCCAATTCAATAAACTTGGTTTTAAAGCTAAAATCATAACCTGGAGAAAAGTCGCCTATGGGGTAATATACCATTTCCATAAAAAGAGAAAAGTTATGGCTGAGCATCCCGTTTAAATGGGTGAAATTGCCCTGTAAACCATGGGCATATTGCCCGGCTCTGTTCATAAAAAGCCAGCCTTCTGTAGTAAATAAAAATCCGGGATAAGTGCCGGAACGATATAAATATTCGCCAAGGTTTTTTGCATCGGGGTTGTATTTGTAAGGAAAGGTGCCCACCTGAATATGCCCGTGATTTCCTTGCCCATCGCCAAATTTCCATTTTGCCCGCGCCAGAGGCACCATTGGTTTAACCCGCATGACGCGGGTGTTGGGCTGGGTGGTCCGGTCTGAAAAAGGCCACCATATTAAACCTGTAAGTCCGGCATCCACTTCGAAATCATCTCCCAGACGTACGGATTGGCTAAGAGTCACATTACCTCTATTTAAGGCTAACATATCAATACTTTGATTGCCAGAAGCCTCAATGTTTCGGCCATTTACCAAATGGCCAAAATCCAGATAGCCCTTAACTTTTAATTGGCTAATTTCTGGCTCCTGCCCATAGGCCGATAAACACAAGGAAAAAATAGGCAGACAGTATTTAATAATTTCAGCTTTAATACATTTCATAATTAAAATATTCCAAATTCAAATTTGGCCAAGTAATACCAGTGGCTTGGGTTTTGAGTCAGGGCAATATCTGTTTTAATAACATCAAAAGCAAGGGCCCTCAAATGATCGTTGGCAACAAGAAAGTGAAATTTAAAGAGGGGGTTAAAAGTCTTGGATAAATAGGCCGCCCATTTCCAATCGTCCCGGTAGTTGGGTTGGTTGGAATAAGTCCATTGGGGTAAGGATTTTTGGTTGTAGTTGCCAAAGTTATCATAGGGAGTGCCGTAATATTCCATCTGGAAGCACAAAACATCCAGTAGTTTGAAGCTGGGAATGTTAATACCAAACATTACGGGGATTCTCTGGGAGCGTTTTTCGTAATAGGAGGCCTGGTTTTCCAAACCTAAAACAGCCATTTCCATAAACAAAGTTAAATCTCTGGGGTTTCGATATTCCTCGGGAATTAAAAAGCCCAGATTCAGGGAGGCCATTCCCATGAGTTTTATTCCCCGGTGGGTGATGTATTCCGCTTCTGGCGTAAAAATTTCGTCCTGGATAATGGGTCGGCGAACAGAAACTCCTGCCTGGCTTAAAAAACCCGTATAGGCAGGGATGACGGTAGTATCGGCAGCTTGGATTGAATCTGCAGGTTGAATGACAACGGTGGTGTCAAAGCTCACCCAGGCGTTAGTGGGATCTTTGGGGGCCAAACGGCTGGGCCTAAATGATATGAGATGGTTAAAGGCTATCCCTCCGCCAATTTCCAAGGGGCCTGTTTTTAAATTAAAATCATAAGCAGGCGTTATGTCCCCGATGGGATTGATTTCGCTTTCAAAGGAAAGGCTTATGTTATGGGTTAACATACCTTCCAAATGAGTGTAACGAAACAGCCCTCCATAAAAGTAATGGGTGGCTCCGTTCATAAGTTCCCAATTGTAATTTGAAATCAGGTAGCCTGGATAAGTGCCACTGCGATGTAAATACTCACCTAAATCCATTGCATTTTGGTTGTACTTGTAAGGAAAAAAACCGAACCTAAAAAACCCATTGTCAAAATGCCTGGTGGCGCTTACATCTTCCAGGGAAGGTTCCACACGAACAACCCGTTCAAAGGGTTGGGTGCTGTTCCCGCCAAAGGGCCACCATATAATATTTTTGAATACGCCTTTTAATTCCCAGTCAGAACTCCAGTACTGGCCTACGCCCATTTTAACGGTGTTTCGATTGAGGGGGAGCCTTTCTACCTCCTGACCTGCTTGTTTGCCCTCATAAACATGGCCTAAATCCAAAGAGGAAGATAAGTAAACTTTGGGCGCTTCTTCGCTGGCAGTGGCATAGGACAAGGAAAGCAGCCAAACCAGAAATAGGGCTCCTGGTCTAGTTTTCAATGGCACATTAAAATGGCTTGTAAAAGCTTTAAAAAGCAACACCAACACTCCCCTTCAACAGATTAAAATATAAATCCAATTATGTGGGTTTAGTTGTAGAAAATAAGGAAAAAGGAACTTTAATAGTACAAAAAGCATAAAAATTTATCATCAAAGATAAATTTAGAATTGGATTATGAAAATTTTATCTGGCGGTAAGAATTTGGTAGGGAGGGGGAAATTGCCAAGGGAAGAGTCGATTGGATCCATGGCGCAAAATCTATAGGAAAAAGGAAAGGCTTAGATAATCAAGGAAAATTGAATTCAAAATTTTCCCAAATAAGCTTGGTTGGGTAATAATTTTGAGAAAATTCTTCAAATAAAAATGTTTGCCATTTTTATCGCCGTCTGATCATTTGACATGGGATTTGACAAATTGACTAGTTTGCCATTTTACAAAAGTACAGTGCATTTTGAAATGATTATCAAATATGACATTTGAGGCTTTTGTGATATTAATAAGTGCCTGGCATTTAAATTGCTTGAGTTGGGGTAAAATGAAACAACCCATGAGTGCGCATTATGAATGTTCAGTCGCTGGAGCAAAATGCTCTAAACAAGAAGACAGATATTAAAACTGTCCCTCAACATATTTTAGAAATCGTTAGTGATTCCGGTGAAGGCACCCAAACGGCCGGCCAAATTTTCGGAATCGTTAGCGCCAAAATGGGAAATGGAGTTTGGACGGTGGAAATCATTCCTGCAGAAATTGAACCACCCCAGCGTTCTAAAGAAGGCGCCAGTGGAAACCGCATCCGCTTAGGCACTAATCCCGTGGGGAATATGGGGGACTGCGCCGATGTTGTGGTTGCTTTAAACGAGCAAGTTCCCTACAGCCGAATTGATGTGGGCGCCTTTAAGGAAGGCACTTTGTTGTTGTTGGAAAATAAATGGCAAAACGATCCAGATACCGCTATACAGGAGTCTTATAAATCCGCTGTAAAAGATTTTGCATCCAAGGGATACGAGGTTATTGAAATTCCCATGGAAGAGGATTGCTTGAAAATTGTGCCAGATCCAAGAAGAGGTAAAAATATTTGGGTTTTAGGTTTGTTGAGTTTTATGTATTCCAGAGACATGGGTCTTGTAAAAGAGGAAGTGAGTCGAAAGTTTTTTCGCAAAGGGCAAAAGGTAATTGACTCTAACCTGGCTTTGCTTGATGCTGGCTTCAAATGGGCTGAGGAAAACCTGGGTATTCAATTTGAAGTGCCTGTTAAACCGAACCCGGAGCCCTTGCTGGTGAGCAACGGAAATCAGGCTATCGCGTTGGGTTCTATGGCAGCAGGTTTCGAATTGTGCTCCATGTATCCCATAACTCCGGCAACATCCGCTTCACATTATTTAGCCAGCGTGTTTGAAAAAGTGGGTGGCTTTGTCCATCAGGCCGAAGATGAAATTGCAGCCATAGGTTTTGCTATCGGGGCTTCTTATGCCGGCAAAACCGCCTTGACCATAACATCGGGTCCAGGCTTGGCTTTAAAAACAGAGTTTATTGGTTTAGCCGTGATGGCAGAAATTCCTCTGGTTATAGTGGATGTGCAACGGGGTGGACCTTCCACAGGTTTACCCACCAGAGTGGAACAAGGCGATTTGTTGGCAAGTTTAAATGCTTCTCCCGGAGATTCTCCAAAAATTGTGATGGCGGCGGCCACCATTGAGGAATGTTTTCACTTTATGGTAACAGCCCGAAAATTGGCGGAGCTTTTTAGGGGTCCGGTTATTGTATTGACGGATGCTAATTTGGCAACAGGAGTGCAACCTTTTCCCAAACCAAAGCTGGACGAATCCTGGCTGTCTCCACCCATTGATCAATCTCCCTGGGATCCAGAGGTGAAGCCCTTTGATTGGGATGAAGAGACAGGGTTATCTCAACGTCCTATTCCCGGGCAAAAAAATGGAAACTATGTATTAACTGGCTTGGCCCATAATTCCCTAAGCAAAATTGCTTACCAGTCGTCAGCTAACCAACATAGCATGGAAAAACGAAGTGCGAAATTCCGTACTTTTCAAAAGTCCTTGAATCCGCCGGAAATCCACGGGGATGCCAGTGGTGATATGCTAATAGTTGGCTGGGGTTCCACTTTAGGGGCTATAGAAGAGGCTGTGGATAGGCTTCGCGAGGAAGGCAAAAAAGTAAGCTCCATACATCTGAGGTATTTGTTTCCTATGGAACCAGGTTTAAAGGAAATCTTTTCGAAATTTAAAAAGGTAATGACTGTGGAAATCAATTACAGCGATCCTGTGGAATCTTTGGGGGATAGCCTTTCAGAAAGACGCTACGCCCAACTGGCCTCATTGTTACGCAGTCAAACTTTAGTGGATGTGGACTCCTGGTCGCGGGTTCCTGGAATCCCTTTAAGCCCTGGAGTCATAGAAGATGTTATCCGGGAAAAAATGAATACGGAGGTATCCAAATGATTGGATTTAATACGGATTGGGCCATATCCCCACGTCCTCAATTTTTTTCTCTTTCTGACTATGAGGGAGCCACAGCGAGGTGGTGTTCGGGATGCGGAGATTTGCCGGTTTTATCTGCTGTCCAAAAAATATGCCGCGCAGAACAGCTGCCCCCTGAAAAAACCGTGGTGGTGTCTGGAATTGGCTGTTCCAGTCGCTTTCCCCATTACATGAAAACCTATGGTTTTCACGGCTTGCATGGCAGGGCCTTTCCCGTTGCTTGTGGGGTTCGCAGCAGAAGGCCTGACCTTCATATTTTTGTGGCGACAGGGGATGGCGATTGTTGCGCCATCGGGACTGCCCACTGGATACATGCCATTCGCTATAATATGAATATGACCGTTATGTTATTAGATAATAACATATACGGCCTTACTAAAAAACAGACCAGTCCCACCACTAAAAAAGGAAAACACAGCAACACCCATCCCACCGGGGCATATTTAAACCCCATCAATCCCATTTCGGTAACATTGGGAATTGAAAACGCCTCTTTTGTGGCTCAAACTGTTGATTGGAACCCCATTCATCTATATAACACGCTTCATGCAGCTTATAAACATCGAGGTTTTAGCTTTGTGCGCATATTGCAGCGATGCCCGCATTACACCTCAGAAGTTTATGAACCCTGCCAAAGGGATCCCGAATTGCTTCAGCTAATGGAACACCCAAATGGTATTGAAGTGCCGGATTCTCTTCAAAAAATATTCACCAACAGAATTCCACACGATCCTTCTGATTTAAATGAAGCTAGAGATTTGGCAGCCAATACGGAATTGTATCCCATTGGACTTTTTTACAAAAATGAAAACGCGGATCATTATGAAGATTTTAGCCAAAAAGGTTTGGGCATGACCAATGAAGAAAAATTGGAAAACCTAGAAAAAGAGCTGGCTCGTTATGAAATCTAATGTTTCCATGGAAATAGAAAAAAAATCCTCTTCCGGTAGTTCTAAAAAGGAGGGCGGAGGGGAAAAAAGCACAGATATGGGGCTCTCGGATTTGGCCCAATTTTTTTATTTAGGTAAAAAACCTGAGAATTCTGGTTATACACCTCTTAATATTCCAGAAATTAATTTCAATTCGAACATCCTGGGAAACTACCCAATATATATAAATGCCAATGGAAATACCTATTCGTCAAAACCTATTTATAATTTGCTTGAAGAAGCTATACATCAGGTCAAAAATGAACCGGAACCAGGCTCTCCACTTGAGGCCTTGGCCCATTCTCTGAATTTATGGGTGGAAAAATACCAGCTTGCCTCTCAAAAAAGTTATTGCTTAAATTCCAGCCCTGATGTAAATCGGGAGCTTGCTGAGCAATATTTAAATGAATTTGAGACAAGTCCCGAGTCAAAGAAAAATTTGCTTGATGAGATTTCAGAAATTTTAAAACATTTGCCTGATGAGGGGAATGTTGTGCCTTTTAGCAGTAACATTCATTTTCAAACAAGCCTTCAAATTTTTCAATCAAAGAAAATAAAAGAAAAAACGCTTATTCATAATGAATTAAAAGAACTGGCGGCAAAACTAAAAGATTTAATCGATATACATAGATCTCATTTTGGTTCAGCTGTCAAGAAAAAAGGGGCCAACAAGGCAATGGAGCAGTTGCAGGGAGTAAACATAGAAAAACTGGCTAAATCACTCCCTAAATACAAAGGCGCCAAGTTAATAAATCCAAAGCGCCTTGAAGCCATGGAAAATGCTTTAGTCCAGCTGAATTCGGGAATTAAAAATCTGGAAACCCAGCCAACTCTTATGGTTTATTCCTCTAAAAAATGTGCTGATGTATTGCTGGACCCTCAATATGTTAAACTGGAAAAAACCCCAAAGCCATTGTCAGCAGCTGTCGGGTATTTAAAACAAATATCTAATAGCTTTACCGATTTAATTAAAGCCATAAAATTAGCGCAAATTGAAGTAAATGAAGCCTATGTGGAGGAAATTCATCCGGTTTATTTAGAATCCATTCAATGGGATTTTAATGGCCAATTGGAAACAAGGCTGCTGCCGGAAATAATTGTTTATCAAAACCTAAAAGACGAAGAATACTACCCAAATTTGAATGCCGAATATCCTATAAAATTTATTATGGATTACACTTTGCCTGATTTGTTAATAAAGGGCTCAAATGGTTTTCAAATTAATAATGTTAATTTTGCGCTAAAGCAGGTTTTTGGACTCAACTGTTTTGTGTCCCATGTAAACAGTTGTGATTCGCTATCCCTTATTGAAAGCCTAGATAGTTTTTCGGAAGCAAAAGGAATGGGAATGTCCATATGTTGTGTAAGTCCGGAAAAGGTGGATTCGAAAACGGCCTTTTATAAAATGGATTTGGCCTATAAATCACGGCTTACTCCTTATTTGAAATATTCTCCTAATGAAGAAAAAGGCTTTTCCCAGAGTTTTTCCATTAATTGCAACCCGGATTTAAATTCGGATTGGGCTATTTTAAATGCAGAGAAACGTGTTACTCCTGCGGATTACCTTTTACTTGAAACGGAATGGGAACATGATTTTTTACAAATCAGCTCCTTAGAATCTTTGGATGGCGAATTAGAACTGCACAATTATTTAAATAATCAAGACAACCAAAGCGCCAACAGTTTTCCTGTTATTAACATGGAAAATTTTAATGGCGAAAGATTAAGATTTGGAGTTTCCAGGGGGATTTTAGCCTTTAGCAATGTTCTTTTAGGCCAATGGAAACGGTTGCAGGAATTAGGCGGAGTTCACAATTATTACGCTGAGAAAACTAAACAGGAGATTACTGAACAAATTGAACAAAAATTTCAATTGGAAATGGAGCAGCTTAAGTCCAAACATGCAGAAGAATTGGAAGAAGTAAGGAGTAAGGAGGCTGGGATTGCATTAGAGAAATTAGCAGAAGGACTTCTCAATTTAAACATAAATCAGATGTCTGGCTCTTCCACGCCTTCTGTGGCGGCCCAGGAAGAACCGAAGGCTGTAGAAAATTTAGAGCCAAGTGAGAGTCCGCAAGTTAAAGAAGAAGGAATTCCCGAAGTAGCAAAACCAAAAACTCCACAAAGTTTAGAACCCTACATTGATTCTGAGTTGTGTACATCATGTAATGATTGTATCAACGTTAACAATAGATTGTTTAAATACAATTCAGACAAACAGGCGGAAATTGCCGACGCCAGCCAGGGGACTTTTGCAGAACTTGTAAAAGCGGCCACAAAATGCCCGGCAAAATGTATCCATCCTGGAAGCCCCAGGGAAGGCGATAATACAGTTACAGAGCAGTTAATGGCTCAAGCGGAAACGTTGAATTGAGTAATGGGAACATTTATTATATCCTCTGCCATCTTAGCCGGCATAGCCACACTGCTTGGGACCATACTAGCCATTGCATATAAGTATCTTCAAGTTGAAGAAGACCCAAGAAAAGATTTGGTAGTAGATTTGTTACCCGGCTCCAACTGCGGAGCCTGTGGCCAACCTGGATGCCAGGCTTTTGCCGATAAACTTCTTTTAAATGAAATCGCCCCCGGAAAATGCAGTGTTAGTAGTTCTGCAAAAATTGAAGAAATAGCAGACTTGCTGGGAGTAGAAGCAACTCAGGAAATTAAAAAAGTAGCGCGCTTAAAATGCGCTGGAGGAGAGGGCTCCGCCCTAAAGTTAGCTTCTTATAAAGGAGAGCAAAGCTGCCGTGCTGCTATCCAGGTGAATAAGGGAGGAAGGGCTTGCGAGTGGGGTTGCCTTGGTTTTGGGGATTGTGAAGTGGCTTGTACTTTCCAGGCTATTTCTATGACAGAAGAATTTTTACCCAAAGTTTCCATTGATAAATGCACGGCATGTAATGATTGTGTCGAAGTTTGTCCCTTGGATTTGTTTGTGCTTCAGTCTGTTGAAGAAAAATTGTTTGTCCAATGCAACAGCCCGATAACAGGGGAAAAGGCAACCGCTGCGTGCAGGGTTGCTTGTGATGGCTGTTCCCGTTGCGTAAGCGATTCTGAACCAGGAGTGCTGGAAATGGAAAACGGACTTCCTCGAATTCGGTTCCCTGAGAAAACAGGTATTGAAGCGAGTTTTCGATGTCCCACAGGAGCTATTCAATGGTTGGAAGGGAATCAATTTGAATTTGCATGGCATTCGGTAAACCGTGAAGGCAATTATGGATAATTCTGAATTTCAACTAATACCCCATTGGGTAGAGAGAAGAAAAGGCTATAAGTCTTTCCGCTTTTCCCAATTAGAAAATAATGTACCTTATACGGGATGTTATTTAAGCTTTGAACTGGAAAGTACAGTATGTGATGCCATTGGCTTATTATGGACATCCCCTTCAGGTTTAGCTAGCTCTGGGTTTGATGTATCCAAGTTGCACACTACGAATGTATTTCACTCAGCTGTAGAAATACAGACTTTTAGCCGCAGTAGTGAATTGTTCGGTTGGGCTGAGGGGATGGCCTTGGGTGGAAAACGGTTAGCAATTTGGCTGGAAGCAGAGCAGTTAACATTAAATTTGACTCGATTAAAAGAAATTGCTGAAAAAAATATAGCCCTTAATCTGCATGTATTTCAAAGCAGTCCAGGAAAACTTCACGGTAATTATTGGGAAGTTTTTCAAGCCTTAGCTAATACTGGATGGCAAATTTGGCATAGCGCCAATTCAGGCGATTTAATCTTCCAGGCGCTTATGGGTAGGAAAATTTCAGAAAACCTTAGAGTTCCAAATTTAATTTTTCACAACAGCAATCAGCATTTTTGGGTTCCTCAAATCAGTTCAGTTCCGAATGTAAATGAGATAAAATCTTATTTTACTTCACAGGGCTGGCGTAACTCCAGAATCTTTAATTTAAGCGAACCCCTGCTAATGGGGAGCCAATTTTCTACGGAGACGCAGGAACTAAATGGATTTAGCAAACAAAAGCTTGTTCTGGATAAATATAAAGATATTTATAAAAAATATTCCACTAGCTTTATCGAAAACTTTAAATCCCAAGCTGGAAATGCTATTTCACCTCCTAAAAAATTTAAAAGCAATATTTTTATCGTTGCAGATAATCAGATTCATTTAGATTTAGAGTCGAAAATTGATTTTATTGCCGGTAAAATAAAGAAAACAATTCATGTTTTGCGGGTAAAAAACTTTGCTCCGCGTGGATATGTAGATTTTCCAGATGTATCCATCAACAGCAATGTTGGGATTGTTATTGGATACTCCAGCGAATTTTTAAAAAGTAATGCCCAATCTATTTTAGAACAATCTGATGGTAAAATAGCTCTGGTTTTAATCCAACTTTCTTATGGTGCGGGTGGAATTACCGAATCTAAATGGAAAGAATTGCTGGAAAATAAATACGGGCCGGGGACTCATTATGTTAGTCTTGAAACAAAAGTAGAATTTCCAAAAACTGCTTTTCCTAAAAGGCAGGCCCAGTACGATATTATTAGTCGGGATTTAAAGCTGCAAAATAAGGCAAATATTTCTGAATTAGAACCTCTTGAACTGCCCTATGAAAATGTGGGGTTGGTTGTTCCCAAAGAAAATATCAACTATCCATTTAAAGAAACTTTATTTAACAAATTACAAAAGTCAATGGGGGATCCTCCTAAGTTTGAAATTGTAGCTTTGAATTCAAAGGCAAATTTATTCAGTGTTAGGCTGCAAAATGGCTATCCTGAATATTATTCCTCTGAGTCCCATTACAAAATTATGGTCTTGCAATTGGCGGATGCATTTTTTGGATTTGATCCATTTGATAAATTGCAAAAAAAGGGGAAAGTTATTTTTGTACAGGGGCAGCTCCCCAATGAAACGATTTACAAACTGCCTAAACATTGGAAGAAAAAATTAAGCGAACTGGAAGCAGAATGCTTTTCCATATCCAGTCCAGACTTCCATCCAAAGTTTCCTCAAATTATCCTGGGAGAAATTCCCGAGGAATGTGTTCCAATTTCTGTTAACAGTCTTTCCTATAATCATCAAGACTCATTTGAGCCTTTGGCAGGTTTAAAGCGTTGGAAAAAAATTAAAGACAGCCAAAAAGATATTTCCAGTTTTTGGGGGAGCTGGATAGAACCCTATCAGGCTGGGGAAAATATTCTATGCACTCCGGAGATAAACGCGGCTTACGGCGAAATACCTCCAAGCACTTCTGCTTTTCACAGCACATGGATTCATAGAAATCAAATGCCAGAATTTAACCCTGAAAAATGCAATGGTTGCGCCAAATGTTGGATAAGCTGCCCAGATAACGCTTTTTCAGCAAAAGCCTTCGATGTTTCTGAAATGGTAAATGCCCTGGCAAGTTCAGATCCTGTGGTTAACATAGCTGGAAAATTAAAGCGTTATTTCAAATTGTTGCCTTCGGTGATAAAAAACCTGGCTTCAAATCAAAATACCCAGGAATTTAAGAGGGAACAATTTAATTCTGCCGTAGAAATTCTTTTGGAAAATATTCCTGAATCGGACAAGTCAGATGTTAAAACCATATTATCCAACATTTCCGATAAAATTGGTAAACTAAAAACAATATATTGGAAATCTTTGGTAAATAGCAATGGCTGGAGCCCTTCGGCGGAACCGGTTTTGTTGAGCTTGGATATTAATCCCAATATGTGCAAAGGTTGCGGAATATGCGTTTCGGAATGCCAGCCTAAAGCGCTTGAAGTGAAGGCTGATAGCCAACATGATTTTGAAAAAGAATCTAAACTTTGGGAATTGCACGATGGGCTTCCTTTTACAAGCGATAAAATAATTGCCGCAGTGGGTGAAGCCAATGGCCTGCCTAGTCTATCCGGTATAATGTTATCTGCTTATGCTAACTTTTCTATGCTTGGAGGAACTTTTGCCTCGCCTGGTTCCGGGGAGCTTTTGGCCATCAGGCGTGTGGTTAATATTGCCGAATATTATTTCCAAAGCAGTTCTATCCCATATATTCAAAAGTTAGAATCTCTTGAACTTCAATTAGGAGAAGCTATCCAGCAAATTATAGGACAATCTTTTAATATTGAATTGCAGAATTCCCTGGGAAAGATAACATCTCAATTTGAGGAACATAAAAAACAAATTACGCTGGAAAGTGTGGTAGATAGATTAAGTAAAAATGGAAATGCTCCTGTGGTCCAAAATGAAAAACTGCTTAAGCTGTCAAAATGTTTATCAGATATTCATCATCAACTATGGCTTTTCAAAGAAGGAAAAAATGGTCTGGGCAGGGCCAGGTTTGGTTTATTAATAACAAATGTCCGTCTTGCTGAAATCCTTGCCAAATTTCCCTATAACCCCTTTAGTTTTCCTGTGGTTATTAGTATAAACAATCCCAATGCTGCAATAGGCCTTCAGGAAAGCTTATTATCCGATTGGGTAGAATTGGAAAAAATAATGTTAATAGCCGAATTGCTTTTGGAGTGGCCTTCCGATGTAAAAGCAAAAGAAAATGGAATTCAAAAGATGGGCTGGAATAACCTTTCCAATGAATCTTTATCGGCAGTTCCAAAAATAATTGTTTTGGGTAGTGAAAAATTAATTCCCGGCATTCAGGAAAATGTTCAGCTTCCTTTAAAATTCTTATCCTTATTTTCTGTAATCCCAGGCCTCAATAAAAACAGGCCTTTTAGCAATACCCATTATTCGGCCACAACATCTTTGTTTAAGGAAGAGCATTTCTTGCAAAAGACCCTTGATTATTTTGAATCTCCTAAAGATGCCTTGCTCTCTATTTATTGTCCTAATCCTGAGCTCCACGGGTTTGAAACTAAGGATACATTACTACAATCAGAAGCGGTTTACAAAAAAGGGCTTTGGCCTCATATTGAAAAGTTAGAAGGAAATATAAATAGCATTGCTGACAATGAAATTTTTCAGGAAATGCCTTCGGCATTGAACATAATTCAATCTTCTCTCGAATTCTTAAAAAGTGAGTCCAGGTTCAGCTCGCATTTGCAGGAAATTGAGGATATAACCCAATTAAAAAATGCCCTTAATATCTTGGAATTAGATCTCAGTCAAAACATACATGCTTTCGTGGGAAAGAACTTGTTTTATAAAGATCCAATGGGAAAATACTTCGAAATACATTTTGATTTAATCAGATCCCTGCAAGAGTTGTACCAATTTTATTCCACTCTTTATATTCCAGATCCGTCGGTAACGGAATCGTCATCTGAGTTTAAGGATAACCAAGAAAAAGCGGTTCATATTGAAGAGCTTGCTCAAAATTTTCAAAAAAAATCAACTGCGCAACGGGATGAAATGCTTCGAAAACTCAAGGATAACCTGTTAAAAATTGCGGGCTATAAAAATTAGCAATATGATTCCATTTATTAAGTCACATACATTTAAGCATGGGGTTCATCCTCCCGAGTACAAGCATCTGACAAATCAATTGCCAATCGAAAGAGTTCCATTTTTTAATGAATACATATTGCCTGTGCAGCAACATATTGGAGCTCCTGCAATAGCATTGGTTAGGCCAGGGGACAAGGTAAAAAGGGGACAAATGTTGGCAAAAGCCGGCGGATTTGTTTCCACAGCCATGCATAGTCCAGTAACCGGAACTGTGAAAGCCGTTGAATTGCGGCCACATGTGAGCGGAAAATTAACAGAATCCATAGTAATTGAGGCGGATCCCTACAATAACCAAAAATTAGAAGTAGAAAAGCCGGTCAGGCTTGAATTATCCAAGGCAGAGGAAATTGTACAGCTAATCCAAAATGCAGGTATTGTTGGAATGGGAGGGGCAGCTTTTCCTTCTCACGTTAAATTGAAAATTCCAGAGGGAAAAAAAGCCAGTTGTGTAATATTAAACGGCTGTGAATGCGAACCTTATCTCACATGCGATCATAAACTAATGACTGGGCATACAGATGAAATATTAAGAGGTCTTGAGCTCACCATGGGATTTCTGGGAGCCTCATATGCCGTAATAGGAATTGAAAAAAATAAACCCGATGCCATAGCTGCAATGGAAAAGAGGGTGAAAAAATATCAAAACATGGAAGTGATTGCTCTTGAAGTGAAGTACCCTCAAGGTGCGGAAAAAATGTTAATTGATGCTGTCCTCAAAAAACAAGTGCCTACAGGAAAATTGCCAGTGGACATTGAAGTGGTTGTGCAAAATGTGGCCACAACGCGAGCCATTGGGTTAGCCATAGATAAAGCTGAACCGCTTATAGAAAGAGTAGTTACCGTAACCGGGTTTGGCGTGGAACGACCTGGAAATTATTGGGTTCCTATTGGGACCCGCTTTGTGGATTTATTAGAGTATTGTGGTGGGTTAAAAGATGCCACAAAACAGGTTATTGTGGGCGGGCCCATGATGGGCAATTCACAAAAAAACCTCGATGCGTCTGTAACAAAAGGTACATCGGGAATCCTTGTATTGGCTGAAAGTCCACCGGGAAACGACCTGGAATTGGCTTGTATTCGCTGCGGGCGCTGCGTGGAAGCCTGTCCCATGTTTTTAAACCCTTCGAGATTGGCAACTTTAATCCGGGCTGAAAAAACAGAACTTTTACAAAGCAATAATCTGCCTAGCTGTTTTGAATGTGCTTCATGTTCCTATGCTTGTCCATCAAATATTCCTTTAGTTCAGCTTATGAGAATGGGAAAAGGTATGATGGCTAATCTACAAAAGTATCACAAATCATGAACTTAAATCTGGAATTATCCACTTCGCCCTTTGTGAGAACAGGCAAAAAAACTCCAGCCATTATGTTGGATGTTAATTTAAGTTTGATACCAATTTCACTTGCTTCTATTTATTTTTTCGGAATTTCTTCGTTGCTTTTAATGTTGGCATGTGTGTCGGGAAGCGCTGGTAGCGAATTTTTCATCAATAAATTAACCAAAGCTGGGCAAAAATCATTAAGAGACAATACAGCCGTGCTTACAGGTCTTTTGTTAGCCTTTACTTTACCGCCTGGGTTTCCTTTGTGGATGGCTTTTTTAGGGGGGATAGTTAGCATTTTTTTGGGAAAGTGGATTTGGGGCGGCATGGGAAAAAACTTGTTTAACCCAGCCCTTGTGGGGCGAGGTTTTTTGCAAGCTGCTTTTCCTGTGGCTATTACAACCTGGGAGAAACCTTTGACTGGTTTTTGGAGTATTCCAAAGAGTTCCCTTGCCATACCCTTGTTTTCCCCTCAATATGACAGCCTGTCTGCCGCAACGCCCCTGGGGGCGTTTAAGTTTGATGGTCAAATAACTGGCATTTCTCATTTATTTTGGGGCAACACAGCAGGATGTATAGGGGAGACCAGTGGCTTAATAATAATATTAGCTGGGCTTTGGTTAGTATATCGAAAGGTTTTCGATTGGCGATTACCCCTTTCCACCATATTAACCATTGCCGTACTATCTGGAATATTTTGGGGGTTGAATCCTGAGGAATACCCTAATCCCCTCTTTATGTTATTTTCCGGGGGCGCTGCCTTTGCCATTGTTTTTATGGTAACAGATCCCGTATCCACACCAATCACATTTAAAGGGGCCTGGATATTTGGAATAGGGGTAGGGGTATTAATTGTATTAATCCGTTTGTTTGGCGGTTTGCCTGAAGGGGTAATGTATGCCATTTTGCTAATGAACGCAGTAACGCCAATTATTAATAATTCAACACAATCAGCACCATTTGGGGGGCGAAGGAAATGAAAACCTTGGCTTCCAATAGTTTTAACATCATATTGGTTATGGCCCTCACGGGCTTGTTATCCGGGACTGCGATGGTCGGAATTTATTTGGGGACCAAAGATAAAATTGAAATAAATAGACAGCTGGCATTGGAAAAGGCTATAAAAATAATCCTTCCGGGAACATATAAAATTCAAAAATACCAATATCAAAGTGGAGGCTTGCAAAAAGTAAATATGTCCCAAAAAGCAGCGGAAATAAATAGCCAGGTTTATGAAGGGCTAGGGGAGGGTGGTGATATTATAGGCTATGCCATTCCTGCAATCGGACCTGGATTTATGGACGATATATCCTTAATCTATGGGTATAACGGTAGAGATAAAAAAATTATTGGGATGGCTGTGTTGGAATCCAGAGAGACTCCCGGTTTAGGAGACAAAATAATTTTTGATACTGACTTTCATAAAAATTTTAAACAACTGGAGGTTGAGCCCGAAATTGTGGCCGTTAAACATGGCACAAAATCAAAGAATAATGAAATTGATTGTATAAGTGGGGCAACCATTTCTTCCAAAGCCGTAGGAAAAATTTTGCAAACAAGTATGGAAATTTGGAAAAACCGATTAGCCAAAAAATAACATGGAAAATAATCAAAACTTAAGCCAGGAATTTATCAAAGGGATTTGGAAGGAAAATCCTGTTTTGGTGGCAGTTTTGGGGCTTTGTCCTGCTTTGGCAGTAACAAATAGCTTTATCAATGGGTTGGCCATGGGACTTGCCACTTTATTTGTGTTAGCTGGGTCCAGTTTGCTGGTTTCCTTGCTGCGCTTTTTTATTCCCAAGGCGGTGAGGATATCTGTTTTTATTATTATCATCGCTTCTTATGTTACTACTGTAGATTTTTTACTGGCGGCTTATTTTCCTCAAATACATAAACAACTAGGGGCCTTTATTTCCCTTATTGTGGTGAACTGCCTGATTTTGGGGAGGCAAGAGGCGTTTTCCTATAAAAACAAATGGCTTCCTTCCATTTTAGATGCCTTGGGAATGGCCCTTGGTTTCACTCTTGCTCTTTGTATGATAGGGGGGATAAGGGAAATATTAGGCGCAGGCACTTTGGCAGGCATAGCTATATTCGGGAAAAATTTTGAGCCCTGGGTTATTATGAGTTTGCCACCTGGGGGCTTTTTCACACTTGGGCTTTTGTTATTAGTTATATCAATCATAAAAAAAAGGAAATCAGAAAAAACTGAATTTGTTAATAAGGATTAAAAATGGATAGCTTACAGGAACTGGTTTGGATCTTTTTTTCGGCCAGCTTAATTAATAACTTTACATTGACCTATTTTCTGGGCCTTTGTCCATTTTTTGGAGTCAGTAATAAATTGGATACAGCCTTTCGAATGGGCTTAGCCAACATTTTTGTGTTGCTTATTACCTCCTTATCTGCATACGGCCTCAACAGGTTTATCTTGCCTTATGCTCCATATTTAAGACTTATCAGTTTTATTTTGGTTATAGCCTCTGCAGTTCAGTTTGTGGAAATGGCAATTAAAAAACTCAGCCCGGGACTTTTCCAGGCATTGGGAATTTTCTTACCGCTAATTACCACCAATTGCGCCATATTGGGACTGGCTCTTTTTCAAACCAGTAAAAATTACGGCTTGGCTCAAAGTATTGTTTACGCTCTTGGAGCGGGTGCTGGATTAACATTAGCTTTAGTTATAATGGCGGGTTTAAGGGAGGAGGCTGATTTAAATCAGCCGCCAGATGTTATCAGAGGCGCAGCTTTTAATTTTTTAATTGCCGGAATTTTATCTTTGGCTTTTATGGGTTTTGCGGGCTTGTTTAGTCAGGGTTAATATTATGCTGGTACATATATTTGTTATAGCTTCACTCATGGTTCTTTGCCCAATTTATGCTATTCTAAGATTAAAATCAGCCGCTGAAAAAAATGGCTGTGACCACTGCGATCACAGCAAAGGATGCGATAAACGAATTTGTTATTAATTGAGATTCCTAAATTGGAATCAATTGCGGGTTTTTACAACCTTCTTAAAACTTAATCGTGAGATCCTAAATCCGTATTCTCAGCATCCAGCACAAAGCTAGTTTCACGGGATTCATGTTCTTTAAAACTTAAAAAGAACTCGTTTACTGAATTTACAAACTCATCAAGCTCTTTGGAACTAGCACAGGGTTTATTTTTGAAATAAAGCTCAATAATATTGTTTAGTTGTTCCAGTAAGCTTTTGTGATCAATAAAAAGGTTATCCACATTCCCGCGATATCGGGGTTTGTCTTTGGCAATGTCTTTTAATAACCCCAATTCTTCTTCAGTATGGAAATGAAATTTCAGGCGGTGATAGAAATAATCAAACAGAGAAAGAACTTCCCCTCGCGCCGGTTGTTCAAAGTCCAATAGTTTTATGCCATCCACTGTATTTCTGATTCTAGAAACAATTTCGTTGAGGGCTCTATGTTCTTCTTCTAATATTTCAACTACAATGGATTTGCTTTTTTCAATGGCCATACGATCCCTCGCTGGTTAATTGTTTCTTGAAACATTTTGCAAATTATATGCCATGTCGGAAGCTTCTTCCAATTGGATGAATTTGAAAATGAAACCTTTGCTTTTAAAGGGTTTATGGAATTTGGATTGCCAAAATGACTAAGTGGTGACAAATTTGCAAGAAAACAATTGCTGGACTAATAATTAAATCCCCATAAAATTTGAAAGCCATTTTGCCAGGGATGATAATATCCGGTATAGCTTACACTGAATCCTATATTTTTGTATTCCAATAAAGGACCAATATTTAATTTGTTGCTATACTCATCAAAATTGAATTCTATTTCATTATTTATCCAGGCTTTTAGGATGATATCGCTCTCAAAGAAACTTAACATTAAATCGCTGGTGTTTACGTTCCAACCTTCAGAATTGCCAAAATTATAAAAAGCTTCCAGTTCGTTGGACAGTTCCAGAATGCTTTGCTGATAGGCTAACGAAAATTTAGGGCTAACTACAAAGTACCAATCATTATCATAAACTAACATGGGGTCAAGACTAAAGCTTAATATTCCAATTTCTTTTGAAATGGAAAAACTCCCTTCATAATATATTCTGTTAAAAATGTTATTTGGATATTTTTCCCACTGGGCGTTGTTGACAATGGATAAGTCAAATTCCATAATTTTCCAAGCAGAATGGCCAATGGCAAACTCCATTTCATTTTCCAATAAATCAGCTTGCATGTGTTTGGTTTCGAGCTGCCATTGAGGTTGGGAAAAAAGCGTTGTTGGGAAGAGAAACAATAAAATTAAGTGGCAAATCCTCATGTTTATAATATAGCCGCGGTACCCCAGCCATTTGTCAAATAATTTTGAAAATTTGGCAATTAAAAAAAAGCTTTTTCTTAAAGTGAATTTTAATTATTTCAAAAAGGGGGATTTTCTTGGGGGAAATATCATGGGGAATTTTTCGATTTTTTTTAAAAAGAATTGGGTTTGGAATATTGCGCTTTCCATTACATTATCTGGGCTTTCCCATGGCAAAGGCTATGACGGATTTTCTGTTAGCTTGGGATATGCTTTTTTATATGAGTCCAGCTCGATGGAAGATTTTCAAGGCATTTCAAGTCGTTATGTGGAAGTTTTGGAGCCAGGGAGGGATCCTCTGCTCTGGAAAAATGCCCATTTTTCTTTGCAATACGGCATTCCCAAGCTACCGTGGGTGGTTAAAATAAAGGCTCAATTTTTTACCCAATCTATTCCCTTTGACGTGGATAATTTAAACTGTACCCAAGAAGCTTGTGGCTCGATTTCTATGGAACGAAGCAATCTAGAGCTCAGTGTAAACCTGCATTATATAAGTGCACTTAATTTGTTTAATCAAAACACCATGATGGACTATTATCAAAAGGGAGAGTTTTCTCACTTAGGCCACAGCCTGTTTCCTCTTTTTGGAATTGGTCAGAATTTTTTAAATCCCGCTGAAAGGGAAGTAACTCAGGGATTTCCTAAAACAGAAATAGGTTACCTGGCCGGTGTGGGGTATAGTTATATATTTCCCTCATTTTCCTTGGAGCTAATTGGCAAATCCCAGTGGTATAAATATTCAAAAGGTATGCAGTTTTCTGCTAATTTATCTTACCAATTGGGCTTGTTTTGATCTATCTGGATTTTAGCCTGGTTCCCGCCCATAATTAGTTAGAAAATTTGTTTGGATATCTGGTGAAATAACAGATATTTTTGTCCTTTATTTATTGGATTACAATGGGGATTATTGGTAAATGCCTTGTAGCTGTGGGGGGAATGGCTTTGCCTTTCACCTTTTTTTTATCTCTGGGTTGCTCAGAACCCGAGGAAAAGCCCCGATTTGTCCAAGCCAATAACCCAAATATTAGAATTACCGGACGATACTTGTTTGACCAGGATTCCGTTCTAAATTTTGATTGGTCTGGTGTAAGTATTGAGGCTTACTTTGAAAGTTCCTACATCAAAGTAAAATTAAAGGCTCCTAAAAATTATTTCAATATTTTCATCGATGGAAAGAAAGTAAAAGTTCTTAATCTGGAAAAAAAATCCAAAGATAGTCTGCATATTCTTGCTAAGAATTTAAAACCGGGCCCACACAGTGTAAAAATTTATAAACGAACGGAAGCGCATATAGGCTTAGCAAAATTTTATGGTTTTGAATTGGAACCCAATGGAAAAGTATTTCCCATGGCAAACCCACCCGAAAGGAAAATCGAAATTATTGGGAATTCTGTGGTTTGTGGTTATGGAAATATGGATTCAACCAAGTCTCATAAATTTAAAAAAAGCACTCAAGACAGCTATCATACTTTTGGGGCCATTTTAGCCCGTAAATTCAATGCGGAAGCACATATAATTTGTTGTTCTGGCAAAGGGATACTGGAAAATTATGATGTAAAGGATAAAAAACCAATGCCGATTATGTATCGAAGAGCAGCCTTTAATATTGATAAGGGCTGGAATTTTCAAAATTGGATTCCGGAGGCAGTTGTAGTAAGTCTGGGTTCAAATGATTTTGTACGAGGGCCTCCGGACTCCGCAAAATTTGTAAATGCCTATGCTGAATTTTTGGTATCCTTAAACAAAAATTATCCAAATGCGGAATTTTTTATTTTAGATGGCCCCATGATGAGCAATGATTATCCCATTGACAGCGCCAGTGGGGAACCATATCCTACCAGCGATATTTTTCAACGATATTTAAATGGATTAATCAAAAGACTATACCAGAAAAACTTTGAAAACATACATTATTACTCATTAACTCCAAATCATTACAAAGTGGGTTATGGAGCGGAATGGCATCCGAATGTATTACAACATCAAATTAATGGCACCGAATTATCAAATTACATTTCCGGAATAATGGGCTGGAACTAGAGGTATAATAGCATGGACAAAATAGGCAAAGTCGATTTACGTCTTTTAAGGATGAAAGACTATCCCAGGTTGAAAAAAATAATGATGGAGGTTTATAAAAACATTCCCAACAGTTATTGGACAAGGGAGCAAATCAAAACTTTAGTTACTCGGTTTCCAGAAGGCCAAGTGGTAATATCCATAGACGACCAAGTGGTGGGGTGCGCACTATCAATATTAATCGATTATGGAGACTTTGAAGAAGAGCACACTTATAAAGAAATAACAGGCAACCACAGCTTTAGCACCCACAATCCCAATGGAAATGCTCTTTATGGGATTGATGTTTTTATTGATGGAAAATACCGGGGCTTAAGGTTGGGAAGAAGGCTTTACGATTACCGAAAAGAATTGTGCGAACAAAAAAACTATAAATGTATTGTGTTTGGGGGGCGTCTCCCGAATTATCATAAACACGCAACTAAAATGACTCCCCGGGAGTATATGGATGGCGTGAAGCGTAAAAAAATTTATGACCCTGTTTTGACTTTTCAACTGTCCAACGATTTTCATGTTAAAAAAGTATTGCAGGGGTATTTAAGAGGAGATGAAGCCAGCCATGAATATGCGGCGCTTTTACAATGGGACAATATTTACTACACCAAAGAATTGCCCCATATAGACACCACAAAGACGGTGGTTCGTCTGGGGTTAGTTCAATGGCAAATGCGGCCCTATAAAGGTCTGGAAGATTTAATGGAGCAGGTGGAGTACTTTGTGGACGCAGTTTCCCAATACCGATGCGATTTCGCCCTGTTCCCAGAATTTTTTAACGCGCCTTTAATGGCCGCTTACAACCATTTATCTGAGGCCGATGCCATTCGGGAATTGGCCAAATTTACCCAAGGCATTAAGGACCATTTTGTATCTATGGCCATATCCTATAATATCAATATCATCACTGGTAGTATGCCAGAACTTCGCGGGGGAAATCTTTACAATGTGGGTTATTTATGCAAAAGAAATGGAGAAATTGAAAAATACATCAAGATGCATGTTACGCCGGACGAAGATAAGCTCTGGGGCATGACAGGAGGTAAACAGCTTAGAGTATTTGATACGGATTGCGGAAAAATCGGCATACTCATATGTTATGATGTGGAGTTCCCCGAATTAGGACGGCTTCTTGCTGAGCAGGAAATGAAAATCTTGTTTGTCCCCTTTTTAACGGATACTCAAAATGGCTATTCCAGAGTCCGACACTGTGCGCAAGCCAGAGCCATAGAAAATGAATGTTATGTGGCCATAGCCGGTAATGTGGGAAATATTCCCAAAGTACACAACATGGATATCCAATTTGCACAATCTGTGGTGTTTACGCCCTGTGATTTTGCTTTTCCCCGAAATGGAATAAAAGCGGAGGCAACGCCTAATACCGAAATGATATTAGTTGCTGAAGTGGATTTGACCCTCCTCACAGAACTGCATGAAAAGGGCAGTGTTCGAAACCTTAGGGATAGAAGGACAGATATGTACACTTTAAAACTAAACAACGGCAAGAGGTAATATTCGAATAAAATATTTGAATTATGGGGTGGCTATAAGTGTTCTTCGTCCTATCCCATCAAACAAATAGTTTGAATTTTTATTGGAAGTGGAGTTTTTGAAATACCATTTATCATTTACCAAATATCTTTTATTGCCAGCCTTTGTTCTTTCTAATTTAGCTGTAATGGAAACAGGAATAACTCCCAGCTCACGCATCCAATTCTCAAAAGCTTCCGGCCAAAGGCCATCTAAGCCATAACCGTGGGGCTTTCCTGTATCAATAAAAAATTCATGTTCTACGGAATTAGCGGATAAAGCACTATCCATCATTTCACTGTTTTCAATGGGAACGACATCGTCAGCCGTCCCATGAGTCAAAAAGCAAATTGGGGTATTTTCAGTGACTTGTTTTTCAGAAGACATAAAGTCCACTAGCGTACTGGAAGGATTTGAGCCTAATAAATTATCTCTGGACCCCCCATGGGTATAAGGGTAAGTCATGGTTATTACCGGATAAATGAGTGCCATAAAATCCGGCCTGCAGTTTTTTTGTTCGATTACATCCGATGTATCCGAAATACCCTCATCAAAATGGGTACCTAAACTGGAAGCCAGGTGCCCGCCTGCTGAAAAGCCCAAAACTCCAATTCGACTGCTATCTATGCCCCAATCATTAGCATAATGGCGGATTATTCTCAAAGCCCTTTGGGCGTCTGTTAGAGGGACAGGGTGCTGGTAATCCTGGCCGAGGCGATAATGGAGTACAAATGCATAAAAGCCTCTTTGGTTAAACCATTCAGCTACTTGTTTTCCTTCATGATCCAAGGCTAATCCACTGTATCCGCCTCCGGGGCAAATCAAAACAGCAGCTGGATTTTGGGAGCTGTCTGGTGCCGGATATATATCTACCCATGGTTTATCTTTTTCTTCGCGCCCGCGGGACTGGGGAGCATTCCCATACCATAGCAATTTGGTTTTTGTTGGCTTTAATTGTAACAGGTTTGAAATGGATTCATAAAATACATCTGCTAGTAATTCATGGCCCTCATTATTGGGATGCACTTCATCAGGAAATAAATAAAGCTTGTCTTGTGTGGGAGTATTAATGTCAATCAGAGTTAGCTCTTTTTCACCGGCTAATTGGATTATTTGAGGAATTTGCTCTGCTTTAATAACACTTCCCCGGATACTAAAACTCTCTTCTCCAGCATGGGGAGGAAGCACTAACATTATTTTAGGATTCGAAGACAGGTTTTCTAAAATTTCTACCATTTCCCGATAATCTGTAATGAATTCATCTTTGTGGTCATCCCAATTCCAGGGCTTGGAATCGTTAGTTCCCAGCATGATAGTTACAACATCGGGATTCCAGGATTGAACTTGCTGCCATTGCGGCTCATTCCAATAGGGACTATCTCCATTTTTTAACATGGTTCTCCCAGATACCCCGTAATTTCTGACCTCAAAATTACTACCCAATTTTTGCCCTAAAAGTTGTACATAACCTGGATTTCCACCTTCGGTTATACTGTTTCCTATACATGCAACTTTAGTTTGGCTAAAAAGCGAAGTTGTGCATAATAAAAGCAAGCACATAAAACGGTCAAAATATTTTAACTTGTTGCTCACAGTATTTCCCCCTTTAAAATATCCCAATATCTTTTGATTCGTCCAGTGGTTTTAATTTAATAAATAAAGGAGACCTTCTGTTCTTTTACTGCTAAATTCTAGCTACAAGGCTGTTTTTGAAACATCCTGGGCGCATAAATAGGCTGTTGTCCAGGCATTTTGAAAATTGTACCCGCCTGTAATCCCATCTATATTTAAAATTTCCCCGGCAAAATAGCAATTGGGCACAAGTTTGCTTTCCATGGAATTAAAATGAACTTCTTTTAAATGGACGCCCCCAGCCGTAACAAATTCTTCTTTAAAGGGTCCTTTGTCATGTATTTGAATTTCAAATTGAGTCAGATTATTTACCAAAAGTTGGATTTCTTTTTTATTCAATTGTTCCGCGCTTTTAACTGGCGAAATATTGGATTCCAATAACAAGTTTTCCCAAAAACGCTTAGGTATGTTTTGGGGAGCTGTTTTTCCTATTTGCTTTCCGGAGTTTTCTTTTAATAAATTTAAAATTTCTAATTTGGCCAATTCCATATTAGAAATTCCCAAAAAATTGATGCGCAAGGGAAAGCGATAAGCTAATTGATGTAATTCAAGGGCGACAAAGGAACTGAACTTTAATATGGCAGGCCCGCTTAGCCCCCAATGGGTTATGAGCATCGGCCCTTCTATGCGAAATTTTTTATTCAATTTCGGTGAGCTAAGTATTGCCTTTTTAAAGCTAAGTCCCATAAGTCCATTCAGTAGAGAAGCGTTCGTTTTGAAGCTAAATAATGCGGGAACCGGCTTTATAATTTTATGCCCTAAGGAAGCTGCCAATTGGTATCCAGAGGGGTGATTGCCTGTGCACAATAAAATAGAAGAAGCGCTTAATTGTGGTCCTGATGAAGGAAATAAAGTGAACCCCGGGTTGTTAAACAGTAACTTTACCAGCTTTGAGGAGGTTTGAAGCTTCACGCCTTTTTGAATTGCTAACTTTTGAAATAAGTCAATTACCGATTGAGAACTGTTACTAGTTGGAAAAATCCGTCCATCGGGCTCTGTTTTTGTTTCCAGACCCCTGTCCTTAAGCCATTCAATCATTCGAGAGGAATTGAATTTATGGAAGGGCCCAATAAGTTCTCGCTTACCCCTTGGATAGCCTTCTGCTAATAATTTTGGCTGGCTTTGGATGTTGGTTATGTTGCATCTGCCGCCCCCGGAAACCTTGACTTTGGACAAGGGCATTTTACTTGCTTCGAGAATTAAAATTTTAAGACCTGGTTGTAATTCCGCGCAATTTATGGCCGCAAAATAGCCTGCCGCACCTCCACCAACAATAATTAAGTCCCAATTATTCACCTGCATAAATATACATTTGAGTTTGGTTCCATAAAATTTTTGAATTTCCCTGGAGAGGCTAATTTCTTATTTTTAATGGTTTAATCCCCAAAAGGTTTTATGGATCATAGCTTCTTTCTTGATTTGTCCATTGTGGTTGTAGCCTCTTCTACGCTGGCCTGGCTTTCCATATTAAGCAAACAACCTTTGATACTGGCTTATATTTTAGCTGGTTTTTTATTAGGCCCCTGGGGTTTTAAATTGGTGTCGAACCTGGAATTCATTGATAATATTTCCAGCTTGGGTGTGACTTTGCTTTTATTTTTGGCGGGAATTACCCTCCATCCCAAAAGAGTTAAAACTCTTTTTAAAATCAGTTTTCCTACGACATTAATTAGCAGCCTTATATTTGCTTTAGTATTTGGGTTTTCCGCGAAATTATTCGGCTTTAGCAACACAGATTCTGTGTTTATTGGTCTTGGCTTTATGTTTTCCAGCACCATTTTAGTGGTAAAGCTTTTACCCACTACAACCCTTCATCAAAAACAAACGGGAGCAACTTTAATCGCGATTTTGGTGCTGCAAGATGTTATTGCCGTTAGCTGTATGTTAATAGCAAGCGCGGGAATATCAAACAACTTTTTATATTGGTTTTATATTATTGCCCTTGGGGTGATCTTAATTGTTTTTGCTTTGGCTTTTGAAAAGTGGGCGCTTCGTATAATATTCAAGCATTTGAGCCACTACCACGAAGTTTTATTTTTGATGACTCTGGCCTGGTGTTTTTCCCTTGCCGTTATAGCCGGAAAAATTGGATTAAGCCCTGAAATGGGAGCTTTTATAGCTGGTGTTGCCCTGGCCAATAATCCCATAAGCACGTTTTTATCCGAAGGGTTAAAGTTTTTTAGGGATTTCTTTTTAGTGTTATTCTTTTTTACCCTTGGCGCACGTATAAATATTTGGGAATCAAAGCCTTTAATTCTGCCAGCAGTGGTAATTAGCTTATTGATTATACTGTTAAAGCCCTATGTGTTCAAATTGTGTTTTAAAGCCTTTCGTGAACCATCGGACCACCACTGGGAAATGGGGGTGAGATTGGGTCAGGCTAGCGAGTTTAGTTTAATATTTGGGATGTTGTGTTTAAACGCCAGCCTTATCGGGAACAAAGCCTTCCAGCTATTGCAATATGTTACTATTTTGACTTTGATTCTAAGCTCTTACTGGGTGGTATTTAAGTTCCCCACACCTTTGGGATTCAAACGTTTCTTAAAGAAAGATTAAAAACAGGAGCTAAGTTTATGACCGGGAAAATAAAAATTAAAAATACCGCAGTTCTTTTGTTAGTCGCTATCTGGAGTGCTTTTGGCCAACTCAAAACAGAAAAATTAGAAACTAAGGCGGGACCTTTAACCATACATTTTATCGGCCATGCTTCATTGATTTTTGAATTTAATAAACAGGTCATTCATATTGACCCCTGGTCTAAAAAGGCAGACTACAGCAAACTTCCCAGGGCCGATGTTATTTTAATAACTCATGCTCATCCAGACCATTTGGACATGGAAGCCATCAAGCAAATACAAAAAGAATCCACTAAAATCTATTCCAACCCAGCTGGGGCAGCAGTTTTAAAAAAGGCCAATGCTCTCAAAAATTATGATGAAGTTAACATGGGGAAATTCAGTTTCAAGGCATTGCCTGCCTACAACCTTATTCACAAGCGGGATAACGGAGAATTTTTTCATCCAAAAGGGGATGGGAACGGTTATCTGTTCAGCTTTGGAGATTCCAAAATTCTGGTTGCCGGAGACACAGAAAATATTCCGGAACTGAAGGAGTTAAATGAACTGTACGCTGCCTTTTTGCCAATGAATCTTCCTTATACAATGACTCCGGAAATGGTTGCGGATTTAGTCTATGCTATAAAACCAAAAATTTTATTTCCTTACCACACAGGAAAAACGGACAAGACGGAATTAAGTGCTTTGCTAAAAGACTTAAAGGGAGTGGATGTAAGGATGGTGGAGGGAATGTAATCGGACTCCGCCAAATTTAAAATTTTTAAACACTTTGCAATCGCCAAGTCTAGATACAAAATTAATTTATTCACATATTTGAGATATGTCTTGAGGCAAGGCATATTTTCATTGTGCAAATTTTGTGCGTATCATTTCCAAACCTGGGCGGTCGAAAATGTTTAGAAATTTGTTAATAGTTGCAATTAGCTGCTTAACCTTTAGTTTTTTGTCCAGCTGTGAAATCGTCAGCGATGAGGGCAAAGTTCGGGTGGATTTTAATAACCCCAATCCTGAGGCTTTGTATCCAGAAACGGATTCTATTGAAGTATCCCTTGTGGATAATTCCGGAAAAGAAAAAGTGATTTACCAGGGTAAATTTTCAGAGGGTCCTTGGGCTTCCGAAATGGAAAAAAAATCCATTACATTAAAAATAAAGCAATTCGATTCAGAAGGTAATTTACTGGATGAATCCAGCTACCATTATAATTATTCCAGCAACCAATTAACCATTGCTCCAAAAATTGAAATTTTTCCTGCCCAATTTTCTTTGGATGTATCGGGAGAACCGCAGCAACTTTTATTAAAAGTTTTTCCCACTGCCAATAATCAAATCGCAATTTGGAGCTCAGAAAATCCCGATATAGCAGAGGTGGGCAACGAAGGCTTAGTAAAACCTATTTCCAAGGGGCAGGTTATGGTTTTTGCCAAACTTAATGATGATTTACGGGATACAGCCTATGTAACTGTTACCGATACCGACAATATCTTGCGAATAGAAATTACCGAGGACCCAAAAAATCTGTCCGTATTAAATGGAGAAGTTGCCAGCTTTGAAGTGGAGGCCGATGGAAAATCTGTATCTTACGCCTGGTATCTTGACTCTGTTTTACAAGAAGACGAAGACAAAAGCATTTATAGCCTTTCTTCAAATATAGATATGGATTCTGCTGTTGTTTATGCAATGGCGTATAATCCCTGGGATACTGTTTATTCCACTTCGGCGCTTTTAAGGGTTACAGAGGAAACAACTATTCCCACAGCTATTCCTAAAATTGTAACTCAGCCAAAATCTGATACCGTATTTGCAGGTGAAAAAGCATCTTTTAGTGTGGAAGCTGTGGGTGATGATTTGCAATATCAATGGTATAATACTGATGTTCTCATTGAGGGTGCCGCCACCGCCAGCTACCAAACTCCAATTCTCAGTTTAGAGGAGAGCGGCAGTCTTTTTGAGGTTGTGGTGTTTAACGATGGGGGAGAGGTAACCAGCAACCAGGCAGAAATTATCGTATTACTTCCCCCTCCAATAAACCCAACAAACTTTAAGGGAAGCTTGTTAGGCAATGATTCTTTGGCTTTATCCTGGGATGACAATAATTCATACGAGGATAATTATCAGATTTATCGATATACCCAGGGCCAGGATAATCAATTTTTGCTGGCTACTTTAGCTGAAAATACCTCAACTTATTCTGATGTAAATTTTAGCATTGACTCAAGCTATGTATATAGGCTGAAAGCTGTTAACAATAGCGGCGAAAGCTGGGCTTTAGATTCTGTAATAATTTCTCCCGTTCCCAAACCCCAGATTACCACTCCGCCAACCGATGTTTCTACGGAAGTGGGTAAAAAAGCAGCCTTTGAAGTGGAAGCGTCTGGACAAAATTTAAGCTATAGCTGGTACAGGGATGGAATAGTTATTCAAAATGCTACCACTTCCACCTACCAAACAGAAGTTTTGAGCCTTGATGATGACGGAAGCTTTTTTGAGGTTATTGTAAAGAACGAAGGGGGAGAGGTAAAAAGCCAAAGGGCTAATTTAACAGTTCAATTGCCCCTGCCAATTACAATTACAAACTTTTCGGCCAATACGGTAGACGACGAGTCCATATATATTTCCTGGGATGACAATAACTTGTACGAAAGTTCCTATAAAATATATCGAAGATTAGCCGGTAGCGCAAATTTTAGTGAAATCACCTCTCTCCCTGAAAATTCCACATCTTTTACAGATGTTGGCCTGGATCCCAATACTCAATACGAATACAACATCACTGTATTGAATTCCGCCGGAGAGGCTGGGCCGGAAAATATCGCTTCAGCCAACACCTTTGGCCCTCCGATTCCGGGAAATTTTTCTCATGTTATTGAAGGAAATGAAATTGTAGCTTCTGGCAGTATCCAAAGCAATGGCGGTGCGAATATTAGCCGAAGCAGTTTGTGTTATGTCAATGAGTTTGATAAAAATATTATTTGTAATCCGGTAAGCTTAGATCCTGATTTGAGGGAACGGATAACCGTTTCCCGGCCAGGTTTTAAAATATCCATTTATTTTGTGGCCGAAAATAAATTTGGAGTGGACAGCAGTTTAGTTTTGGAAGTGGATTTTCCCTGGACCTGTGGCTTCGATTTTACGGATAAACGAGACGGCCAGATGTATGGGACTGTTAATATAGGCACCCAATGCTGGTTTCAGGAAAATTTAAATTATATGCCGGAAAGTTATGATTCCTGGTGCAATGGAGATAGTTTAAGCGGCCAAACCAGCAATCCAAATTGCGACATTTACGGACGCATGTATTCTAACGATGGATTGTATGCCAATGGGATCGAAACTAATATTTGTCCAGAAGGCTGGATAGCGCCCGATTATGTGGATTGGAACACTTTGTCCCAGTATGTAATTAGCAATTACGGCTCTTCCACTGCGGATTATTTTTTGGTGGAAAATACGCCTGGAGCCAAATGGACTTATTCTAATCCAGATTGCAATATTGATCCGGTAAACCAAACAGGCTTTTCAGCAATTCCCGGAGGTTTTTATGATTACAATGGATATACAGCCCCTGGAAGAATGATCACATTTGGCGGTACAGTGGATCAGAATCTTTCCTCCATGTCCACCTTTACCGTATCTGGCGAGTATTGCAATGATATCCAAACAGGCTTGAGCAAATTCAGCACAAACAGGTTCTATATCAGGTGTCTCTTAGAATAAAGGCTGAATTTGCTTAAAAATGGGGATAGTCGGCAATTCCTCAAAAAAAATAAACCCCTTTTAGCCAGAATGACACTAAAAAATTGGTTGTTAAAGGAAGGGGTAGCTTATGCCTCTGAACTCTATTTTAGTAGTGCTTGGCCTGGTTGCAGTAAAGGCGCTTCTTGCTTTGGATTCAGAAATTAAAATAAATTCATTGGGATACATGCCAAACGCTGCAAAGCGAGCCTATGTATCTGCTAGTGCGAATCAATTTAATTTACTTGAAGCTGGTTCCGGCAATTCCGTTTATGAAGGAACAGTAGGTCCTGCTGTTAATCAATCAGACGTAGGACAAACCGTACATCCTGTTGACTTTTCAGATTTTAATACACCTGGTGAATATATTTTGGAAGTGCCTGGAGTTGGAAGAAGCATTCCATTTAAAATTGATAACTCCATTTATCAGGAGCCGTATCAAACCGCCATGCGCGCCTTTTATCTTTGGCGTTGCGGCACTGCGGTAAGCGGTGATTATAAAGGAGAGCGGTTTCAAGCTCAGGCATGCCATCTATCCGATGGGGATCTCGAATATGTAACCGGCAATGGCCGAAAAGACGGGACTCAGGGCTGGCATGATGCTGGTGACTATGGAAAATACACCGTAAATGCGGGAGTAACCCTGGGAAACTTGTTATGGGCCTGGCAGCTCTATGGAGAGTCGTTGGAAGAAATTCCCCTTAATCTTCCCGAAACAAATCCGAACTTACCGGAATTCTTAAAAGAAATAAAATGGGAAACAGATTGGTTGCTTAAAATGAGCTACCCTGATGGTTCTGGAAAAGTCTCTCACAAGTTAACTCGGCTAAACTTTTCGGCATTTATTATGCCTGAAGAGGACAGAGAAACCCGCTACTTTACCGACTGGAGTTCTGCTGCCACAGCTTCTTTTGCCGCTGCTTTGGCTATGGCAAGTCGAAGTTTTAGACCCTATTTACCTGCGTACGCGGACAGTTGTTTAAGTGCAGCCAAACGGAGCTACAATTTTTTAGCCGCCAACCCTGGAAATAAAAACGCAGACCTGGCTGATTTCAGCACCGGTGGCTACCAGACTCAGGATGGAGATGACAGAACATGGATGGCTGCAGAACTTTGGGAAGCCACAGGAGAGCCTGATTTCCTAACCGATTTTGAGAACCGCGCCTCTTCTTCAAACAGTAAAGTTGATGGTATTTGGGATTGGGGCAATGTTAAAAATTTAGGAATGTTTAGTTATGTTCTTTCCACTCGGGAAGGTAGAAATAATGGCCTACTGGAAGACATTAAGCAGGAAATTTTGGACGAAGCGGACAATTTGGTCAATATTGCAAATTCAGACGCCTACGGCCGAAGTTTAGGGAAATCATATAACTGGGGATGTAATGGTTCTCTAATGCGTCAGGCGCTTACGCTTGATATTGCCAATAAAATAAGCCCCAAAGCCGAATACAACGCTACCATTTTGAGTTCCTTGGCTCATGTATTTGGAGCTAATTATTATGGTAGATCTTATATAACCGGCATTGGCCACGAACCGCCAATGCGTCCGCATGACAGGAGGTCGGGAGCTGATGGAACTAATAACCCCTGGCCTGGATATATTGTTGGGGGAGGGCATAGCGCCACAGATTGGGTGGATGAAGAAGAAAGCTACGAAACCAATGAAATTGCCATCAACTGGCAGGCAGCTTTGGTTTTTGCCTTGGCCAAATATGCTAGCGGAGAGCCAAATTCCTCTATTAAGTCCCATAAAAAATACTTAGGAAATAACCAGATAAACTTTCGCGCAACCGGAGAATCCTTTTTTTACAAAAACGGAATATTGCCTCAAAACCCCAATTTTAAGCTAAATGGACAAAAACTCAGGGTTTATAAGGGTAAGTTATACCTGAACCAATAGGGTAGGGAAACCCACTAATTGAAGCAATGGGAAAGCTCTTATTATTAGGGCGGGTTTGGATAGTCTTGCTACTTCTAAAATCGGGGGGCGCTCAGCTATCGATAGATAATACCTGCCAAACGTGTACACGGCCGCAAAACGATAGCGCCAATTTGAATATTCGCAAAATCCGTGTGAATCAATCTGGCTATAGGCCTCAGGATACAAATAAAAAAGGAGTGGTTGCCAATCCAAATGGAACTTCATTCCAGGTGGTTGACGCGGAAAATGGCAGCGTAGCCTATACAGGAGATTTAACCAGCTTGGGAAACTTCGTAGGCGGTGGGATGAGCATTCATGGCTACTACCAGTCTGATTTGCCTATTTATGTTTTGACTCGGGACCCGGCCGGCGAAAACTTGTACCAGGCCAGTTTTTCACAGTTAACCACTCCTGGCCGTTACTATATGGTCAATGGTATTGATACCTCGGCCACTTTTTACATTCATTCCAATATATACAATCAGGTTTTTGAAACTTCCCTTAAATTTTTTGGGGTCCAACGTTGTGGAGCTACTAACAGTTGGTTCCATAAAGATTGTCATTTAAAAGATGGTTCTGCTTTGGGCGCCCAATATGCCGGTAGACTTACAGGAGGTTGGCACGATTGCGGAGACCATGGAAAATACAGCGAAACTCTTGGTTATGCGGCTTTGGTGTTAAGTTTGACCTACGCTATTTTCCCCGAAAAAGCCGAGGATTTTTATGGGGCTTCATACAATGACACTTTGCCCTTTGGCACGGATGGAATTCCGGATTTATTATGGGAAGCCAAAGTTGGAGCCGATTACATATACAAACTTTATAAAGTATCTAAAGAACTGGGACTTATAGACAATGGCGACATGTACCACTCTGTTGGTATGGGGCCAGGACAGGATCATCAACTTTGGGATGTTCCAGAACACCAGGATCAGCACCCTCAATCCAAAGGCGGCCCGGATAGGCCGGTTACAGCAGGAATTGGGTCTAATGTTGCTGGCCTTTACGCTTCCACTATGGCTTTTTTCTCTTGGGGTTGGCGCTTTTACGATCCCGAATACGCAGACAGCTTAGTAGCTGCAGCGGCAGAAATTTACGATAAAATCATCCTCCCCCGAAGAGGTTCTTCAACCATTATGCCATGTTGTTACCCTGGTGGAGGTCAAATTTTTGATGATGAAGCTATGGCAGCTCTATCGCTTTTGTTTGTTACTAAAAACCCCAAGTATAAATTTGATTTATTGGATAATGTTGAACTGGGCGATAACATTACGAATGCCGGTTTTAATCAGGGAGAATTTCCAACAGGGCTATTAGGCCGAAATCCCTTTTACCACGGTGGCTGGGTTACCGATTATGAACAGGTTAATGCCTATGTTATTTATGCCTTGGCCAAATTAATTTTAAAAGACAATGCTACTGCAGCGGACTATGGTATTACCCCGGTGGTTCGGGACTCTTTGTACATCGATGCTGTGGAAAATATTCGACGTGGTGTGATTGACGGTTCTGGTGGGCCAGATAGGACCAGTTATCCTGGAATAGGTGTGCACCCTCCTTACAATCTTGTATTTACTTCATTCGAGTGGGGACTTAATCGCTATAATCTTGGCTTGGTTAATGACATTTTCATGATGTGGGATTTAACTGGTGAAAATCAATATTACGAAGTTGGCATTGATAACATGAATTATAATCTGGGGCTAAATTCCTGGGATATTAGCTTTTTAATGGGTACCGGAGATAAAAACTTACAGCATCCCCACAATCGTGCTGCAAATCCCGAAGGTTATAATGCCGGAGGCATTCCCTACGAATATCGTTGTCCAAAGGGAGCTCTTATGGGTGGAGCTGACCCTGAGAAACATTTAATTGACAAATGGGATGAATGGACATTTACAGAAACCTGTACAGATTTTTCTGCACAAATGGTATTGCCCTCTTTAATGCTTTCCAATGATTTGCCTCCCGATACACAAGGCCCTGAAATGCTTGATGTAAGGGTTGTTCCTGAAGATATCCAGGCGACAATAACCTGGCAATTGTCGGAAATTTCCAGAGATACCCTTATAATTTTGGATGCCCCAGGTGGAAATGTATTGTTCCGCTACCCCCACCATGAACTGGACTTGAATAAAATTCAAATTGCCACAGGGCTTACTCCGAATACCACTTATTACTTTTATTTTGTTTCCATGGATTCCCGGTATAACCGATCCATAAACGACAATGAAGGCAAACTTTATCAATTTACCACTCTTAACAATGCCATCCCTCCTGAGTTTTCCAATGTTAGGGTATGTAATGAAACCCATGAATCTGCCCAAGTAACATGGTGGACTTTGAATGTGCCCAGTACCAGTGAGGTTCAATATGGCGAATCCGAACCTCTAAGCCAATCAAAGGTTGGAGATGACAATGGAGCCACGGTTTTTTTCCACAGCGTAACCTTGGATAATTTGGAGCCCGATACTGAGTATTTATATGATGTTTTATCCAATGGCTATAGGGAAGATAGCCTGGGTCAACACTATCGTTTTCGCACCACTGAAGTTTTTGTGGACTATACCATACAAATCAAGCCTTATAAAAATGATGGCACCATGTTTTACCTTCAAATTACCAATAATGAAGATATTCCATATGCGGGTTTAGAGCTCAGGTGGTATTTTAGCCATCCCAATGCCTCGGAAGTTCAGAATTGGGAAATGCTCAGTGATTACAAAACTTTATGTGATGTTACGGGCTGTAGCGGAGGTTTTTTAGATGTTCAGTTTTCCAAGGCTGTGGCGGTTCCCGGACATCCAGACAGCTATTATTTTCCTATTACCATTGTCACTCCCATTGGGGTAGCCGACAGAGCCGTTATGCAGCTCCAGATAATGGGGCCAAATAGAACCATAGTAGACTTAAATAATTTTACCGATGCCTGGTCTTTCAGACCTCATACCAACCCTCCTGATCCCTTATATTTTCAGGGTATTCCACTGGAAAAAGGCGGGCCCAACGGGGTTTATACAAATTCAGAGCGTCCCGACGAATTGGTGGATGGAAAAATTGAGGTATCCTACACCACAACCCAGTATGTCACAGCCTATTACAAAGGTGTTCATGTTTATGGATACGGTCCGGATTTTATAAGCGATCCTATTGCCAGAAAGGCTACCGTTTATCTGGATATTAATCAGCCTTTTCAAACTCCTGAATCCCGTTATTACGTGTTTGACAGCGATTCTTTGGTTACAGTTAGCGGGAGAGCGCGCAGCGAGGGAATAGGCAGTGTTTCCACTTTAATGTTAAATGGACAGGTAGTGCCTCCAAGCCAGTATACGGCGGATAGCGATACATCCATCACATTTAACATTCCTTTGGTGCTAAAACCCGGTGATAACATATATGATTTAATTGCCTGGAACGATTCCAATTGCGCCTTTGAAGCCCAAAATTTTATTATCAATCGCTCCGTGGAACCGCCAAAACAGGTGGAAACGCCAATTGCGGTGACGAACCCCCGAGGTAATCAGTTTGGAAAGGCCATGGAAATAAGCCTTTCCACTCCAACAGAAGGCGCAACGATATACTATACATTAGATGGAACGCCGCCTAATTCTGCAGGGGGCGGCAGCAGTATATTATACGTTCCCGGCCAACCTATTGTAATTACAGAAACAACCCAATTGCAAGCCATTGCGGTAAAAGACAGGTGGCTTCCCAGTGCCATATTTGTTGGCAATTACGAAAAATTGATTTATTTGCCCAGCATTTCCTCAGCTACAGCTTTTGATCTGGATGGAGATGGAAGGGTAGAAACCATTAACATTTATTACGCTGATTCCATTGGGGAAACACCCACATTAATAAGCAGCATTGATTGGCCAGCAGAAAGTGGCGCGGATAAGTCAGCCTCTGGTGCTATGATTAAAAAGCTAAACGACACTCTTTTGCAAATAGATCTTTCTGCGGATCCGTTTCCTTTTGGTTTAACAGAAATTTCCGCAATGGATCCCCCATATCTAACCGTGGAAGGGGGGTATGAAGTATTAATTGAAGATGGGGTTGGCCCCATATTGCAAACCGCCGAAATCAGAAGGGCTGATGTTCCTCGCTTTGTGCGTCAGGGAGATCCCAACCTTACCATATTAACCAATGAAGATACCCTGAGATTGACTTTCAGCGAAGGCATTAACTCCAATTCTTTGTTAAGCCCCCTGATAAACAATTGGTTCCGCTTTTCTGTGGCGTGTGCTCAGGACTCTGGTCTTTTTGTACCCATTAAATATGGGGTCACGCAAACCAGCAATGAACCAAACACCTTGGTGATTCCGATTCAATACGCTTCACCCGATGCGCTGCCAGTTATTGGAGACTGTATTACAGCATCCACACTTGCGGACTTTACCGATGCCTATTCAAACAAGGCTATGGCAAACAGGGTGATTATTACCGGGGATTTGGAAGGGGAGCTGGAAAATTTTTACAGCAAACTTCTTTTCCCAATTATCACCGGAACCGAGGCTACGGAGCAATTGAATATGCCAAATGTAACTGGTATTCCCATTTTGAATAGCGATGGAATTCAAGTGGACCAATTAAAAGCGGATCCCATTTCTACCTGGATCCCTCCTATGTATATGGAGCCAAATGGAGAAATTGCCCAGGAACTGCAAGCCAGGTGCGCTGAATTTCCCAGGCCGGATTTCACACCCAGACGCCTGCCTCAAAACTGTTTATCTGTAATAGGAATATACTCCGGAAGCGCCTACTCTGCAGATATAACTATTGTGGACAACTTGGGAAAACACATAAAAAGCTTCACTCAGACTTTTGGGTATTGTGGCGAAATGCAAAACCCCGAGCGTTTGAATCGTGGAGGGTATGCCAGTTTCTTAGCCTGGAATTTGAAAAACGAAGAAGGCAAACATGTATCCAGCGGAGTTTACATTTGGAAGGTTGTGTTTAAATTTGGTAATGGTTTTAGCCGGACCAGCATCTTCCGCCAGGGTGTGGCCAAAAACGCTCCCCCTCTTCCTAATTGCGCCTTAGCGGAATAATTTTTAAAATCCCATTTCTAATTAACCTATATTTGAATTAACTTTTTAATTCGGTAAAACAAATGGGGTTCAAATGAAAAGCGTATTATTCGCCCTTCCTCTTTTTTTTCTGGTAGCCATTTTCTCTGGTTGCGCCAGTAAGGCTCCACCCAAAGTTTGCGATGCAGGCACCCAAATGTACGAAGGGAATTGCATTGATAATGAGGTGGTTAACTATTTGGCCTGTACGAAAAGTCGCGGATTTGTCTTAAAGGAAGATAAATCAAAAAGCAGCAGCACCGATGTGGGTTTTCAGTTCCGGCAATTGGTCAATGTGGGAACTGTGCACGAAGCCAAATCCAAAATTATGGTGACTAAAACGCCAAACGATAACGAAAAACAAATTTTGGATGCTTGCGAGGAACTCTCCTCAAAAAAAAAAATAAATAAACAAGCCCAAAAAGAGGCTACGCTCAATGTTCTATCTGCTTTAGGGTTAACAAACCTTAAAAATTTTGATCAATTGGTGGCTTATTTGATAGCCAACAATGTTTCTCCAGATGAAGTCCCCCAAACCATTGAAAAGCTGGAAAAGAAAAATGAGGAGATGCGGCGGCAATTGCAAAATTTGCAGGCAGATATATCGCCCAAAAAATTGGAAAAAATTGAAACGGCTTTAGCAGAGTTTAATTATCCATTAGCGGATACTCTTATAACATCTCTGCTTCCACAAGTTGAAGAAGATTTGCTGGCGGAATCAGAGCGCCTTCGCAAAAAGCAAATGAAAGCCATTGAAATATATGTTACCAAAGCTCTGATTAGTGAAAACCGCTTTTATTACGAGGAAGCCCTCAGCTGGCATGACAAAGCCTTGCAATTGCAAAAAATTGTTTTTCCAGGAGGAGACAGCAGTATTTCCAATCGCTACCAATCTATGGCTTCCCTTCAATATACATTAGGCAAATATAAAGAGGCGTTAACTCTTTACGATAGCGCTGAGGCCTTGGAGAAAAATGCCAGTTGGAGTTCTTCCTTCCGAAAGGCTGCTATTCTTGAGGGTAGGGGATTGATGTATTTTTCTTTGGGAGAATATAACAAATGTTCTGTGCTGTACGACCAAGCCATTAATCTTTACATGTCCCTGGATTCCATAAACTGGAAATCCGATCTCATCGGTTCCATGCACAATAAAATAGGCTTAGTTTGGTATAGATTGGAAAAGCCCGATAAGGCTCTTAGCCATTATAACGCGGCTCTTCCCATGTTTATATCAAAAAGCGGGGAAAAATCTCTGGATGTGGCAATGGTATACAACAATATAGGACTGGTTTATTCACGCAAAGGAAGGTTAGATTCGGCTTTGGAATTCCACAGCAAAGCTTTAGCCATTGATATTGAATTAGTGGGTCTTCATCACCAGTATGTTTCCAGGGATTACATTAATCTTGGCCTGGTATGGATGGAAAAAGAAGATTATCCCAAAGCCCTGGAATATTATAATAAAAGCTTGCAAATTGATAAGGCCTTGTTTGGTGAGTTCCATCCCAATGTTGGCCTGAGCTATTTAAACCTGGGGCTTATCTATTATTATCAAAATAACCACAAAGTAGCGGAAGAAAATTTACAGAAATCTTACAAAATCAATAAACTGTGTTATGGCGAAAATCATCCGAGCAGCGCGCAAAGCCTTTTGAATCTGGGACTTCTTTATTTTAAAGAAAAAGATTATGCCACAGCCTTAGAGTTTTATAACAAAGCTCTCAAAATCGATTCAAGCTATTTTGGTATTTCGCACCCTAATGCGGCCCGATCTTTGAATAACATAGGTATCACTTATTTGCAAATGAAAGAGTACCCTAAAGCGGAAGGCTTTTTAAAGCGCGCTCTTAAAATCGAAAAAGAATATTATACTGAAAACCACCCCAGCGTAGCGCGGGATTACTTAAATTTGGGAATTCTTGAAATGGAACGCAAAAACTGGACAGAAGCCCGTAACTATTTACAGCTTTCTCAAAACATATATAAGGCTTTTTATCCCGAAACCAATTCTTTGGTTATCAGCGTAACTCAGCAACTCAATTTTACGGAACAAAAATTATTAGATCAAATGAGTTCCAATTAATTTAGGAGCCTCTATGGCTCCCTAATTCACAAATTTAAAATTGGATGTTTTGGAATTTAGCTGGTATACACCTGATGGCAGGTTCCCTACGAAGAGCTTTCTTTCTTTTGGAGTCCCTTCATAAACCAGCTTTCCCTTAATGCTATATATGGATATCTGTCCGGGATGTTGAGAAAACCAAAGATAATTTCCTCTTTGGAAGGCAAAGGCTTTTTCTTTAATTACTCCGGGATAGGCGATAGTAGCACTGGTTCCTATTAGTATATCATCCAGGGCAATATCACTGTCATAATCGGTACCAGTTATCCCTCTGAAGCGAATTTGCACCCGCTGGGATTTATAAGGGGTTAAGTCCACAACTTCCTGAAACCATTCATCGCCATGATCGCCATTTAGCGCTAATACGCCCTCTGTCCAGGTCCCATTTGAATTCACATCTACGCTTAAATTGCCCATGTTTCCATCCGCTGAAAACATATGCACCCAAAAACTAAGCAGGGGAGTTTCCATAGATGTTAAGTCAAATTTAGGGCTTATAAAATCCATGGTTTTATTGGGGAAGTTTTCCCCGCTGGCTTCGGTATAGATATATTTTCCCTCTTCAGAATTTCCAGTGGTGTGATCCGCATCAGGTCCGGTGCCGCCCCCCTGTGGGTGAGTCTTGGAAGGGGTGGCTCCACTTATAATTGTCCAATCCAAATCATCGCCCGAAGCCTGGATCCAATTGTTAAATTCCGATTCGCCATTAGGGAATTCTTCAAAACTTTCCAGGTAGGGGAATTGAGAAATGACAAATTCTGGAATCACATTAAAAGGTATGTCATGTGTGCTGGTTATTCCCGAATTTGTGGAGCTGGTTAGGCGGATAAAATAATTTTCTCCCACTGCCAAATCCTGGGGGATTAACCAATCGTAAGGCGTACTGCCCGTATAACTTTCTTCTATTACCAGAGCCGTAGTAGTGCCATTAAGCAGTTCAATTTTTATTCCTTCTTCCAGATTATCAAACCATTCCAGGGATAGAATTTGATTTTGCTCATAGGATTCCCCGGCAAGAATGCTGGATAATCTTACAAAGGGGCTTAAATCCGGGCCTAGACTAAAAGTCATAACTTGGCCCACTTCACTGATGTTAGCAATATCAAGCCCCGAGTTGGAACCATTATGCCATTTGGCTGAGGGAGTGGTTCCATCGTTAAATCTGTCATTATCACCTGCATGAAAGAGATCTCCCGAGCCCCCGCTGTTTTGCCTGTTTTCCAGTTGGAATAAACCATCTGCCTGTTCGATTCCAACTAGCAACTGATTTCCAGCGGTAGTATTATCCCCATTCTCATCAATATGCCAAATGGCCAAACCTTCATCCGGAATGGAGGTACTACGCCCTTCTTTTAAACGGGCTTCAATAAAATACATTTCCTGATTGCTGCCATTTCCTGCTCCCTTATATACATAAGCCGAATGGGAATTGGCCTCGTGGCTGAAAATACTTCCCAAAGGGGCGCTGGAAATATCAATAAGGTCGACCCAGCCCTCCAGGGACCGATAGTAAGGATTTGGAGGCTGAGGATTAGTGGCATTGGCATTCATAATACAGAATCTTCCCACTCCATTTGTGTGATCTTCATAGCTGTATAAATCCGGCCAACCAAACAACATATGCCCGTTTTCATGGATTATGGTGCTGATGTTAACCCCTGTGTTGCCTATACCAGTTAATTGATAACGGCTGAAGCTTACTCCATCAGCGCTAAAATTTCCCCGGTAAGATCCCGAATGGGGCCAAATACCGTTTGCCCAGCCGGTATTGGAAGTGCCGGCGTAGAGAGCATTAAACGCGATAGCCCGACCATTACTGGTAGTAAGTTTGGAAAAATCAAAGCCGGCATCGTTTGCTTTTTGAAGAGCGTCTGTAAGCAATTCACTTATTGGACCATAACCGTTGGGAGTATCGTAATATGATTTTTCTCTGTCCACGGTAACAAATTGTGTTACTAAACAAATGTAGGCGAACTTTTCATTGGATACATCCCAAAAATAATCGGCGATGGAGCCGTATTGTCCGTATCCTTTGGTATTAAAGGCATCTTCAATTTCGCTTTTAGAAAATTCGGAAGATTCGTCCTTAAAGTTGATTAACAAAGTGAGGCCGTAAACCGTATCGGGCTCTGCAGCGCTGGCTGCCATACTTCCTTTGGAAAGGGCGGATTTCTCCGTTAGCTTTTTCCACATTTCCACGCGGCTGGGAAGTCCCAATTCTTGCCTTTTTTCATGGACCTTGTTTAAAACAGCCTCGGTGGAGATCTTTAAATGTTTGCGGATATTTTTAAGTCGGGGGTTTAGTTTAAGCAGACTTGGATTTTGCGTTGAGCCCTTATAGGGAATGCCTGTAGACAGCAATTCCTTCCCATCTTGCGATAGTTTGGCATAACATATCCAGTTTGTTTGAGGATCACGGATTAGGGTGTATCCATCAGGAGATTCTACGTGCTGGTGAAATTCATCGCCCCAGACCAAAACCTTAACCAAGCTTTTATCTGGTTGAATCAGTTCGAATGGGTCGGCGTTGTGTGGGGCAGCCCCCAATTCCATCTGCAACCCCAGCCCAAGTATGGCCAGGTATAAAACTCTCCTCATAAATCCCCCGGTTCGGATGAGGTTACTTAACTTCTTAAAAAGAAATAGCTTAACCTTTATCCTTGGAATATTTTTAAACGGCCCAAATCCCCAAAATTTGAGCTATTACTAATATAAGGAGAAAGGCCATTTTAGCAAGTGGCCAAATGCAAATTGAGGCTAAGAAGTGGACTATTTAATTCGGAAAAAATACCTGCCTTGGGGAGCTTGAATGGAAAATTCCTGATTATTTGTTAAAAAAGAGGTATTTTCAGAATAAATAAGACGACCATTGCTGGATAGAATCTCCAAAACACCCGATGGGGAATGCTCATTGAAGTGCTTGTAGTGAATAGCCCCATTTTTATAAATCAGGCGGCTATTTGCGAAAATTGTTTTTTGGGCAATACTTGCGGCCCCTTCAATGGCCTCGTGTTTGTATAAAAATACTCCGTGGTCCACAGAAAGGAACATTATAACGCCATAATCCGAAATGGGTGCCGCCACGATAAATTTGGTAGGCTCATCGGGATGAGAATCACTCCAGATAGGCACATCTTCATCATTCAAACTATACCATCCGTTATCTATGGGGCTATAGGCTCTAAAAAACTTGTCGCGACCCATAATCAGTAATTCTCCTGAAACTGGGTCTACCACTGCAACAGCCCTGTTCACGCCGATTTGAATGGGGGAGCTGGCGATTTGCCCCACATTTCCGTCGCTATCCACTTTATATAAATCTGTTTCCCCGTTGCCACCACCCAAATACACTTCTTTGTATACCGGGTTGTATTCGGCAATCATATGGTATCCGCCTGTGTTGATTCGGGATTGGATGGACTCCCATTCACCGTTTTCAAAGCTGTATATGTCGTGCTCAGCAGCCATTAACAGACAGTTGCGTTCCGGAAAGTACTCCAATCCAACAGCCACCGCATAATCATATCTATCTCCGGGCAAACTGTTAAAACTGTCCCAATCGCCATTGCGGTACACATGCATGGTGGTGCCGCCCCCGTAATAAAAATGCTCGCCTGTTTCTGGGTTTATGGCATTGTGATCGTATCCATGAGGTGCTGAAGATGTTGTGGGGCCATCCTCCCAACTATTGTTCTCCTCGTAATAAATAATCATTTTTTCAGATTCCTGATGGCCTTTGCCCATGTATCTGAGTTCGCGATTTACAGGATCCCAAACGGCGCTGTTTCCATAGTTGATAACGTAATCCACTCCGCCTGTATTTAAAAATGAGCCGCTAAAACCGCTTGTATTTAGCTCTACCCATTCTCCGGGCTTGAGCGCCTCTGCAGCATCGCTAAGAGCGCTTCCAAAGCTGTGCTGCCCCAGAACAAGTCCAAGCCCAGCTAAACCCATATATATTTTATTTAAGTTAAACGGCACCATAAATCCCCCTCCATTGGCTCCTGATTTATGATATTATTTTTTTCCTCTGGAGGAAAATGCTTTTGGAAAAAATTTTGGCAATACCCTATTTAATAATGACGGGTATTTGATTTTGCACGCCATTTTTATCTTTCCCTAAGAGGGTGTAAGCCCCTTTTGCAGGGGTATTAGGGCCGGATACATGAGTTTTTTTTCCGGTGGCGCTCTGAATAAGTTTCCAATCTTCAAAACCTAGGCCTTCTGCCCAATTTTGAAACAGGGAGGGTTTAAGTTGTACAACGCTTTGGCCTTTTGAAACCGTTTTGAAATAGGAGATATTGGTGGAGTTTTCCTGTAACCAGGGTTTTTTGCGGCCCTTCACATTCATTTCCACCTTGTATAAGCCACCATCACCCGTAATATAAAGAGTTTTGCCTTCTGGACCTCCGAAAATACAATTGGAAGTATTTCCCATCAGGCCATTGGTGCCTCTTTTGCCCTGAACCATTTCGGCTTCCACTTCTATGTATCCTAAGCTTGCACCTGTGCTGTCCCAAACCGTTATCCGGCCCAAAGACCAATTTGCCAAATACACATTGTAATTTTCATCCAGGGTTAAACCGTCCGGGCTGCTGGCACTGGCAAATTCCTGGCAGTTGGAAATATCTCCGTTTTCTTCCGGAGTGCATTTTTCCAGCCTCCCTGAATGGGCAATGTAAATGATGTTTCTTTCCTCAATCCATTCGATTCCATTGGGGCCGCTGTAATTAAAAGATTTTAAATTTCCGGTGCTGTCCAGATAAAAGACTTTGCCACCATTTAAATTGGTAAAATAAATGCTGCCGTTAGAGCCAATGCTTAGATCATTAATGCGGCCAAAATTTTCATTATTTTTTGAATCAGAAGCTAATTCTGTGATTTGTCCGTCGCTTTCAAAGCGAACTAATTTTCCACTTTGGCAGGAAACCAGGCGCCACTGGGGGTCAAATTCCAATCCGTTTGAACTGTTACCGGGATCATAAAAGGCTTCTTCCTCTCCACCGGGAGTAATTTTCCAGATTCTGCCGCTGGTTACATCGGGATCTTCCGAAAAGAAAATATTGCCAGCGCTGTCGATAGCCGGCCCTTCTGAATAGGCCAAACCTACTTTAACAGGAACCACTTGGGCATTGGCAGCCGCTAACTCTTCAGGTAAGCTAACGGTTCCCTGGGTCATTGCTACAGAAGCCAATCCAAGGATGATCCCCAGTTTTTTGTTCAAAAAATTCATCAATTACCTCCCTTATATTAGAAGTTAATAATAAAGTCAGGGTTGAGCCTTTGGGATTTTTATTTGAAAAGCCATATCAGCTAATTTATCAGATTTTCCAGGTCCATAAGGCAATTGACGCCAACTCAGAGTTTATGATGCATTATTTTTTATTGTGCGGCTTCTTGAGACTTTCTAGTTTAAGGACTTTTTTGGAAGCAAAATATGAAAACATTATTAAAACTTGTGTTCTCTGTTTTATTGTTAGCCGTCTTGGCTGTGGTTGGACTGCTTAGTTATGCGAAATTAGCTTTGCCAAAAATTGCAGATGCTGAATCCATAAAAGCAGAGCTCACAGAAGCTAGAATTGAACGTGGCCGCTACCTGGCTCATCACGTGGCAGTTTGCATTGATTGTCATTCTCAGCGGGACTGGAGTTTGTTTTCAGGACCGCCCATTGATGGTACCTGGGGTCAGGGAGGAGAAGTTTTTGACCAGAAGTTTGGTTTTCCTGGAAAATTTGTAGCTAAAAATATAACTCCTCATGGAGTAGGGGATTGGACCGATGGGGAGCTATTACGGGCCATTACGACGGGTGTAAACCGTGAGGGTGAGCCTTTTTTCCCCATTATGCCTTATCCCTCTTATGGAACAGTGGATAAAGAAGATATCCTTTCCATTATTGCTTACATCAGAGGTCTCAAGCCAATCGAAACAAAACCAGAGGCTTCCGTAGCAGATTTTCCCATGAACTTCATTATGCGCACCATTCCCAAAGAAGCTCAGTTTCAAAAAAAACCAGCTAAAAGCAACAAAGTGGAGTACGGAAAATACCTTGTGACCTTTGCTGGATGTGCCGAGTGCCACACCCAGCAGGTAAAAGGCCAAAAGGTGGAAGGGATGGAATTTGCCGGGGGGTTTGAATTCAAAATGCCCAACGGTTCCAATTTCAGTAAAAACATCACTCCCCACAAAACTAGTGGAATAGGAAACTGGACAGAGGAAATGTTTGTGGGCCGTTTTAAAGCCTATGTAGACAGCAATTACGTGCCTCAAAAATACACAGAAAAGGATATTCCAACTCCCATGCCTTGGGTAATGTATGGAGGCATGGAAGAAGAGGACCTGGCGGCCATTTTCGCTTATTTGCAAACATTGGCTCCAAACCCCTATAAGCCACCTGAACCCAGTTTGAACTAGAGGGATCACCACTTTGCGCTATGCGTTCTACCAGCATTATTTTTAAACGAAAAACTGTTTACTAATTTTCCATAAAATTTTTTAAAATAAAATCTTATGGAAAATACTTAATGTAAAATAAACTTTAAAACTGTATTGGTTTATTAAACATAAACAGAACCAATTTAATGCCTTTTACCACCATATATATATGGTCGCATTGCCAAATTTATTCGAATACAATTCCTATAGAAATTATTTGAGAGACTATTATGTTGCCAAAAAAGCCCATCATTCAAAATTTTCCTATAGGTTTATTGCCTCCAAAGTGGGTTTTAAATCTGCGGGTCATTTTACTCAAATCATTAAAGGCAAAGCCAACCTTTCTCCCAACCTTACTTCCAAGTTTATAGACTTTTTAAAACTTAAGAAGAAAGAAGCTGATTATTTTGAAACATTGGTTTTGTACGAACAATCCAAAAGTGATTCGGAAAAAATGCGCCATTTTGAAAAGCTTTATCAGCATAAAGAAGCTAAACTTTTTAAACTGGAAAGTGAACAGGCTGAGTTTTATGAATGTTGGTATTATGCGGTTGTTCGGGAAATAATTTCTTTTTATCCCTTTCGCAGCAATTATCAGAGCCTGGCCAAATTAGTGGATCCGCCAATAACCACAGATCAGGCAAAAAAATCAATTGAAGTTTTGGAGCGCTTAAACCTTATTCGCAAAAATAAAAATGGCTGTTACGAACAGACAGAAAAGGTTTTAAGTGGAAGCTTGTTGGCCACCGGCCCTGTACTTTCAAGCTACTCCATTAAAATGATGGATATGGCAAAAATGGCCGCGGATAACTTTTCGAAAGAAGAACGAAATTTATCCTGGTTGGGCTTTTGCGTTCCCCAGGAGGGTTATGAGGAGATATTACAGGAAACACGGAGGTTTAGAAGAAGGCTACTGGAAATAGCCAACAGTTACAACAATGCTAATCGCAGCTTTCACGTGAACCTTCAGTTGTTTCCAACATCAAAACCGTATCAACCCCCATATCTTAGCAATTCCTGATCCCTTAAAATATTAATTTAAGGGGTAATGCTTCTAATCCCCTTTGTAAAAAATTTAAGCATCAATCCAAAATGGCTTGGGATAATTTTTTTGCTGGTTCAAATACCCTGGATATTTATCTATCGGGTAAAAGCCTCTCCCGCAATATTCATGAGCTATTACTTGTTTTGTTTTGTGTGCTTTTTGTTAATCCTTCAGTTTTATTTTTCAGGCGCTAGCGCTCCAGAGAGATTCTTTTTTTCTTTCAAATATTTTTTTTTCCTAGCCATTTTATTACGGCTTATTCATTTTGTTTCTCCGCCTTATTTAGACGATGATGTATTTAGATACCATTGGGAGGGTAAGCTGGTTCATCATGGAGAGAATCCTTTGGTTTATGAACCCACGCATCCGGAATTAAAAAACTACCGGGATAAAAATTGGGAAAAACTTTCTTTTAAAGACATTCCAGGTATTTATCCTCCTTTGAGCTTGCGATTTTTTCAATTGGGTTACCTGATAAATCCTGGAGGAATTTGGGGACAGAAGTTTCTGATTTTGCTGGGTGATATATGCATATGTGTTTTAATAGGTCTTATTTTAAAGCAAGCCGGTAAGAATTCTGCTTTTAGCCTTTTATATTTATGGAATCCCCTAGTTTTAAAAGAGTTCTCTAATTCCGCCCATGTGGATTCCCTTGCCTTGGCTTCTTGCCTTGCGGCTATATATTTTCTTAACCAAAGACGCCACATATTACCCTGGTTGTTTTTTGTTTTTGCCATTAGCATTAAGTGGATATTCATATTACTGCTTCCTGTTTTTATTAGGAAATTTTCTTTAAGAGCTATTTTATTTGGCCTTTTGATTTTGGCTTTTATATGGTATCCGTTTGTAGATGATTTTTGGGTCATGACCCAAGGCGCAATTAGCTTTGGAAGGCATTGGCTGTTTAACCATTCTCTTTACGAAATCGTTTACCAGATAACTGGCGGAAGCGGTTTTTTATCCATGCTATGGAAGCTATTTATGGCATTGTTATTAGGTTTTACGGCTGTCCAATTTTTAATTGCTTCGGATAACCTTGAAAGCAGATTGAAATTCTCCTGTAACATATTTTTAATATTGTTGTGCTTTTCCCCTGTGGCTAATTCCTGGTATTGGATTTGGCCCCTCGTGTTTAGCTGTGTGTTCCCCCGCTACAGCTTGCTGGTTTTAACAGGGCTTTTGTGTCTCTCATATTCCTATTATTTGGCGTTAAAAGATATTCCCATGTTCCGATTACTGGAATATGCCCCCTTTTATATTTTATTATTTGGAGAATGGAGGGGAAAAATCAATTTTCCTCTTGTGGCTAAAATAGCGGGTGCGCCGGAAAAGCAAGGCCGATAACAGGAGCTATTTATATGAAAAGGGCATTTTCCATCATTTCATTAGGACTAAGCCTTTCCTTTGCAGGGCCAGGAGCCAGCGTACTGGACCAGGGACTTTGGAATGTTTACTACAACATGAGCGAGACCACCATTAAAGGATTTGCGGATAATAGTGGAGATGTTATTGAGAGCACAAATTTAACCCATTTGCTGGAAATGGGAGTCGGAGTTCAGTACGGCCTATTTTATCACTGGGAAGTGTACGGTTATGCTCCCTGGATACAATCCTATAATGATTTGGACGATAATTATAAATACAACAATTTTGGAAATGGCCTGTTGGGAGCTAAATACCAGGTTTTAGATCCATTGGACGGGCACCCGGTATCCTTAACTGGTTATTTGGACTTAATCCAACCCATTTACGATTACCACGATGAGGTTCCCTTTAGAAGCATTTCATCCCCCGGAGATGGAGAAACAGAATGGAAATTGGGAAGCAGCATGGGCAAGGGCATACATCATTCAGACTTATATCATTATTTTGAGTTTACCGCCGAATATCATTTGAGAATGGGCCATATTTCCGAAGATGCGCTGGATTATTTGTTTGGCGGCGTATCCGATGGTGTTAATATGTATTTGGCTTACACTTTTATTCCTGTTGAATATGGATATGCCAGAGCTTCTGTCAATTACATGGACCAGTTTGACGATGGAAATACCATTGGCGAAGATCAGTTTAATGCGGGACTAGATATAGCCTTGCTGCTATTTAACAGAGCTTATTTAAACTTTTATTTCGCCCATACCTTATATGCCAGGAATAATGCTATTCAGCGTTTTGTTGGGGTTAATTTTGGGGTATCTTTATGAAGCAAAAAATAGCATTCCTTTTTGCCATTTTAACAATAGGCGCTCTTGGCTCGGGAACCTATAAACCGCCATCTCCCGCCTGGCTGGGAAGTTTAGGAATAGATTCCAAAGATGTAGAAGAGGGACAGGTTTTGTTTGAAAATCCTATTGGCGAGTCGAAAGGCGCATCCTGCGCCCAGTGCCATCAGAGAGATGGAAAGGAAAAGTTTAAGCGCTCTAAATTGAAAAAACTCGAAGATGTATTAGGAGAAAAAATTGCGGTTTGTTTGAAAGACCCATCCCGCTCCAATTATCCCGATTTTAAAAACAGCGAAAATTACCAGTTAGCAGTTTATTTGATTTCTTACTACAAGCTTAGCAAGAAGGCATTAAATAACTTAAAGCCTAAAGAAAAATAGAAAGTTTACACTTTAAACTTTCCAATAGACTGTTCCATATTTTTTAAGATTGCGGAAAGCTTAATAATATTTTCATTTAAATTCTTGCCAATTTTCTTGGAATCATTGGCGAACTCCTCTACCTTTTGAGCGCTCTTCTCAATAACATTCACATCCGCATTGGATTGTTCTATTCCCTTGCTGATAGAACTTCCGTAATTAAAAATTTGCTGGGTGCCAGAAATAATTTCTTTGGTATTTTGCGAATGTATTTCCAAATGTTGTTGGTTTTCCTGTGAAATTTTTAAAATATCTTCAAATACATTGTTAATATTGTCTACTTCTTGGCCTGTATCCTTTACGGTATCCAGTATTTCACCCACCAGGTTCCGGGCGGATTCCAGGGCCTCAAAGGTTTGCTTGGCCAGACTTTTAATTTCATTGGCCACCACGGCAAATCCCTTTCCTGCGTCCCCAGCGGTGGCTGCTTCTATGGTTGCATTCAGAGAAAGTAAATTTATCTGTTCAGAAATTTCCTCAATCATGTGAATCATGTTATTGATATTTCCGGCGGAATCTTTAAGTTGGCTCATTTTTTTCTGGGTGAGCTCCACATTGATTTTGGCCTTTTGGGTATAGGAAGATTCGTTTCCCAATCCGGATTTTATCTGGTTGGCTATTTTTTCCAGCTGGTCTGTGGTTTTTTCAATACCCTGGGTGCTATGGCTAAGTTGCTCAATCAATCCTAAATTATTGGCCAGGTTTTCCACCATTTTTTTTGCTGAATTTATAAGCTCTAAAGCCTGATCCCTCATAGACTGGCTAATTTTTTTTACGTCGGATTCGGAGTGGATTATATCTTTGCTTCTTGATTTTAAATTTTCTGCATGATCCGCCAGTTTAATAACCAGAGTTCTTAAGTTTTCGGTCATAGCGTTAAAACTTTTGGACAATTGGGTGATTTCGTCTTTTCCGTTTACCTCTATTTGCATTTGCAAATCACCTGTCGAAACTTTATTTGCGCCGACAATAAGTTCTTTTATGTTTTTGGTTAAGGTTCCGGTAAGCGGAAATAGAATTAGCAGGGCAATGGATGCGGTAATAAATCCAATGGCAAATAAAACCAGAATTTTTTTGCGAAGTTTGTTCTGAAAAAAACTAACATCCCTATCAATGGATAAGAGGGCTACCACATTTCCCTCAGAACCCATTATTGGAGAAATGGAAGAAATCCAGGTTCCTTCGTAATCTTCATAAAGAGGGGTGTTTACCGTTTTCTTTTCTTTCCAGGCTTCCATTAGATATTTATTTCCCTCAATAGCATTGCCTACAAAAGGTTTTCCTTGCTTATCGAGGTTAGTCATAACTACAAATTCCATTTTTCCCGATTCTTCAAAGTCTACGGCTTTTCTAAGTGTGTAAATGGGTTTGTGAATTTGGTTGGCTTCTTTTATTTGCAGTAATTTATTTTTAATGAGGTTGAATTCCTTTTTGCCTTCAAACTCTCCAGGCCCCGTAGAAAAAATTTCTTCGTGCATATCCGCATCGATAGAAAGAGCGGAAGTTTTGGAAATTCCCGCTAACTGGGTTGAAATACTATGTGCCAAATCGCTGCGGGTGCTTATATATTCGAAGCCAATTGGAATCCCTACGCCAATTAAGGCCATACAAGCGCCCATACATAATATTTTTATTCGGATGCTGCTGAACATCGCGTTGCCAACCTTTGGGATATTTAGCTGATTCTACTATAATGAGAGTCAAATTGGCAAAAAAACTCCAAATTCAGGCTAAATTATCTAAATTCTATGTGACTCAAACTTTTTCCGGGGGGAATAATGCTTAAACCCTTGCTCGCATTGTTTTTAATGGGAGGACTTTTTTGCTGGGGAGAAAATGCGCTTAGTCCGCAAGAAATCATTCGCAAGGCAGATGAAAAGCTAAGAGGAAAATCTTCATTATCTGAAATGGAGATAAAAACCGTTCGACCCAGTTGGGAACGCAGTATGACCTTAAAAAGCTGGACCCTTGGGGAAGATTATGCCATGGTGCTTATTTTGACTCCCGCCCAGGAAAAAGGCACTGTGTTTTTGAAAAAAGAGAAAGAAATGTGGAACTGGGTGCCCAGAATAAGTAGGAATATCAAGTTGCCTCCTTCTATGATGATGCAATCCTGGATGGGCACGGACTTTACAAATGATGATTTGGTAAAGCAATCTTCCATGGTTAGCGACTATGAACATGAATTGGGTAAGGATAGCGTTATTAACGGCATGGATTGCTGGAATTTAATTCTTACTCCAAAACCCGATGCCCCGGTGGTATGGGGAAAAATATCCATTTGGGTAAGTAAAGAAGAATACCTCCAATTAAAAACAGAATTTTTTGATGAAGACGGAGAGCTGGTCAACCTGATGTTAGCTTCCAAACCGAAAAAATTTGACGGTGTTTTGCTGCCTTCATATATGGAATATATTCCTGTTAATAAGCCTGGACATAAAACAGTCATGGAGTATAAAAGTTTAAAATTTAACAACGGCTTAAAAGAAAGCTTTTTTTCAATCCGCAATATGAAACAGGTAAAATAGCCCTTGCTTATTAAGTTATCATGGAGAAATATCTGGCGCAACAAGCGCCGCTCGGGTATAACTATCGCCTCCATTTGTTTTGCGGTTTTCTTTGCCATAATTACCCGGTCCATGCAATTTGGTTCTTATGAAAACATGATTGAAAATGTTGTTGGTATGTATACGGGATACCTCCAAGTCCACAAAAAGGGTTATTGGGAAGATAAAATTGTGGATAATGCCATGGATTATTCTACCGAATTAAAAGGCCTGAAAGATATTCCTCAGCTTAAAGAAATGGCTCCCCGCCTGGAAACTTTTGGCCTCAGTTTTTTTAAAGATCAGTCTAAAGCTGTGATGATTTTGGGAATCAATCCGGAAAAAGAATATTCCCGGATGTTTAGGAAAGAAAAAATTGTATCGGGAAATTTAATAAACTCCAATAGCCAGGGTCTGGTTATCGGCGAAGGTCTGGCCAGCCAGTTGTCCATTGGGATAGGGGATAGTTTGGTGTTGTTGGGCGGGGGGTACCACGGCATGAGCGCTGCAGGTGGCTATCCCGTTGAAGGTATAATAAATTTAAGTTCGCCTTTGTTAAATGACGGGTTTATTTTTGCGCCTCTGGAATTGGCCCAAAGTTTTATATCTGCCCCCGGGATGATTACGGCGCTGGCGGTTATGCCTGAAGAACCAGCGGATACAAGGTTCGTGCAGTCCCGGTTAATAAGCAAACTGGACACAACTAAATACGAGATTATGGACTGGAAAGAACTAATGCCCGAACTAATACAGGCTATTGAAGCGGATAGCGCCGGAGGAATGATAATGTTATTGGTGCTTTATTTAATAATCAGCTTTGGAGTGTTTGGAACCTTTTTAATGTTAACTACTGAAAGGCAATACGAATACGGAGTGTTAATATCCTTGGGAATGAGCCGGATAACCCTAATATTGGTAACCGCTTTGGAAGTGGCCATTATGTCCATGGTGGGCGTATTTTTTGGCTGGTGCCTGAGCCTTCCGGTTGTGTATTACTTCCATATTCATCCTATTAAATTTACCGGGCAGGCTGCCGAAGCCATGAAAGGTTATGGAATGGAAGCCATATTACCCACGGTAGTGGATTTTTCATTGTTTTTAACTCATGGCGGAGTGATGTTTCTGGTGTGTTTGGGGTTAGCCCTTTATCCTTTGCTAAAAATTTTGTTTTTAAAACCTGTAGAGGCAATGAAGGTTTAAAATGATATCTATCATCGCCTGGAGAAATATTTGGAGGCATAAGCTTAGAAGCTCGGTTTTAATGAGTTCCATTGGCCTTGGCATTTGGGCTGGTGTCTTTATTTTTTCCTTAAGCGTGGGCATGACGCTGCAAAGACGCGCCAATCTGATTGAAACCACCGTTTCTCATATTCAAATCCACCTTCCTGCATTTAAGTCCCAGCAGAGGTTAATTGACAGTATTCCCGATTACTCCGCACTAGATGCGACGCTTTCTAAAAATCAGCAAATCAGCGCTCATTGCCAAAGAGTATTGTTTATGGGAATGGTCACGGCCCCTCATGGGGGGGCTGGAGTTAAAGTGTTAGCTGTGAATCCCGAAGCAGAACAGAAGGTCACAAACATATCGCAAAAGGCGATTGAGGGTGAATGGCTGACCAGCCCTAAAAAAAATGCCATTTACATGGGAGAAAAACTGGCAAATAAATTAAAGTTGAAATTGGGAAACAAGATAGTTCTCACCTTTCAAAATGCCCGCCACGATGTGCTGGCTGGCGCGTTTAAAATTGTCGGAATTTTCAAATCCCCTTCTACCCAGTACGATGAAGCTCATGTTTATATTAGAAAACCCGATTTGGAAAGACTTTTGGGAATCGATAACTGGCCGCCTAACGAGATGGCCTTAATGGCCAAAAAATTTGAAGATATTCCCGAGTTAACCAAAAAATTAAGCGGGGATTTTCCCCAGTTAAAAATTGAATCCTGGAATCAGGTTTCTCCGGAACTAGGTTATGAAGAAGCTGTTTTAGATCAATGGTTATACATTTTTTTAGCCATACTGCTTATGGCAATGGCCTTTGGAATAATCAACACCATGTTAATGGCCATTTTAGAACGCAGGCGCGAGCTTGGGATGCTCATGTCGGTGGGAATGAACAAATTTAAAATTTTTTCCATGCTGATTTTAGAAACATTAATATTTACTCTGGTGGGCGGTGGTGTGGGCCTTGTGCTTGGCTATTTGACGGTGAGTTATTGGGGCAAAAACGGAATTGATTTTTCGATTTTTAAAGAGGGATTGGAAACCTATGGCCTGCAAACCATGGTTTACCCCAATTTAGAGTTTCATTATTACGTTAACATTTTTTTGATGATGTGCGCGGCCTCTTTGCTTTCAGCGATATATCCGGCTTACAAGGCGCTGAAATTAAATCCTGTTGAGGCAACTCGCAATTTGTAAAGGAACAGCATATGGCCCTATTGGAAACAAAGCAATTGTCTAAAAGTTATGGAAGCGGGGAAGCTAAAATTTACGCTTTGAATCAGGTAGATTTTTCCGTGGAACGGGGCGAGTTCACAGCCATTGTAGGGCCGTCTGGCTCGGGAAAAACGACCTTGCTTAACATGATAGGAGGCCTGGACCAATCTCAGTCGGGTGAAGTGGTGGTAGCGGGTGTAAACATAAGCCAATTAAAGGATAACAAGTTAATTGATTTCAGGCTAAAGAATATTGGCTTTGTATTTCAAGCCTACAATTTAATTCCTGTTTTAACCGCCTTGGAAAATGTGGAGTTTATTATGCTTCTCCAAAAGCGGCCTAAAAAAGAAAGAGAAGAAAGGGCAAAGGAGCTCCTGGAAAAAGTGGGGCTGGGAGATAAGCTAAACCACAGGCCTGGGCAAATGTCCGGGGGGCAACAACAACGCGTGGCGGTGGCTCGCTCTCTGGCTTCCAGGCCAAAATTTGTTTTGGCTGATGAGCCTACCGCTAATTTGGATACGGCCTCCACAGACAATCTGCTGGATATTATGGAAAACTTAAATAAAGAGGAAGAAACCACATTTTTATTTAGCACTCATGATGCGCGGGTTATTTCGCGGGCAAGACGGGTTGTCACTTTGGAGGATGGAAAAATTATTTCAGATGTTAACCAGTAAAATATTTTTATTTGTTTTTCTCTTAGTATTTGAAAGTTTTGCCCTAAGCTGGAATTACGGTGGCTACATTAAAAATCTGGAGAGCCATGGTTTTGGCGATAACCTGGATTCTTCCTTTCAAACCAATTTGCTCCATATTAGATTGAATCAAGAGTGGGATCTGCTCCCATCTCTTAAATTTGTGTTACAGGGACGCCAGCTCACATCCTACGGAAATTCAACGGCACTGGCTCATGTTGCGGGCTACACTTTGAATTTGGATTGGCGGCTAATTGACAAGCCCAGTTTAAAATCCCAATTGGAATGGGACCGGGTCCATTTCAAGGGAAGTATGGGGCCGGTCGATTATTCCTTTGGAAGGCAAAGGGTAAATTGGGGGATAGCCAGTTTTTGGAATCCAAATGATTTGTTTAATGTATATGACTTTACCGATGTGGATTATGAGGAAAGGCCAGGCAGCGACGGTTTAGATTTGGAATGGTTCTTTATGGACAATATGAGTATAAGGGGGGCTGCGGCCTTTTCTGACAAGCTAGAAGATGTTATTGCAGCCGCAATGTTAAAGTCCAACTTTTTGGGTTATGATTGGCAATGGCTTGGTGGACGTTACAAAGGTGATTTGGTTTTGGGAAGCGGCTGGGCGGGTTCTATAATCAATGCCGGTTTCAAGGGGGAGTTCAGCTATTTTTACACGGATAATCCAAGTGCCATAGAAGACAAACACAGTGTTAATATATCCCTGGGATTGGATTATTTTTTTCAGAAGCCTTTTTACGCTCAGTTGGCTTTTTTGTACAACAGTCAAGGCATTGACAACGAAGAAAATGCCATGGAAATTCTTACTCAGAGGGTTTTAAGTCCCAAAAATTTAATGCCTACCGCCTATAACGCGATGGTACAAATATCCTGGACGGCCACTCCACTTTTGCAACTGTCTTTTGCCAGCTTGTATGCTCCGGGTCCGAACGCCTTGTTTTTAATGCCAAGTTTAAATTACTCTCTGGCTCAAAATTGGGGGTTGTCATTAACAGGGCAATCCTGGTCTTTTGGACCCTGGAATCAATACGAAAATGTCATTAACCTGGTATATGCACAGCTTAAATGGAGTTTTTAAACTGCCATTCACTTGGTTTAAATCCATTCAAATGGATCAAATAATTGAATTTTGAAAATTATCGCAATAAAATCAATTTTCAATCCAGTTTAGATGCAAATTACCAGACACCTAGTACAATTAGTGGTTTCGCTTTAAAAACTTTGTCCCACTGGGGCTCCAAAATTATGCCAGGCTTGAAGAATTTAAATTTGTGGTTCTATACCCAAATTTTGTAATGAAAATCAATTTTTTCCCTCCGGGTCTTTTTTTAAGAACCAAAAAACGTTGGGTATTAATATATTTTGGTAGAGATTTATATTATTAGTGGGTCGGTTGTTTTTCTACCCCTGGAGAGATGTAATTATGAGTGCTCTAAACAGTGTAATAAATATTGTTAAGCAACATGCAAATATGAGTAGTGTAAAAGTTAAAGGGTTGCGAAAAGAGTTAAAACCTTTTTTAGACCAGTATGCCGTTTATTTGCAACTTGGTCCTAAGGAACAGGAAATATTAAGGTTTCTCTGGAAAAATAAAACGCAATACTACACCCATAACGATCTTGCCAAAAGCTTAAATAAACGTACAAAGACTATTAGCAATCAAATAACATCTATTAGGGCCCAATTCAACAATATGCCAATAAGAGAAATCGCTTCTAATTTAAAAGACTTTTATTGATAAAAGCTCTTAATAAACTTTATCTCTTGCCCCGCGTTAAAGAAGCTTTGCCTTGATTTATAAGTTGATATCTGTTAAATCGTAATCATTTTTAGGTTTTATTATTCTTTAAAAGACTTAAAATTATTATTTTAATTAATTAATCGGAATATAGTGTAATCTTATTTAAAAAATTACTTTCTAAACTTCCCTGTTTGAGGTAAATTGTATTTATCTAAAAGGAGGACGGAATGAAGTCAGTATTTTTGAAATGCATTTTTGCAGCAAGCCTTTTACTTTTTAATGCTTGTATCCAAAACAATGACAGCGAAGAAAATTATGCCTTAGCTGAAAGCCTGGAAAACGAATCAGGACAGGAGATGGCGGCCGAACTAGCCGAAATGTCTTCTGTATTAGATTTTCAAAGTTATAGCCCCGCCCTGGGAAAATATTCAACTTCACCTTCCTCCCAAAGTCCAGATGTTCGCATTTCTTTTCAGCCCTGGTCCTATTCCAATGATTGGTGGGCTCGCAGCGGGGAAATATCTGTAGTTCGCAATTTGGGGGAGGGTTTACTGGAAGGAAAGGACGAGGTCCAGTTTAAAAATTCTTCTGAAGAAATAGTCCAATTCCCCCGTATAGAATCTGCAAGATTTGCCGAGGCTAAACGTTATGCCCACCTTTATTTGGAAGGAGCCCGTGGAGCGTACTGGGATGTTAGCCGCAACTGGAATTTAAAGGCCGAGCTTAAAACCACAAATGGAGATAGCTCTTTTGTGCTAAACGGTGAAATGGTTCAAAACATAAAGGCTGAGAATGCAGCTAAAACTCAAATGATAGACTTAACCTCAAATTGTACGGTAGAATCAGTAGTCTTTTCCAAAACTGAAACTGGCTGGGGGAGGCCTGTTAGCGGCTCAATACAGGCGGAATCAAGATTTAAAACCATTCAAATTACATTCGAAAATGGTATTGCCACAATCATCGTGGATGGAACAAACGGCAACTACCACGCGGAACATGAATTGGATTTGAATAAATAAAACTGATTCCAATATATATTTGGCCAAACTCGGTCTAGACGCAGCAAAAATTCTAGGGGGCGTCCTGGACATTAACATCGAAATGGGCGTCCAAAACTTTTTTGCCTAAATTTGAAAGTTGCTCTTTTTCATCCGCATTTAATTCTTTTTGAATGTATAGATTATAAAGATCCCAAAAACAGGACTTTACATCGTTTAGTTTTTGCAGATTGTTATCCATAATATCCCTGCCGGACAATAAGATCGGGCAACTCTAACCATTATACTATTCAAGAAAGTTTTTATTGCAAGCAGATTCCTAAAAATTTTGTTATTGGTAAACAAATGTTTACATTTTCATATAATGCCTTATTTTTATCCATACGACACTCGAAGAAAGTCCCTGTATCAACCGGGGAGTGATGAAAATTATTTTGAATTGAAAATTTCCAATTTGGATTATGTATGTGCTGAATTTTCGAGGTTGTCATATTTAAAAGCCGAAAGCCCGGCAATATTGGAATTGGCTCGTAAATACGCCTCCAGAGCCCAGATTACGGACCTGCGATTTTTCGCCAAGCACAACACGCAAGGGATGTGTGGAATATGGAAAGGCCATATGATTTATGCCTTTCGGGGGACTCAAAGTGATGAGGCTGGCGATATTATTACAGATATAAATGCCTGGCCTGTTAAATGGAAAGGAGATAGCTATGTACACCTTGGGTTTAAAACGGCGTTTGAAAATGTAATGGACCAGCTTCAGCTGGATGAAGTTATGGATAAATCTAAGCTTGTTTTTACCGGTCACAGCCTGGGAGGGGCTTTAGCCCAGTTAGCTTGTGCCTATATTGGGATGGGCAGTGTGTTCAGCTTCGGTTCTCCCCGAGTGGGGGACAGGCAGTTTCAAAGTTTAATTGATAGGGAATCCCATAAACGCTATGTGCATTGCTGCGATATTTGCCCCCAACTTCCTCCTAAAAACACATTTTATAGCCACGGCGGCAAGTTACTCTATATTGATAGCAAGGGCGATGTTGTTAGCAATCCTTCCCGGGATCAGGTTAAAGAGGACAAGTTAAGCGCTCGTTTAGAATACCCCTTTAAGCATTTTAAGCTAAAGTCCATATCCATAAGGGAATTAGCAGATCATTCCATGCTAAACTATAGCTCCGCCATAGCAGGAGCCTCTATCTAGCTTGCCAATTTGGCAAAACCTTTTTCTTCAAAGCTCTTGAACTTTGTTCCCAGATGAGTAAATTTAAACTAAATCTCAATTTAGACGGAGGAAAAATGTTACGGTTTTGGATTATCGCCCTTGGATTATTGAGCAGCTTGAACGCTGCAGAAGATGAATTTTTTGAAGCTAAATCTACCTTGGGTGGGTATGGAGAGCTTCATTTTAACCAAAGTAAGGTAGAGGACGAAGACTTGTCTCCTGGTAGTCTGGATTTTCACCGCTTTGTGCTTTTTTACGGCCATGCCTGGTCTCCCAATTGGTCTTTCAAGTCCGAAGTGGAATTGGAGCACAATATGGTTGGAAAGGATTACGGGGGAGAATTGGAGTTGGAACAGGCTTATATTAATTATCACCATTCCAATAATTTTAATTTTGGGGCCGGAGTTCTACTACCCTCAGTTGGACTTTTAAATGAAAACCATGAACCTCCTTTGTTTTTATCAGTAGAACGCCCGGATTACAACAGCCGTATTATTCCTACTACCTGGTTTGGAAATGGTATTAGCGCGAATGGCCTTTTGGCGGGTGTTGTGGATTATAAACTTGTATTAATGGAAGGGCTTAACTCTGGAAAATTCAGCCAGGGAAGCGCCATGCGTTCCGGCAGGCAGAAAGGACAACGGTCCAGTCTGGAAACAATTTTGGTAAATGCCAGAATTGATTATATCGGTGCTCCCGGATTAAGGGCAGGAGCCTCGTTCAGCAGAAACCATTTAATGGAAAACGCTTCCGGTGAACAAGCCTATGATGCTGCAAACCTTATGGAGATCCATGCAAAGTATTCCGCAAACAATGTTATGGCCTTGGCTGAGTTGGGAATGATTCAATACGATGCCTTGAGTAGTGCAGACGGCTTTCTAGAAAGCTCTTTTGGCTATTATTTGCAAGCGGGCTACAATGTTTTGTCTTTGGCAGGATATAAGGCTCAACTGTTTCCCTTCCTGCATTTTTCCCAATATAACACAGCCATGTCCGTACAAGGCGGGGGAGATGCCGAAGAAGCAAACCAGGTAATGGAATGGAAAGTTGGCCTCTCCTTTTTACCTATTCCCGAAGTTAGTTTTAAAGGCGACATTGGTATCCAAACCAAAGGCATGGACGATACCCAAACCCTCCAGATTAACCTGGGTGCTGGATATATGTTCTGATTATGTCTCTTAGAGTTATTGTTTTTTCCTTACTTTTGGCCGTGTCTTTGACATGGCCATCCTCAATTCAGGAGGATGCCCAAAAAGCCATTGAAGAGGTATTGGCTGTTAAAACCGGGGATATCAGCTTTAGTAAATACCAAATTCCCCCGCCCATTAAAAAAAAAATCGAACAAAAAGCCGGACAAAAATTTTTTAGGCCTGAAGTTTATTTGTGGAGTATTGAAAAAGAAGGGAAAGCTTATAAAGCTTTATTAGATAATGTGTTAGGAAAAGCTCTTCCCATAACCTTTATGGTGATTTTTGACCCGGAAAACAAAATCGTTCACAGCCAAATTATTCGTTACAGAGAGCCCATTGGCGGGGCAGTTGAAAATCTTAATTGGAATAAACAATTTGTGGGTATGAACAAAGATTCAAAATTTAAAGTGGGGGATACTATTGATGGTATCAGTGGAGCCACCATTTCTGTTAGACAGGTCAGCAAGGGTATTTATAAGCTTTGCGAGCTTGTCGCCAGCATGCCTTAATTAAAGCATTTCCATTTATGTTTGAAATCAAGTTATCGCAATTACCCTCTGATTTAAAAAAACTGGTGTTTTTGTTTAATCTGGTTTTAGCTGTGGGGATTTCCATTGGGCTGGTTTACCTTGCTACAACTAGCGGAACCTCTTCTACAACCATTAAAGAACGATACAATGGGAGCCAAATTGTGGAGTCCGACGAATTTGCGATTCCGGAGAAGTATCCCAAACCCTTGGCTGAGCTTTTAATTACCACGCATGGGCACATTATTCAGTTTGCCTTGATTTATTTTCTCACGGGTTTTTTGTTTTACTTTAATAAAAGCATCAGGGGCACCTTAAAATTATTTCTTATGTTGGAACCTCTTGTAAGTTCTCTACTAACATTTGGAGGCATATGGGCTATGCGATTTTGGCACCCTTCTTTTGTTTACCTGGTCATGTTGTCAGGAATACTGATGTACCCCATTTATTTTATAATGGCGGGGGTAATTGCTTACGAGACTTTTCCCATTGGGAAAAGTAAATAGGGCTTGCCGGAAAAGTTCTACTTATTTAGCGCTTAAAGTGCGTCGCTTAAAAGCCTCAAACATTCTGGACAATAACATCCTTTTTTTTCAGAATCTATTTTAACGGTTGGGAATTCAAAACACCAGCAGCTTGATTTTCCATTCTGAACATCGCAGCTGAAAGTTTTTCCGCATTGGATACAATTTTCTTGTTTTTTATCCATCCCCTAGAAAAATATCAATTTTAAACTGGAAGCCAGAGCCGCAAAGCGAATTATCCACTTAAAAACATCCATATTGATTTTTTGCAAGAATCGGAATCCCAAAAAAGCCCCTAACAAAATAAAAGGCAACATGGATAGGTTTAGCCCAAGACTAGAGAAGCTGATTAAGCCGAGGGACCAGGAAAAGGGTATTTTATAGCAATTTAAAAGCAAAAAGAACCAGGCGCGAGTTCCCACAAAACTGTTTTTGGGAAGGCCTAATTGGAGCAAATAAATGGCAAAGAGGGGGCCTGCCGCATTGGCAATCATAGTGGTAAATCCCGCCAAAATTCCAAATATCCAAGCCACGATGAGGCTATGCTTAAACCTCTTTAACTTTGGGCTTATAAAAATTTCAAAAAATACCATGGCCATGACCAAAAGACCCATGGCTATTTGAAAAGGGTTATTGGGTATCACCCCCATGGCCAAATACCCCATAACAACCCCCAGGGCAGTTATGGGGAAAATCCTTCTAAAAACCTTCCAGTCGCAATTCCTTCTGTAAAAAACAACCGCAAATATGTCGGCCAAAATGAGCATGGGCAACAATACTCCTGTAGATTGCTTTGCAGGGAAGGCGCTAGCCATAAGGGGTACTACTATTATGCCCAAACCACCAATGGAGGTTTTAGAAAAGCCCACCAAAAGAGCGGATATTATCACCAGATAGATCGAACTAAGTTCCATAGCTAAAAGCTATTAATTGCCAAAAAACTGTAAAGAAATGGAGCTATTTACTTAAAATTGTCATTTGTCACTATTAATTTAATTGAAAAATTTTAAAAACTTTGGGACAATGGAGATCGTGAATAATTATAACAGGCAGGTTTAAATGAAGTGGAAAATTCTCACGTTAATAGGCCTTGGTTTAATGACCAGTATATCCGCCCAGGATAAGTTTAAGATTTACGGTTTTGCCGAATTTAATATGGGCGGCTTAAGCATGAAAAATAATTCAATTCTTCGTGCTTATATCAGAGAGGATATTGCTCTGGCCCTGGGCGCCCTCAATGTATATTATGATTTTATGCCTACCAATAATACCCGGGCATTAATTGAAACAAGGCTAAAATCAACTTCTGTTGCCACAATAGAAGTTGTAGACAGAGATGTAATTAATGTAGAAAGGGCTTGGTTTGAATATAAGCAAAGTGATAAATTAGCCTTTCGAGTGGGTAAATTTATTACTCCTGCAGGTGTTTGGAACGTGGATCACGGTTCGCCTATTATTACCACGGTGGGACAACCAGTTCAAACTTCTATGTTCGCCATTTTTCCTGAAAGCCAAATGGGCGGAATGTTAAATGGCAGGTATTTTCTGGGTGATCATGATCTAATCTACAATTTATATGTTTCATCCGGCACTAAGCCAGACAATAGAATCAAGGAATTTTCTGAAATGGGCGTTGGCGGACATTTGGAGTTAAAAATGGATGTCCTCGATGGCGTTGATTATGGCGTGAGTTATATGACGGGGACAGAGAGAGTGGATGTCCAGGAAATGTATATAGAAAACGATGGAGGATTTGGAATTGATGATTTGTGGTGGAGGCAAAAGGATTCCATTTTAACCCGTTCCCATATATATGGAGCCCAGTTTAAATCAAAATTTTTCGGTGTCGTAGTGCAGTCCGAAATTAATGTGAAAAATGTATTTAACAAGTTAAATAATGATGCGGAAACCGATTATCTGGCGTATTACGGCCTTTTGAGTTATGACTTAAGATTAAATCAGGCCTGGATGGTTACCCCGTATTTGTTTTATGAATCCATGAATTGGGAAAATGCAAGAGCCAATTCCCATTTGACTGTGGCCACAATCCCAATGGAAGGATGGGATACCTATACCATAGGATTGAACCTAGGCTTGTATAGTAATTACAAGTTTAAAATTGAGTATGGATTGTCCCGCCCAAGGCCTATTGGCACATCACCAGATCCTACGACAGGTAATCTCATTGGCAACAATTATGAATTAGGTGATTTGGATATGAATGCGATTCAGGCACAATTTACCATGGCGTTTTAATCAGGGGGAAGGTATGAATAACTCATTAAAATTTTTCTCCCTTATGTTAATATTCATGATGGGGGCATATGCTGAGGATTGGGCCGTTATCGTCAATAAATCGAATGGCGCCAGCTCCATATCCAAAGCGGAATTGAAACGAATTTACACAGGCAAAATGACCGAATGGTCCGGCAATAAAGTCGTGGCCATAAACCTTCCGGAATCCGATGCCACGGCTAATGCTTTCATAGATGGCGTTGTGAAAAAATCTTATGCGGAATACAAAAGCTTTTGGGTGGAACAGCAAATTAAGGGCGCAGGATCAGCCCCAATGGAGCAAAAAACAGCTGCAGCCGTAAAGCTTATGGTAAGTGAGATTCCCGGGGCCATCGGCTACATTCCCAAAGGGGAAGTGGACGATAGCGTAAAAGAAATACAGGTTAATTAAAAAATATGTTCAAATTTAAATTAGCTGGTCAGTTTATAACTCTTACAGTGGGAATTCTCACTGTAATAACTATTGGGGCTTCGGTGGCCCTCATTCAAATTTACCAGTCAAATTTAAATGCGGACCATGAAAAATCTGTTAAAACTTTTGAAAAAAATGTAATGGACAAGGGAACGCTTCTGGCAGATTTTTTGGCAAAAATTTCGGCGGAAGCCCTTATGAGCAAAGATCTTTATACACTTGGCAACCTGGCCAAAGGTGTGTTAAAGGATAATGATATAGCCTCGTTAAAAATTGTGGATAGAAGCAACTCCGCTTTGGTAGACCAGCATAAAAATGCGGAAAACGAAATTATTGTGGAAAGGGTGGTAGTAACCGATAAAGAACGCCTTGGTATAGAAAAAGAAATGGGAAAAATAATTTTGGGCATTGATACCAAAACCCTGGACGAAATGAAAATAGCCAATGCAAAGAAGCTCTCCCAAAGCAAGACAAAAGCTTATATGATGCTGGGGGTATTTTGTTTATTTATTAACACTCTTGTCGGAGTGGTCATATACATAGGCTTCAAAAAAGTAGTTTTAAGCCCCATTAGTTTAGTATCTAAACAATTGAAAGATATTTCCGAAGGAGATGGGGATCTTACCAAAAGGCTAAATTACAACTCCAATAACGAAATTGGAGAACTGTCTAAATGGTTTGAAAAGTTCGTGCAAAACCTGCAAAAAATTATTGCGGACCTGGCCAATCAGGCTAATATTCTTAAGGAAAGCGCAGGCGAGTTAAACACCAAGGTTTCTTCAGTGGCTGGCTCCACCCAACAAATGAGCCAATCCGCAAAATTTGTGGAAAACACCGCCTCTGACGCCAGCAAACAAATTAATGATGTCAATAGCACACTTAGTTCGCTTTCCGAGTCCGTGGGAAGCATAACCAAGTCCACTAATGAAATCACCCTATCCTTAAATGAAGTGGCCAAGAGTTGTATGTCCGAATCACAATTGGCTGTCCAGGCAAATGATAAGGCCAAAGAGGCTCAAATTAAAATCCAACAATTAAAAAATTCCGCCCAGGAAATCGGAGTGGTTATTGATGTTATTAAAAAGATTGCGGACAAAACGAACCTGCTTTCCCTGAATGCTACCATTGAGGCCGCCTCAGCCGGTGAGGCAGGAAAAGGCTTTGCTATTGTGGCTGGCGAGGTAAAAGAATTGGCTTCGCAAACAGGCGGAGCCACCAAAGAAATTGAAGCTAAAATCAATGATATCCAAAAAAATACCGATTCCGCTGTTTCCGCAATGGAAGACATAGCCCAGGTAATTGAAGAGTTGAACCAGATATCTTTAAGTGTGGCTTCGGCAGTGGAAGAACAGTCTGTTACCATGAAAGAAGTGAACAATAACGTAAATCAAGTGAGTGAAGCATCCACCCTGGTATCGGGAAATTTGAACGATGCATCGAACCATATAATTGAATTAAAAGACAATATTGTCCAAATAGCCTCCAGTTTAATTAACAATGGGGGAGAGATGGATATGGCAGAATCCAGAATATCGGGACTTGATAACCTGGTAAACCAGTTACAAACAGTAGTGCAAAAATTTAAATATTAGTAATCGCAAAATTTCAGGAGGCAATATGAAATTAAAAAAATGGAACATCTTTATGATCCTTATATTGGGATTGCTCATCTGGAATTGCGATAGAGATCATATTCCGGATTCCGTATTAAACCCTCCACCACCTGAAGAACCCGAAGAGGTTGAAGAAGAAGTGTCTTCTGTTGAATATAATTTCAGCACAACTCTTTCCGGCTTCCCTGTAACATTTGTGTTTAAATTATTTGAGGATTCTACCTACACTGCTGGTATCGGGCCCAGCGTTTTGGATGGTGGAAGTTTCAGTATCGCTGGCGCTGAAATAACCTTTACCGCGGAGGGTAATTGCAAAATAATGATGGGGCCTGCCCCGACCGATGCAGAATGTCCGGACCCTTACACTGGAACCCTGGGTGCCACAACAATTACTATTACCAATTACCGTGGCATATATGGCGACTTGGATCTGGAAGTAGCGGAATAATCCCGGACAGCCATGTCTGTTCAGGATATTGTATACCATTTTGAGTTCGAAGACGGCTCCCAGGAAACTGTGGAGCTTTCTTTAAATTTACAGACTCAATCCATTGAAAAAAATGAACCTGTGGTAGAAGCTCCCTGGGCCCAATTGGATTACCACAAATGCGAAAACTGTCCATTGCCTTCTCAGGAAAAAAAACTCTGTCCGCTGGCTAAAAATATTGTAAACATCATAGTGCGCTTTGAAAATTTAATTTCCTACCAGCGCATTAAACTGCGGATTAATATTGGGCCCAAGCAAATATCCCAGGAAACCGATGCCCAAAGCGCCGTCAGTGCCTTAATGGGCTTGTTAATTGCCACAAGCGGTTGTCCCCATACTGAGTTTTTAAAGCCCATGGCGCATTTCCATTACCCCCTGGCCAATGAGGAGGAAACCCTTTTCCGCTCTGTGGGGGCCCATTTAATCGGCCAATATCTGGAAACTCAAAAATCAAATTCTGTTCAAATAAACCTGCAAAAATTAGCGGCAAATTACGCTGAACTCAATCTGGTAAACCAGGGAATTTCCAAGCGGCTTCGCACCGCTTGCAAAGCGGACTCCACTTTGAATGCCATTGTGCGCCTGGACATT
>JBNKOC010000023.1:0-80546 GCA_050294405.1 Fibrobacteria bacterium | reverse complement strand
TTTGAGTTGCCAGATTCAGAGGCATCAGAGGAAGAAGAAGCGGTTACCCTGTCTATAGAAGCTCCCGGGGAAACTGTTGGAGAAGGTGCCGAAACTGAAGAACTAAGCGTGCCCAACTTAGCTGAGGAAGAATCTGACATTGAAGGCAGTGAAGCTGAGTTGCCTAGTGAGGACGATGTTGCCAATGCCATAGATGAAATCACAGGTTTGGAGGCAGCAGAGGAGACTGATACTAATACTGAGGAAAACCTTGAAGCCCAAATTCCCAATGAAGACGATGTTGGTAGCGCTATAGATGAATTAGCTGGTACAGAGGATGTTGAAGATTTCGCTTCCGAGGAAATAAGCTCCGAAGAGGGTTCAGTCGAATTTGAGTTGCCAGATTCAGAGGCATCAGAGGAAGAAGAAGCGGTTACCCTGTCTATAGAAACTCCCGGGGAAACTGTTGGAGAAGGTGCCGAAACTGAAGAATTAAGCGTGCCCAACTTAGCTGAGGAAGAATCTGACATTGAAGGCAACGAAGCCGGGTTACCTAGTGAGGACGATGTTGCCAATGCCATAGATGAAATCTCGGATTTTGAAGATGCCGGGGAAGAACGGAGCGAATTACCTGGCGAAGATGATATTGATAGCGCTATAGAGAAACTTTCTGAGCTTGACGATGTAGAAGAAGCCGTTTCTGAGGAAGTTACTTCAGAAGAGGTTCCCGGTGAGCTTGAGTTGGCTGAAGCGGAAAATTCAGAGTTGGCTACAGAGGAAGATATAGAAAATGCCTTCGTCCAAATCTTGGAAAGTGAAGAAAGCCCAGAGGATATCTTAGAGCAAGAAGAGCAGTCTGAACAAGAATTTGAAGCTGTAAGCGAAGGATTAGAAGAAGAAGATATTGAAAACGCCTTTGATAAGTTGTTCGAGGAAGAAGAGGGCTCAAGCGAAGAAGTTTCGGAGCCTATAGGTTTTTTGGCTTCGGAGGATGAGGACGATAGTTATGATGGCGGAGACACCCAAGTTATAAGTGAGGACGACCTCCGGGCTGCCGGGATTTTACGGAAAGAACCTGAAGCTCCTGAACCCTCACAAACTGCTGAATTGCCTGTAAACAGAGCTGCCCCAGAACCTATTTCAGAAATGACTCATGGAACTGAGGATTCCTATCCCCCAGAGGACTCTGAATCGCCCACTTCAAGCGTTAAAACTGTCACTCTGGCAGAAATTTATTTCAATCAAGGACTTAAAGAACAAGCTCTGGAAATTTACCGGCAATTACTGGAAAGAGAACCAGATAACGTTCAAATTCAACAAAGAATAAGTGAAATCACAGCCTCTCAAGTCGCTGAACCAGGGCCACCCTCGCCCACCCGGGATTTGGATCGAAGAAGAAGACCAAGACCAGGGGTTAAAATTAAGCGAAGAAGAAGATAATTTTTAAATTGTTTAGAATTTAGAAAAGGAAATTTCATGATGAAATTATCTACCGTTGAAGAACTTGTAAAATTAATACAAGGTTCCACTATTTCAGAGTTAACCTGGAATGAAGGGGATTCGCAGCTTACTATTAAACAAGGGGGGACCGCTCCCATAGCTGCGCCGCAAATAATTCAACAACCTGCGGCTACCTCTGCGCCTGCTGCCCCGGCAGTTGCTGCAGAATCGGCTCCGGCATCTAAGGGCCATGAAATGAAATCACCTATGGTGGGGACTTTTTATGAAGCCTCAAACCCCGATGCAGCTCCTTACGTTAAGGTGGGTGACAGGGTTAAAAAAGGCCAGGTGCTTTGCATAATTGAAGCCATGAAGCTCATGAATGAAATTGAAAGCGATGCAACTGGGGTTGTAGAGGAAATCTGTGTGGAAAATACCGCTCCAGTGGAATTTGGAACCGTGCTTTTCCGCATAAATACCAATGCCTGATTCGGGCTTGGTTTTTTATCTAATACAAAAGCATATATATGATTGAAATCAGTCGATTGCTATCGGATATGGTAAAACGCGAGGCTTCGGATATGCATTTGCGTTCCGGCTCGCCACCTGTTTACCGTATTAACGGGCAATTGTTTCGATTAAAAACCGAAAATCTGAGCATAGATGATGTTTATAGCTACATAAAACAGCTTTCATCAGAGGAACAGCATCAGGAATATGAAAAAGCACATGATGTTGATTTTGCCTACAGTGCCCAGGGTATTGGCAGATTCAGAATAAATGCTTTTAAACAAAGAGGGACTCCCGCCATGGCGGTCCGGCTTGTTAATCTGGATATTCCAAGTTTTGACAGCCTGCGATTGCCCATTGTGCTTAAGGACCTGTCCTTAAAGCAGCGGGGGTTGATATTAGTGACTGGCGCCACAGGTTCTGGTAAATCCACGGCCCTTGCCAGCATGATAAACCATATTAATGAAAATATTTTTTCCAATATTATTACTATTGAAGATCCTATCGAATACTTACATAGCGATAAAAAAGGCCTGATTTCCCAGCGGGAAGTTCGGCAAGATACATTGAGCTATGATAAGGCTATTCGTTCCGCCATGAGGCAGGATCCCGATGTTATTCTCATTGGAGAAATACGCGATGCGAAAACCATGCAAATAGCTTTATCCGCAGCGGATACGGGCCATTTGGTTTTTAGCACTCTGCATACAATGAACGCGGTGGAGTCCATTAACAGGGTGTTGTCTTTTTATCCGCCCCATCAGCAACAGGGCGCTCGTTTATTGTTGAGCAGTACTTTAATTGCAGTGGCCAGCCTGCGTTTGCTTCCTCAGGCGGACGGCAAATCAAGGGTCCCCGCCACGGAAATTTTGGTAAATACCGCCTATGTAAAGGAACTGTTGCAGGATCCGGAAAAGACAGGCGACATAAAAAAAGCGATGGAAGAAGGTTACGATCAATACGGGTCTCAAACCTTTGATCAATCCATTTTAAGATTATATTCAGAAGGATTAATTAATTACGAAGTTGCATCCCGATATGCTTCCAACCCCGAAGATTTTGAACTTCGGGTTAAAGGTATTGAGGGGTCATCAGACAGGAGTTGGTTAGGTGTTTAAAAAAATAATTATCGCAAATCGCGGTGAAATTGCTTTGAGAATTATCCGTACTTGTAAAGAAATGGGTATAAAAACCGTGGCTGTTCACAGCACTGCGGATATGCATAGCTTACATGTGCATTATGCGGATGAAGATATATGTATCGGTCCGGGAAACTCTAAATTATCGTACTTAGATCCCAAACGGATTTTATCGGCGGCAGAATTGACCAATGCAGAGGCGTTGCATCCAGGTTATGGGTTTTTGGCGGAAAACACCCGCTTTGCGGAAATGTGCAGAGACAATAAAATTGTGTTTATTGGTCCGGATCCAGCATGTATCGAACAAATGGGGCATAAAAGTCAGGCTAAAGAAGCTATGCAAAGAGCTAAAGTTCCCACTATTCCCGGTTCCGATGGCGTTTTGCCCGATCTGGCTTCCGCTGTAAAAATTGCTGATAAAATTAAATACCCTGTCATCGTAAAAGCGGCTGCCGGTGGCGGTGGAAGAGGGATGCGCTTTGCCTTTAACAAAAAAGAATTGGAAAGAAATTTTCCCATAGCCAGTGCCGAAGCCATTGCCTGCTTTAGCAATGGGGATTTGTATCTGGAAAAGTTCTTTACAAACCCCCGGCATATTGAAGTCCAGCTGATTGGTGATAAACACGGAAATATGATTCACTTGGGTGAGCGGGATTGTACGGTTCAAAGACGGCATCAAAAATTAATTGAAGAATCTCCAAGTCCTGTAATCGATGCTGCTACCCGTAAAAAAATGGGTGAATTGGCTGCGGCAGGGGCGGCTGCTGTGGGTTACCACAATGCGGGCACTATGGAATTTTTATACGATGATGGAAATTTCTACTTCATGGAAATGAATACTCGTATTCAGGTGGAGCATCCCGTAACCGAAATGGTTACAGGAGTTGATTTAATTCGCCAGCAATTGATTGTGGCAGCAGGAGAAAAACTGGAATTTGAGCAAAAAGATATTTCTGTTCAAGGCCACAGTATCGAAGTACGTATTAATGCAGAAGACCCTTTTAATGATTTCAAACCCAGCCCCGGCACGATTACAGATTTTAATATTCCAGGTGGCATTGGGGTTCGGGTAGACACCCATTGTTATTCCGGCTATGTGGTGCCGCCATTTTATGACAGCATGATTGCTAAATTAATTGTTTATGCTCCGACTCGTAACAAAGCCATAGCCCGTATGCTTAGAGCTTTGGATGAGTTTGTTATTGAAGGGGTAGAAACTACGATTCCTCTTTTGAGAAGGATTTTAAAACATCCCGAGTTTCAATCTGGAATTTTTGATACTAGCTTTTTGGAAAAACACCCAGAGCTAATGGCTGCGGATTAATTCAATACCAAGGGGAAATTTTAAAGGGGCCTTAGGCCCCTTTTTTATTGTATCCGAGAAAACCACCCGCCTAGCGGGTGGATGTTTTTTTACAACAAACTCATTTGGGTATCTTTTGACACCTTAACCTGGCTAATTTTTTGAGTGCTGATTTTGTTTCCCATTTGGCTGGTTTTGCTTAGGGGAAAATTTTCCTCATTCATTTTTATTTTTTGCTTTTGCTTTTGCTTTTGCTTTTTAGCGGCTTTTCCCACCGTGATTTCCAACTCCGCCTCAGGCGAATCCGTTAAAAATTCGAGTTTGCTGTCTTCGTAATCGGAAATGAAGAAATAGTACTTTTCATCGGTGCTGGCCACAATTTGGAATCGCTTTCCAAATACATGGCCTGTATTTCCATCGGTAAACAAGGCGCAAAAGATTTGAGTGTGATCCCAAACTCCCATGTAAACGATGCCATCACCTACTTCAAGGCTATCCTGGCCGGAATAGGTTATGTATGACCCATCATCGTACAGTATGACGATAAGTTCACCCTTATCCAGATTAAAAGCGGCTTCTCCCTTAACCTTAAAACCAATTAAATGATTTTTTTTATCCCAGTAGATAGTATCCCCGGATTTTTTCTTAGGTTTGCTTTTGCTTTCTCCAGCTGATGCGGTGGAACCTTCGCCTGGAGCGGAGGGTTCAAAACCTTTAATAGGAACGATTTTTTTTACAGAATGCTTGGTCACAATATTGCCGGCGCTGTTTCGGCCCTTAATTTCAAATTCGTTTACAGAAAGCTTAAATTCTTTTTTGATGCGGGGTTTGGGAACCAATCTAACTTCTAATTTTTCCGTGGTGATTTTTCCGGATACAGAAAAATGGAAAACCTTGGAATTCTCTTTGCCCTTACACAAGTTGTAATTTTTATCGCGGGTAACTCCGCCCACAGCAAAACGTTTAATGTACACAGGGCCCATGCGCCCTTCCCGGTATATCATGTTATAGATGATATCCTCATTGTTTTTATCAAATTTTTCAGCGTACATTATGTTTTTTCCTACATAAGTTTTGTCTGCAACCTTTGTGACTACCATATTGCCGTCTTCGGTAAATACAATAATATCGTCGAGAGCGGAGCAGTTGCTTACAAAATTTTCGCTGCGTACGGATGTTCCGATAAAGCCGGTTTCTTTGTCGTAACCTACTTTTAAATTGGAAAGAATAACATCTGAGGCTGAAATTTCTTCAAATTGTTCTATTTTGGTTTTACGCTTTTTGTTTTTTCCGTATTTTTCCAAAATATGTTCAAAATACTGTATGGAGTATTCCACCAGGTTTTTCAAATTTTTGTTTACTTCTTTAATGCCGTTCTGGAGAGAAATAATTTCGTCGTTAGCTTTGTTGGAATCAAATTTTGAAATTCGTTTAATTCGAATTTCGGTTAACTTGGTCACATCTTCATCGGTGACTTTGCGGATAAATTTTTTGGAAAAAGGTTTTAACCCCGCATGGATGGTTTTTATAATGGCTTCCCAGGTCTCGCAATTTTCGATTTTGCGATATATGCGTTCCTCAATAAATATTTGCTCAAGGGTTCGGAAGTGCAGTTTTTCTTCCAAATCATTTTTACGTATTTCCAATTCCAGTTTCAGCAAATCCACTGTATCGTTCACATTTTCTTTCAGTAAATCGTTGACGCTTAAAAAGGCAGGATGCTTTTCTTTAATAACACAGCAATTTACAGAAATACTGGACTCGCACTCTGTGAACTTATATAAAGCGTCAATGGCTTTATCCTGATCGGTGCCGGGAGGCAATGTAATGATAATTTCCACATCTTTAGCGGTATTGTCTTCAATGCGCTTAATTTTAATTTTCCCTTTGTCGTTAGCTGTGACAATAGATTCCATTAGGGAGCTGGTAGTGGTGCCGTAGGGTATTTCCTTTATAACCAGGGATTTGTTGCCACCTTTTAAGATGGTGGCTCTTACCTTAACCTTGCCGCCAGATTTCCCCTGATTGTACTCAGAAGCGTCAATGGTCCCGCCAGTTAAAAAGTCGGGAACCAATCGAAAGGGCTTATTTTTTAAAATTTTTATGCAGCTCTGAAGCAATTCGCAAAAATTGTGGGGCAATATTTTGGTGGAAAGGCCCACGGCGATTCCCTCTGTGCCTTGCGCTAACAACAAGGGAAATTTTACAGGCAAATGTATGGGCTCGCGATTTCGGCCATCGTAGGTTTTTTGCCATTGCGTGGTGGCTTTGTTAAAACCCACTTCCAGGGCAAACTTGCTTAATTTACATTCCACATACCTGGGGGCGGCCGCCGAATCTCCCGTAACAGGATCACCCCAGTTGCCCTGGGTTTCTATCATTAAATCTTTTTGAGCAATGTTAACAAGGGCATCCCGAATGGCGGCATCTCCATGGGGATGGTATTTCATGGTGTTGCCTATAATGTTAGCTGCCTTGTGGAACCTGCCATCGTTTACTTCGAACAAGCTGTGCAGAAGTCGCCGTTGCACAGGTTTTAAACCATCCCGGGCATAGGGGACCGCTCTGTCGGTAATAACATAGGAAGCGTAATCCAGGAAATAATCCTGGTACATTTCCTGAATATGAAGGGATTCGTTTTCTTGATTGGCTTCTTTAGTGGTCATGTTTTGTTAATTCTTTCCATTAAAATCTTGAGGCATAATCAGGCAGCTTCCAGTACATCCTCGGTATCCAGGATGTCTTCTTCAATGCGCAGATTATCCATTAAAAATTCTCTTCGTGCTGGGGTGTTTTTGCCCATGTAGTAAGACAATAATTTTTCAATTTGAGTGTGAGATTGTAAAAGTACAGGATCTAAACGCATATCCTCCCCAATAAAGTTGGCGAATTCATCGGGGCTGATTTCTCCAAGGCCTTTGAAGCGGGTGATTTCAGGGTTGTTTCCGAGCTTCTCAATAGCATTTCGTTTTTCTTCCTCAGAATAGCAATATATTGTTTCTTTTTTATCCCTAACGCGGAAAAGAGGCGTTTGTAGCACATGTACATGGCCATGCCGGATTATTTCCGGGAAAAATTGAAGGAAAAAAGTGAGTAGCAATAACCGTATGTGGGCGCCATCTACATCAGCATCGGTGGCGATAATAATTTTATTATAACGAAGCCCCTCAATACCTTCTTCGATGTTAAGGGCATGTTGCAATAAATTTAACTCCTCATTTTCATAAACCACTTTTTTCTTCATGCCAAAACAGTTTAAAGGCTTTCCTTTTAAGCCAAAAACCGCCTGTGTTTCCACCGCCCTGGATTTGGTTATGGAACCTGAAGCAGAATCGCCTTCTGTTATGAAAATCATGGTTTCCATTCTTTTAGGCGCCTTGGAATTATAGTGGAATTTGCAGTCGCGCAACTTTTTGTTGTGTATGTTTGCTTTTTTAGCCCTCTCATTTGCCAGACGGCGGATACCGGCCATATCTTTGCGTTCTCTTTCATTGCGCTGGATTTTTGTCAACAGAGCTTCGGCCACATTTTTGTTGCGATACAAATGATCGATTAAATTTTTTCCGATAAAATCAATGATCCAGGATTTGATGTTATGTCCCTTCGGACCTGTGGTGGTGGAACCCAATTTGGTTTTGGTTTGAGATTCGAAAATGGGTTCTTGTATACGGATAGACACGCTGCCAATTATGGAGCCTCGAATATCGTGAGGATCGTAATCTTTTTTGTAAAACTCGCGGCATGCCTTTAACACGCCTTCTTTAAAAGCAGCCAAATGGGTTCCCCCATCCACTGTGTATTGGCCATTTACAAAGGAAAAATAATCTTCGCCCGGCTGATTGCCGTGGGTCATGGCGATTTCAATATCTTTATCCCTGAAATGGATAATGGGGTATTCAATTTTTTCCGTTTCTTTTTCCAATAAATCATAGAGGCCATTTTTCGAAGAAAATTTTTCTCCATTAAAATTCAACACCAGGCCCGGATTCAAATAGGCATATATCCAGATTTTTTCTTCCAGATATTCTTTCATCCAGCGATAGTTGTGGAAAATATTTTCGTCTGGAGTGAATTGGATGAATGTGCCGTTGGGCTCGGTTGTCTTTTTTTCTTTTTCTTCTTTTACCAATTTGCCCTCTTTAAATGAGGCAATTTTGGTTTTTCCGTCGCGAAAACTTTGGGCAATAAATTCTGTGGAAAGGGCGTTGGTGGCCTTAGTTCCAATTCCATTTAATCCTACGGATTTCTGAAAGGCTTCGCTGTCGTATTTGCCGCCAGTATTGATTTTGCCCACGCAATCCACCAATTTGCCAAGGGGAATACCCCGACCGTAGTCGCGGATGCACATGGTTTTTCCCTCGAGACGAATTTCAATTTCCTTGCCCGCGCCCATCACAAATTCATCAATGGAGTTGTCGACGATTTCTTTAAAAAGCACATAGATGCCGTCATCAGGAGATTTGCCATCGCCTAATTTTCCAATGTACATGCCCGGGCGCACCCTGATATGCTCGCGCCAGTTCAGGGTTTTAATACTGTCTTCAGAATAAGCGGCAGCTGCCATCTACATCTCCTCAACCGTTGTTTAAAAAGGGTATACTGCTCAAATGAGTAGATTGTGAGAGTATAAAATATTTTTCGCTAATGTCCTTGTCAATGGAAGTTCCAGATATGTCTTCCTTAACGAAATGGATGTTATGCAAAACTTTTGCGTTATAAATAGATATCAATTGAGCCGGAACTTGTAACTTTTTTCACTTCCCGCTTTTAAATTGATGGCGGTATCCAAAGGAGGATACAATCTGTGAACCAATTCAATGCGCACCTTGCCCGATGGAACTTCGCGGTATCTGTTCATGGGAGTTTCTCCCCAGCTCACTCCATTCACGCGAATGGTAGCAAAAGGCGGGGAAGAAAGAATTTTAATTTTTCCGGCCTGAGGCTCTGGTTTGGGCTCTTCTTTGGGCGGGTCTGGCTTTTTGGGCTCGGGATCTTTGCGAATCACCGGACGTGGCTGTTTTACGGATTTTGGAGTTCGGATAACCGGCTTCGGTTCAGGCTCGGGCCTAGCCACTTCCACAGGTTTTTTAATAACAGAGACTCGGCAAATGGCGTCTTTTTCAGGGTCCATTTTCGACTTGGCAATGATAATTGTAGTGCCCAATTTTTTTCCGGTGATTTTTCCATCTTCAACGCTGGCAATGGATTCGTTGGTGCTGGACCATTCCAAATCCGCTGCGGCGGTTGTGGGCAAAATCGTAACGTTTAAAATTTTGGATTCGCCAATGGGAATTTTAAGCTGGTTGGTTTCCAAAATAACCTTTTGAATTCCACCTGAGGGTTTACCCTTTTCTTTGCCCTGCATTTGCATATAAATGAGGCCGCCCACTCCCAGCAAGGCAATCAGAATAAATATTCCCACCCATAAAACAGGATTTTTATAAGCTGGCTGCACCAGTGTTGTAACTCCTGATGGGTTATATACGCCGGAATTGGAAGGGGTTAGGCCTGGTTGCCAGGTTCCTCCTTTGGTGGAGGGCGTTGTCTGGGCGTCTCCAAAGTTTATCCGGGCTCCTGGGGTGAGCGGAATTTTAGATGAACTGGCTCCTGGTGGGGGAGTCATTTCCATTATGGTGTTGCTTTGAGGTACATTCATTTCTCCCACAAAGCTTTTGGTGGTTTCCTGTAAATCAGTAATTCCGCGCACTGTTAAAAACTTTCGCAATTCGGACGCTACCCAACGAGCTCCCTCCCCTCGGTTTTCCGGTTCTTTTTGCAAAAGAGTTTCTGCCAGGAAGATAAGTTCCGGGGAACAATTTAAATTTAGAGTAGAAATGGGTTCTGGACTGTGGTCGCAAATATTTCTGAGAGTGGACGTAATGGTGGGGCCTGTAAATGGGAGTTTGCCCGTCAGGGAATAGTAAAGGATGCCCCCAAGGGCCCACATGTCTGTTTGGTGGCTGGGTTTGTTTCCTTCAACTTGTTCTGGAGACATAAAATTGGGAGAACCCAAAACAGCTCCCGTTGCCGTTAAGCTCTGTTCGTTGGACAGGTGGGCAATTCCAAAATCAGCAATTTTTAAGTAGCCTTCGGAATTTATCATTAAATTTTCGGGTTTGATATCCCGGTGAATGACCCCTTTTTTTTCGGCAGCAATGAGTCCTTCTGCGGCCTGGCAAATCATAACAGCGGTGATCTCTTCGGGAAGAGGTTTTCCTTGATGCAAGGAGCAAATCACCTGCATGGTTTGGCCATCCATATACTCCATGACAATGTACTGTTGACCATTTTGCACTCCAAAGTCGAAAATTTCCACAATGTTGGCGTGGCGAATGGCCGCAATGGTTTTAGCTTCTGCAGAAAAACGTTGAAGTAAGCCTGAGTCTGAAGATAAATGGGATTGGATAACCTTAATGGCCACCAGTCGGTTCAAAGCGGGATCTTCGGCAAGATAAACAGCGGCCATGCCGCCCTGGCCCAATTGGGAAAGTATTTTATATCTGCCGTATTGCATGCCCATTAAAATCTGGAAAATTCTACTTTTTCATATAAATTTAGAATCACAAAAAATAAATCCATATGCATAATAGAAATTTTATTTGCAATCCTCTAAAGCCAAAAGCTATTAATTAGCAGATGTTTTCCTTACAAATAATCTCCGGAGGGATGTCCGGCCAGAAAAAAAGAGTTAGTCCTGTGGTTAAAATGGGACGGGCTCCTGGAAATGATATTTGCTTTTCGGGAATAGATGGGGGAATGGTTTCCGGGCAACACGCCATTGTGGAGGATGTGAACTCCAAGCTGCAAATTACCGACAACAACAGCACCAACGGCACTTATGTAAATGGCGAAAGGGTAGACAAATGTTTTATCCAGCACAATGACATTATAAGCCTTGGGTTAAATGGCCCTAAACTCAGGGTTATCAGCCATTCCGAAAAAGACATTACCAGCGAAATTACTCTGCCCAGTTTTGATAAAACCCAGCAGAGCCCTCCGCAGCAAAGCCTGTATCCTGGGCAAAACGCAGGCAACTTCACTTTAAATCTGGCCCAAAAATTTCAGGAAGGCTCCATGGATACCAGGGATATGGAATCCCTGATTAAAGATCAAAATCGCTTAAAGCGCATGGAGCACAGTGGCTTGATTGCCGACAGAGATTTGAAAATGATTAATAATGCTCAGGCCGCTTTTAGCCGGAGCCGGAAAAAATCTCTATACATTATAAGCTCCATATCCGTAACGGCCTTGGTGGTAGTGGCCATTTTGCTGGTGCAAAATATGGGCTACCGGGGAAAATTAAAAGAGCAAAAGCGTTTGCTGGAAAATATTAGCGAACTCAACTCTCAGTTAGACAGCGAAGTGGAAAATCCCCATTTAGATGAATCTGAAAAGCTGGAACTGGTGGCCAAACTGAGGGCTCAAGAACGTTTGCTTTCCCGCTTGAGAGGAAAAATAGCCTCAAAGGATTTAGCCCGTATGTACAAAGACCCCTTGGGAATTCGAATCCACAAGGCCATGGAGAGTTTTGGTGAGCACGATTATATTGTGCCCGATATTTTTATTCAGTCCGTAAAAAAATATTTGGTAAGTTGGAAACATCGAGGAAAGTTTATTCGAAATGCCTTGGAAAACAAACGTTACCACGGAGATTTGATTTTAAGAGAATTGGATAGGGCTAATTTGCCCAGTGCTTTTTTGTACTTGGCTATGCACGAAAGTTCGCTGGATTCCACCATTGTAAGCCACGCAGGAGCCAGAGGGCTTTGGCAATTTATGCCCCGCACAGGTAGAGACTACGGGCTTAGGGTTCCCGCAGATTGGAAAACAGCCCCGCCTTCCTCCGATGAAAGAACAGATCCTTTAAAGTCCACAAGGGCGGCCATTAAATATTTAAAAGTACTGTTAGGGCAATTCGGCACAGTTCCCCTGGCTATGGCGGCTTATAACGCCGGCGAGGGTAGAATTAGCCGGGAATTGCGCAAAATAGAGGATCCCATTAACAACCGGGACTTTTGGTACATATATCGCTCGGGAACTTTGGCCAAAGAAACAAATGAATATGTTCCTAAAATTGTGGCCACTATGTTAATAGATCAAGACCGATCCGAATTTGGCTTTTAATTGTGGGGCTTAATATACCCCGAAATTATAAGCAATGGAAAAATGAAAGGCCCAATGCTTTAGGGTATTTTTTCCAACAATGGTAAAGGGGATTCCCGCTTGCAGGGCAAAATTTTCGCTGGGTTCAATGATAACTCCAACTTCTGGAAACAAAAGATAGCCGTCGTTTTCCAACTGCTCATTGCCGTTTAATACATCTGAAAAATAATACTCCCCACTGGCTGCAAGATAAGGGGTCCAGGGATGCATCAAATAGCCCACTTGCCCGTATGCGAAAATTTTATCTCCAATATCCAATTCGGGAGTTCCTTTTTGGGAAAAACGAAATTCATATCCCAGATTTCCAAAGCCCTGGAATCCATCTTTAGCCATCATTCCAAATGCTGATAAGCGCAAGGCTTTATAGCCTGTTCCATTTAAATCGCTAAAATTTCCGTTGTCAAATTTGTAAGTAGCGTCAAAGCCCACATTAAATTTTCTTAAAGTGTACTTCATACCCATTTCCAAATCCGCAGGACCGAAGGGACCGCTTTCGTTTAGAAGTGGGCTATATTGAGAAAAGGGCAAATGCAAATGGAATTCAATATCATTGGGAATAGCGAGTCGTAAAATAAGGGGAACAGTAATCCGAGTTTTAACAGAATCCGAAGAGAAATTCCGGTTTTGACTTAGGCTGTCAGGATCTTTACAATCGGGATTACTTATTGAAACCGTGCAATTGGGGTCTGTGCCGGTTTTATCGTATTCTCCGTTGTGCCGCATTCTAATAAAACCCGCTTCCAGCTGGATAGTCCAGGGAGGAAGGGAAAGATGCTCTCGCCCAAAAGATTTATTGCGATAGTGGTGCTGCTTTTTAACAACCATGGAATCGCGTTTGTTTAAAGTAATAGTTCGCTTACTTGGCCTCACTAAAGAATCTCTGGAAAAAAGTTTTAAGGTGTAAGTTCCTGGTAGAACCAGGGAATGGGTATAAGGGGTTTGTCCTATGCGAGTATCGTCCATAAATACGGTGGAGCTTTCAGGGCTGGATTCCACTCTTAAATAAGCGTAGTTATAAGACAACTTTTTATTTATTTCCTTATGCCGCCCTGGGAATACAGCCATTTCCTCGATTATGATGGCCTCATAATCATCCAATTCCATTTCAAGTTTGTAAATGCCCTCTTCAACTTCCATGTATTTAACTGGGGTTTTTCCCAAGTAAATTCTTTCTGTTTCTCCCTGCTTAATCAGCCAGGCATCTGCGCCCTCGGGATCCGTACTAACGGTAATCCTACCCATATCTGCAAAGCCGGATAGAGTTGTAATTGCTATTAGTAGTAGGCAGCACGAAAGAATGCGGGTAAAAAGAGGCGATATTCCCATAATGGTCCAATTTAGAAGTAATTTTTGAATTGTCCAACGGCTAACACTTACCTTAACGCCTAAATTTTCCTAGATTTAAGCCCTCATGCTTGGTTACCAAACCTGGTTTCTGCAATTTTTATAAAAACGGGAGCATTGCCGAATGGGAAAAAAAGTTATCTGGCGCGAAGGGATGGCCCTTTCACCTCACCATTTTCAGCAATCCCAGCGCCTTTCCGATGAAGAGACCGCCTTTCGCTGGAAACTGTACACTCCTTTTTCCTTTGGTTTTCAAAAAATTTCCATTGATGATAGCAGTTTGGGAACAGGTATTTTTTCCATTAAGGAAGTAGCGGGAGTTTTTCCCGATGGCACTGCTTTTAATTTTCCTCACTCTGACCCGCAAATGAGTTCGCGCTCCTTTGATTCTCTTTTTTCTGCAAATATGGATAAACTGGATGTGTATTTGGCGACTGCCGAACTGGAACCTCGTGGAGTAAACTTGCAGGATTTTGCCCGGGAGGGAGATGTTCCCCGCTTTGTATCCAAACCTGAAGAAAGCTTTGATTTAAACAATGGTCAAAATCCGCGCCCGGTTGAAATTGGCATTATGCAGCTCAAAGTGTTTTTTGAAGGAGAAAATACCGACGGCCATCAGGTTTTAAAAATTGCAGAGCTTATCCGCGATTCCGCCGGAAAAATTGAATTGAATTCTCTTTTTATACCGCCTTTATTGCAAATTGGCGCTTCCCATGCGCTGATGACTCAGTTGAAGCGATTGATTGATACCGTGACCACCAAGGGGAAATTTTTAATGTCCCAACGCACCCATAAGGCAACGGGAGTGGCTCAGTTTACTTCAGAGTCATTACATAGCTATCTTATGTTGTCTTCCTTGAATCAGTTTTTACCTTATTTAAAACACCTATATATGCACGGCCATTGCCACCCCGAAGAATTGTATTTGAAATTGGCGGAATTTTACGGCTCGTTGTTGGCTTTTGGAGAATTAAACAACCAGATAGAATTAACGGCCTATAGCCATAATGAACCGGGCAACGGGTTTGTATCCTTATTCCAAATGTTACTAAAAATTCTGGATGTATCCGTTCAGTCCCATTTCCAAATTATTCCTCTTACCAAAACCAGCCCTGTTCAGTCACTGGCCAATTTAAAGGAAATATCTGATTTTGCCGGGCAGCAATTGTATCTAGGTGTTAGCGCTCAGGCTTCCGAAGTTGAAATTATCAATCACATGCAAAGGAATGCCAAGCTGGGGCCTCCTGGAAAAATCGATCAGTTGGTGAGGGCAGCTACCGGAGGCATTGGCCTTATTCCCGAATCTCAGCCACCGGCATCAATGCCAACTAAGGCCGGATACAAGTATTTTAAACTGCTTCAAGAAGGGGATATGTGGCAAGGAGTTATGCAATCCAAAGCTCTGGCGCTAAATTTACCCACATCTCTGCCCGGTCAACGAATGGAACTGATATCTTTATAGTATGCAACCTGGCGAAAGACGTACCATAGGACAGCCACTTAGAGCCAATTGGTCTGGAGGCGCGGTGCAAACCATGTTTGGGCAAACCAAAAACCAAACCATGGTTCAAGCCCCTAAAAAGCCAAGTTCCCAAGTGGAACTCAAAGAGCTGGCTTCTGACTTATTGTTAATTGGAGTCAAAATTAAAGAATCTTCGGATGTTGGTCGTCCCGAAAGCCTTCAGAAATTATGCCATTCCTATTTTTCAAATTTTGAAGAGCTTTGCCAAAAAAATGGCTATCCTCCCAAGGTCATTCAAGCAGCTCAGTTCGCCCTTGCGGCCTATTTGGATGAACTGATTTTGGAAAAAGGAGGGGACTTAAACCAATACTGGTCCGGTCAATCTCTAACAGTCCAGTATTTTAACGACCCTGTTGCCGGAGAAACCTTTTTTAAAAGGTTGGAGTCTTTGCTCTCCAACTTAAGAGATAACATCGGACTATTGGAAATTTATTATTTGTGTTTGGCCTTGGGCTTTCAGGGCCATTATAAAATCCGTGGTCCCGAGAAACTTCCCACAATAATTGAAAATTTATTAAAAAGAATTGAATCGGTAACCGGTAAATCCAGTCGGGTATGGTCCCCTTCCGCCAATGTAGCTCCTGGCCAAAAGCCATCAGAAGGTGGTGGAAAAAAATGGCTGATATTGGGAGCCCTGATTTTATTTTTGGGTGTGGTTTTTTACGGCGCTATGATTTTTACCAGCGAATCTGTTTTGGAATCCGCAGACCCGGTCATTAAGGAAATGGAGAATCTTTTTTATTAAGCTGCTATGAAGTTTTTTAAATCCATTTTGTTTTGGGGCAGCCTCATTGTTATCGCCTTTTCCCTGGGATTGTTTTTTCTATTTCCGGTTTTAGGTGTTGCGGAAATTGCCATACGAATCCTTTCCGCCTTACTCCTTTTTATTTTAGGCATGGCTGTCATCTTAATAATCAGTTACAGAAAAATGGCCTTAGGGGCAAAAGACAGTCAAGCTAATCAAAATATGGGTTTTGAGGGAGATTCTCAACTGGTAAATAACTGGGCAATTCCCATGCGCCAGGAAATAATGGATGCCCTGTCTATACTCTCTGGTAGGCACTCCAAGTCCGCTCTAAAAAAATTCAAATTTGCCTTGGTAATAGGTTCTGATAGGTCTGGAAAATCAACTCTTATGTCCCATTCCGGCCAGGCCATCTCCAGAGTTTTTCCTGCACCCGGAGAAGCTAGCCAACGCTCCCACAATTTTTGCACTTGGTATATTAGTGGCCATTCCGTATATATTGAAGCGCCCTATAGTTTATATAATTCCATGTCGGCTCCCGGAGAAGGAGAACTGGAAACATACTTAAGCATATTGCGCCGGGAAGGCAAAGAAAAATGTTTAGATCAAATTTTAATTGCCGTTAACATCCAGGAGTTGGCCGGCAGTAATGACAGTATTGAACATTTAAGTGTAGAACTCAGGGAGCGTCTAACCATAGCCTTGAAGTCCAGTGCTCTTGATATTCCTGTTTACCTTAATTTTACCCATTTAGACGCTTTACCTGGTTTTGGTGATTTTTGTTCCAATTTAAAAGGTGTAGAACAAGAACAAATTTTAGGCGCCGCACTTCCAATTTACCAAAATCCCCTGGCCCCGCGCCCCGCCTTTGAAAGGGAGTTTGACAGGCTGTATCAGAGCATTCAGTCTAAAACCTTAAGCCGATTGGCAGAAGTCCACAGCCCTGTGGAAAAACAAAGGGTGTTTTTGTTCCCCAATGAATTTGGAGCCATGCGGGAAAAACTGGGACGTTTTGTGGATGATGTTTTTCGCAAAACCCTACAGGCTGAACGCCCGTTGTTCAGAGGTTTTTTCTTTACTTCCATCACCCAAGCTAACGCGCCTTCAGCAATAGCGGAGCCACAAGGGTTTGACAGCGGGTTTTCGGACACTATCATGTCCCATCCCTTAAACCCCCATCAGAATTTAGACAAGCCCGTGTTTAAACAGCAGGCTTCGGAGGGTAGGTACAGCGCTTATTTTTCCGGTTTGTTATTTAATGGATTGCTAAAGTCCGACTCAAATCTCAGCAGCTTTCCTGCTTACCGAAAAACAAAAATGTCCCGCAATGTTTTGGCCAGCGTGACAGCCATGATTGTATTGGGATGTATGTTTTTAGCTTACGGGGGGCTTAGTTACCTACACTCTTCTTCCCTTTCTAAAAAAACCGTGGAGGCTATTTCCAAATCCAAACGCATACGCTGGCAAAACCCCGATAACTTTAAGCAAGAGTTTGAACTGTTTGAGCAAGTGGCTGCGCAAATCAATTTATATGAAAACCATGAAGAACACGGCTCGCCCTGGTCTTTAGGGCCGGGTTATGACTTTAGTTCACTGGCCTTGGAAAAATTACGCAAGGTATATTACTTCCACCTCCACAACCTAGTAGTTGGGGCCATGCTGGAACAACTTAGAGGAGACTTGTATTACAGCTCTTATTATTCTGCGGAGGACAGAGACCGCTTGTATTCTGATTTAGCTCTTTATTTAAGTGTGACAGACATGGGCATTCCTCACCGTAAAGAAATAGATACTTACCAGCTTTCTCAGGGTCTGTTCTCAAATTGGAATAAAAATCTTTCTGAAAAAGTGGGCCTTATGTATTTGCCTCCAAATTTTGAAAGACAATTGGAGGAACAGGCAGAGAGATATTCTAAAGATCTTTTAGCGGGAAAGCTGCCCACAGATGGAAACAAAAAATACCAGTCCGATAAAAAATCTGTGGAATCGGCCCGCGAGGCCTTACAGGGAACTCCATCCATAGATGGTTTGTACAACTCTATTGTTTCTCAGGCAAAAGATTATGAGGACCTTACCCTTGAAAGCATGGGCCTTAGCGCTGATGGACTGATAACCAGCTCCAGTAAGGTAAGGGGATTTTATACCAAAGCGGCCTTTGAACAAGGGGTGTTAGCTTACATTGACGAAGCGGCAGAAAAGCCCCACAAAAAAGATTGGGTCATGGGAGGACGGATTTCCGAGCTTCCACCTGAAATGGCAGATAAAAGAAAATTGGCCCGAGCTTTAAAAACCAGATACTTTGAAGAGTATAGAAAAGAATGGTTAAAGTTTTTGGCGAGTCTGAAAACCGAAGTTCCCACAAATTTAACCATGATGTCCGGACGCATTGTTGGTTTTGGTTCGGAGACCCAAGGGCTTAAACGGGTTTTTAGCCGCACTTTAGAGGAAGTAAATCTTATTCCTCCAAAAAACAAACATGTGGATAATGAAATTAAACGCAAAACAAAGCATTCCCTGTTAGGGAAAATGGCCAAGGAAAATTTTGACAACAGGGATGACCCCAGAAAAGAACTGTTGGAAAGTTTTAACATAATAGCCCTCCTAAATGGAGATGAAGGAAACCCAGGGATTCTCAGGCATTACATTGATGGCATTAAAACGCTGGGTGCGGATTTAAATCAATTTTCTCTGCATGATAAACCAGGAATTCCCATTTTAAAATATTTACAGGATGTATATTCCAATGCTCCGGCAAATCCTTTGGTGCACTGTTGGTCCCAGTCTGTTAACATAATGGAGCAAACTCCCGATGACGTTAAGTCCTGGCTAGGGCCTTTGCTGCAATCCTCTATTCGAGAAGTTCTTTCTTATTTGGTTTCGTTGGCTCAGGGCAATCTTGAAGAGTTTTACAATAAAGAAGTTTACCAACCTTATGTAGAAAGAATAAAAGGCCGATATCCCTTTGAAAAGGATAAATCAAACGAAGCTAACATCGAAGATATTAACAATTACTTCAATAAGGAAAGCGGGCGCTTCCATGTTTTTATCAAAACTTATTTAAAACCTTTTTTAACGGAAATAAACGGTTTGTATGTGGCCAAACAATGGAACGGAATAAAAATGAGTTTTTCCGTGGAAGCCTTGCAAACCTTAAACCAGGGCATTGCCCTTTCAGACAGGGTTTTTCAGGCCTTATCCCGGGAGGTTAAAACCTTTCCCTTGAGTTTAACCTTATACCATGCCCAAAACGCTTCCAAGGTGGAGTTTAAATTTCAGGAAATGGAATTGGTGACCAATAATGTAACTCCCAAGCTAAATCAAACGGTGGAATGGCCAAATGACAACGCCCATAAAGGAGCTTCTATTAAGGTTACCCTGCCCAATGGAAAATCCCAAACCATAGAGGCCCCAGGCCCATGGGGTATTTTCAGGGTTTTAGAAAAATCAAGAAGGTTTAAACCCCGTGGAACGGGCTTTGATGCCTATTGGAGAATAAGGGTGGAGAACAAATACGATATAGATGTAAAAATAGGCTGCGAATTGCGAGAGGTGGTGAACCCCTTTACCCAAAGCCGTTTTTACGATTTCGAGGCCGCTCCCACTTTGCTGGAAGACAAACCGAATACATAGTCCCCATCCATATCCAGTCGGGCCGTTGAAACCTCCTGCTTTACAGAAATAAATTGAGTGAGCTCAATGTATATGGTAGAAAAGGGCAGGGGAATTAAAGTTCTGTCCCAGTTTTTAAGTCGGAAAAAATACTTTACCTTAATTTTTGGGAACAAAGCGGTGAGTTCCAGTTGCTGGCAAAGCCAGTTGGTGCTGGAATTAATATGGTGGTAGGGGCCTCTGGGCCCATCTAAAGCCATACCTATTCCTGGGGATTGTGGGTTTTGCTTGTAAAAATCCAACAGGGATTTTAAACCTCCCACAGCTCCCTTGGAGCTGCTTCCCCGAAACACCTGATATCCCCAGTCCTGGCAAATTTTTGCAGCAATATCCCCGTCCTTGCTTTGGGAAATTAAAACACAATAGCCCTGGTTTTTAAATGCCCGCATACATATGGGTAAATGTTCGTGCCAAAGTGTAATAAGGACTTTATTTAGTGGCTCTTTGCCCCGAACCATTCGGATACGCCAACTTTTCATCCAAAGTTTTAGCAGTATCACCACTGAGCCAAGCAGCAGTTTATTTAGCATATAGCCATAATCTTAGGAAATTTTTACAGGCTTAGAAAGCAAAAACTGTCGGCGTCTGTGCTCCGTACGGTGCTCTTCGCAAAATTTGGGGTAAAGTATCTGATTTGGGATAAGTTGGATGGAAAAGCTTTGTTCGCAGCCCAAAAGGCCACAACACAAATGACGCTCCACCTCCACTTCAAAGTTGTGGAGAATAAGGCGGTTATTTTCCTGAACCCGGTTTAACAAAGGGGAGTCTTCCCTTCCCAGTTGCCGTTTTAGGGCTTTTTCTACGTCTGAATATCGCCACATCTTTAAATTATGGTAACTAAAAGGCCTTTTGTCCAGCTCATTAAACTAGCAATCCCCCAATAATTGGCAATTTTATTAAATTACAGCCAGTTATTGGAAAAATATTATGGAATTCAATTTTAATCCCCAATTTATTGTCCTGATTTTAATGCCTTTTATTTCCGGGGCCATTGGATGGTTTACCAATTTTGTGGCAGTAAAAATGCTGCTTCGTCCCATCCACCCAGTGAATGTGTTAGGCCTAAAAATTCAGGGGTTATTACCCCGTCGCCATCAGGAATTAGCTAAGAGAATTTCAAAAGCTATTGCTAAGGATTTTCTAACGGAAGAAAATATTATCGACTTTGTTAAAAAAGTCGATTCCCAGGCTGCCATGAAAAAATACATCGTAGAAAAATGGGATGAAAAGATTGGGGATATTCTTTCCATTATTCCCATGATTCAGATGTTTTTACCTGCCGATAAGTTAGCTGAAATTAGAGATAAAATTGCGGATAGCTTTAGCCAAAACGCTGGGGAGTTTGCTGCCAAATTAGCAGATGGTCTTGCAGGTAACTTGGATTTGCAGGCTACCATTGAAAAAAATATTCTGGCCTTTGATTTGGAACAATTGGAATCCATTATCGAAGAAATCGCCAAAAGAGAATTTCGCAACATTGAACAATTAGGCGGGGTCATTGGCTTTTTAATTGGGGCCGTCCAGGCAGCTTTGGTTTTTTTCTTTTTCACTTAGGAGCATATTAACATGGCAAAATATTTAGCGGAGCTGGAAGCAGCTTTTGAATTTTCAACCACTTCCAGCGGCTTGCGCTACACCGTAATCGAAGAAGGGCAGGGAGCAAAACCAAAAAGAGGACAATTGGTAAAAGCCCATTACACTGGCAAACTTCCCGATGGAGAAAAATTTGACAGCTCCGTGGATAGAAACGACCCCTTTGAATTTCAAGTGGGACTTGGCGAAGTGATTCCTGGTTGGGATGAGGCCTTTTTAGATATGCCCAAAGGGGAAAAAAGAATTATCATTTTGCCGCCAGACCTGGGTTATGGCTCAGAAGGTATTGGCCCCATTCCTCCCAATGCCACTTTAATTTTTGAAGTGGAGCTGCTGGATTTTAAATAATCCAACAGCTTTGATCATCAATTTTTTTAAGCTGTCTTTTATTTTTAAGCAGTTGCAAGGCTTGGATTTTTATTCAAGCCTTTGTTTTTAGACTTAAAGCCTTTATGTTTCCTGAATTTTGAGCGAGTACGGCCAAAAGGCTCATTTGAGGCTGGTTCTTTAATTTCATTTCCAGAATCTTTATTAGAAAACGTCAGAACGCTTCTTAATTTTCGGTTCCTGCGAGTGGGCCTGGAGGCTTCAGGTTCTCTGTTTTTTTCTTCAGTTGAAAATCTTTGAAATGGTCTGCCGGACCGGCTTGGCTTATTCCGAAGACTATTTCTGCTAGTTTGGGAATGTTTGGAAAGAACTTCCTCTTTATCAGAATTTTTGGATGGTTCAAAACCTGGGATTATTTCAGCGCTGATTTTTTTCCGAATCAAATTTTCTATATCGGACAGTTGTTTAGACTCATCTGGAGATACCAAAGAAGCGGCAAACCCCACTCCGCCTGCCCGTCCGGTACGGCCTATGCGATGTACATAATCTTCTGGCACACTTGGCAAATCGAAATTAACTACCTGAGGCAGTTGATGGATATCCAATCCTCGAGCAGCGATATCTGTGGCTACTAAAATACGGGTTGTGCCTTTTTTAAAATCCAACAGGGCTTTTGTGCGGGCGGTTTGGCTTTTATTGCCGTGGATTGCCGCGGAGTTAATGTTTTCTTTTTCCAAAACTTTTACCAATTTGTTTGCCCCGTGTTTGGTGCGGCTGAAAACCAAAACCTGTTTCCAGTTTTTTTCCTGAATTAGTTTTATCAGCAATTTGGATTTTAGATTTTTACTAACAGGATGTATAACCTGTTTGATTGTTTCCACTGTTGAGTTGCGGACAGTAGTAACCACTTCCACAGGGTTATTTACAAAACCTTTTGCCAATGTACGGATGGCCTCTGAAAAGGTAGCTGAAAAAAGCAGGTTCTGGCGTTTTGCGGGCAAAAGTTTAATCACCCTTTTTATGTCGTGGATAAACCCCATGTCCAGCATTCGGTCGGCTTCATCCAATACCAATACTTCCAGTTTATTAAAATTTATGGCTCCCCTTTCAAAAAGATCGAGCAGTCTGCCGGGAGTAGCAATAAGAATATCCGCACCCAGCCTTAATTTTTGTATTTGAGGGCCGATGTTAACACCCCCAAATACAACAGCAGAAGAGAGGGGAAGGCCCTTTCCGTAATCTTTTACACTTTGTTCAATTTGCGCAGCTAATTCCCTGGTGGGTGTTAATATCAATGCCCTAACTTGCTTGTTTGATGCCTTGGGCCCCTGGGATAAGCGATGTAATATGGGCAGGGTAAAACCTGCGGTTTTTCCAGTGCCTGTCTGGGCTGCAGCCATTACATCTCGTCCTTCGAGAATGGGAGGAATGGCTTGTGCCTGAATAGGGGTGGGGTTGGAGTAGCCCTTTTGAGAAACGGCCTTTAATATTTGCGGTGCTAAAGCGAGGGAAGTAAAGTTAATGTTCCCATTTGAATTGTTTTCCATAATTATTTTAAACCACAAACTGAGTGGTTTTGATTTTCCTTAATTTTTATTGAGCTTTTTACCCGAAGGTTATCTTTTCAGAGGAATTGGCTCTGGGTTAGTGTGTCCGATTTGAGCTTTATTGCTTCAAATTTAAAAACCCAATGTGATTATTTATTTAACTTGCCAATTATTATTACCGAACACGAGTAAGAACACGACAAGTTAAACTTTAGAAATAGTTTGGTTTAAATGCAAATGTGCTTTTCCGCTATTTTTTTAAGGTTTTTTGGCATAATTGGCTCAAGTTTCCCAAAGCAGGATAAAAAGAAAACGGGTTTGGATATTTCCAAACCCGTTTTTACGATAACCGGTAATATTAATGAGAAGCTTTGGAAGCTTCATATACATTTTGAAATAACTGTTCCAATTGCTGTGTGGGAGTGGAAGAAAAGGCCAGGCGGATCAAATCACCAAAAGCAATTACGCCTGTATTAAAATCCTTTAAAAGGATTTGACGGACTTCTTCCGCGTTGCCTTTGTTGAGTTGTATACACATAAAATACCCGGAATTAAAAGGAAGGGGCCTGAACTCTTCTGCGTATTCGGGGTGTGATGTTAGTATGGATTTAATTTTTGTGTATCTGTTTTTAAGAGTTTCAAATTTTTCTTCTTTTTGAGCTCCATAGGCTTCACTAGCCCAACCTTGAGTAAGCACAGATTGGGATATAATGCTGGCGTTGGAAATGGTTCCTCTGATAGCTCCTCCAGCCTTGGCTTCTAAAGCTTGATATAAAGCAGGGCTCGCGTTTTTGATGCCAAAGGTTAAAAAGCCAACCCTAAAGCCCCATACATAATCTTCTTTGGTGGGGCCATCTACTTTAACAGCTAAAAGATTTTCATGGGCGCCTGCCAATTTTGAAAAAATAGATTCGGTATAAACACCCTCTTCGAACACTAAACCAAAATAGGCATCGTCAATAATGACTACCACTTTATTGCCTTTTTGGGCGCTGGCTATTAAAGCCTCGGCAATACCTTCCATTTCTGTATTAGTAGGAGTGTATCCGGTGGGATTGTTGGGGAAGTTTAAAACCACTATCCGCTTGCCCACAGGTCCTGCGCTTAGGGCTTCTTCCAATCCGGCAATGTTAAAGCCGCCCTGGCTATTAAAGGTCTCAAAAGTTTCCAGGCTGCTGCCGTAGGCAATGTTAAAGGTTAAGTCGTAATTTTCCCAGTAATAATTGGGCAGAATGATTTTATCCTCGGCTCCGGCGAATAAAAATCCGGCGATTCCCAAACTATGTGTTAAAGCGTTGGTGACCACAGGGTTACTGTAGATGGCTCCATTAAGGCTGGGATTTTTTTCCGCAATTTTGCTTTTCCAAAGACTGCGGATTTCTGGAGTTCCGGGACTTGGCGCATAGGGAAAGGCTTGAGCTGGCTTTAAATTCAATTGTTCCGATAAAACTTTTAGATGCATAGGAGAGCCGTCGTCTTCTTTGGCTATACCTATGGTGGCATTAATTTCTTTCCCTTTGGCCTCGGCAGACTGAGATAAAATTCCCAGTTTGGGAAAAAATATGGCCTTGCCCCGGTCGGATAACATATCCAACACTGCAGGATTTTCTTTTGCAATTGTGTCGTTAAGCTGAATGGCCTGACTGTCTAAAAGGGCCTTTTCTTCGGTGGCTATTCCCATTGTAAACCTCGTAGTGAAAACCTGTTTCGCTGCATAAGGATAGAAAAATAAATGGAATGTGAAAATTTTCCACCTGGCCTATTTTTGGGAAAATTGTCAAAATCAGAAGCTGTACACAATTTCGCTTTGAAGCTTTTCCAAAGCAGTCTTCCCTAGTAGTGTTTCCACAATAAAAAAGGCGAACTCCCGGGCTGTGCCGGCCCCGCGAGAAGTTAAAATATGCCCATCCGCAACCACTTTTTTCTCCAGATATTGGGCAACACAACCCTCTAAATCACCCTTTACTCCCGGAAAGGAAGTGATTTTGGATTGGCTTATAATACCGGCTTCCTTTAAAACCAGTGGCCCCGCGCAAAGGGATATGACCCATTTTTTTTGCTGGTCAAAATCCACAATCCAGTTTAAAACCTCTTGGTGACTTTTGAGGCTGTTTACATTTCCCATTCCGCCGGGAATAATTAAACCCTGATAATTTTCCGAGACGTCTTTGGGAAAATAGCCATCTGCTAAAAGGCCAATCTTATTTCTTCCCGAAAGTTCCAAGCTGGCTCCCGGGGTGAGAAAATCTACGGAAATTTGGGCTCGCCGCAATAAGTCCAGAAGCACAATGGCCTCCATCTCTTCTACCCCATCGCAGGCTAACATCAAAAGTTTTTGGGTCATGCTTGCCTCCTTTTAATGTTTTAAGGCATTTTATTTATCTTTTGCCCATGCAGAAAGATAATATTATTCGGGGAACGGGGAAAATTGCCGAATTCCGCTTTGTACTCGTTGACGCCACCCGCACTCTAAGTGAAATTGGAAAAGCCCACGGCGCTAAAGGCAGCGCCTTGGAACTATTAGCAGAAACGGCTGTATCCTCTATATTAATGGCAAGCAATTTAAAATCCGGTGGCGTGGTCCACGTGCAGTACAATTACGATGGGGATGTTAGTTATGTGCAAGCAGATGCCACACCATTGGGTTTGGTGAGAGCTATGCTCCCTCAAAACGAGGCGCAATCCAGTGGTAGTTTTGATATTAGCCAATCTCCCAAAAATATGATTGTACGAAAGTTTAATGAAAACGGAAAAAAATTGCAGGAAAGTATAACATCCATGGTTTCCCAAAGACCTGCGCAAAACATGGCTGCCTATCAGTTGGACTCCGAACAAATTAAAAGTGCGGTGGGCATCCAGGCGAAGGCCGATGAAGATGGAAGGCTAAAATACTGTGTGGGATTTTTGGTGGAGTCTTTTCCCAAAATAGATGATCCTACCCTTTCGGCATTAGAAGAGAATATTAAAACACTTCCCGATTTAGATGAATATTGGTCTGAAAACCAGGGTTTTGACATGACGGGATTAATGGCCCACTTAACCCGGCCTTTTGAAATTCAAATCCATCGGGAGTTCGAAGTAAAGGCCTATTGTCCCTGTAACGAACATCGATTAAAAAATTCTTTAAAATCTCTGGGAAGAACAGAACTCAATAATTTAATCTTGGGTGGAGAAACACTGGAAATTTTCTGCGATTTCTGTCGCAAACGCTACGAATTTACTCAAAAGCAGTTGTTTCAACTGCTCGATTCAATGGAAAATTAAGCCAGCTTCTGCTGGATAGTCTGGATTTTTTGGGTGGCCTTTTTATACTGGTCGTCTAAAAGGGCCTCGAACTGGTAACGGAAAATAGCTTTGCTTAAAAGCTCTCCCAGATTTTTGTCTTCTGCCTCAAACTCCACTTCATCCTGCAAATAAATTTTTAAACCTTTTATTTCAGTAATTTGAGTATGTTTCCAACTGATAAACGGGCTTTGCTTACATTCACTTACCATTAATTTCATGGGTTCGAATTTGCTGATGTAAGACTTCCAATTCAATTTATACAAACCAGCAAACAAGGACCAATGGACAATGCCATCGGAATGGTTGTGAAAATCCGGTGAGAAAAAAACCAAAGAGGGCTTGGCCGCATCTGCACTAATAATAGGAATTTGCTGAGACATGAATTTGCGCAAATCTTCTGGCTTGCACTGCACCGATGTGGTTTGGCTGATTTTTGCAAGAGACATGTTCGAATTACCCTTTTAAACTTTGATTAACATGCAAAAATATTTCTTTTAGAAATAATTTTAATTTCGATTGGAAGTTAAAAATCTGCCCCTAAAATCAAAGATAAAAAAATAGGTTTTTTGTCCTTTTCAACGCAAGAAAGGATAAACATCGAACCGAATTTGCTTCTACCAGGCGTGGAAGGGTTGCACTGGCCTGAGGCTCAAAAAAGTAAAATACTTTTTTAAAATGAGCTTTTTTAAAGTCATTTTAAGGGACATCGCCAAATGGATCTGGTACTGGGGAATAATTTTTTTACCTTTCGCTGTGCCCGAAAATGCGCCCTGGTTTTTTGCAGGACCTTTCGGTTTTATTGGATGTGAATAAATCCCTTTTGGATTAAGGAACTTTAAAAAATATGAAACTGGTTGTTTTGCTTAATAAAAACTGGTCTGAGGATATTGCTATTATCCGCAGCAAGGCAAAACAACTGGATTTGGAATTGCTTTTATCTGCTACCTTGGACGAAGCCATGTCCAATATCAAGGAACACGAGGTTTTTGCCTTTGTTCTCGATATTTCTCTGGTTGAATCCCAAGGCGAAATATTTTTGCGCACCTTAAAGGCTCATTATTCTTCGGTTCCGGTTATTATAATTGCAGAAAGCTTAAATCGAAAACAGGCAGTGAGTTATCTGCAATGCGGAGCCAGAGCTTGTCTCGAACATCCTGCCAGCCAAAAAGAAATAGCCTTTCAACTAAGTAAAATTTTTGGAGAAAGAGCAGAATCCTACAACCCTTTTTCCCTGGTTTCAGAAGAACGCAAAATAATTTTACCCAACGATTTTGGGTTAGTGGTACAAGTGGTCAAGGACTTGGTATACACTACTTTACCCACTGAGGAAAACAACAAGTACCAGGTGATTTTAGGGTTAAATGAAATTGTAAACAATGCCATAGAGCACGGTAATTTGGCCATTAGCTTTGAAGAAAAAAGTGAGGCCCTTAAAGAATCCGTATTTTTTGAATTAGCCTGGGAGAGGGCCAATTCAAAGGAGTACCGTGACAGGGTGGTTGAAATTAATGCCAGTGTTTTTCCCACCGAGAAAAAAGTGGTGTATGTGGTGAAGGACATGGGCCAGGGTTTTAACTGGCGCAATCTTCCCAATCCCAAAGACGATATTAATTTACTTAAACGCAATGGCCGGGGATTGATGATAGCCATGCACGCCTTTGATGAACTAAGCTTTAATGAAAAAGGCAACGAAGTGACTTTGGTGTATCAAACCCATAAACCTAAAAAGAAAACGGCGAGAGGGCGTTAATGGCTTATGTGGTTTTAGCCAGAAAGTGGAGGCCTCAGAAGTTTAAAGACTTAGTGGGCCAGGAACACGTAGAAAAAACTCTGGTTAATGCAATTAATAATGGCAAAGTTTCCCATGCCTTTTTGTTTACAGGTACTCGAGGGGTGGGCAAAACCACTTCGGCTCGTATTTTAGCTAAAGCCTTAAATTGTCTGGATTCCCAGGAAGGGGAACCCTGTTGCCAATGTAAAAATTGCGAAGAAATTTCAGCGGGACGCAGCATTGATGTATTGGAAATTGATGGCGCTTCCAACCGAGGGGTGGAAGACATCCGTGAACTGCGGGAGCAGGTAAAGTATGCTCCCATGCACGGCGCGCACAAAATCTTTATTATTGATGAAGTACATATGCTCACCAAAGAGGCTTTTAACGCCTTGCTCAAAACTTTGGAAGAGCCCCCTTCCCATGTGGTTTTTATTTTTGCCACCACAGAAATTCGCAAAGTCCCGCAAACCATTTTATCCAGAGTCCAGCGCTATGATTTTAAGCGGATTTCTCAAAAGGATATTGCCGATCGTTTGAGCTTTATTTGTAAAGAAGAAAAAATCGAGGCGGAAGCAGAGGCTCTAAATCTTGTGGCCCAACGAGCCCAGGGTAGTATGCGAGATGCCCTAAGCTTTCTGGACCAGGTGTATTCTTTTTCCGGACAAAAAATGCCGGCAGAAGATGTACGGCGAGTATTAGGCATTCCTCCCTTTGAATTGTTTGAACAGCTGTTTCAAAACATTCTGGACAAAAATACCGCTGCTTGCTTTTTAAGCTTGGAAGAGTTTTATAACCTGGGAATTGAAATTCCCGAAGTGGTCCACGGCTTTGGGCATTTTTTGCGAAACCTTTTATACGCCAAGCAAAAAGGAATTGAAGCAGAGACTTTGGGCATTGATGGCGATAAGTTTGCCCGTTATACCCAACTGGGACAAAAATTATCCGATGGCGATATTTTGAGAATGGGCCATATTTTATCCCAGCTAAGCGGACAGTTAAAATCCTCATTTAACCCGCAATTAGCTTTGGAAATGGGGGTGGCTAAAATGGCCAGTCTGGATGGACTAGTCCAGATTTCTCAGCTGCTAAAAAGCAACTTAACCGGGGAAAGCCCCGAAGAAAAAAAAAAAGGATCTGACTCCAAGCTCATAGAAGAATTGGCCCCAGAGCCAAAGTCCGAAGCTATTCCCCAGGATTTCGAAGAAGTTCCCGCTCCCTTATCTCCACCTCCTCCCAAATACGGAGAGTTAACGCAAAGCAGTCCAGAAGATTATTACAGTCCAACGGCGGTAAAAGACGCACCAAGACCTGAAGAGGAAGATTATGAAGAGGAAGAAGAACCGGATCCTTCTATTTCCTTTGTGAGCTCCCTTTCCAACTTAAGGGAAATGTGTGAGAGATGGAACGAACTGGTGGGAGAGCTCATTCAGGTACAGCCTCTTTTTGGCAACCGATTTACGGATTCTAGGGCAGAGTGGGATAAAGCCCAGGCAAAGCGGGTGGAATTGGTCATCACAAACCCCTCTTTTATGCGGATTATCCAGTCGGACAGGGGCTGTCTTAAAGATTTGAAACTCTTTCTGGACTCAAAATTTGAGCACCCGCCGGAGTTTAACCTGGAAATAAAGGCCGAATTTTCTGAAGAGGAAGATAAAAAACAGGGCCAGGGGCTTGATTTGAATTCATTTAAGAACCGGGAAGAATACCATAAAGAAATAATGGAAAAAGAACCCATTATCAAATACATATTTGATAAATTTGAAGCTGAGTTTATAGATTAATTGAAGTGGCATAGGAGCTTATTATGAACATGCAAAAAATGATGAAAGACATGCAGAAACTGCAAAGCCAAATGGCAAGGGTGCAGGCCGAGCTAGAAGAAAAAATTTTTGAAGCGGAAGCAGGCGGCGGCATGGTAAAAATCACCATGAACGGAAAAAGCGAAATGCAGAGTATTCAATTGGCTCCTGAGGTTGTAGATCCAGATGATATTGAGGCTCTGGAAGACTTAATTATGGCCGCTTACACAAATGTAAAAAATCAAATTGATGGGGAATCCCAGTCCAAATTGGGCGGGCTCACCTCAGGTTTAAAAATCCCGGGAATGTAAACACAAATTATGGCCTTTTCCAGCGAATTATATCAGCAAATAATATTGGACCACAATAAAACTCCGCGCAATTTTAAAGTGCTGGAGGATGCGACCCACCAATGCAATGGACACAACCCTCTTTGCGGTGATAACATCACAGTGTACGTAAAAATGAATCCCGAAAAAGTAGTGGAGGATGTGAGTTTTCAGGGTTCAGGCTGCGCTATTAGCAAGGCCAGTTCTTCCATAATGACCGGTTTTGCCAAAGGCAAGTCTGTGCCAGAGTTGGAAACTGTTTTCCAGGAATTCCACCAAATGGTAAAAGGCGAAGGCGATGTATTAAAGGGTGAAAATCATTTGGGAAAGCTGTCTCTTTTTGAAGGTGTTAAAGAGTATCCCGCCCGTGTGAAGTGCGCCACCTTGGCCTGGCATGCCTTAATGGGTGCTTTTCAAAATGAAAGTAAAACATCCACAGAAGCAGAGGGCAATAAAGAGAGTTCTGAGGATGACATTGCGCTCACATTAAATTTAACAGGGGTGAAATGCCCCATTAATTTTGTGAAAACAAAAGTGCAATTGTCCAAAATGTCTGTGGGCGAAAAATTAAAAGTTATCTTAGATGATGGGGACCCTATTAAAAATGTACCCGAGTCTTTAAAGGCAGAAGGCCAAAAGGTTTTAAGTCAGCAACAATTGGAAAATGGCCAACACGCCATTATTGTGGAAAAAAGTCATTAACATAAAAAATTCATGAAAAACAAATTAATAGTGGGCAGCAGAGGAAGCCAGTTGGCTGTAACTCAGACTTTATGGGCCATAGACAGAATTAAAGAACTAAATCCCAATTTGGAAGTGGAGCACAAAATTGTGAAAACCACTGGCGATTTGGATCAAAAAACCCGTTTGGATAAATTCGCCGGCCTTGGAGTATTTGTAAAGGAACTGCAAATAGCTCTTATGGATAAGGAAATTGATGTGGCCGTCCATTCACTAAAAGATGTGCCGGAAAACCAACCCGAGGATTTGGCGCTGGTATGCTTTCCCGAACGGGAAGATTCGCGGGATGTATGGATTGGCAACGGTAAAAAATTTATGGACTTGCCAAAAGGCTCCAAAGTGGGAACGGGTTCCCCACGCAGAATAGTGCAGCTTCAGCAATTGCGGGATGATTTGGAATACATAGCCATTAGGGGAAACCTGGATACCCGTATTAACAAAGTAGAGTCCGGAGAGCTAGCGGGAATTATTTTAGCTGCTGCGGGAATGAAGCGTTTGGGAATGGCGGATAAAATAAGTTCAAAGTTTTCTTTTGACAGCTTGATTCCGGCCATTGGCCAAGGCGCGTTGGCCCTGGAATGCAGAAGATTAGATACAGAATCCATTGCCCTGGTTAAAAGTATAAACGACCCCATTACCGAAGCCTGTGTACTAATGGAACGGCAGTTTATGGCCGAAGTGGGCGGAGGTTGCAAAGTGCCCATGGCCTGCCATATTTATTCCAATGGAGAGGCCTTTCGCATGGCCGCCTTAATTGGAGATTTAAAGAAAAAAGAGGTGGTTCGCTTGGAACGGGAGGCTGACCACGATGATTTGGAGCAATTGCTTCGCTCGGTTTCAGATGATATGATGGCCGAATGTAAGGACAGAGATATCCCCCTTCCAAAGGATTTGCCAGAACACGCCTTATTAGAACCCGATAAATGATTACATGGCCAATGCCCCTTTGGTATTAAACCCCCGTCCCCCGGAGCAGGCTCAAAACTGGGAGCATGTTATTGAGTCTTGCGGCTTTAAAGCCATTAACATCCCCCTTGTAGAAAGCCGCTTGTTGGATAATATTTCTTTAAAGCCATTGCTGGCTAAAAAATACGATGGGATTTTTTTTAGCAGCCCATCTGCCATTTCCCAATTTTATTCTTTGCCTTTGGCTGAAAAGTTTAGGGGTCATAGTGTTTACAGTTTAAGTGCTGCTGTAGAGAAAAAAGCAGAAAAGCTTGGCCTGCCTTTTAAATTTGGTTCGGAAGAAAACAGCATTGAAGGTTTTTTAAAAGAATACAGCCCTTCCGGAATGGAAAATTGGCTTCATCCCTGCTCTCTTAAAACCAGGCTAAAACCCGTGGAGTTTGCCACAAAGGGTATTGAGCTGGAAAACTTTCCTCTGTACGAACCCTGCCTAAATGATGTTTCCAAAAAAATGTTAGCTGCAGAGTTTGTAAATATCCAAATTTTGCTTTTTAGCTCGGGCAGCACTGTGGAAAATCTGTGGGATTGGCTAAAAGAGGTTTTTCCCCATGAGGAGAAAAAAAAGTTAGAGGCAAAATATACCATTGCTCTGGGAGACTCCTCTGCGGAAGCCCTTCAAAAGCTAGGAGTGGTTCCTGGACAAATTTGCAAAATGGGAGAGCTGGAAAAAGCCCTTAAAAGCTTTTTAAATTTAGCTAAAGAAGAAAAATAAGATTTGAAAGGTGGTTTTTATGTCTGAGGCATTATTCGAAAAAGCAAAAAAATTTATTCCTGGAGGAGTGAATTCTCCTGTGCGCGCTTTTGCTTCCGTGGGAGGCGCTCCCATTTTTGTGTCCCGGGCAAACGGACCTTATGTTTATGATAATGAGGGCAAAGAACACATTGATTTTATCGGCTCTTGGGGGCCCATGATTTTTGGCCACAACCATCCTTCTGTAAAAAAAGCAGTTTTAGAAGCTGCTAAAAAAGGCATGAGTTTCGGGGCTTCTACTGAAGCGGAAATAAACATTGCCGAAAAAATTTGTGAGATAGTTCCCAGCATGGAAATGGTTCGCCTGGTAAATTCTGGAACCGAAGCCACCATGAGTGCCGTGAGACTTGCCCGGGGGTATACCGGCAAAGATTTGATTATAAAGTTTAGGGGATGTTACCATGGCCATGGCGACAGCTTTTTAATTGAAGCGGGTTCGGGGGCTTTAACCTTTGGCCAACCTTCAAGCCCAGGAGTTACAAAAGGAACAGCCCAAGATACCTTATTGGCCGATTATAATGATTTGGATTCGGTAAAAGCCCTTTTTGAAAAATACCCCGATAACATTGCCGGCCTCATTGTAGAAGGCGTTCCTGGTAACATGGGAGTTGTGGTTCCGGCTCTTGGCTTTTTAGAAGGCCTTCGCAAGTTATGCGATGACTACGAAGCTGTTTTTATTATGGACGAAGTAATGAGCGGATTCAGGGTAAGCCTTCAGGGAGCTCAAGGCTTATATAACATAAAACCGGATTTGACCACTATGGGTAAAATTATTGGAGGCGGTTTGCCGGTAGGCGCCTACGGGGGCAAACGGGAAATTATGGAAAAACTAAGCCCTGCCGGACCGGTTTACCAGGCGGGAACTTTATCCGGAAATCCTTTAGCCACTGCCGCAGGATTGGCTGCACTAAATGAAATTAGCAAGCCTGGTTTTTATGAAAATCTGGAAAGCAAAGCGAAATTTTTAGCCGATGGTTTGGAGTCTATATTAAAAGAAAGCTCTATTCCCTTTTGCCTCAATAGAGTAGGCAGCATGTTAACTGTGTTTTTTACTTCGGAAAACGTGGTGGACTACAAAACAGCCACTTCTTCGGATACGGAACTTTTTGCAAAATGGTTCAGAGCCAATCTGGCCCAGGGCATTTTGTTGCCGCCTTCCCAGTTTGAAGCCCTTTTTGTGGGCACGGCCCACAGCGAAGAAATTTTAAATCAAACTCTGGAAAAAATGAAACTGGCTTTAAAATCCTTGAATTAACTGGGCTTTCCAAGTTTTAGTATATTGCATTTCGAGTAAGTCAATCGGATGATCGCTGGTTTCTTTTGGGGCCAGAGGAAAGTCCGGGCACCATAGAGCAGGATGCTGGTTAATGGCCAGTCCCGGTGACGGGAGGAAAGTGCCACAGAAAATATACCGCCCCCTTTGGGGGTAAGGGTGAAATGGCGAGGTAAGAGCTCACCGCCCGACCCGTGAGGGCCGGGGCAGGGTAAACCCCATCCGGTGCAATACCAAATAGGGAAAGAATCAGGCAACTGATGAGAGGCGGCTCGTCTCCCTTGATTTTCGGGTAGGTAGCTTGAGCCATGTTGCAAAATATGGCCTAGATGGATGATCATCCACGACAGAACCCGGCTTATAGATTGGCTTTCTCATTTCCTCTTAAGGGCAGCTCTAAATTATGTTTTTGGGAAGGCGTTTTTTTAATTTATGGAGATTCAATTTTAACAGGAATTTTTATTTGATTTTACCTCCCATCGCAATTCTGAAATTTCAAAAAAAAATTGGGGCTCTTTTTCTGTGTTTATCTTTCCTTTGGATAAATCCGGCCTTTGGCTCTAACAGAAGCTTTACCCAAACTCCTGGGGCTGTGTTGGCCAGTAAACTTCCCGAAGACTTTAAGGCCACCCTGATAGATATAAAAATTGTGACCTACGATGCCTTTGAAGGTTCTAAGGTAAACACTCCAATAGAAGAGGATGTGTTTGAATTGGGTAACAAACTCCATATTAAATCCAAGCAGAAAACCATTTCCAAAAGACTGCTGGTATCCAAAGGCCAGCAAGTGGACAAAGAAGACTTAATGGAAAGTGAAAAAAAATTGCGCTCTGAAGAATTTCTGGCGGATGCCATTATTGAAGTGTTGGTAAGTGATAAAAATGAAGCCTCCATTGTGGTGCATACCTTTGATCAGTTTTCTACTACCCCTGGAATTGGGCTGCAAAAACCTGCCCAGGAATGGGAGTATTGGTTTGGGCTTTTGGAAAGCAATCTTATGGGCGGCGGCCAAAAAATTGGTGCATTTTATACCCATACCATTGATAGAAACACCGTTTCGGCCATTTACGAAAACAAAGCTTTTATTAAAAATAATTTCAAACTAAGTGGAAGAGGCGGGCTTTCCACCGATGGTTATGAATACGAATATTATTTAGGCTTGCCCCTTTTGTCCAAAAAACAGAAATGGGCTTATAATATCAGTGGATTGGGTCTTAAAAGCAATCGATATTACTATGCCGATGCAGATGATCCCGGCGAAGCTGAGCGAAAAATGCAGGCTAAAGAAGCTATTAAAGTATTCTGGATGGAAGATTCGCTGCCCAGCACTTTGCCTGTTTTTTTATACCGGGATATTGTGGATTTGGGTATGAGCCTTTCTGTTACCCGTTCCTTTGGCAGCAGCCATAAGTTTAATGTAAGTGGAAAATTTAGCTGGGATGAAAATTACCAACAGGCTGAAAATGGAAATTATTTGGCTTATTATAATTTGTATCAAAACAGCCCCTATGTTAGCGGTGATTTTAAAAATAAATACGCCCTGGATTTTAGACGCGATTTTTTATTGGGAGCCAGTTTTTCCTATTACCAAAGCAAATACAAAACCGTTAAAAATTTCCGCAATGTGAAGTGGACCGAAGATATAGATGTGGGTTTTCGTTTCACTCAGGATATTTATAAAAATTTAAAATTTGCGGGAGCCCATAATTCGGATTGGAAGCTAAAACACAGCCTGGTTTACATTAATGCGTGGAATAACATGCATTTTGTAAATACAGCTGCTAGCCTGGGTTATTTTTGGGATGGCGCAGAAACACTGGAAGACGGTTATTTATCCCATGTATTTGAATACCAATTTAAGCCCACCCCCAGACTCTCCAGTTATTTTTACTCCAGCTGGTATCATTATTTTGAAAAGGAATTGAGCTCCCAATTATATCTTGGCGGGGAACAGGGCCTAAGTGGCTATCCCAACCGCTTTTTTTCCGGCCAGGCCCGCTATTTTATGCAATTGGAACAGCGCTATTTTCCCAATCTGGAATTCGGAACCGCCGTTCCCGCTTTAGCTGTTTTTCTAAATGGCGGAGATGTGTTTCCCACGCGTAAAGATTTTGAATGGGATGAACTTCATTACTCCGCGGGTATCGGCCTTAGAGTGGGCGCTACTCGCTCTGTTCAAAAAGTGGTGAACCATATAAACATTTCCTTTCCCATAGATGGAAAGTACAGGGATATTTTACCCGGCTGGAGATTTACCGTATTGGCGAAAACCTCTTTGTAAATTTTTTAAATAAAGCGCTTTAGGACTTTATTATTGGCAACAATATAATCCACGCCGCTCAATATAGTTATCACAGTGACTATATACATTAAAGTGTGCGGTATATAATCCCATACAGGCAGCCAATGGCTGTGGTACAGGCTCCATTTCATAAGCAGCGTGTCGGCTATGGTGCCTGTTAAAATGGTAATGGTGACTCCCACCTGAATTCCTGTTTTCCATTTTCCGCTACGGCGGGCATCTATGACTATGCCCTCACCTGCAGCTAAAGTGCGTAGGGTTTCTATGGTAGCTTCTCTAAAATATATAAGGGCTATCATCCACACAGTGGCATAACCTGAGGCCAGGAAACACAAAAAAATACTCATGGTGGATATTTTATCTGAAAACGGGTCCAGATATTTTCCCAGGGTAGAAACCTCTTTTAGTTTACGTGCCAGGTAACCGTCTAACCCGTCGCTCACTGCAAAAAAGATGACCAATATTAAGGCCACTGTTTTAAAAATCAGATTATTGTCCTGGTATTCCAGATTATTGTCGTAAAAAAATACCCAGATAAATATGGGGCTTAAGATAATTCGGCTCATGGTGAGCTGGGTGGCCACGCTTATGGGTTTTCTGTGATCGGGGTCGCGGTAATAAAAATAAAGATAGCCAATGATAGTAGCAAACATCAGTAGCAGAGAAATGACCATGGAAATGTTGGAAAGATTTTGCACATCTTTTTCCAGCTTCCAGAGCTTTAGTTGAAAGTGTTCAATGCGAAGAGTGTATATGATAAGGGTTATGTTTAGAGAAGTGGTGGTGATTTTCCCCCATATGGAGTTTAGGGGTAGCGCCTTTTGCTCGCGGAGCATTCCAATGGAAAAGGACAGATAAAACAAATTGCGCAAGGTTATGATAACCAGACCAAAACACAAAACTGCTGGAAAATCTTCCGCGGGGTTCCAGATAATCCGCAAAAACAAAATGAGAAAGAGCAAGTTTCCCAGAGTTTTTTCCAATAGCCCAAACCAAAATTTTTGCAGAGGGGCTTCCACATCCTCTTGCTTGAGTTTAAAGCTGGTATGAAACCCCATAAAAAGGGAGGCGCAAAGTAAAATAGCGGCGGTTATGTTTTTATCCAATAACAAACAAGCCACTGTGCCGCCAATGCAAAGCAATTTAATGCTGTACCAAATTCTGGCTGAGGTTCTGATTTTTTCGATATTTTTAGAAGAATTCATCGTTTTGGAAAATAAAAAAGAAGCGATGCAGGGTAAATCTTAGCCTACAAATTTTCTTCCAGTAATTTTTGAGCGTGTTTAAGGGTTTGCTCTGAATTGGAATCACCCATCATGCGGGCCAGCTCCAGTACGCGCTCTTCGGCAGTTAACTCGCGAACCTGGGTTTGAGTTTGCCCTTTGAGTAGCTGTTTTTCAACCTGCATTTGCCATTCTGCCTGGGAAGCCACCTGATGCAAATGAGTGATAACGATAACCTGATGGTGCTCAGAAGTTTTTTTCAGGCTTTCGGCCACCCGATTTCCGGTAATGCCGCCAATGCCCGCATCTATTTCATCAAATACCAATAAGGGGATGGGGTCGCTTTGGCTGAGCACAGTTTTAATGGCTAACATAATTCGGGAAGTTTCGCCCCCCGAGGCAATTTGAGTAATGGGTTTTGAATCGAGACCTTTTGCGGGTCTTAATTGTAGATCCAATTTTTCCAATCCCAGAGGAGAAATGTCGTCTGAATCGGCATTTAAATTTGAAGAAGCTTGCCAACTGCAAAGAATTTCGGCTCCGGCCATTCCTAAATGGGATAGGTTGGCGTTTACAGCTTTTTCAAATTTTTTGCTGCCTTGTTTGCGCTTTTCGCTTAGGGTTTTGCCGATTTCCAAAACTCTTTTGAAATGCAATTGGAGCTCGTTTTCCAAATCTTTTAAAAGCGCTGAGCTGTCCCTTGATGTTTCTAATTCTTTTTTCCTCTTTTCTCTGAGCTCAATTAAGCCTTCCATATCCATTTTGTATTTGGACTTTAGTTTTTGCCACCGGGCCAGGGTGGCGTTGAGCACGTCTATTTTTTCTGGGCTTAAGTCACCGGGAATCTGATAGTTAGAAATGGCTCGATGTATTTCAGGAATTGTCGAAAATAGGGATTCGGCCATTTCGCTCGCTTCGGAAAATTCTGAACTGTATTTGGAAAGCTCCATTAAACTTTTTTTAAGTTGGCTGATTAAATCTGGCAGGTTGCTGCCGTTATTTTCAAAGCAATCCAGAGCTGTTAAAAGATGTTTGTTGATTTTTTCAATGGAAGCTGATTCTTTTAATGTTTGCTCAATTTTTTCTTCTTCGCCTAATTTTAAATTAGCTTCTTTTAATTCTTTGTATTGGAAAGCGAAAAACTCCTGCTGCTGGCTGATGTTTTTTAAATCTTCTTTAAAATCCCATAAATCGCTTTGTGCTTTTTTCCAAAGGCTGTGGGCCTTGGTAAAATCATTGCGCAATCCATGTGCTCCGGCAAAATGATCTAAAAGCAAAAGCTGGTTCTTCGCATTTAAATGTTGTTGGTCGTTTTGGCCGTGTATGGTAAATAAGTATTCGCAGACTTTTTTTAATTGCCCTATGTTTACGATGGTTCCATTAATGCGGCAACGGTTTTTACCTGTGGCCAGAGCGTGCCGTTCCAGAATCAATTCTTCCTCGTCCGTGTCAATTTCCAAATCCTCCAGAAAACTGTATAACTCCGGGGAGTTAGGAATGTTAAAACAGGCTTCTACCTTGAGAAAGTCCTCGTTCTTACGAATGTATGGTTTGGCTTTTTCTCCCTGAAGTATTTTAAGGCTGTTGAGCAAAACCGATTTTCCCGCTCCGGTTTCTCCGGTGATGGCGGTAAAACCTGAACTGAATTTTAAATGTAGTTCATCTATTAAAACCAGATTCTTAACATTTAATTCTGTGAGCATGTTATTTTATCCCGTGGTACCCGCTCCAGCCTAATTTTTTTCGCACAGCTTCAAAATAAGTCATGCCCTTAAGCCGGAGAATAGAAGTGCTGATGTTATGCTTGGTGATTTGAATGCTGTAAGCAGGCAAGATTTGGATTTTTTGCCTTCCGTCCGAAACCATTTTAACGAATTTTTTTGCAGGGTTATTGCTTTTGATTTTTAGCTTGTGATGGGCTGGGAAAATCAAGGGCCGAACAGATAGGCTTTGGGGGTTTATAGGCGTAAGCAGCACATTGTCTGTAGCCGGATGCAGGATGGGCCCTCCTGCAGACAAGCTGTAGGCCGTACTTCCAGTGGGAGTGCTTACTAACAAACCGTCTACCCAATAGTTGGTCAGGTACTCTTCGTTGACTTCCACTTCCAAATCAATAAGCTCTTGTCCCATTTTTCCTGTGAATACAATATCATTCAATGCAATATCTTCGAATATTTTCTTTCGGCCATTGTATACAACCACTTTTAACATAAGCCTGTTGCGAAGGCTGTATTCTCCCTTATGTATTTGATCTAAAATTTCGGGAAGTTTTGTGAGAGAAGCGTCTGCTAGAAAGCCTTTGCGTCCCAGGTTTACTCCTAAAATGGGAACTCCTGTTCCAATTACCAATCTGGCGGCGGATAAAAAAGTGCCATCTCCCCCCAGAGATAAAATCAAATCGGCATGGTTTCTTAAATAGCTATTGGTTTTTAGGAACTGCTTGGGAAATTTTTGCGGCTTAATATCTTCAGAAATCAGAATGTCAAAGATTCCGGGGTTTTCCCTTGTCCAGTGGATGATCCTTTCGATGGTCTCAAATACATCCTCCATTTCTTTATAAGCTAAAATCCCTATTTTTCGGATGCGTTTGTTTTTGCTTTCCATTGGGCTAAATATAACTCCTTTGAGCTCAAAGGCATTCTTTAATTTTTTTTTGAAATAGGAGGGAAATCAAGCTTGGCGAATTTTTTCCCAATTTTGATAAACCTGCCCGAAGTGAGCGGAAAGCCGAGACGCCTTGATTCCCCTTGAAGAGACTTTTTTTTCTTCCAAAATCGAGGCGGCGCTGTGCAGTGAAACCGCCATAGCACAGGCTTTTTCTACGGGGAAATGGCAAAGGAGGGTTCCCAGGGCACCGGCAAGCACATCCCCGGAACCTGCGGTGGCAAGACCACTGGAACCGCGGGGCAATATGCGTACTTGCCCCATTGGGCTTGAATACATAGTAGTGGGGCCTTTTAAAATCAAATGGATGTTAAATTTTTTCGCAATATGGATTGCGTTTTTAACTAATTCCCAAGGAGCTTGTGTTTGGTACATTCCCCCTATATTTTGGAATTCCCCGGAATGAGGTGTGGCTGTAACTTTTGCCTTAATGGAACCTTTGCTTTTAATTCCCTCAAGGGCAAAAATCCCATCACCATCCAATACTACAGTTTTCGCATGCTTTTTTAAAATCTTTCGGACCAATTCCTGAGGGCCATATTCTTTGCTGATACCAGGTCCCAAAATCAAGCTATCGCACCATTTTATCCATTGTTCCATTTGAGGTAAATGTTCAGGATGAAAGTGGTTTCCATTTAAAGATGGAATTTCACTAAGCTCCACATTAATCACTTCTTTTATTCTTTTTTGAACGATGTTAGCTAAGTTGGGAGGAACAATAAGCCTAACCATTCCCGCTCCTGCCGAAAGGGCTGCTTCAGCGGCTAGAAGAGCTGCACCGTGCATTCCCTTTGAGCCTGCAATAATGGTGACTTTTCCCTTTTGGTATTTGTGTCCCTCTTTTTGAGGAGGCTGATAATGCCTGGCGACGTCTTTTTCTTCAAGAAGTTCGCATTTTAAAACCGGGGTTTCTACTTCTTTTAACCAGGGTGAAAAACATAAGGAGCTGGTTTTAATCTCGCCGCAAAAATGGAGTCCTGGAAAAAAGAAACAGGAAATTTTTCCGGCGCCCAATTGAAAAGTTTGAGTGGCTTTAATACATGGCCAATCTTTTTGCTCCTCGGAAGGCATTCCAGAAGGTAAGTCCACAGATAAAACTGGAATATTAAGTGCGTTGATTTTTGAAAATAGTTTTGCGTAGTTAGTCTTGGCGGGAGATAAAAGCCCGCTACCCAGTAAGGCATCCACAACCAAACCAGCATGAATGGGTATTTTCAATTGGCTTGCCCTTTCCAACGGGTATGTATGTATACCCATGGACTTTAATTGCCGCAGCAAAGTTTGCGTTTCTTTTGAATAGCTTTTTTTGGCGGGGACATGATAAACATGGATTTTGTAGCCGAACTCGGCAGCGTATAGGGCGCATTGCAAACCATCGGCTCCGTTGTGTCCGGTTCCGCAGCAAATAACCCAGATTTTATCATTAGATATTTTTTCAGCTTGGCAAAACTCATGGGTCCATTGAAAAACTTTAAAACCAGCCTGGGAAATCATGTGGCTTTCGCTGATTTCTCCTTTCCTCTGGGCGATGGATTCCAACTGTTGGATTTGCTTGGTTTTTAGAATTGCAATGGCCAAAATTTTCCCCTTTCCTTTAAAATTAGCTCTTTTTTCTTAATTGGTGGCGATTGATTTTTTATACTTGGACTATGGAAATCAGCCATAGCCAAAAGGGTTATTACACCACTTTTCACTTATCCGGTGATTGGGACACGCCTGGTTGTTTTTCTTTGAAAGAGGCTTTGGCTGAGGCGTTGGAAAATAACGACTACCATATTTGTTTTGATTTAACAGAAATCACATCCATCGATGCCAGCGGATTTCGTTTTATGCATAACATTGCTAAAACGGCTAAGGTTTCCCAAAAAATATTCGCTATTTTTGGAATGGCCCCCTCTTTTAAAGAGGAGTTTGAAAGCAGAGAATTGCATAAGGAAATTGCCGTATTTGCTAATCTGGCCGAGTTTGAAGATTCCTTTACCCAAGAGTCTGAAGAATTAAAAAAGAAATATTTTGGCGTGGCCATGGGATCGGGCCCCATTAGAAGGCTTTCTCTCAAGTGCCCCATGTGTAATACTGAGGGAATTATTGGATACATGGTGGATGAGACCCAGCATGATTTGGTCTGGGAAGAACACGAAATTACTCCCCAATACAAAGCCAAATCCAATATTGAAAATGACGTGGATTTTGAACTTTATGAAGTGGCTGTATGCCACAGATGTTTTTTTTCCAGCGCCAGGTTGGAACATTTTACAGTGATACTGCCAGAGGGAATCATCCTTAGCATTTTGGATCAGGATCAAAAAGAAAGAATTACCAAAAACTTAAATACCCGTGGTAACTTACTGGGAGATTACCACAAATCAAATGCCAAATCCTTTTTTAGCTTGCCCCGGGAAACGGTTGCGGCTTTTCATGCCTGGCAATATTATGATAAAACTTTAAGAGAAATCGCCAAGGAAAAATCTCAAATCCGCAGCATAGAAGTGGCTCGGGCAAATATACTTTCCGCGAAATTCGCTTCGCCGGGAGCTGAGCGGGAAAACGCCTTTACTACGGCCCATGTTTGGTTGACAGCAATGGTGGAACACCCCCAAAACCAAACCACAAATGATTTGTTAATGGCTTATATTTATCTAATCAGTGTGAATTATGCTTTGGACAAACCAAGGTTGGCCGAAGAGTTAGCGAAAAAATATTTGCACAGTTTTGGCAAAAACCCCGAGCACCAATGGTATACAGATAGGGTTTTGGATTTGCTGAATTAAGCCGGTTTTAATTTTTAGAGCTGCCCTTAAGTTATTCTAATATTAATGGGATTTTTAGAAGGCCTTTTAAAATTCTTTATCCAGTATAGAGGCGATATATTTTTCCAAACTCACCGGGTAAAACTTGGTTTGAGGGCAACCAATAACGCCTGTGTTAATAATTTCTTTTTGAGTGAGCTCGTCCAATACATCTTCCAAAAGCTGTGAATGGGGCATGCTGTGTTTTTCAATAAATAATTGCTCGCCTTTTATTTCCATATTGTTGAACTTGGGAGAGCGGAAAGAAAAAATACGCCCCACAATGTCTTCGGACATTTCCAGCTTGCTTTCATCAAATACATCTTCGTATTTTAGGCCATCGGGGTTAATGGAAAAAATCAATTTGGGGCTGACCCGAATTTCCCCTTTTAATTTTATGGAAATATCGCTGGATTGGCTATCGGGCCCCACTAAAATATAGGGAAGAACATGGTAGCCCGAAACTATGCCCGTTATGGGTTTGCGACGGATTTCGGTTTTGTCATATATATTTCGGATGGCGTCGTCGTTATGAAAAGGGTCGTTTGAATACATATTTAAAAAATAAAGAAATGATATCACATAAAACTATCATTTATTGGCATAATAATCAAATTCCTCTAAGGGGGGATTCAAACTTCGATTCAAATCGCTTCTTTCCCAGTTTTTGGAATTTTTTGCGGTTTTAAAGGCGATGTATCCTTTTTGTTGGGTGCTTAAAACCCGGGTTTTTAATTTTTCAAGATTTTTCAAGGTGGCCTCATGGGGAAAACCATAGGAGTTTTTTCTCCCCGCAGAAACAATGCTTATGTTTGGTTGCAGCTTTTCCAACAAGTCGGGGTGGGAGGATGTTTTGCTGCCGTGGTGGGCCAGTTTTAAAATATGTACCTTTTTCCAGTTCCTTTGGCTTAAATTTATTTCCGCTTCTTCCTCAACATCTCCTGTAAGCAATATATTTCCATTGGGATGGTACAATTGAACCACCAGGGAGTTGTTGTTTTTTCCTTTATATTCCATGTTGCGGCACGGGCTCTCTACTTTTAAAACCAGCTTTTTGTAATGATATAATGTGTCCCCGCACAAAGGCTGATGTACGGGAATATTTTTCTCCGCGAAATTTTGGTTTAAATCTTCCCATGTACGGTTATCGTTGGGGTAAAAAGATTGGGCCACATTTTTTATCTGTAACTGGGAAGATAAGTATAAAAAACCTCCATAGTGATCTAAATCCGAGTGGGTAATTATGGCCAGGTCAATATTGCGAATCCCTCGCTCCTTTAAAAAGGGAAGGATAACGCTTTTGCCTTTGCCATTGTTGTAGCTGCCTTTTCCTGCGTCGATAAGTACTCTAAAGTTTCCCGGTAATTCCATGAATACGGCATCGCCTTGTCCCACATCTAAAAAACTAATTTCTACTTCTTCCCTAAAATATTTCTGGCCTTGGCAATAACAAAAAAAGCCTGCCAGTAAAAGGACACATCCAAAGATTGTTTTTTTAAAGTGATCTTGTTTTCGATAAGGCCAGCAGAAAAGTATGATAAAAAGACAAGTTGTGGATAACATATGGGGAGCTTTAACATAAAAATGGCTCCATTCCAAATTTGAAATAATTTCCACAGAACCCAAAAGCCAATTGGCGAATAAAGCTGCGCTGTTGCCTAGAATTTCCGCACCAAATGGCCAAAATATTGAGGCCACAAGGCAAAGAGAGCTGGATAACATCAAAAGACTCATAAGCATAATAGTGACGCAATTTCCAAATATGGCCATCGGGGTCGCCTGATGGAAAAAGGTTGCGCAAAGGGGGTAGGTGGCCAGGCTAAGTAAGCAACTTATTTTTATGGTGGATGTTATTCCCCTTAGCGCTTTTCCCATTAAATGAGCAGGAACTGGGTTAGGGGATTGCCGTCCCAAATAGTGGATTAAGAAAAAGGTGGCGCAAAAGGAAAGTAAAAGCCCGGGTGCTTGAATTTGATAGGGAATCCAAAAAAGGCAACAGGAAAGAGCCAATAAAAAAGAGTTAAAACTGTAACTTCTTTGGCCATTTATGAAAGCAGGTGCCGCAAAGCTAAACATAAGGCTGGCCCGAATAACACTAGGGGACTGCCCGGATATAAAAATATAGGCCAGCAAAAAAAGACTCGTCAATATATAAGCCGTTTTTTTAGGCAGCCGCAATAACCAAAGCAATTTTAGCAATACCAGGGAAATAATGGCTATGTGCATTCCGCTTATGGCTAGTAAATGATACATGCCACTTTGAGAAAATTGCAATTTCGTGTTTTGGCTTAGAAAACTGCGGTTTCCCAATATGCAAGCTTTTACTAGGGGCAAGTATGGAGTGGAAATATATTTATCTAACTGATGTTCTATCCAATTTTGAACCCGACCTAGGGATTTTTTAAAAAGTGGAGGCGCGGATGTATAAATGGCGGAATCTATTTTAAAAACTCCAGAAATATTGGAGGCCTTTAAATAGGCCTTTTGATTAAATTCTCCGGGATTTCGCATGGCTTCTATGGCAATGGGAACAGGGTTTACAGCCTGAATGTGATTTCCAATTTTTTGACCACTAAGCCATAAACTATCTGGATTTTGGATTTGCAAATTCCATTTTTTCCACTTCAAAATCAAATGCCGTGGAAAATCAAGGCGGATTTTTGTGATTTCACCTTCCATAACATGGGGGAGCTGAGGTGGTAAATTTTTTGGATAAACCATGTGCAAAATAGACAGCCAAAGCCCAAAAAAAATGGCGGAAAATAAAGCCCGGGAAAATTGCTTTAAAGCAAGAACAAGAATAATGGCGACAAAACTCAGAAGATAAAACCAGGAATCCAGAAAGTAAAAGGCGCATCCCAAGGTTGCAGGAAAGGCAATGTAAAAAGCTGGATATTTTTTAAGCCAACCATAAATGTTTATGGCAGGCCAATGAGATTTAAAGCGCATCAGAGGAATACCCGATGTTGAGATTAACTGCATAAAAAATTCATTTGCTAATGAATTTTGGTTTTGGCTTAACGCAGTTAAAAAATAACAACTCTAAAAATAATTTTCAATCAAAAAAAATGACCTCCTGCAGAGGCCATTTTTTGCTTCAATTAGAAAAATATTATCGGGGGATTTTTAACAGTTGTCCTGGAAAAATCAAATTTGGATTTTTTATAATATCCCGGTTGGCTTCGTAAATTTCACGCCAACGGGAGCCATCTCCAAATATTTCGGGCCTTTGGGCTATTTTCCAAAGGCAATCTCTATCTCCGGGAATAAGCTGCACTATGTATTCATCACTTCCAACTTGAGAAGTATTGGCTTCAGCTTTGGCTTGATTTAGGGACTGTTTGGAATCCACTATGCTTTCGTCCAGTTCCCGTAAAAACTCTTCTACGCGAGGTATGTATGCAATTTTATTTTCCCGTAATTGTCGGGCCTCTTTTTCCGCTAACCCCAATTCTTTTTCCCATTTTGACGGGTTGTCATAATATTGGGACGCAAAGTTTTGCACTGTGCTCTTAAGCTGATCAATTTCATCTAAGAAATTGTCGTAGTCTTGCTGCGTAATTCCCAGGGCATCTAAAATTTCATTCCAAACCCTTTCTGATTGTTTCTTAACATCAGAAATTTCTTCTTTGATGCTTGCGATCAGGGTTTTAAGCTGGGCTATTCTAGGCAGAGCCGCAGCTTCTCTTTCTTTTGCTGCCTGGTAGCGCTGCTGGTACTCTTCCATGGTCATTTTTTCCTGCCCCATTGCATTGAGGCAGAGTAACGTAATTAACATGCCTGATTTAATATACATGGGCGCTCCTATTTAGATAGTTTTTCCAGTACAACTGCTTTTTCCGATTCGTTCTGGCTTAAGAGAGACTTTTCTCTTTCTAACTCAGCTTGCAATTGGTTGTATTCGGATTCCAAACTGGAGAGCTGTCTTTGTGCTGCATCTGCTGCATTTTCTGCGGCTTCTAAATCGCTCATTTGAGCCGGGGAGGGGTGTTTTGTACAGGAGATGGTCATTAAAAGCCCCATTGCCATAATTAGGGCAGAAATTTTTTTCCATTTCATGGAGGTTCCCTTTCTTAAAATTTCTAAAAAAGTTCTAATGGCTAAATTGTACAATAGGGATTTTGGCTTGAAAAGCAAAAAAGCCTCCCAAATGGGAGGCTTTAAAAATTAATGGCGGAATGGACGAGACTTGAACTCGCAACCCCCAGCGTGACAGGCTGGTACTCTAACCAATTGAGCTACCACTCCGGAAAATTTATCTGGGCGCTGCAAGATTTGAACTTGCGACCCTCTGCTTGTAAGGCAGATGCTCTGAACCAGCTGAGCTAAGCGCCCGGATTAAAACCTATTCACTCTCCTTTTTACTACCCCTTAGCATAATAGCCAGAGGAAAAATCACACAATAGGCAATAGTTAAAAGAATGGGAGCGAATGTCATTGTCATAAACCCGGTTACCGGAGGACGTGACAATGCAAAAAAACCTATTACCAAAGCCAACACTCCAATGAGTATTCCCAGATAATTAATTTTTGTAAAAAAATTCTCTTGCATAATTGCCTTAAAATCGGAGAGACAATATAAGTTAGCTTTTCATTCTGATCAAGATTTCAAATTAATTTTTCAGGAAAAAAATTAGGCTTTTCCCTCTTTATGAGAAGAATTATCCTCGTAAGCCTCAATGATATCCCGCACTATCTGATGGCGTACCACATCGGCCACTCCCATGGGCACATGATTTATTCCTTTGATATTTTTTAAAATCTCACAGGCATGCTGGAGGCCGGAAATCATATTTTTGGGAAGGTCTTTTTGGGTTTCATCTCCTGCTACTACAATCTTGCTTTCCACTCCCACACGTGTTAAAAACATTTTCATTTGCATGACAGATGTATTTTGAGCTTCGTCCAAAATAATAAAGCTGTTGTTGAGCGTGCGGCCCCTCATGTATGCCAAAGGAGCCACTTCAAATTCATTATTTTGAGTGAGCGATCTTACAGTTTCAGGGCTTAAAAGCATATTGATGGCATCGTACAATGGGGTCATGTAAGGGGCGATTTTTTCTCCCAAATCCCCGGGCAAAAAACCCAGGTTTTCCCCGGATTCCACAGCAGGTCGCACCAAAATTATTTTCCGTACTCTTTTTTGTTTTAAATAGGAAACGGCCATGGCCATGGCAATAAAGGTTTTGCCTGTACCCGCAGGACCTGTAGCTAAAGTAATATGGTTGTTGTGGATGGAATCCACCAAAACAGCCTGGCCAGGAGTTCTGGGATAAATAGGCTTGTCGTATCTGTCTAAAATAATGGGGGCATCAATGGCTCTATCGATAACTTCAGTTGGCTCTCCATTACTGGATGAGGAAGTCCCTTGCCCTCTTAAAATAAAAGGAATCATTTGAGGGCTGATTTCTCTATTTCCCTTTTGCAGCATTTTTCGAAGGCGCATAAAAGCACTGAGTGCTGAGCCCAGAGACAATTCGTCGTGGGCTTTGATTTGAACAAAGCCTTCCCGGGTTTGGATTTTAACTCCAAATTCATTTTCAATGGGCAGGAAATTTTTTTCTCCGTGTCCAGAAAATTGAATCTGTTCGTTGTCGTTTATTTCTATTTCGCGCTGAAAGGGAAATTTCTGGGAGGTTGAGCTCAAATTGATTTTTTGGTTAAGGGCCTATTGTTCCTGTTTTAATTTTTCCGATTCGGACTGTTTAGTTTCCAGTTCTTTTTCTTTGGCTTCCACTTCTTTTTCAAGCGCCATACGCTCTTTTTTAGTGGCTTCCAGTTCGGCTTCTGCAGACTCCGCAGCTTCCCTGGCATTTTCCAGACGGTTTAATTCGTCGTCCTTGGGTTTTTTGGCGCAGCCGATAAAAATCAGGAGCCCCATTAGGATAGCCCCTGAAATAAATTGTGAACACCTAAAAGGAATCAAATTCAATGTTGATTTGGGTTAGGAATTATTCTGCGGGTTTTTTAGAGTTTTTTTTTCTGTGCAGCTCTTCCCTTAAACGATGAGCTTCCCATTCAGCAGATTCGGCGTTTTGCTTGGCTTCTTCCAGCTTCGAGCTGGATTCCGGAGCCGATTCCATAGCGTCTGCGGCAGATCCACTTTTTGAGGATTTACCCCCTGCGCAGCCAGATAGGCCCATGGATAGCATAAAAATCGCCGAGGAACACAGTAATAATCTCATCAAATAAGCCATAAGGTCTCCTTTAATGCCTATAAATTAAACCAAATCCCGGGGCTCGTCAATCGACTTCATTTTGTTTATGAAGTTTATTTTTTAACCACCGTGTTTATGTGAAGCTCCTGCAATTGTTCGGCATCCACCTGGCTCGGGCTGTTTTCCATAACGGAGCTGCCTGAGCTGTTTTTGGGGAAGGGGATAAAGTCCCGGATACTCGAGCGATTTTCCATGGTAGCCAGAAATCTGTCCACGCCAAAGGCAATGCCTCCATGGGGGGGGGCACCGTATTTAAAGGCGTCCACAAAATATCCAAACTTATTTTCCACTTCTTCATCCGATAATCCCAGAAGCTTAAACACTTCTTTTTGTGTTTCGGCATTGTGAATTCTAATAGACCCACCGCCAATTTCCACCCCGTTCATCACCAAATCGTAAGCTTTGGAAAGCACTTCTGCCTGTCTGCCGGATTTAAGCAATTCAAAATCCTCGTCACGTGGAGAGGTAAAAGGATGGTGCATGGACATATAGCGTTTTTCTTCTTCGCTATATTCAAACATGGGGAAATCCACAACCCATAAGAATTTGTGGGGTTTTCCTTCTGTTAAGTTTTTCATGCGTGCGATTTCATTGCGAAGATGTCCCATGGCGTTAGCAGCCATGCTTTCTTTACCGGCCACAAAGAAAAGAAGGTCGCCGGGTTTTCCCCCTACTTTTTCGCTTAAGGCTTCAATTTCGCCTTCTTTAAAAAACTTTGCCACTTGGGTTTCAATGCCGTCTTCCTTGTAACGCATCCAAACCAAGCCTTTAGAGCCGTAGCGGCCCACAAACTCAGTTAAGTCATCAATGTTTTTTCGGGTAAAGTCAATACAACCAGTGGCTGCCATTCCCCGGACTACGCCCCCAGATTCCACAGCATCGCGAAAAACTTTAAAGCCGCAGTCTTTGGCAATATCAGATACATCGCTAATGGGCAGGTCAAAACGCAAATCTGGTTTGTCGCTTCCATACTTTAACATGGCTTCTTTATAAGGAAGACGCTGGAGTGGCAGTTCGATATCGTAGTCCCAAACTTGTTTTAAAACTTTTGCCGTGGCTTTTTCGAAGGTTTCGTAAATCACTTCACAATCCGCAAAGGAAATTTCACAATCGATTTGTAAAAACTCAGGTTGCCTGTCTGCTCTAAAGTCTTCATCTCGAAAACATTTGGCAATTTGGAAATATTTTTCAAAGCCAGCAATCATCAAAAGCTGCTTGTAAGTTTGGGGACTTTGGGGTAGGGCGTAAAAGCTGCCTGCATGTAAACGGCTGGGGACTAAAAAGTCGCGAGCCCCTTCTGGGGTGCTTTTCATTAAGATGGGAGTTTCAATTTCATCAAAACCGTCGTCTACCAGGGCGTTTCGCCAGGCGTGCATAAATTTGCTTTTAAGGCGTATAAAACGCTGCTCCCGGGGGCGCCTTAAATCCAGATAGCGATAGCGAAAGCGCACATCTTCGTTTTCCACGGCTTCATCGGAAAGCTCGTTAATGGCAATGGGAGGCGTGGCACTCACGTTTAAAACTTCAAGGCTGTCGGCGTACACTTCTATCTCCCCCGTAGCCAACTTGGGATTTACCATGCCATCGGGGCGTTTGCTCACTTTGCCTGTGATAAAAATTACATATTCATTTCTAAGGCTTTCTGCCTTGGCGTGCATTTCTTTATTTACATCGGGACTGAACACCACCTGGGTTCTGCCTTCCCGGTCTCTAAGGTCGATAAAAATAACGCCACCATGATCGCGGCGACGGTCAATCCAGCCACGAAGAGAAACGCTTTGCCCTTCGTTGGCAGCAGTCAATTGGTTGCAATGGTGAGAATTTTTCACTTTGAAAATCCCTTAACTTTGTTCTTTAAAAAAAAGCAAAGTTATAATAATTCCGCCCAAATTGCATGGGTTGGGCGGATGGGTTCTTTAGAAAGCTTTTGAGGGGTAGGGAAGGTTCTAATTGCCTATTTCATTGAGAAAGTCCCCTATGGCAGCGTCGTCCATTTCCTTGGGTGGGTTGTTGGCAGCTGGGGTGCTTGTGGAGTAGCCATCTCCCAACTGCACATTATTTCCCGAAGAGGCAGGGGTAACCATTTTTACCGTGGGTGCTCCTGTGGGACTGGCCACTTTGGTACTGCTACCAGGATTTTGAATAATATGAGGGGTGATAAAAATGATTAAATCCTGCTTTATGACTTCTTTTTTGGTGTATTTAAAGAAATATCCCAAAATGGGAATGTCCTTTAAAATAGGAAATCCTGATTCTGTTTTCTGCTCGTTTTTGGAAGTGAGTCCTCCAATCACCACTGTTTGGCCATCTTCCACAATAACGGTGGTTTTAGCTTCGGTGGAGTTTACAATAGGGCCTCGGGTTATGGCGTCTGTCCGGGCATCGCTTTTTTGAGGCGCCAAATCCAAAATAATGCGCTTATCATTGGTAAGGTGTGGGGTAACTATTAATTCAATTCCCGCTTCTACAAAAACCACGGTGGAGTTCAGGTTCTGGTCTAATTGGTTGTAAGGGCGTTTTTCCCCAATAAAAATGCGGGCTTCGGTGTTATCCAGGGTGGTGATTTGAGGTTTGGCAATTATTTCTCCCTTACCCTCGGTGAGCAAGTTTTCAATGCCTAGTTTCATCTTGCCATCTAAAATTCCAAAGATTAAAGAAGCACTGGGATTTGCTATTGCTCCGGGAGAAGATTTTCCCAGTAGAAATTCCTGGACCACCTGGGCTCCACTCGCATCTACCGGCGGAGGGTCTCCCGAAAAAGGAACTCCATCCCCATAACCCCAATTGACACCCATTTCCATAGCGTCCTGGGAGTTCACTTCTATGATTTGGGCCTGAATGTGAATTTGAAAAGTTTCCACATCCAATTTTTCAATGGATCCTCTGATTTCCTCAACTTTGCTGGGCAAGTCTTTAATAATGGCTGTGTTGGAGTTTTCCAGAATAGTGACAGTTCCTCTTTCGGATAATAGCCCTTTAATGGCCTCTTCCAAATCTTTTACTTTGGTGTGTTTGATTTTAATAATCTGCCGCTCCAACTTAACTTCCTTGGCGGTGGCGTTATAATCCGAAAAGGTTTGCACATATATGTATTCCTTTTCGATGTTGTAGTGGAGGTTGAACATTTGGCATAAAATTTCCACAGCCTGTTGCCAGGTTTTGGATGTTAGGTTTAAAGTGACGTTGCCTTTGATGTTAGGGGATAAAACAATATCCACGCCAGCTGCCGATGAAATAGCTTTAAAAGCAGAACGAATATCCAGGTTGGGAAAATAAAAATCTCTTTTGCGCACATCGTTGGTGCCGTTAGAAACAGAAGTTTCGTCTTCAACCAAAGGTGTTTCTTTGATTTGGGAGAAGGTCAGGCCCAATGTTATGAGAATCAATGTTCCCAGATAATTAATAAAGGATTGGATTTTCATAGGCGACCTACTTTTCTTTTTGGCTCAATTTTAAAGTGTAACTGCGGAACACACCGAATTCTAATATTTCAAAAGTGACTTTTTCATGGGAAATGTTAGTAACCTTTCCATTGGAAATTTTGTCGCCACTTCTTAAGGTAATAGAAATTCCCGGTTCCATTCGGTGTTCCAATACGGCTAGCGGATCTTTGGGGTCCCAAATGATTCCCACAAGTTGCATTTGATCGATGTTAAAATCGCCTTCATCTATTTTAGACTGTATTACAGGGATAAAAGGATCTCGTCTACCAAAACTGGAATAAACAATCACTTGGTTTTTTAAATTGTTTTGTTGGGCTTGCAACTCTTTTTCTCTTTGCTCTTTGGCTAGCATTATAGCCATTTGGTTTTCTTGTTCGAGCCGAACCAATTCGGCCTGACGTTGTTCTTCTTCCCTTTGTTTGCGCAGTTGTTCCGCCCGGGCCCTTTTTTCCTCCGCAAGGCGTTTTTCTTCCTCTTCTTTTTTTCTTTTCTCTTCTGCTATCCTTTTTAGTTCAGCCGCCTCCTTTAATCTCTTGGCTTCTTCCAACTTCTTTTTCTCGGCTTCTTCTTTTTGTCTTTGCTCCGCAAGCCGTTTTTCTTCGGCTAATTTTTTTTGTTTCTCTTTTTCCAGCTTTGCTTGATCTGCTTGGTGAAAGGCCTCTTTGATTTTTTGTTTGTCAGACTTGGTTAGTTTGGCCACTAACTTGATTTTTTCCTTATGTATGTATGCGGTATTCCCGTTGAGCAATATTCCTGAAAACACAGGTGTTTCATCTACTTGTTCAAACTCTTCTCCAACCTCAGCATCCCGAATAAACTTGGAGTGTACGGTATTTCGCTGGTAAATTTTCGCGCCTTTTTTTAAGACCACGACTTGCTTTGGTTTTGGAATGGGGGAAAAGGTGGTTTTTTTATTTTGGTTTTCCCCGTCAATAACGGCCCCCATTTCAAAGGCCGATTTTGTTCCCAGTACTTCTTCGAGGGCAGGTTCAGTTTCCAGCGTTTTTGATTTAGCTTCCTCCACAGCCTTGGCCTGTGGGGCTGCAATGGGGGATGTTGCTGGAAATACCTTCCACTTGGACTGAGGCTTAAATTTTTCCACCCAAGTAAAAGTTATTTCCCTTTCCCCATCTTTTTTGAATTTAAATTCAGGGCTTTTTTCAGTTTTTCCCAATTGAAAATGTATTTCTAAAAATTCCCTTACCCCTTGCTTCCCTTTTCTCTTTGTAATCTGAAATTCGGCCTTGTTAAAAACAGGGATGTCCTCGGAAATATCTAAATTGTTTTCCTTGCCTTGATGAGTTGTGTTTAAAAGACCCACTATCCATTGATTTGTTTTAGGGTTTACTTTCTGAAAAAACTTGGGCAAGTTTCCGTTGGCAAAGACAAAATGAACATCCAGCTTGGATTTGGAATTTTGAATCACAATCTCTTTTAATTCGGATGGACTTTCCGAAAAAGAAAAAGTCAAAAGACTAAATAGTACTGTAATTAAAAACTTCATTGCTTGGATGTAAAGGTTTTGAAAATGAATTGGGTTACTGTAGTATGGCTTTCATCCTGCAGTTCCTCAGGATTGGGGTTATTCATTATTTTTGGATTTTGATTGATTAAAACGCTGGATATACCTGTGGGGTATTTAAAATTGGCAATTTCGGCAAAAAATCTGCCTAGCCCATGGTAGCCGGATGTTATTTTAATTTCATAAAAATTTTCCATATAAAATTCTTTTTCCAAGCCTTCCATGGGTCTGAAATGTATAGGGATGACGCCGGCCTGGCGGCAGGCTTTGGTTAAATCTTGCAGGCGTTTTGGAAGGTAGTCCTTGTCTGGAAACATCTCTTTTAAAATTTTAAACTCTTCGGTGGCCTGGGCGATTTCCAATTCAAGCGCGCCTTTCCTCTGGTTTTGCGCTAAGATTCTGGCTAATTGATTTTTTTTAATATCAATTTCCTGTTCCAGTTGGATTACATTGTCCTTGTTAACTGAGTAAGACCCGGTATAAAAATCAAAGCTGTAATAGAGACAAAAGGCGAAGCAGCCGATTGCGTAAATCCAAAGCCAGGATTTGGTGCTCAGCTTTTTCATGATTCCAGTTTTCCTCTTGGGTTTACGGGGTTGTTCGCGCCCAGAGACAGGTTTAAGCTTATGTTTAGCGTGAAATTAAAGGCGTCGTTATTTCGAATAGGGTCCACTTCCACAGACTCCAGAGAAATTTGCGTGAAAAAATCATTTTTTCCTAACTCTATCATGTATTGCGCCACTTCGCTAAACAAAAAGGTGCTTCCTTTTAATTGTAAGGATGAATCCATAGCGGCGTTTTGGGTAATGGACATTAACCACGAATTTACCGGAAGGGCTTTGTTAGCTCCTTCCAAAATCCGCACCCATAATTGCTTGTTAAAGCTAATGCTTTTCAGGGAATTGTTTTTCGCCTGCTTTTCTTTGAGAATTTCGTCGAGTTTTTTAATGTTATTGCTGATTATTATTCTGTTGTTAATATCTTCATCCAGCTTGGCTAAAACCTCCCTTTGTTCTTCAAACTTGTTTTTGTTAATGGAAGACATAATGTTTGTGAGGGCGAATATCACAATTAAGCTAACAGTGGGCAAAACAACTTTTATATCCAGCAAATAGGAATAATCTTTTTTTATTTTCCTATCTTCCACAGGAAGCAGATTTATTTCAATAAACTGTTTCATGGGAACTTCCTTAGGGCTAAACCTGTGGCAACCATAAGGCTGGTAGATACATCCTGGGGAATGGCCGTGGGAAATTTTTTACTGTCGGCGTTTATTTGGCTCAGCGGATCGCCAATTTCCACTTCCATGTTATGTCTGTCGGCTAAAAATTCCGGGAGTCCTTCGATGCTGGCCCCGCCTCCGCAAATAATAATTTTATCAATAGCCGCGTTATTTTCAGAAGATTTGAAATAGCTAAAAGCCAAGTCAATTCCAATGGAAAGCTCTTCCGCACAGTTTTCTATGCACTTTTGAACAATTTCCTCTTCGATATTTCCCTGGTAACGCCCTTTGAGAATGTTAACGCTATCCAGTTCTTTTACTCCTAATTCCCTGCGGATAGTTTGGGCGAAAAATCGGCCTCCAGTGGCGATGTCTCTGGTGGAATGGTAAACCCCGTTTTTAATAAAGGTGAGATTGGTCATGAATTCGCCAATGTTAATTAAACATATTACCTTTGTTTTATCCTGAGGGTCTGCCGTGTAGAAGTAGGAGTTTGCCACTGCAAAAGTATCCACATCCACATTAATGGGGTCCAGGCCGGCTTCTCGAATAACATCTAAAAATGGCTGCATGCGTTTTTGTTTGGCGGCAACCAGCAACACTTCCATTTCTTCGGTGTTCGTATTCTTGCTTAATATTTTGTAATCCAGTTGTATGTCATCCACATCAAAAGGGCTTCGCCTGTTTGCTTCCATTAATATCAGCTCATCTTCAGATTCATCGGCATTTATACGCAACTTTATTCTGTCCGCAATTACTCCGTAAGACCAGGATAATCCGAAATTCACTTCTTTGAATTTTAACTTGGGATCTGTTTTTTTTATTAAAGAGGAAAGGGAGTATAGCAGCTCTTCCCTATTGGTTATTTCGCCGTTTTCCAGAACGGGTTCGGCAAATACATGAATTCCCGCTCCCTCCAGAATGGGCCCATTGGGGTGATGTTTTATATAAACAATTTTAACGCTGTGGTTGCCAATATCCAAACCCACACTCACCGGATCCCCTTTAAGTATCCTCAGGGTCGTGTCCCTTATTTTACCCAATGCAATTTTTCCTCATTTAAACAATAGGCGCGTATAAGCATCCTTCGGTTCTGGTGAATTTTTTAAGATGTTTGGCATGAACGATTTTCTAACTTATTCCATTCAAATTGTACCATAAATTGCAGGGAAAATTGAACTTCTTTTAGTTTTTGAGAAGCTCAGGATTTTGAATTGTTTTTACTTATTTTGATTTTATCGAATTTTGAGTTTTTGGAAAAAATCCTAAAACTCAAAAATTCCAGGGGGCTGTTTTATCGGAACTGGCTGTCAATGCGGCTTTTTTCAAAAACAAAGCGGACAATTTTTTCCTGAACAGCTGTTTCAATATTCTTGAACTTTAGCCGGCAAACCGCTGTGTCCTCCGCATTCAACGGTGGTGTTGAACTCAATACTTCTGTGAGCAATCCCCGAAGAGAGGAGCCTGGCAAGTCAAAATTTAAGCTTAATTGGGAGCCCGCTTCCAAAGGAGCCTTTACCCGGAGACAAATGCCTCCACCACTAATATCCGTTATTCTGCCTTCTAGCTGAACGCCTCTTTTAATGGCAGGTTTTTCATTTTCATCAGCGGTTTCGGGTATGTTTAGGACCACAGCCTTACAGGGCAAATTAACATCCACTCTGACCCAGTTTCGCAATTGCTTGCGGTGGAGTTTCATGCTGTGTTCCAATACCAATAAATTGCTTTGCCCACTTTGTACTGTGGTTTCAATTCGATATTCGGCATCCCCATTGCGAATGAGCCAGATATGTATAGGGCCATCTGTTTTGTATTCTCCAAACCCGCCTTGTTTAGTAGACAGGGTCCAGTTTTTTTCATCGACGGATTTTACAAAGCATTTATGGTACTCCCCTCGGATGTTTTTTATGGAAACCCACATGCCCGCGTTTAATTGCCTGGAAGAACTCAAATGGGTTTCATTGGGAATCCGTGAGTAGCCCATCTTTTGCCTGAGATTGTACAGGCTATCATAGGGAATAGTTGATTCGGTTCCCGCGTCTATTTTTTTCTGTATATAAGTGGATAAGCTTTCCTCGTATATGTTGGGAGACTGAAAAATAATGTCTACCTGGGCTAGTTCTGAATGGTTCAATATTTCCTTTAACAATTCATTTTCATCTGGATTCAAATTACGAGCTCGGGAAAATTCGCTAAAATTTTTCCAGCTCAAATCCAACTTATCCCTCTTTTGTTTATCCGATTTGAAAATTTCCCAGGCAACCACCAAAGCCAACGCTAAAATAATGCAGGACCCAATTAGAATAATCATTAAGGGGGAAGCGATAGGAAAGGATTTTCGGATAACCTGATATATATTATCGGATTCCCCGGCAAATATGCTGAAGGGTGTGAATCCCCATAATAAAAGGAATAAATGCCATTTGGCGGGGAAGATCGATTTAAAAGATTTAGCTGAATTTATCATAGAGTCATTATTCTATCGGTCTTCCTTTAAAAAAAATTGAGAACTCCTTGGAAAATTAAAACAGCCCCAAAAAGCTGGTTAATTCAAAAAACTAAATCTTCTCCTATTTCCCTTATTTTACGATTCCAAATTGGTTAAGGGAAACTAAAATTTTTCAAAATGGCTAAAATGACTCAACTATGATACAATTTCAGTGCATGAAGAAAATTGCTATTCAAGAAATTGCCGATGGAATGGTTTTGGGAAAACCCCTGATGGGCGGTGATGGAAAGATTTTAATGGCCGCAGGGGCTGAATTAAAAGAATCTATGGCCGATCGATTAAAAAGTTGGGGGGTGTTGTTTGCCTATATTCAGGAAAACGGAGAAGAAGGCGATGCAGATAGCCTTGAGGAAAAAATTGGCCAGGTTGACGAATTGGCCCGGAGATTCAAGGACGTGTTAACAAATCCTAAAATGGCCAAAATTCACGCTGCTATTAAAGCTCATATTACAGGAACTTCTAAATGAGCGAAAACGCCAGCCAGCTTAAGTCTGTAATTGAAAACTTAACGGATATACCCACTCTTCCCACAGTGGTATCTAAAATAACCACCTTGATGCAAAACCCCAGAACCTCTGCTGGTGAAGTGGGTCAGGCAATTACCACGGACCAGTCCTTAACATCTAAAACTTTAAAGCTGGTGAATAGCGCGTTTTACGGTTTCCCAGGAAGGATAAACACTATTACCCATGCCATAGTCATATTGGGATTCACTACAGTAAAAAATATTGTACTTACGGCTTCTATATTCGATGCTCTTTCTAAAAAAGGAAGGAATCAATTTTTTGACGTAGAGGCTTTTTGGCTGCACTCTATTGCCACCGGAGCGATTTCCAAAGTGATTGCCGAAAACATGAAATCAAAATACACAGAGGAAGCTTTTATTGGCGGTTTGTTACACGACCTGGGAAAAGTAATATGTAACATTTGCGCAGAAGAGGAATACAACAAAGTAATTCGCTACCAAAGGGAAAACGATTGTCTTATAAAAGATGCCGAGTTAAAAGTATTAAAGGTCACCCACCAGGATGTTGGAGGCTGGATTGCGTCTAAATGGAATCTTCCCAAGGACCTTTCCGCCGTTCTACAATACCACCACTATCCTTTGAGTGCTGGAGCTTACGAAGAGCTGGCATCCATTGTTCATCTTGCCGATATATTGTGCCGGGGATTGGGAGTGGGAAGCGGAGGTGACAACAAGGTTCCAATAGTTGAAGATTCGGTTTGGAATAAGCTAAAGCTCGACAATATGGATTTTGAAAAATTATTAAATAAGGCCGAAACGGAAATCGACAAGGCCAGCGTTTTTCTACAAGCCATTTAAGGAATTATGGATCAGGGCGCGTTTAAAGAACTGGAGGAGCTGCGGGATGCTAACCGGGATTTGCGGCATTCCTTTGACCAGCTAAGCGCCCTTCAGGGATTGTCCAGCAAAATTATTGTTTCCAAATCCTACAAAGACATTATCGATTCGGTCTTTGAAGTGATTCCCCAAATTATCAATTGTTTTTCCTGTCAGATTTTTTTGTTCCAGGATGAAAAGTTTAAAAAAATCGGGGAAGCCCAATACAATCCTAAAATAAAAGTGGCTGCTGTTGATGAAGAGCTTATGTATTGGAGTTGCAGAAGGGGAAATGTATCTGTACATCCCGGTGAAAAAGAAGATACGGGAACAGCAATAGCTCCTTTAACTCATGGCGATGAAGTAATGGGCGCCATTGTTCTGGATTTAGGAGAATATTATGCGGCGTATTCGGAGGTGACAGGTCTTTCCTTACATACTATTGCCAACCACACATCCTTGGCGATTTCAAATTATCAATTTCACACTCAGTTAGAAGATAAAGCCCGGGTGCTTCACGATACAAAAGAATATGTGGACAGGGTTATCGCTTCCATTGCCCATTCCATTATTTCTTTTGATCCAGATGGTAAAATCAAGGTGTTTAACCGCAAAGCCGAAGAGTTTTTTGAAATTCGTTCCAAGTTGGTTCAAGGCCAGGTGTTCTCTATTGTACTTCCCGATTTTTTGGCCTCGGTGTTTAGCCAGATGTTAGCCAGCATACAAGCCCATTCCATTCCCGAACCAGTGGAAGTAAGTTTCAAAACCCATTACAATCAGGAAAAAAATACCCTGATAACCGCTTCGCCCCTAAATATCAGCGGTGCCAGCAAACCGGGCATGGTATGTGTGTGCCAGGATTTAGCTCTTTCCAAGGAAGTGGAGCGCTTAAAAGAATTGGATAAAATGAAGGATGATTTTATTTCCATGGTGAGCCACGAATTAAAAACACCTCTGGCTTCCATATTAGCCTATTCTGAAACTTTGTTGGAGGGTCTTGCAGAAACCAAGGAAGAAGAAAAAGAGTATTATCAGGTGATTTTTGATGAAGGAAACCGCCTGGGGCAATTGGTAAATGACATTTTGGATTTATCTAAAATTGAATCGGGAAAAATGACCTTTAACTTTACCCCCTTTGCTCCACAGGATTTGGTGGAACGTGGTGTAATATCTGCAAAAAAATTAAGCGAAAAGAAAAAGCAAAAACTCGTAGTGGAAGTCGAAGAAAATCTTCCCATGGTAATTGGGGATTACGAAAGGCTGACTCAGGTTATTTTAAATTTGGTTTCTAATGCAGTTAAATTTACTCCCAATGAAGGAACCATATACATTGGAGCCATGTGGATAAAAAAATCTACCAACCAGGACCTGGTTCGATTTATTGTGGAGGACAATGGCATTGGGATCAATCCGGAAGATCACCCCAAGGTCTTTGACAAGTTCACCCAAATTGAAGATGTTATGAATCACTCCGAAGGCACTGGGTTGGGAATGCCCATATCCAGAGAAATAGTAAGAGCCCACGAGAGCGATTTGTTATTGGAAAGCCAATTGGGTAAGGGAGCCAGGTTTTGGTTCGATATTAAAACCGGCACCAAAAGTTAAAGAGCGTTCATAGGAAATTATTCCTTTTCACGGCTGTATAAGAAAAGACCCCTTTCTTTCATAATTAAAATTTTGCGCTCTCGTTCCCGGTCTTCCCAATCGTCGGGGAGTTTAAACCACTTTAAGGCATAGTACAGACAGCCCAAAACAAAAAGCCATAAAATCATTTGGCTCAGCGGGAAAAGCTGAATTTGATTTAAAATATTTTCCATAGCGATTCGAGAATCTGCTGTTATTTTAGCTTAAATTTCTTCTTCTAGCCATAATTTCCAAAAAATGCGCTAAAAATTTTAGCTATCGGCTTATTTTGGCGATATAATTAAAGTATGGTGTACAATAGCGAATACCGGGTTTCTAATCGCAAGAAGCTGGATATCGAGCAGCTTCAAGATGTGGATTTGGAAATCAAATTGGTTCTGGGCCGCACACGCATGAAGATCCGCGAACTCCTTGAACTCAAGGCCGGGCACGTGGTCACCCTAGACAGACTGGCCGGTGAGACGGTGGATTTTGTTGTGAACAATAAAATCATCGCCAAGGGAGAAGTGGTGGTGATTGATGACAATTTTGGTATCCGCCTGGTAACTCTGCTCACTCCCGAAGAGCGGCTCAAGCAAATGTGAGTCAAAAAATACGCTTCCCGTAGTCCTATTCAGTTCAGTATTTTATTTTAGTGCCAGATTAAATGAAGGCATTAAAATATTTCATAGGCTGGGTTTGTATTTTGGCACTTGGGGGTGTCTTGTCCTTTGGCGAGGGCCTGCACTCTTTAAATGTGGAAATTCCTGCGGATAGCGCAGCTTCTGAAGAGGAAGCGGACAGTTTGGGTGAAGCCACTTCCGTAAATGATACCGTCTCCTGGTCCAGTAGCAATTTTACCTATAACATTGCCCGTGAGTCATTTACCCTTTTGGATGGGGCGGTTTTGAAATACAAAGGGGCCACCTTAAAAGCGGATACCATATTTTTGGATAACAAAAATGAAATGGTGGAAGCCAGAGGCCGGCCCACCATTCAGGAAAAATCACAGCCTCCCATATGGGGCTATCGGCTTAAATACAATCACAAGCGGCAAATTGGAGAAATATACTGGGGGACCACTTCAAGAGATAGGCAAATGTTTAACGGTATTGAAGTAAGGCGGCAAAAGGATGGTGAAATACATATTGCCCGGGGTGACTTCTCCACTTGCGATAACCTGGAAGACCAACATTATTTTTTCTATTCCCGCAGAATGGTTTTAGAACCCAAGAAAAAAGTATTGGCAAGGCCGGTGGTCATGAACATTGCCGGAGTTCCAGTAGCAGTAGCCCCCATGATTGTAATGCCATTGGGCGAAGGAAGGCGTTCGGGATTTTTAAGGCCTAAATGGGGAGGGGATCAAGCACAGGGCTTTTACATACAGGATATTGGCTATTACTGGAGTATGAATGAATATATGGACCTCACAGTTTCGGGAGACTTAATTGAAGGGGCCAAAGGGACTTTTGATGAAACGAATTTGAACGCCAAATACAATTACAATAAACGTAATGTTTTAAATGGGAACCTAGGAGGGCGGGCCTATGTATCGGAGTTTAATCCGGGAAATTCAGGTTGGGAAGTTTCTTTTAATCACGATCATAAAATAACTCCCGATGGAAAAAAGCGTCTTTCAGGAAATGGGCGTTTTGTTTCCAGTCGCCGGATTTTATCGGAAGCTTTAAATGAAGAAGAAGCCATAAACCAAACGGCCAATGCCAAATTAGGCTACACCCAAATGCTGGATTGGAATCGCGCCCGTTTAAATATTAACGGTAGCCAGGATTTTAACCTTACTACTGGGCGTCAAACCAGGGAATTTCCCAATGCCACCTTTGCTTTTAGCGGCCCCTTGTTTCCTCTTGAAGAAAATGACTACTGGGATTTTGAAAATCCAGAGGGAAATGATCTCAGTTGGTATGAAAAAATCAATTACTCTTACACTGGTGATTTTAATGTATATCGTTCGGAAAACCCTGAGGCACAGACAAAATCGCCCGCGGATGGAAATAACTTTGTGGGAGCCCGTAACCGTTTATCCCTGAATGCAAAATACTCCATGTTGCAATACATTAATGTAAACCCTTTTGCCTCGGCCACCCATTACTGGAGTTTGCAATCCAATATCGGAAAAGATGGAAGTTATAAATCCGATGTGGACCTTGGAGAAGGGAATTTTGGAGATAATCTTTTGAATGGCAACTTAGGCGTGGAGGCCAATACCCAGCTATACGGCATTGGCAATATTAACATTGGACCTTTGCAAAAAATAAGGCATGTGGTTCGGCCCAGTGTTTCCTATACCTTTGTCCCGGAAACCGATTCTGTAAGGCATTTTGTACTTCATCCCCGATTGGGTGGCCAGTTAAAACAGCAGCAAGCCCAGCGCGTGGGATTTAATTTGGGCAACGATGTGGATATAAAATTAAAAGATGCCAGTGATACCACAGGCGAGGCTTCTAAAAACTACCAGGTGCTTAAAGTAAACTCAGGGCTAAGTTATGATTTTGAAAAAAAGGACGAGCGTCCCTGGTCGGATATTAGTTCCAACATCAGTTCGGAAGTGGTGAAATATGTGCCTATTTCTCTGGCCATGACCCACAGGTTATATGACGATTATGCGGGAGCTGATTTAAAAAATGAATTGGTGAGTCCGATTTTAATTAATTATTCCTTTGGCTGGAGAAAATCCCTTTCCTTAGCAGGAAAGTTTAATTCGGGTTTAAAGTTGGATGTATCTGAAAACCAGGACCCATATGAAATGCGGCCCTGGAGTGCCAATTTTAATTACAGTTTTAGTTATGGGGCCCAAAGGGTAAGTAAAACGGCCTTTCGGAAGAATCTGACGCATAGCTTTTCCAGCAATTTTAAATTAAACCCCACCCCCCATTGGGATTTGTCCTATACCAATAGTTATGATTTTAGCAAAGGGGAGTTTGCTCAGCATAAGTTTAATATTAGTAGAATTTTACACTGCTGGAAAATGGATTTTGAATGGATACCAGTGGGAGTCAGCCAGGGTTGGCGCTTTAATATTTATGTTATGGATTTACCAGATATTAAATTCGAAAGCCGGGATACCAAACTGCCTAACAGAGGCTTTTAAAGGCTAGTCTTTCCAGCGGTACCAACCAAGTTGTCCCATAGTGGCAGCAAGCACAGTAATGGGAACATGCAAAGGCTCTACCCACCATAAATCCAGAAGCAGCCTTTTTTTTCGAAATTTTATGGCAGTTTGGGAAAGGAAAAAATAGCTGCTGGCGTATTTAAAAGCCCAGGGCAAGATAAAACCCTGCCAGCTTATTAGCGAAAAGAAGTACAAAAAAGGAGAAAGACACAAATAGCAATAAAAAATAAATACGGATACTAACAAAAGTACAAACCATTTGTTCTCGTATTGGGCGCCATTGCTGGCCCAACGTGCTCGCTGGACGATGAGGCTTTTCCAGTTTTCTACGCCGGGAGTTTTAACGGTGGCGGTGGAGTCGAGGTTGTATCGAACTTTGGCGTTTTCCTGGGATCGCATTTTGTCCACTAACATATCGTCATCACCGCTTACCAAGTGTTCCATTCCATCAAATCCGCCTACTTTTTCGTAAAGTTCCCTTTTATAGGCCAGAGAAGGAGCGCTGGCAATTAAGGGCTGTCCCATGGCAAAGGTGGCGGCCTCAATACTAACATAACCAAATACTTCCAGCTTCTGATAGCGTGTAATTAAATTATTGGGGCCTATAATTTCCTTGGGTCCTTGAACAACGGCAATGTTAGTAGTGAAATTAATTGCCATTGAGTGGAGCCAATGAGGTGGGGGAATACAATCAGCATCGGTGGTCATTAGTATTTCCCCGGTGGCCATCTTAAATCCCCGGGCCAGAGCCCTTTTTTTGGGAGAGGGAACATTGGGTTCGCTATTTGAAATATGAATACATCTGAAGTTTTGCTCAGCCTGGCAGAAATTATCCAGAATTTGGGCTGTTTTATCGGTGGAACGGTCGTTGACGCAAATCACTTCCCAGAGTCCTTGATAGTTTTGGTTTTTAAGAGCGTTTAAGGTAGCCTCTGCAGATAGCTCTTCATTTCGCAGGGGAACAATTACAGAAATGCTGGGTAAATCTTGGGTACGGGATTTTTGTTTTTGGTATAGTCTTTGGGCTCCGAGAACTAGGAAAAACAGCAGGCAGCCATATACACTGCCTGTTAGTATTGGAATAAGATAAAGAACCACTTAGGTTCCTCTGTATGAAATAGGGGCTTCCTTTATTTCAAACGGAGGCATTTTATAAACTGCCCTTAGTGGAGGGCACGCCCCGAACTCTTGCCGATGGAGAAATGGCCATACTTAAAGCTCTGGCAAAGGCCTTGAATAAACCTTCAACACAGTGGTGGGCATTTTCACCTCGGATTAAATCAAGGTGCAAGTTCATTTTTGCGTTTTGAGCAATGGATTCAAAAAAATGGGGTATTAGCTCTGTGTCCAGGTTGCCAATGCTTTGCTGTTTGATTGTCCCATTAAAAACAAAAGAAGTTCGTCCAGATAAATCAAGGCACACCCTGGCCAAGGCTTCATCCATAGTCACATAATAAAACCCGTATCGCTCAATTCCAGCTTTATCTCCCACAGCTTCTACAATAGCATTTCCCAGGCAAATGGCAATATCTTCACAGGAATGGTGCATATCAATATTGGTGTCCCCATTACATACAAGTTTTAACCCAATTCCACTATGTTTGCGAAATATATCTATCATGTGGTCCAAAAAACCGCTGCCCGTTGATATTTCCCCTTCAAAGGAATTGTCTAAATCCAATTCAAGTGTGATTTGGGTTTCCTTGGTATTCCTTGATATTTTAGCGGCGCGTTTTGCCATGGGTTTAGTTTCCTTCTTTTTCTTGCTCTTCCATTTCAAAATTTGATGCTAATTCCATTTCCGGATCGTCTTTAAATCTTTCCCGGATTTCTGATTCAAATTGCTGGTGTTTTTTTTCGAAATCGTTCACTTGAAGGTTGAGGTAAATCATTACACCTATGCAGAGTATTAATATTATGACTAAAAAGAGGGTCATGTAATTTAATTTGGACTGTATACTCCGTTTATGATTTTAAATTTTCTTTCTTCTGGCGATACTTTTACGCCATTTAAATCAAATTCTACGGCGCTGTGAACCCCGACACTCACATAAATGGAATCGGTCATGGCAATACGCCATTGTCCTCCTAATTTTAGCTTTTTATTAATTTCCTTACGTCCATTTCTTTTGATGTTAATCCAAACACTATCTGTGACGCAGCTAAATACCAAAATTCCATTTATGGCTGGTGGCGCTGCACTTTCCTTAATTTCCTCTTCGACCTTAGCGGGTTCCTTTGATTTTTTTTCTGGCTCTTGCCCAGATACTGCATCATCTGCTGCGGGAGAATTGGAATCTGCATCCGGAGTTCCAACTAGCTTTGCAGAATCCAGGGAGTCTATAACCATAGATTCCATTTCCGATAAACCTGGCAAGGAATCCAAGGTGCTTTGGGCTATGGGTTCAGGCAAGGAATCCTCGTTGCTGCTTCCTTGCATCTTTACCATAATCACTAAAAATACCACCACTAAAACTGAAATGAGAATGAGTGGCATAAAACCTTTTGGGCTGGATTTTACATTTAGATTTTCCCTGTGCTCTGGATTTAAATCCTCGTCCGGGTGGATTCCCATTTGGGAATTTAAACGCTTAAATAGCTCCTCACTATCCAGTTCAAGTCTTCGGCAAAGAGTTACTAAAAAAGCTTTAATGTAGGGTAAGGGGGGGAGCTCATTTGTCCTATCCGCTTCCAAAGCCTCGAGGATCTGGCGTTTTAATTTGGTTTCGTTAGCAAGACTGTCGAGGTCAACACCCATAGCCTCTCTGGCGTTTTTTATGTATTGCCCAACCGTTTTATTTTGGGAATTAGAGTTGTTTTCTGTGGAATCCATGTTTAGCTAAATACTATTTGATTTTTGCAAAATCTTGTAAAATTTTAAGGCTTTGTTGGAGTGGTACCCCCATAACATTGTAGAAACAACCCTCTATTTTTTCAACAAATTGAGCCCCTTTACCTTGAATTCCATAGCTTCCGGCCTTATCCATAGGCTCTTTGGTATTTATATAAGATAGATAACTATCTTCTGAAAAGTGTCCAAAAGTTACATGGGTGAGAGAATTTTCGCTACGAAAAATTTGACCGCCATGGGCAAGGCTCACAGCAGAAATGACCTGGTGGGTTTTTCCATTGAGTTTCATCAGGGTTTTTAAAGCCTCCTTAGAATCCTTGGGTTTTCCCAGAGCTTTTCCTTCTAAAAATACCAGGGTATCAAATCCCAGAATGGGTTTTTTAGGAAAGCTTGGACAAAGGGATAAGGCCTTTTGGGCTGAAAATAACTTAGGGAGTTCCACGGGAGGAATATTGTGTGCGGTCAAATCCTCATCATAGTGAGAAGGACTAACTTTAAAACTTAGTCCAAGCATATTAAAAATGTCTTTGCGTCGGGGGGATTGGGACCCCAAAATAAAATGGGGAATATTTTCAAACATTACAAAGAACCCTCAATTCTATTATGAGAGTTCAAATATAAATTTTAAACGCGGTAGACGGTTTTAGAATAAGCACTAAAGCAAATTAAATTTGCTCAATGAATTCAGAAACATCCTGGCAGGATTCTAAACTGATTTTAAGGTTTAAAATATCATCCTGCCGAAGGCTATTTTCCCTTACAGCTTCACCCATTCGATGCATGGCGTGGCTTTTAGTGGCGACTAAACTTTTAGAGGCAACTGCTGCAGGTTCCGAAGGAAGGGAGCTTGTGAATTGAGACTTCTCTTTAAGACTTTCTACAAAATTTTGAATTTGCTGTCTTTCCATTTGAATGACTTTCATGTCATCAATTTCGTATGTACTGCCTTCGCAGTGCAACAAAGTGCTTTGGCAGTCTGGACAATTGAGCACCATCATGTATGGTTTGGAAACTAAATACAGCTCACTCATTTCACGGCAGTGGGGACAGCTGATATTAAGTGCTTTCATGGGTGCTCCTTGTTTGGTTGGGTCACTTGATAATTCAATTTTATGGCTCTATTTTTGGGGAGTCAAGATTAATTCTTTTCCTCCTGAAAAAAAGTTTAGGAGTGCCGTTTTTTGCCTCCAAAATCCCAAAAAAACCCTAAAAATTTTCCAAAAACCTCAAGCTATTTATCCCTTGATCCGATATAATTTATATGGTATTGTCAGCAATTTCACTATGAGGTTTATGTCTAAAATCAGCTTGAAAACCTTTTATATTTCCATTTGGCGCGCAATCTCAGCCATGTTGCTATTATGTTATCAAGGATATTCCCAGGGTTCTATGATGAAAGAAAATCTGGAATCCCACGGTTACCTAATAATGGATTTGCAGGATACTTCGGTTAATCAATGGGAGGCTTCTCAATACATTGTTTACCAGGATAATAATGGAGAAATTTATACCCATCCTTTAGCCGATCCCGATGCACCTGGATTTAAACCCACAGAAAATGCAGAAGAAAGTTCGGACTTGATTTTTGAAAAATGGAGTCCTGCAGATGAAGGGGAAAAGCTTTCTGAACCATCCAATCAGCCTCTTTCGAATAACCCGGTAGACTCTGACTCCCTTGCTGAACCGCAAAAAGAAGGGGAGGAAAATGCTCCACAAATCAATTCCACAAAAAGAGAGGAAATTGTGCCTGAATTAGAAGGCTCTAAAATCAGTGGGCGCAGGCAAAAAATTCAGAGGGTTGTGCCTGAATAAAGGGCTTATTCTGAATCTTCCAATATAGTGAACTCGGTTTTTCCTACTAAAAAACTTTCGCCGGGGCGCAATATAGCATTTGGAACCCTCGCATCTTTTACATAAAGCCCATTGGAGGAACCTAAATCCATTAAGGTAAGGCTGTTGTCAGCGATTAAATCAATAGATAAATGCTTTCTGGATATAAAGGGGTCTTTTATCTGAATGTCAGCCTCTTTAACTCGTCCCATAATATTCATTCCGGGGCTTAGCTGTACTCGACCGTATTTATAACTCAAATAAATTGCCATTAGATTTAGCTGGTTCAATTATAGTATCATATAAATTATAACAAAGGCAGTGGTTTAAAAGAAAGTATCTAAAACTGCATTATTTGAAATATGTCTAAATTATTAATTGTAGATGATTCAAAAATTCAGGTTGCTACCTACCAAAAAACCCTTGCGGACAATTACAACCTTGTTATAGTGCCTAACAGCACAGAAGCCATTCAGATTTTAAAATCCAATCAAGAAATTGGGGCTATTATACTAAACCTAAAATTTCCCGAATTAGAAGGCTTTTCTCTCTTGCGCTATCTTAAACAATCTCCTGCAAATTTGAAAATATTAGCTACTTCAAGTGAAGGTAGAACGGATTTTGAGGCGGAGGCTATTGATTTGGGAATAGATTATTTAATGTTTAAACCCATTGAATATTATGCCTTAAACAGTTGGCTTAAACGGTGGATGGTGGAGGAGGCTCATGGAGTTAGTTCAGACGGAGTAAAAAAAACCGGGAAAACTTATCCATTTATTACTGTAGAAAAATGCTGTTATATATGCGGATATCAACAGGTTCAGTTTCATATGCCTGTTGATGACGCCTATGAAGTGGATTGGACTCCGGGGATTTATCCCATTTATAAAAGTAAAGAGGGGTATGAGCCTTGGGACTTTTTGAGAAGTATGGTTGCTGTATGCCCGTATTGTTGTTTTGCTTCATCGAAACCAGAAGACTGGGCTGATGGGCCGGGAAAGGCCTTTCCCTATAAACAAGATGCAAAAAAAATATTATCGAGAACAATTGCCACCCGAAAAAAGTTGGCAGGTATTACGCTGGATGTAGATAACCGCTTTGACAAGCCAGCACGGTCACATGAATTAGCTATTACCTCTTTTAAATTGGCTGAGAAATGTATGAATGGGTTAATATTGGGAGAAAAGCAGGGGACTCATGCTCAACTGGGGTTCTACAATATTTTGCTGGGTTGCCTGGAAAGTGGAAGCCCGGACTCCTATTACACATCAGCTTTGGAAAATTTTACAAATCAACTTAAACAAAAAAAAATGTCTGGGCTGGATAGGGTGGTGTCTTATTTTTTTCTGATTGCTTTGCGAATATATATGGGAGATTCTGAAAATTGCAAAACATTAATGCAGCGCCTTTCTGATTTTTACTCCGATAAAGAAGAAAATGATGTGGGGGAGGAAGAAAAACGTTGGCTTTCCCGTGTTTCATATGTATGGAATAACGGTATTGCCGCAGAATTAAAAAGGACTATTGAGGATTAGATGCCAGCCAAAAAAATCGAAATGTTATTTACTCCAGGGGTAAAATATGTAATACATTTTTCCAATGGAAATTTTGGAGGCGCAGAAAGATCTATTCTTGAAGAAGTGGAATTGATGGATAAAAAATGTTTTTTTTTATCCTGCCTGAAAACGGCCCCGTAAGCGATTACCTTCAATCTAAAAATATTAAATTTGCAGTAATTCGCTGGCCAAAACTTTTTGGCGGAATTACTCGCTCAAAAAACAGTTCCTTATTTGGGATTTTAGCCTTATTCCCTTTTATGGTTTTTCAAATTTTGATTTATGTTAATGATCTTAAAAGGCAAATCCCCCAGGGATGGGTTCTATTTTGCTGTGGTATTAAAAGCCATATTATTGGGATTGCACAAAAAACAGTTTTTAACCAGGACACTATAATTAACATTAGAGACTTTATTTCTCCATATATTTTGATGTCTTTTATCAGGGCTGTTGCAAAGGATTGTGGTATTCCCATTGTTGTGAATTCTTTTGTGGTGGGAAAAGCCTATTACTCTCCATTAGTGTGTTATCCGGCTGTATATAAAAAAAAGCCCGATGATACCGGGCTTTTGGCCGAAAAAAAAAGACTGCAAATTTTACATGCAGCCTATTTTGCCCCTTATAAAGGACAGTTGGAATATTTAAACTATTGCAAAAAAATTTCGAAAAAAAATAGCGGTTTTCGGTTTGTGATTGCTGGAGATGTTATATACAGTTCGCGGGAGCATTTTCTATACAAGCAAAAACTGTTAGAAACAAGTAAAAAACTTGAATTGGAAAATGTGCTGGAGTGGAAAGGTGATGTTAAAAACATAGATGTCCTATTTCGAGAAAGCTTTCTATTGCTCCATTGTACTTTAACCCCAGAACCTTTTGGCAGAGTCATAGTGGAGGCACTTCAAAATGGTTGTGATGTGATATGTCATAAAGACAGCGGCGCTTGTGAAATTATTTCCCCAGTCCTTCCAATAGAAGAATCACCTCTTTATCCCATAATAAATGATCCAAGTTTATGCTATATTAATGCCCGTACAGCTAGGTTGGGCTAATCCAGAAACCGGTATTTTAAAATACACCAAAATGCCCGTAATCCATCTTTCCAACCAATTTTTTTACCTTCTTCATAGGTTCTTCCGAAATAGGATATTCCAACCTCGTAAATGTGAAGTCTAGGCCTGATTTTCGCGATTTTAGCAGTGATTTCAGGTTCAAAACCGAATCTATTTTCTTTTATTTGAATTTTTTTGATTATATCTGCTTTGAAAACTTTATAGCATGTTTCCATATCTGTTAAATTTAAATCTGTTAACATGTTGGATAGTAAAGTTAAAAACCAGTTTCCCACTGAATGCCAAAAATAAAGTACCCGGTGGGACTTTTCGGTAATAAATCTGGAACCATAAACCACATCGGCGCGTCCTTCAAAAATAGGTTGCAAAAGGTTGGGGTATTCTTCTGGATTATATTCTAAATCGGCATCCTGGATTATAATAATATCGCCTTTGGCTTCTTTAAATCCTCTTTGTAGGGCGGCTCCTTTTCCTTGGTTAGGATTTTGAAAAAAACCATTTACATTTTCAAATTCTTTGTCTAATTCCTTAATTATGTTTGCAGAGTTGTCACGGGAACCATCATCTACCACCACCAACTCCATATTATGATTCGCAATTTTCACAGACAGAACTTTTTCAACAATATCCCGGATAGTAGATTCTTCATTGTAAACGGGTATAACAATAGATATTAACATATTTTTCCTGAGGTTAACTTAATCTAGTCTGAGGGTAAATTAGCCTTGTAATCTTCGATGTAGGTGGATAAAAAATTCCGTATTTCCTGATTACTTTTTTCATATATTTTATTTTGAACTTGGTTAATATTGTTTAAATTCACCGGTTCTTTTGAACCATAATGAATAACATAAATTTTTTCATGTTCTGTGGATTGAGTGTTTTCTAAATCAGTTAGTAGTTCTTCGTATAATTTTTCCCCATTCCTAAGGCCCGAATATTCTATTTTTATATCAATATCAGGGATAAACCCAGCGTGTTCTATCATTCTGGTTGCTAGGTCTTTTATTTTTACTGGTTGACCCATTTTTAAAATAAAAATTTCGCCACCTCTTCCCATTGCGCCCGCCTGTAAAACCAATTGTGTGGCTTCAGGTATAGACATAAAATACCTTGTGATTTTAGGATGAGTTATTTTTATGGGCCCGCCATTTTCTATTTGCCTTTTGAATATAGGGATCACGCTTCCGCGGCTTCCAAGTACATTTCCAAATCTAACCGCCATACAATTCATGTTGTTTTTGTTGTTGTAATGATCAAACATCATCTTTTCTGAAAGAGCCTTTGATGCTCCCATAACACTGGTTGGACGGACAGCCTTATCTGTAGATATCATGACGAACTTTTTCACATTGTGTTCAAGGCTTAAGTCTAACAAAGTTTTTGTTCCAATTACATTGTTTAAAATAGCCTCTTGGGGGTGTTTCTCTAAAAGCGGTACATGTTTGTAAGCAGCGGCATGAAGGACAATTTCAGGGCAATATTTTTTAAAATACAAATCCATTTTGTCGCGATTTCGAATATCCCCAATTAAGGGTTGGGTTTTTAGCAAAGGTTTATATTCATTTAACTCCGTTGTTATTTCAAATAAAAGAGTTTCATCTTTATCTAATAAAACGAGCTGTTTAGGAGAATAATTTGCAATTTGCCTACATAATTCTGAGCCTATGGACCCACCTGCCCCTGTAATCAAAATAACTTTATCTTTATAAGAAAAATGCAGGAGTTTCCTATCTAGTGAGATTTCCTCCCTACCTAATAAATCTTCATACCTTAAATCTCTTAGTTTGTTAAAATTGATGTTTCGGGAAAGTACATCGGATATTGTGGGCAAAGTTTTAATGCTAAATTTATATGCACTGGACATCTTCGATAAAATAGCAGTGTTGTCTCTGTCCAATGTTGGGTATGTGTTTATTACAGATGTTATTGGTTGTGAATTTAAAACATCTTCTAAGGACTCCATTCCGCCAAGAATTGGGAGGCCGTGAATTTTTATACCTCTTTTGTTTAAATCTATATCAATAAAACCTGCAATTTCATAGCCTAAATCTGGATTACGGATTATGTCTCTAACTAAAGCTTCTCCTCTATCACTTGCTCCTAAAATCAACACTCGTTCCCTGCTTTTGGGTGTGATTGGAGAGTAGATTTCTCTTAAAAACCTGGTAGAAAACCTTAAGGATGTGAAAAGTATAAAGGATAAGACCCCATCAATAATTAAAGTTCCGCTTGGAAAAGAGGAATCTAAAAACAATAATTCAACCAAAAACATGGAAACTGTGGAACAAAAGGTGGCTTTGCCAATATTTATTACGTCCCGAAAATCAACATACCTCCAATATCCCTGGGTAAGTTCGAATACGGACAAATATATAGTTTCTATCATGACTACAAGACTGGAAGTTTTTAAGAAGCGTTGGAATTCAGTAGAGGGGACTTCCCCATCGAATCGAAATAAATAGGAAAGATAATATGCGCCAAATGACAAAAATATATGAACTAGAAATATTATGACTCGTCTTTGTTTTAAGGTTTTTTCCCTCATGTATCCACTTTGATTGGTGAGAACTGATAAGAGGGTTAGAAAAATTATTTTTAAGTCATAAATAAAATTGTGGTTTTCGATATATGCTAGGTCGAAAGAGGCTTTTTTTGGGATTAACACATTTTTATGGTATTCTAGTATCTCTTCCGAACTTCCCACAATCTCTTCTTCATCCCTATGGTAAATCGTTGCTGGACTGGTAATTCCTGGTTTGACTTTTAGTAGTTTTCTTTGTTCCTTGGTATAGCATTCAACCAGTTCAGGAATTTCTGGTCTTGGGCCTACAATGGACATGGAGCCTAGGAAAACATTAAATAATTGAGGAAGTTCATCAAGTTTGGCTAATCTCAAAATTTTTCCAACAGCTGTGATTCGGTTATCATTTTTTTGTGTCACAAGGGTTTGGTTTTTACCCGCGGGTTTCATTGTCTTGAACTTAAAAATACGAAAAGGTTTGGAATTTTTTCCAATTCGTGTTTGTGTAAAAAAAATTGGTGTTCCATCTAAGATTAAAATTGCCAATGAAATGATTAACATTATTGGTGAGAGTACGACAATACCAACCGCAGATGTGAAAATATCAAATATTCTTTTAATCATTTGTTTTAAGGAAGTTATAATAGAGGCCCAATAAAAATCCATGACCATAGGATAAATGTAATGTGGAATAAACTAAAGGTAAGAGAAGAACGGTAGATTTAAAGATTCTTTTGGAATTAAGACTAAAGTATACGTTGCCTATTAAATACAAAATAATAGGAAGATATAGGGTGAATAGAGAAAGTTTGAATATAAATAAAATCATGTTCAAATAGACGATGATGCAAAAAAGGGAAGGGACTAAGTGTCTATAAGAAGAAATTCCTTTGTGTTTTTTTATTACCCTGGGTTTCCAAAATCCGTATTGATAATATTGGGAAAACAACTTGATTAAACTTGCCCTTGGAGTGTAAAGAGATTTTATGTCAGGGGATTGAAAAATTTTTAACCCATTTTTTATAATTCTAAGATTAAACTCATCATCTTGATTGCGCGTTAAACTTTCATCGAATAATCCAACCCTATCAAACACTTCACGGTTAAACGCTCCTAAATAAACAGATTCCACTTCGCCTTCAAAATCTTCAAAATGAAAGTTTGAATTTCCTATGCCAAATTTAGAAGAGGTGGCAATTGCAATTGCTTCGAAAATTGGATTGTCCCTGCGAACCCGCATAGGCCCACCGACATTATGCCCCTTTCCCGCTTTTAGAAGCCTGACACAATTGGGTATGTAATTTTTGTCATAAATTGTATGGCAGTCCATCCGAATGATAAATTTACCCGCAGCCTTCTTAATTCCCATATTAAGGGCAAAAGGCACTGTTTTATTTGAGTTTGAAAGTATGGAATACTTGGTTGTTCTCCAATTAAATTTTTTGATTTTTTCAATGGTGTTATCAGTGCTCAAACCATCAATAATTATTATTTCCAATTTGTCTAGTGAGTAGCTTGTGCGTAAAATAGAATTTAAACAAGTCTCAATATGCATTTCTTCATTTCTTAAAGGAATTAAGATAGAAGTCTCAACCATGTATGTATTTACCTTTGATTTTGCCCGTTATTTTTAACAACCCAATAGCTGAATAAATTGAAATAAACGGAAATATTGGAGTTTGGTATCTTGCAATGGATAACACGATAATTGACAAAAGCCAATGGTAAACAATTAAGGAAATTACAAAAAAATCTTTAAAATCCAGTGTATGGTTTTTGATTCCTATAAAAAACAAAACTATATAAACCAAATTTATTGCTCCGAAAATTAGATCCCATTTTCCAGAATCCGAAGCGTACCAGCACTGTACAGTTTTTAGAGCCCATACCTTTATATAAAAAGCAGGTTTAGTTAAAAACATTTCCGTATGAAAAGAAAGGGCGCTTGATAAGTCTTTAATATTAGTGTTAACAAACTCTTTCGATAAATATGGTGGAAAACGTCTGAGGCCATCTCTATGACTGGGAAGAAAACCTTGACTAAGAATGTTGGTTTTTTCCGCTTTTAGGCTGGAATAGATGCTCCATGGTGAAATGGTTGCGGCATATGTAATAGAAAACAAAACACAAACATATAGAAGTGTTTTTTTGTAGTTTAAGAAAAAAATTCTTTTTTTAAAGAAAAGTAAAATTCCTAATACGATCGCTAAAAATAAAGGTAGTGCCAATGGATTGGGTCTTATTAAAGATGCCAATCCAAGAAAAAAACCAGATTTTAAAACATATATATTGGATTTGGTTGATAAAAGTGGGGCTTCAAAAATTTTAGTAGAACAATTTGCGAATATAATTAGGAACAAGCTGTACCATATTAACGATAAATCCAAATGCAATGAAAGGAAATAAAGTGGGTATGCTAAAAATAAGCTTGAATAAATTAACACAGATTTCCCTTTGAAGTCAAAATTGCCTGAAAATTTTTTGAGTTGCAAATAACTAAGTATGAATATTGGGTAATATAATAATACGCTTATATTAAAATAGCTAAGGCCAGTCCATTCAGAAATTTTTATTCTAAATGCAGTCCAGATAACATGGAAAGGAGGGTATCTTGTTCCGATAAATTCGCCATTTAATAGGGCTCTGGCCAATGGCTCAAAATCATTGTATATGTTGTTAGGTTTTGTGCCAATTACAATTCCAATTGTTTTGTGGAAAACCCAAAAAATTATTAGCCCAAGAAATAATATAAGGAAACGTTTAATAAACATTAGGATTAGAGTTTAATTTTGAGATGATTAATCTTGATTTTCCAGAAGGACTTGGTTTTATTGTAGACACTTCCTGGAATTGAACTTCTAAATCATTATTGCAATCTTTTAAAATTTGGCTTTTAATATTATCTAGAATATTTGGTTTGAAATCTTGACTGGGAATGAAGTTGATAATGATTTTGCTTTTTATTTCTTGATACACTTCGAATTGTTTGATTTCCGGAACATTTTCGAAAATTCGTGTAAAATAATGAACAATTAGCTTGTGACCATTAGGGGTTATAACAATATCTGTATTTCGTCCTATTATTTTTTCGATTATTTCATAACCTCTGCCACACGGGCACTTGTTGAGTTTAGATTTGATAGCTAAATCTCCAAGATCATACCTTATTAATGGCATAGGGTTTTTATCTAGTCTGGTTAAAACAACTCGTCCCATCTCCCCATCAGGTAATTGCTTTCCATCCTCGTCTACAATTTCCAAAATATTTAATGGCATGGGAACATGGTAATTTCCCTCTTCACATTGTCCTCCAATCATAAAACCTTCACAACATCCATAAGTATCAAATACCTTACAATTAAAAGCTTCTTCAATGGTGCTTCGATAGTGAGGATATAGATTGTCGCCAAGGCTAATTACGGACTTCAAATTTAAAGAGTATCCTTTCTCCAAACTAATTTTAGCAATATGATATATAGAAGAAGCATAGCCAATAATATGCCGGAGTTTTTTAATTTTTATAATGGATATTATATTAATCAATTTCTCGGAAGTTAAATTAAAAGCTGGTTGGTAATTGCAATTAAATAGAAAGTCTTTTGTTTTTTTTACAATCCCTCTTTTTATAGTCATTCCTGTTTGGAGGTGAGGATTCCCTAAACTGAATCCTGCCCAACTAAAAAATAGAAGTTCGGCAGCATAGGTGTAGCTTTGAGCTGCCTTATCAAAAAAGAAAAAGCCTTGTATCCCGGAAGAACCGCTTGTTCCCTCTTTTATATAATTATTTGGGCTTCCATATAGAAAATCTTCAATTGGGCGAGAATTTAAGACGGATTTAGTAAGAATGGGGATTTTTTCTAAATCATTAAAATTTTGAATTTTATCAATTTGTTTCAAGGCTCTCTGATTGTAATTGGTTTTTTCTTTGGCGAATGTTATAACTGAATTGAGGGATTTTATTTGTAGTTGTTGCAGTTGTTCTAGATTCAGATATTGCAATTTTTGCAAGTCTTTATATTTATTATATATACATCTTCCAGTAGCCATATCAGAAAGAGGCAATAAATACTTTAAATGATAATCTTTCAAAATTTTGATTTAATTTTAGTTTGAGGCAATATAAAGTAAATGTTTATAAAAGACACTCCATACAAAAAACCGACTAATGCTAATCTCATGGAAGAATGACCCATTGTGAAAATGGAATAAGTAATAGTGCATATAAAAAAAAGTTTGACTTCAAAGAATTTTATTTTTTTGAAATGATATAAGGGATAAAATGTTATGATGCAAAGTGCAATTAATCCAAATATACCATGTTCTGCCACTAAGCGGGTAAATTCGTTATGTGCTGTCACCTGCCCACTTAGCCCGTAATCAGCGCGTTTTACGAGTCCCATTCCTGGGCCTACCCCAAAAAGAATGTTGTCTAAAAACATATTTAAATCAGCAAAAAAAATAACATCACGCCCTGTTAGATATTTTGTTGTATCCTCATTTTGATTGATAAAGTATCTGTCATAAAGCATTCCTTGAGAAAAATCATTCAAATAAACAATGGATTGACTCAGGATAAAAAGGGTTATACTGGATATTAAAAAGGATCTGACAAACAATTTTTTGGTTTTTTGCTTGAATTGAGAATAAATAATTGAAAAAAAAATGCTAATAATAGCAGAAAATACCCCACCTCTTGAAAATGTTAATATTCCAAGAATAATAAAAAGAATCCAAATAAAAATATCGATATATTTTCTCCAAAAAATTTTAAACTCAAAAACATTAATTATATACATAAATAGTATTCCAACCCCTAATGTGGTCGAAATTTGATTTGGACCAAAGCCAGCGCTGGTAGCAAAATTTGATGATTCAGTAAATTCAATTGACTGTAAGCTTACAAGGTTTTTTGACAACAATAACAAGCACGGAGTTAGACCGCAAAAAAGATAAAAAACCATGATTTGAAATTCTTCAAAACTTAACTGCTTTTTATTAAAATATATTGAAGACGCAAATAAGGTTGCCGGCCCAGACAATGCGGCTAAAACAATCTGATGTGTAGGCCAACTTATGTCATTTGAATTTATAACGAAAATAGATGGAAAAAGTAAAATAAGATAAAATAAGTAGTACTGATTAATCATATTTTTACGTTTTTCAAAATAGTATCCTAACAATAAGAAACCTATTAGACAGTATTTGCTATATTGCCAAGGAATATTTGTGCCTATTGCCCGTAAAAATACCTCAAGTCCAATTACATAGGCTGTAATATTGTGAGCTATGCCAGCCCTATTTCTAGTGTTGATTATTTTAAAAGTACCAATTACTATTAATCCATAACAATAATACTTTAGCGGGTTTAATCCCTTTGAGAAAAAGATTCCAAACAAGGCGTTTAACAATAAAAATCCTAGTCTAAACTTATTCAATAAGACAAAGCTTGGATTGAGTTTTGCCCCAAGTACAGATAATATATTCATCGGCTTTTGTTGAAATTTTTGCTTAAACGCCAAATAAAGATAGGCAAAAGGAATACTCCAATTGATAGTTTTAGAGCTTTAAAAACCAAGTTCCCATCAGACCGGAAAATTCCAAATAGTTTTATGAATAAAAAGGAATAGGCTTCAATAGAACTACCATATTTATTGATTAAGTAAAGTTCAGTGCGGTGAGGTATGTTAAATTCGAATAGTTTCTTTTTACTGGATTCCAATGTTATTCGTCGAGCATTATAGTGTCGTAACCCTCCTTCTGGGGCCCTATAATGGAAAACCGGTGAATTAGGATTAAATATTCCAATGTAACCTAATTGATACAGCTGGACTCCAAAATCAAAATCAGCTCTAGGTCCATAATTGAATTCAACATCAAATCTAGGCAGAGGCTTACTTTTGGAAATTTTAATCAGAGAATTACCGCCAGGAAATAGGTCTGCCATTCGATAATTGGGGCGTGGTGGTGTATCAAATTGTTTTTTATTTTCGAAAATTGGCCCGATAGTATAATCTGCGTTAAAAAATCCCAAGCATTTTAAATGCTGCTCAATAAAATCAGGGTGAATATCAATATCGTCATCAAGCAGCAGTAAATAGGAAGTATTAATACTTTCCAATGCCTTGTTTCGAGCGCTGCTTTGACCACATTTGTCTGAGATTATATGGTTAATAATAAAGGGAAATCGAGACTTGTTAAAGTCATAAGGAACATCGGATTGGTCTATAATATATACTTCAGAGGGACGGATTGTTTGAGTTGACAATTGTGATAAGATAGAAAATATGTAGGACTCTCTATTCAGGCTGGGAATGAGTGCCGTAATTTTAAGGTTGTTGGGAGCGTTGAAACCCCTAACTTTCCTTTCGATTACCGTTAAAGTAGGTTTATAATCTTGCTTTTGAAATAAGAGGGAAATGTTAAATTCTTTCTTATATAAAATTTGGAATAAAAACATCCAGTTGACCCAGAATGTATTAAAATTCAATTTAATGAATTTATTTTCATCTTTTTTTGGCAAGGAATTAAA
>JBNKOC010000022.1:0-77461 GCA_050294405.1 Fibrobacteria bacterium | reverse complement strand
TGATGATGCGCATGATGGAGCCGCTTATCCACTAATGTCCATGCAGTCTGCTGTTCCCAGTATAGCCGATTTCACTGTTTTAGACTTTGAAATATGGCTGTTTATTCTCATTCGCATGTCTGTCATGCTGACGTTAATGCCAATATTAGGCGCAAATCAAATTCCCATGAAGGTCAAGGTGGGACTTTCTTTCTTTTTAAGCATCATTATATATATGGTTCTTCCTAAGATAAATGTGACCCTTCCGGAAACAACCCTGGAATTGCTGCTGATTATTATCAAAGAATTTTTTATTGGGGCGGTTATGGGTTTTTCGGGCAGTGTAATGTTTCTGGGCCTTAGCTTGGCAGGACGCCTCATAGATCATAATACGGGTTTTAATATGATTCAAAGTATCAATCCCACCACCGAAGAAAATGAATCTATAGTTGGGCATTTGCAATTTATTTTGTTCAGTGTCATAATTCTGACTACCGGGGCTCATTTCTTTTTCATCGAAATTGCGGTGGAATCCTTTATGCGCATTCCTTTTTTAAGTCCTAACATACAGGCAAATGGAATAGCTGCCATATTGATTTCTATAACCAGTGAAGCCTTTGTTTACGGCATTAAATTGTCTGCCCCTGTTATTGTTCCCTTATTGTTAAATACGGCAGGTCTAGCGCTTATTGCCAGAATAATGCCTCAAATTAATGTTTGGCTGGTTGGTATGCCTCTTAAAATCATGGTGGGCCTATTAACTGTTTCTTTTTCCATGCCCCTAATATGGAGCGTTTTTCAAAAACAATTTGAAGGGGTTAAAATGTATCAAATGTATTTACTCAAACTATTTACAAATAGCTGATGTGACAAATGGCCGAAAACGATTCGGAAAAAACGGAGGAGCCAACCGGTAAACGGAAGGCGGATGCCCGCAAAAAGGGCCAGGTGGCCAAAAGCGCCGACTTATCCAGCGCTATTACCTTAATATTCGCCATTATATTACTCTGGGTATTTGCCAAATACATGGGCACTCGTTTGCATAACGTGATGATAGAAACCTTTTTATCTATTTCCACATTTGAAATGACTGCCCAGAACTTGATATATTTCTCCCAATCAGCCATAAAGTTTTTCGCTATTTTGGTTTTGCCTATGTTGCTAATCGCCCTTGTAGTGGGTATCTTTTCAAATATTATTCAATTTGGATTTTTGTTTTCCGGCGAATTGCTAAAACCCAAATTTGGAAAGGTATTTGGAATTTCGGCCTTTAAAAAATTGGTATCGCCCGATAAATTTGTGGAACTCCTTAAAAGTTTGGCTAAAATGGCTATTGTGGCGGTAATTGTTTTCCAGGTTATCCATTCCCATTATGAATCTTTTTTATATACGGTGGATGAGAGCGTATTCCATATATCTCTCACTATATTAAAAACATTGTTGGAGATGGCTATCAAAGTGGCCATCCTGCTAATTGTGCTTGGCGTGCTCGATTTTTTCTATCAGAAATATAAAACACATAAAGAACTAAAAATGACCAAGCAGGAAGTGAAAGATGAAGCCAAGCAGGCTGATGGCGATCCTAAAATTAAGGGAAAAATCCGCAGCCTGAGAATGGAAATGCATCGTAAAATGATGATGAATGAGGTTCCCAAGGCCACCGTGGTGGTTACCAACCCCACATTTATCGCCATTGCCATTCGTTATAACCCCGCCATGGATAGAAGCCCGGTAATAGTAGCAAAGGGAAAAAGGATAATGGCCGAAAAAATCAAGAAAATAGCCATTGAAAACAATATTCCCATTGTGGAGGACAAACCTTTGGCTAGAGGAATGTTTGACCTGGTTCAGCCTGGTCAGGAAATACCCTACGAATTCTTCGGACCTGTGGCAGAGATATTGGCATATGTGTATAATTTGAAGGGCGGAAAAATCCCTCATGAAGTATAAAATATACAGCCTAATTCTCCTTTGCCTGTTGGCCTTTAGTGGCTGTTTGTTTGCGCCGGAGAAACAAACAGAAGATCCCAGCGTTAAAATCCAGGTGGTGGAAAATGACACTCAATATGTTGGTATTCCTCTAAAATTTTGGGTCACTTTAAAAAAGCCGGTGTCCAGTAACAGCGAAATTTCCTGGGAACGGGGAACTGCAAACATATTTAAAAGGGGGCGGTTAGCCGATGGCGAAATCATCCGCTCCGATACTATATATCTGGAATGGCGCGAACTCCCTCAATACACCCGCACCGGCCAGTCCAACAAGGAATTACTCTATCTCGATACCATAAGGGCCATAGTCAACGGGGTGCGTTCTCAGCCCATTGCAGTAGAAATAAAAAATATTTTTCCTGTTATCGATTCTATTGCCATTGAAAATGGATTGGGGCACAGGGTTATTAACGATTCCATATACATCAGTGTTCCCCAAGGGGCCCCAGTGGTGATCTCCCCTGTGGTCGTGGATAAATACAACGAATCCACCCTGGAATACAATTGGCCGGAATTTTTAAGGTCCAATGGGGAAAATCCCAAAGAGGGGAAAAACGGAGTTTTTTATTTTGATGACGCTCCTATTCAGGAAGTAGACTATAAAGGAAATCTCAGCATTAGCGATGGATTAGGAGGAGAGCGGGATTACCATATTCGCTACCGCAGTTATGACGCCTCAAAAAGCGTGTGGGTGGGAAGTAACACCCAGCTCATTAAATTTGCCGAAGAGGGTTTTGAAATATTCAAAAGCAATTACAATTTGGGAGATGAGATTATTTTAGGAATACATAGAGCTTTTAACGCCTTGTATGTTGCTGATGATGATAAAAAAATATTGCGAAAGTATAGCACCCTGGACCTAAAACCGGAAAGTAACTTTTTAATCGCATCCAGCAGGCGTTTACAAAACATTGCTTTGTCTCCTTCGGCAATCTGGGTGGCTGAAGAAGACCCTGTGGACAGAAGCAAGTCCATGCTTCTAAAATATTCAGCCGACAATGGGGCGAGCCAAAATGTAATCTTGCCTAAAATAAACGGCCAAGTGCTATCCATGAGTACTGACCCCCAAAATACGGGGAGGCTTTGGTACATAAACTCCATCGAGGATACTGTTTATGTGGCGCAAAACGATTCCATTATTTTTAAAATAGCGGGCGTGAGCAGCCCCAAAATTCTTTCTTATGATTTCGAGTCCGGCATATGTTGGGTCGCCAGCAGCACAACCATTTACATGATTTCCAAATACGGAAATATGGAAGGTCAGATTTCCGGTTTTAAAAATATCAATTCCGTATCGGCTGGCTCCGGTTTTTGCTGGGTTTCCGATAGCTATTTAAAAAAGATTTGGCTTTTGAATTCTATCAACACCAGGAAAAGAAATTTGGATGCCCTTTCTCCTGATGAAGTGGAAGTGCCCATAGATAATCCGGTGCATCTTTCCATAGTAAACGGTGAATTGCCTTCCGTGTGGGTGTTGGATGCCGGCAAAGGCGCGCTGTTTAAAATAAGCGCTCAGGGTTCTACAGACGCCATATTATCAGGTATGATTCAGCCTCGTGTTGTGGCTGCTCAGTAACGAAGTTCAGGAAATATCCTTATGTTTAACAGGCATTTTTTTTTAGACTATAATAGGGAATAGAGTAAGTGTCGGTCCCGGTCAATGCTGGGAAAAATCATTTATAGGAGAGAAGCTTATTTTACTTCGCAACCAATATAAACTTTTTTTGCTGGTATCTTTTCCAGCCCTGCAATACTGTGCGGCCGATTATTACAATCTTGAGTTTTCCAGTTATTTCGGCGGATCAGATATTGAGCATGCCAGAGATGTTGTGAGCGATAAAAAAGGAAATATTTACATCGCGGGCGGGACCGCCTCCACTGACTTCCCGGTTACAGCTGGCGCCTTTGATGAAACGCGGGATGGAGGAGGTAACAGCAGGGGAGAGTATGACTTTGACGCCTTTGTGGCCAAATTCGATTCCACAGGTGAGTTGCTTTGGTGCACATATCTGGGAGGTCCCAACTACGATAGAATCTATGCTATAGAAGTAGACGATTCAGGTTATGTTTATGTAGCAGGCCGGGCGGGTGAAGGATTTCCCACTACGGCGGGTTCCTTTCAACCTGCTTTTAATGGCTCTTTTGAAGGAAACGCCTACGGTAGCCAAAACGGATTTGTGGCCAAACTGTCTCCGGACGGCTCCACATTGATTTGGGCCAGCTATGCCGGTGTGGGTTGGTTGTGCCGGGATATTGCTATCGACGCTGATGGGGATGTTTATGTAAATAGCCCCTATCCTGCTTCGAGTCATCTTCCCCCAGCCGCATGGTTTGCCAACGCTTTTCAACCCGATGTAAACGGATTGGATGAGAACGGCATTTTGAAAATCAAGGGGGACGGTTCTGCTGTGATTTGGGCCACTTGGATAGGCGGTTCCGGAGCTGACCATGGCCAATCCACCATTAGGGTGGATGCCGCCAAAAATGTGTATATCAATTTTATGACCGAATCCACGGATATACCCACTACCCAAGGAGCGCATGATCGCACCATCGGGGGAACCCAGGATGGATTTGTGGCCAAATTTTCTCCTGACGGTTCCCAGCTTTTATTTGGAACCTATGTGGGCGGTTCAGGTACTGAGTATATGGAAACCCACGGGCTGGCCCTGGATGGTGAGGGCAATGTCTACAGTGTTTTCGCTACCACCTCCACGGACTTTCCCACCACTCCAAACGCATTTGACTCCACTTTGGATGGCACTGTGGACATCGGGCTGGTTAAACTATCGCCCAGTGGGCAATTGATTGCTGGAACTTTAATCGGCGGCGGAGGCAGTGATGGCCCAGATGGTATTTATGTGGACGCTGCGGGGAATGTTATTATTGGAGGTGAAACAAACTCTCCCGATTTCCCGGTAACCGCCGATGCTTTTTTATCTAGTCTGGGAGGAACGCGGGACGGATTGCTAGTCAATTTATCCTCCGATTTTTCCACTCTTAATTACAGCTCTTATTTTGGCGGACCTGCGGAAGATAATGTCCGTGGAATGTTTATGGGTAATGGGGGAAATATTTATATCACAGGATCTTCCAACGGGACGGGCTTACCTGTTTTGAACCCTTTTCAGACAAATTACGGAGGGGGCTCGGGAGGCTGTTGCGCTATTGGAGACGCTTTTGTTGCTCGTTTTTCAATGGGCCCTTCCCTTGGCGTCCGTGGTCCTCTGGTTCATGGCGTTTCCAGTCAACCTTTTAAAATTCAGGCTAGTTCTAAGGGGCGGGTGGAGATTATTCACAACAGCTTTTCAAATGACAGGGCTTCCTTGACTATATATGACATGCGGGGCAAACGAGTCCCACAAACACAGCCTGTTTTATCAAAAACCCCTCCATCAGTCCAAATGACTGAATAATTTACGTATCTAACGGATACTGGTTTTGACCTGTTCTTCGGGAGCAGCTCCGGTTTTTTTTTCCTATTGTATTTTGAATTGGGAAAAAAATTCCCCTATCCCTTGTTATCGACCATTCTTTAAATTCCTTTAATCCTTTTTTTTAATAAAAAAACAGGGAATTTCTTTAAACTTTACTTTAACTTGCCGGTGGCATACATATTGCTTTTTAGTGCTTTGAAGGAAAACTATGGCTAATTCTATAGCATCAATACTCGGTAAAATGGATATCACCCAAAAGCTGAGCAAGCAAAGGGATCTTGCGATTTCTCTTTTGGTAGTTGGAGTGATTATCATTATGATGATCCCGCTTCCATCATTTGCCCTGGATGTATTGTTGGCTTCCATGATTTCACTGGCTTTGGTTATTTTAATGGTGTCCATGTATGTGAGCAATGTGCTGGATTTTTCCGTGTTTCCCGGATTGCTTTTGGTGATTACCCTTTTTCGTTTAGCTCTTAACGTGGCCTCAACCCGTCTTATTTTATCCAGTGGCCAGGCTGGAAATGTGATTGAGGCATTCGGGACCTTTGTGACAGCGGGCAACGTGGTTGTGGGAGTTATCGTGTTTATCATTTTGGTGATTATCCAGTTTGTGGTTATTACTAAAGGCGCGGGCCGTATTGCCGAAGTGGCGGCTAGGTTTACCTTGGATTCCATGCCGGGAAAACAAATGGCAGTAGATGCAGATTTAAATGCGGGTCTTATCACGGAAGATGAAGCTAAAGAACGACGATCTGATATTAGCCGGGAATCTGATTTTTACGGAGCAATGGATGGTGCGAGCAAATTTGTAAGGGGAGATGCCATTGCTGGAATAATAATAACCATCATTAACATTGTAGGCGGTTTTGTGGTGGGAATGGTGATGCTGGATTTGAGTTTTACTGAATCTTTAACACGTTTCACCCAATTGACCATCGGTGACGGCTTAGTGACCCAAACCCCTTCATTAATGATTTCCACCGCTTCGGGTATTATGGTTTCCCGCGCGGCTTCTAAAAATAATTTAGGTGAAGATATTGTTAGGCAGCTTACCCAAAATGTTAAGTCCCTATATATTGGCGCGGTGGTAATGGCGGGCATGGGCTTGGTTCCCGGAATGCCCACCATTCCCTTTTTAATCCTTTCAGCCATTGTGGCTGGCCTTGCTTTTTATAGTACCAAATCCGCCAATATTCAAAATGTTAAAGAAAAGGAAGTTGCTAAGGATAAAGAAGCCCAGGCTGAAGCAGAGCTTGAGGATAAAATCGAAAATTATCTTCAAGTGGATCAAATGGAACTGGAAATTGGCTATGCCTTAATTCCCCTGGTGGATGTGAATCAGGGGGGAGATTTGCTGGAAAGAATCACTATGTTAAGAAGGCAGGTGGCCTCTGAGCTTGGGATTGTGGTTCCGCCCATTCGAATTAGAGATAACATTCAGCTCAAATCCAGCGAATACATTGTAAAGATTAAGGGCGTGGAAGTAGGCAAAGGCGAGCTTATGTCCGGATGTTATCTGGCTATGGATCCCGGAGGTGTCAGCCAGAAAATTTCAGGCGTGGATACCGTGGAGCCCGCCTTTGGTCTTCCCGCGCTTTGGATAACCGAATCTCAAAAGGAAAAAGCGGAAATAGCCGGTTATACTGTGGTGGAACTGCCCGCAGTTTTAGCTACGCATCTAACAGAAATTATTAGAAACAATGCCCAGGAAATTTTAACTCGCGAAGATGTTAAATCTTTGCTGGATAACCTGAAGAAAACCAATGCCACAGTTGTGGATGAACTTACGCCCTCCTTGTTGTCCGTGGGAGAAACCCAGAAAATCCTTAAGAATCTTTTGGCGGAAAAAATCTCTATTCGTGATTTAGCTACGATTTTGGAGTCCATGGCGGATGCGGCGCGAACCTCCAAAGCCGAGCATCATGTTACTGAACATTGCCGCGGCGCATTGGCGAGGCAAATATGCCGCAAGTTTAAAGACCAGAATAATAACATAACCCTTATCACTTTAGATCCTGGATTGGAACAAATTCTGGAAGCTTCTGTGCAGTCCACAGAACGAGGGCCCAGATTGGTTATCCGTCCGGATATGGTAGGTTTGATTATCCAAAGGTTGGCCCCTCTGGTTGAGCAAATGGTGGCCAACGGACAATCTCCAGCCCTTATCTGCAGTCCGGGAATTCGCTTCCCCTTAAGAAAATTATTAGAAGGACCTTATCCCAATTTGGCCATATTAAGCTATAGCGAAATAATCACGGGAATAAACATCAAAACCATAGGAACGGTGGTGCTCCATGAGAATGAAAACATATCAGGCTGATTCCATGCAGGAGGCTCTCCTGCAAGTAAAAAATGAAATGGGCCCGGAATCGGTGATTTTAAAATCCACTAAAAAGGTTAAAAACATACTGGGTAAGAAAAAGGCTTACTTTGAAGTTACCGCAGCTTTGGACCCGGAGTTATTCGCCAAGCCAGAAGATAATTCCTCCGATACCAAAAACCTGAAAACCTATGGCAGGGATAAAAAGGTGGATGCTCCAAAAGAAGAAGAAACAGCGGACAATTTTGAATCCAGCAGAAAGATAACCCCCGAAAGTCCGGTACAGAACCAAGCCATAACATTAGCGGAAATGAAAACGATTCGCGAGGAAATCCGTGAGATGATGCACAGCGTGGGGGATATAAAAACTTCATTGCGCCACATGGATTTGGATAGCGTTCCTTCTGAGTTTGTGGAATGTTTTGAAGGTTTGTTGGAATTGGATGTGGATCCCGATTTGGCCCGGGAGCTGGTTCGGAAATTGGGCCAGATAATTAGCGGAACCAAACGCCGGGATACGGCTTATGTGCAAAAAATTTTGAAAAAAGTGGTGGCGAACCGGATTCCTTCATCAGATACATTGCAAAAAAAACCGGGAAGGCCTAAGGTGGTTATGTTAGTAGGGCCGACAGGTGTGGGAAAAACCACTACGATTGCCAAAATAAGCGGGATATATAAATACGAAAAAAAATGGGATGTTGCCATTATCTCTGCAGATGCCAAAAGAATGGGGGCCACAGAGCAAATGAAAGCTTTTTGCCGCGCTTCGCAAATTCCCATGGATACGGCGTTTAGTTCTGAAGACGCAATGGAGGCGTTAAAGGGTTTTAGCCAAAAAGACCTGGTATTAATTGATACTGCGGGAGCATCTAAAAATGATCCAGAATCCTGGCGTGAGTTGCAAAACTTAATCGGAAGTGTAAGCCCCGATGAAATACATTTGGTCATGAGCGCCACAACCAAATCCAAAGACAACCGTCGTTTGTTGGAGCATTACAAACAATTGGGGGCCAGCCAGCTAATTTTTACCAAATTGGATGAGAGTTTTACTCTGGGAACTATTTACAATATTTGTTGCGAAAATTTTTATCCATTGAGTTATGTATGTAATGGACAAAATATTCCCGATAACATTTTGGAAGCCGAATCCAGCGAAATTTCGGCTATGATTTTAGAGGAATTGTTTCAACCTGGATAGTGAACTAGCATGTCCCCGGAAAAAATAAGTCGAGAACTCACGCGAACCCTTCTATACATGGTCTTTTTTACTGTACTGGGCTTTTCTTTATTTCTGGCACCGCATATAAGCTGGGATCAAATATTAATAGCCATCTTTAAAGCATTAATTTCGGTGGTCTTTGCCTGGTTTTTCTTTTTGATGATAGCCGACTCCCTAGTTAAGTCCATAAGCGCCACTGTGGCGGACTTACAGGAGGAAAGAAAAAAGGGAGGGCTCCTTTATCATTTTATTAAACCTGCCGACAATGAAGTGATTTTTGAGCCTAAAAAATCAAAAAAATCGAAAAAATCAAAAAAATAATGCGGCAAAAAGTGGAATGTACGGGAAATTAAAGGAAAAATTAGAGATAATTATAAGAGCGGAATTAATCAATGGTTCTGAATAGGGAAGGATCCTGATAAAAATATGCCGGAATTAAACGCACTTTGGGATGAATACATCAAGACCCGCAGCAAGCAGGCCAAAGATAAACTTTTGGTTGAGTACGCTGGTTTGGTGCGTTATACTGCTCAGAGAATTGCGGTGAATTTGCCTTCTTCTGTGGAATTAGGAGACCTTATAGGCAGTGGAGTAATGGGTCTTATAAAAGCGGTGGAAAATTTTGAGCCAGAGCGGGGATTTAAATTTGAAACTTTTGCCACTCATAAAATTCGAGGCGCCATACTAGATGAGTTACGCGCGTTGGATTGGGTGCCTCGTTCAATTCGGCAAAAATCAAAGCAACTTCAAAAAGCTTATGCAGAGCTTGAATTAAAATTGGGCCGTATGCCTTATGACGATGAAGTGGCGGAGCATCTGGAGTTAACCCAAAAAGATTTTGAAAAGATGTTATTGGAGGTTTCTCCTACCACTATACTATCGTTGGAAGAGTCCATGCCGGATAGGGGTGGGGATGCGAAAACCTTAACGTTGATTGACACTATTGAAGACCCCAATGAAACAAATCCCTTAAAAGAACTTGGGTATCAGGAAGTAAAACGCATTTTAATGGAAACTTTGGAAAAGCTCCCTGAAAAAGAACGCTTGGTGGTGGCTTTGTACCATTATGAAGAATTGACTTTAAAAGAAATCGGCGAGGTATTATCTCTTACTGAGTCCAGAGTGTCTCAGATACATTCCAAGGCCATGCTGAAATTGCGCAGCCGCCTGGTGCAAAAAATAAATGCCTGATGCAGTAGGTACTCAAGGTGAAAAACCTAATATCACACGATTCCATTCACAGGGTGGAACCCTCCGCTAAGGCCTTGGCTGAGCAAAATGCCAAACATATTTCGGATCAGCAAGAAGTCCAAAATAACAATAAAAAAAATAGGGAACAGGAAAGTGAAAATGTTCAGGAATCCCTGAACAGCAGCGCAGCAGATAAAGATTCCGAAGAAAAAAGCTATTATTCCCGGGAAAATAAGAAAAAAAAATTGGAATCTAATAACAGGCCCAATGAAAAAAACCATTTTATGGGGGGCCAGCTTTTTGATTCCGAGGCTTAACGATTGCCTGGAAAAATCATGGAGCAGGTAAATTTAGAATCCCGAAGGAATCCCCAATTGGATAAAACCAAACCTAACATTAAAAAAATAACAGATGCGGTTTTATCTCTCCCTGTATTGCCTACGGTAACCGCCAAAATTCTGGAACTGGTGGACCACCCCAATACATCGGCTGGGTTGTTGTCCAATATTGTGAGTAAAGATCAGGTGCTAACAGCCAAAGTGCTTAAAATTGCGAACTCTTCTTTTTACGGTTTCAGCCGTGAGATACATACTATAAAACATGCTGTGGTGGTTTTAGGTAATAACGCTTTAAAAGAAATAAGCCTTAGTATGTCCGTGTTTAATTTGTTTAAGGGCGAACAAAAAAATAAATACTTTGAAGTAGTGGACTTCTGGAAACACTGCATTGCCGTGGGCTTATGTTCCCGGTCTATTGCCCTTAAGCTTGGACTTCCCAATTATTCTGAGGCCTTTACAGCAGGTCTCTTGCATGATTTGGGCAAGGTGGTGTTAAATCAGTATTTGCCTTTTGAATTTATGAAAGTTCAGGAATTGGTCCATGACAAAAATGTGCCTCTGGAAGATGCGGAAGAAGAAGTTTTTGGAACCCATCACGGACAGGTTGGCTATTGGCTGGCCAGCCGCTGGAAACTACCTGTCCAATTGGCGGAAACCATGAAAAACCACCACCATCCTCTGGAAAGTGAAGAAGAATCCACTATGTGTCTAATTGTTTATCTTGCTGACAGAATAACTTTTCAGGCTAACATAGGTGGCAGTGGCCGTAAAAACTTGCCTGAAATGCCTGAAGATGTGAAAGATGTTATTGAGGCGAGATTGGGCTTTTCAGAAGGGGATTTCCTTTCCCTGGAGGCGGATTTAAAAGCGGAATACGAATTGAAGGCTTCGGATTTATTATCTGAAATAGAATAACAGCCATGGAAATTTCGGAATTAATGACAACCAATGTGGTTCACGTATCTCCAGATGACACATTGAGGGCTGCCCGGGAAATTTTCCACAGGCAAAAATTTCATCATTTGATTGTTTTACGTGAAGGAAAGTTAGCGGGCGTCTTATCCGACAGAGATGTTCTGCGTTCTTTAAGCCCTTTTGTGGATACTAAAACAGAAACATTGAGAGACCAGCAAACATTAGAAACCAAGGTATCGCAGATTATGACCCGAAATGTTCTGGCTGTTGCTCCGGAAATTTCTGTGCACACCGCAGGCCAATTGATGTTAGCAAAAAGAGTATCCTGCCTTCCTGTAGCCACAGAAGATAAAAGAGTGGTGGGAATTCTGACTTTAAAAACTGTTTTGCGGCATTATATCAAGATGGACAGTTTTAATTTTGATAGCCATAAAAAACATATCATCAATGAGGAAAAAACAATTTCTCCGCAGGAAGACAGTGATTCCGATGATGATGTTTTTAGCATGCCTTAAAGCATTTAAGGAATCCAAATAGCAACTGCATACAGGGCAAAACTCCGTTTCATTGCTATAACTCCACGTTTATTAGTTGATGGTATAAAAAAATGCTTTTGTTCACTCTATTTTTTTATACTATTTCCATAGGGGAAGGGAGACAGTTGGTTTGGGCTGGAAAATCGATTACATTAGGGATATCGAATTGGTGTATGTAAAATGCCAGGGTTCCATTACATTTTCGGACTTTATGAAAATTTCTAATGAGGCCATTAATGTTTGCCTTAAAAATAAGGCCCGCAGGTTTTTATTGGATCATCGGGAAGCCGATACCCAGGTAACTCCTGGCCAGATTTACGAATTCCCTAAAGTTTACGAATCTATGAAGCTCAAAAGAGGAGCAAAATGCTGCTTGCTCATTACAGAAGGGTATAAAAATCGAGAAAATGCCCGTTTTTTTGAAACAGTTTGCAATAATAACGGTTATGCAGTGAAAATATTTTACGACAAAAAAAAGGCTTTGGAGTGGCTGGCGGCGGACTGACTTTTTTTCTTGACAAATATAGGGTAGGGGGGTATATTATATTGGAAGTTTAAAATTGCACTAGCGGGGGAACTCAACATGATGGCCCAACCATCTCATAAACATGAACACAATCACGACCACAAAAAAAGTCATTTAACAGATAAAACCAAATCCAATTTAATCTCCCGATTAAACCGCATTGAAGGGCAATTACGGGGAGTTAAGAATATGGTGGATAGCAATGTTTATTGTGACAATGTTTTAAATGTGGTTGCCTCTATTCAATCTGCGCTGGCCGGTTTTAGTTCGCTACTTTTGGAAAATCATTTAAAAAATTGTGTTTTTTCTCACAACTCGAAAAAAGATATGGAAGCCCTTGAAGAATTAATGCCTGTTATTCACAGGCTTATTAAATAGGAGGAAATATGGAAAATTTAAAATTAAAAGCTGAAGCCATGTCCTGTGGACATTGCGTGAATGCTATTGAATCCGCTATTACAAGGCTGGGGGCCAAAGGCAAAGCGAACCTCTCCGACAAAACGGTGGATGTTAGTTTTGACTCCGATAAAATAAATGTATCTCAAATTCAAGAGGCCATTGAAGAGGCCGGTTATAGCAGCGAAGTCCTCAGTTAAACAAGAGAGCCAATATGGCCCAAGTTAATTTAGATATATCGGGAATGACATGCGCTGCATGTTCCAACAGGATTGAAAAACAATTGTCCAAAATGAAGGGTGTTCAATTGGCCCAGGTTAACCTGGCTATGGAAAGCGCCCATGTGGAATACAGTTCCAATGATTTGGAACCCAAACAGTTAATATCCCGTATCGAAGAAATAGGCTATGGGGCGAGTTTGGAAGCAAGTCCGGAAGAAAACGAGGCTCGTAAAAACAAAGAAACAAAAAAAATCCTCTGGCAATTTTTAGCCAGCCTTCCCTTTACCCTTCCCCTTATTTCTGGCATGCTTTTCCATCATAGCCATACGAGTTGGTCCCGTATTATATCTATCCCTTTGATTGGATTGGCATTAGCTTTTCCAGTGCAATTTATTTTTGGATTTAGTTTTTACAAAAATGCTTTTAAGGCTTTAAAGGAAAAATCCTCGGATATGAATGTATTGGTTGCCCTCGGAACTTCGGCAGCATTTGGTTACAGCATATATTTAAGTGATCAATGGGGTTGGTTAAAGCCCGGTGCTATGTTGTATTTTGAAACCAGTGCCATGTTAATCAGCCTAATCCTCTTGGGAAAGTGGCTTGAGCATCGGGCTAAGGCTAAATCTCTCACAGCTATTCGGGCATTAATGGCTATGCAACCTCAGCTAGCCTTTAAGAAAATCAATGGCCAGTGGGAAGAAGTTAAAGTGGATACTTTAATCCCTGGTGATGTATTGCTGGTAAAACCAGGAGGAAAAATTCCTGTGGATGGATTGGTAGTAAATGGAACCAGTTATATTGATGAGTCTCTCATGACTGGAGAAAGCAGCAGAGTGAAAAAATCTGAAGGTGCTTTTGTGATTGCAGGCAGTATCAACGGAGAACAATTGCTGGAAATTAAAGCAGAAAAAATCGGGAAAAAAACTCTTTTGGCGCAAATGGCAAAAAAAGTAAAAGAGCTAAGCGATGCCAAAGCCCCCATACAAAGGGTAGCTGATAAAATATCTTCTATTTTTGTGCCTGTGGTATTAGGCATAGCCGCCCTGGTTTTTGTGATATGGTATTTTTTCATGGCTGCTGGCCTTTCTGTGGCATTGGAAAATACCATTGCGGTATTAGTTATCGCTTGTCCTTGCGCCCTGGGATTGGCTACTCCTGTTTCAATTATGGTTGCCGGGGAAAGAGCCGCCCAAAATGGCATACTATTTAAAAGCGGCGAGTACCTGGAGCTTGCCCATAGGTTAAATGTGTTGGTGATGGATAAAACCGGAACTCTGACAGATGGGGATCAAGGAAAGGTTATATACAATCCGAATACTTCTTTAAATACTTTTAAAAATATTCTTTGGAATCTGGAACATTATTCAGAACATCCTCTGGCACGCCAAATTGTAGCCGATTTGAAGGATTTTAACCATCAAAATCTTGAGGTGGAAGGCTTTGAAAATATACCGGGAAAAGGGATAAAAGCCAGCATTAATGGAGTGGCCTATTATATAGGGAACCAGATTTTTATCCAGGAAATTTTGGATAAAAATAACATTGATGGAAAATTAGAGGACAAGGCAGTAGCCTATTTGACCAGTAATACAGAATATTTGGGAAGCCTTTCCATTGAAGAAAATGTTAAACAAGGAGTGCCCCAATATCTTGAAAATTTAAAAAATAAAAATGTGGAAATACATATGTTAACTGGAGATAACCCCTCGCGTGCCAAATCCTTAGCGGATAAATTAAACATTGTCCATGTTCGTTCCCAAGTGAGTCCAGAGGACAAGCTAAATTATGTGGAAAACTTAAAAGCTCCAAACAAATTGGTTGCCATGGTGGGAGATGGCGTAAACGATTCACTGGCCTTAAGTGCTGCAGATATTGGAATTGCCATGGGCAATGGCACTGAGGTGGCATTGGAATCGGCACATGTAAGTTTGTTAAGAGGCGATTTGTCGGGTCTTATTAAAATGATAAATATTAGCAAAGCCTGTTACGCAAATATCCGTCAAAACTTTTTTTGGGCCCTTGCCTACAATTGTTTGGGAATTCCCCTTGCGGCTTTTGGTAAACTTTCCCCTTGGGTTGCGGGGGCGGCCATGTCCCTGAGTTCTGTATCCGTAGTACTCAATGCGCTGCGTTTAAAAAGAGTCAAAGTATAAAAAGTGGGCGGGAAAATTTCCCACCCACTTTTGCGACACAGATTTTACGCCAGCTTTACTTCAATTTTTTTATGGGCCTGTTCATTTTTAGGTAGGTTCACAGTTAATACCCCTTTTTTATATTTGGCAGTGGCTTTGCTCCATTCGACTCCCTCTCCAAAGGGAATGGTCCTATGGAAGTATCCATAACTGCATTCGGAATATTGTTTGTCTTTTTCCTTTTTTGTGTTTTCTTTTTTCTTTTCTCCTTTGATGGTTAAGAAGCCATCCTGCCAGCTAACATCTATATCTTTTTCTTCCATTCCAGGCAATTCGGCCTTAACCACATATTCTTTTTCGTTTTCATCTATATCCAGACTAAAACTTTCTTTTTTATCAAAAAGACTTAATTCGGGGAATTTAAAGTCGAAGGGGTTCTCCCAAAAGTTCTGCAACTGATTCTCAAAATAATCAGATACTTTCGGAGATTTACCCCATTTCCATGGCATTAGTGTTTTCATTTTGAAACCTCCGTTTAATGTTTACACTTACATTATGTTGCAATGCTCATGCCATTTCTGAGATTTAAAAAAGGGGAAAAAGGGCCGATTTTAAATTGATTTTGGCCATTTTTTTTCAATGCCCAAGGGGTATTTAAATTTGCAACGATGGGGTTTTATTTTGAAAATTTTAGTTTGAAACGGATTATGCCGCCAAAATGCAGCTTAGGTTTTTTTTAATATGTTAGTCTTTGCCTGATAATAGGCTTCGGAATAATAGGCTGTTCCAACGGGTTCGCGGTGATCGAAACCATAAGCTCTGGAACTTACGGCAGCTACCGGGGGAGCCTGCACCCTTTTGGCGCTGCCAAGGCCTTGGTATAAACTCCACCAGCGTTCTAAATCCGAAACGAAATCTGAAGCCTTGGGGAATAGCTTTTTTACCAGGCCTTTTTCTATTTGTAATTCCTGTTCCAGGGTTCCCAATTTATAGAACTCTAAAATGTCTGCCGGACTTAATCTGTTCCAGCGTTGTATCCAACTAAAAAACAATTTGTCGTGGTAGGGGTAAAACAAGGGGTCTCCCTGGCCCATGTCCACATTTTGACTGGCGGATAACTCGGCGCTTGGAGGCAGGTTCAATATGCCTTCGGGAATAATTTCTTTTTTGAAATAATGTTGGTTTAAATAATGGGAAAGAGCATATACATCTTCTTTCCATAAATCGCCAATAAGGGCTAAAAATCCGCATAGGTCTCCATATAGGGTGGAGTAGCCAACGGTCATTTCCGCTTTATTGGCGTTACAACTGAATACTCCGCCAAAACTGGCGGCAGCAGCACTGAGCAATCTGGAGCCTCTGTCCCGGCTTTGGATATTTTGCATTTGGAACTCCGAAAGCTCAAGATTCAAATCCGATGGCCCTTTAAAAACTGTTTGTTTAAATTGCTTGCTTGTTAATGACACAGAATCGGAAATGGGAATTTCACCATAATAACATTCCAGGTTGGATGCCAGTTTTTGGGAAAGCCCAATAGTGGTAGAACTATTGTACTGACTTGGCATATTAATGAGCATCAGATTTTCAGGAGACAATATGCTGCTATACAAAGCTGAGGAAAGGGCGCTGTCAATTCCCCCGGAAAGCCCAATCACAACTTTGGATAACCCCAGTTGCCCCATGAATTCCTTAGCGATAAATTTTAAACAATTAAAAATTTCGCCATAAGCATCTATAGCGGATTCAGCATTGTTATCTGCCAACTCCCAGTTTTTGTTTTGCAGGTTGAGTACGGTAGGTTGAATGCGAGGTACAAACATGGGTCCTGTGTAACAACTTTCGCCATTTTTTTGATAGAGGCAACTTTGCCCATCAAAAGCATAAATGGTTTTTCCAATATTCTGCACGCTTACGGCATTTACATAAGCAATGGGGGTAGCCAATTCTCTGGCCTGGGCTCCAAACACCCTGGCTCTTTTCCGGTTTTTTCCTTTGGTAAAGGGGGAGCAACTCAAGTTAAGGATACATTGGGCTGATTTTTCTTGCAGAATTTTAAAGGGAGAAATTTGGTAGTCTTCCCACCAACCGTCTTCACAGATGCTAAGTCCCAACAAAATACTTCCAGAAGAAGTTTTAAATTCCGCGGGCGCACTTAGCTCCTCTAAACTTCGGCCTCTTTCCAAAGCCAATTTTCTCAGGTCATAAAAATGGCGGGACTCATCAAATTCACGGTAGTTGGGAGATAAAGTTTTGGGAAAAAAGGAAAGGCCCAGGGCCTGGTTCATAATTGGCTCGCCATTTTGAAAAAGCAGGGCGGCATTGTATTTTCGGGGGCGGCCGTCTTCCCCTTTTTTTTGCCAGTCCACCTGGACAGATCCCAATAAAATGGCTGTTTTCTGACTGGCTTCTGCAATTTTTTTCAGCCAATACTCATTTTCCCGCAAAAAATCAGGCCTTTCCCAGCCATCGCCAATTAAATAGCCTGTTGTAGCCAGTTCTGGAAATGCCAACAAATCAAAACCTTCGGATTTTTCCACGCAATTTAAAATCCACTCGGCATTTTGCCGAATATTGCCGGGGACCACAGGCATTTGCACCAGACCCAGCCTTAATTTATGAGGGGAAAAATCCATGGGAAAAATGTAAAAAATAAGCGCAGCAGCACAAAAATTCCCTTTGCAAATTGAAATTTTGGATCAATTAACTTCCCATAAAATGGCCTTTTATGGCTATTAAAGGCAAAAACATGATAAAATTAAAGGCGGCCAGTTCCAAAGGAGCTGGTTGTACGTATTTGATGAGCTTTTAACAATAATGGATTGAGTTTTATAGCAAATGGACAAATCAGATAATTCAAGTGACTTGTTGCGCATTTGCTACCGGAATTTTACCCGGGCCAAATCGGAAAATGAGCTCAATAACATTTTGTACGAGTCTATAGATTCCCTATTGGCAGGCCGGCTATTTTCCATTTTTCGTTTCAACCCTTTTGATGAAACCCTGACTCCTTTGGTTGAGTATTGCAAGGACCTCGATGAATTAGCCCTGGAACATTATCGGCCCGAGATTGTGGGTCATTTAATGAATGAAATGGAGTATGTATACAACTCCCGCAAGTATGTTGTTATTCCCATGAAAAAAGGACAACGCAGTGTTGGGGCTATTGTGGTGAAAAACAAATTGTCGGAGGAGTATCAGTTACAGTTAGAACATTTAGGGCAAGTATGGGTTCCCTGCAGAGACAGGGTGGAATTGGAAAACAACAATGCCAAACTGGCCAGTGATTTAGCCCGAAGCCTCCACAATTTTTCGGTGGTTAGGGATATTGCCGATGCGGTAAGTAAGGCCATGGACTTAAGGCATTTGTTATCCATGATTTTAAAAGTGGCCATTTCCACAGTCTCCGCCACCCGCGGATTTATCATGTTGGAAAATGAAAAAATAGGGGGGTTGGAGTTAAAAGTAGTGCATGGCCTTCCTAACAAAGAAGCTGAAAAAAAAATCAACGCAGGCGTGCTTAAAGGAGCTGTAATCCCATTGGGAGAAGGTATACAGGGGCGGGTGATGGAATCCCGGGAACCCATTATTTTAACGGATCCCATGGATGAAGAAGAAAGCTTTCCCGGCATGGAAAACCAGGCCAACAGCCTTATGTGCGTGCCTTTAGTAATGAACGACCAGGCTTTTGGAGTAATATATGTGACTAACAGCGATGCTTCTGATCCTTTTGATCAGGAAGATTTGGATGTTCTGAGCATATTAGCCTCCCACGCCTCTTCTGTTTTGGACCAGGCCAGGCTTTATGATTTGGCCACTACCGATGAGCTTACCGGTTTACATACCCGGCGTTATTACACCCAGCGCATTGGGGAAGAATTCAAACGAAGCCAACGCTACAATAGAACCCTTTCTTTGTTGATTATCGATATAGATTTTTTCAAACGATGTAATGATACCTATGGCCATGCTGCAGGCGATGAAGTCTTAAAAACCGTAGCGCGATTGATTAAAATGGTGATTCGCTCCGACGTGGATACCGCCGTTCGTTTTGGAGGGGAAGAATTTGTTATGATTCTGCCCGAAACCAATTTAACAGGCGCCGGGGTGGTGGCTGAACGTATACGTCAGGCGGTGGAGCGAGAGGCGGTTCACTTTGAAAACCACACCATTCATGTGACTTTAAGTGTGGGGGGAGCAAATTACCCCGAAAACACGGAAGATTTGGAAGAGCTTTTCAGTCTTGCGGACAGATGTTTGTATCAAAGCAAGGCCAAAGGCCGGAATTCCATTACACTTTATGGCCAATCTGATTCCCCTTCCAGTTGAATATTTTTAGCTTGTTAGCATGATGAATTTTACCAGGCTTGGCCTTTTTGTTTTTTTTATGGCCGGTTTTCTAGTAGCGGCCCCAAATTCCACCTTACTTTTGGAAGAAGAAGCCCAAAACTTTTGTCCTCCCGAATCTCATTGCAGTATTTCTGTACGAGATATAAACTCCGGCAAGGAAATATATTCCCATAACTCAAACATAAACAGCACTCCAGCCAGCGTGCAAAAAATTTTAACAGCCTACCTCGCTTTAAAATATCTGGGAGCATCCCATCAATTTGAAAATAAATTGGAATATATTGGGGAAATAAAAAAGGCCGTATTGCAAGGCGATTTGCGGCTTGCCTACGAAGGGGATCCTGCTTTTGGCTCCCGTTTTTTTGGAAAGGCCTATTCTCCGGAATATTTTTTTCAAAAGAGTTTTGAAAAAATAACGGAATTAAAAATAAACGGCATTGGGGGTTGTTTAGATGTTAGTGTCCCTGAGGCTAGTAACATCCCGAATCCTTATGCCCTATATGAAGATGCGGGAAATTACTATGGGGCTGCTGCCGGCGGCTTTATATATAGAGATAACAGATTCAAAGTTTTTTTGGAAGGCTCTTCTAAAGAAAATAGGCCAATCAAATTTATCAGAACAGAGCCTTCTTTTGTAAATATTTCCGATTTTAAAATTTATGCAAAAACATCCGCTCCCGGCTCCAGGGATGAGGCTTATTTATTTCCAGGAAAAGTAAACGGAATCTGGGAAATAAGGGGAAGTTATCCTGCAGGCAAAAAAGAATTTAAAATCGAAGGGGCTCTTCCTTCCCCAAAGTACAGCTTTGTAAAAGAATGGGAAGCTTTTTTAAATAATAAGGGAATAAAAGTTTCTGGAAAGAGCTGCAAAACTGATAATAACACTCAGGGGAAAATAATATACAGTCAAAAATCCCCGGCTCTTTCAGAAGTTGTTCGCCATATATTGGTAAAAAGCGATAATGTATATGCTGAACAGCTGCTTCATTTGGCCTACAATAAAAAGCATCCTGAAAATTCCCAAAAATATTCCGGAGAAAAGCTTGAGGCCTTGTTGGAAGAGAATAAACTGCCTATCCAAGGGTCTTTTTTAGATGCCTGCGGCCTTTCCCCTTTAAACTATGTGTCAGGAGCGAGTTTTACAGAATCCTTAATTAAGGTTTGGAAAGAGGGAGAAAAAAACAATTTGGCAGCCCTTTTTCTGGGGGGAAATAAAAATGATGTTAATGCCATAAAGAGCTTTCATTCCGAGCTACAAAATAAGTTATGGATAAAAACCGGGTACATGAAAACGGTATCCAGCGCCGGGGGCTATCTTCAAAACAATGGAGGGAAAATTTTATGCTTTTATGTGGCGATTAATAACGCAAAACGCCCCCCGGATTTCAGGAGGCGTCTTGGAAAATTATTGCTTAAAATAAAAGAGGCAAATTAGGAGTTGTAGCCCGATTCGCCGTGTTGGGTGATATCCAGTCCCTTGGCTTCAGAATCTTCATCCACCCTAAAGCCCACTGTTTTAATAAGAATGAAAATTATTAAGCTGCTAACCACAGCGGAATAAGCTCCTGTGGCCAACACACTTTTAATTTGAATCCAAAGCTGGGAGAAGCCCGAAACCCCATCGGCCACAGAATGGGGAAAAAATACGGAGTTGTATCCCACGGAGGCGAAAAAGCCGCAGCCAAGGGCTCCTACAGTTCCGCCAACGCCGTGAACTCCGAAAGCATCCAGGGAATCATCGTAACCAAATTTGTGTTTTAAAGTCACAAACAAGTAACATACAGAAGCGGTGATTAACCCTAAGATAATGGCGGAGCCGGGTTGCACGCTTCCCGCAGCGGGAGTTACAGCCACTAACCCAGCCACAATACCCGAAGCCGCGCCCAAAGTACTTGGTTTTCCCAGATGGAAATATTCGGCCAACAGCCAGCCAATCATACCAGCGGCAGGCCCGGCAAAGGTGTTGATAAAGGCGAGTCCCGCAGAAGTATTGGCCGCCACAGCAGAGCCCGCGTTAAATCCAAACCAGCCAAACCACAGTATGCCTGCGCCTAAAACCGTGTATACCAAATTGTGAGGAAGCAGGGGTTGGTGGGGAAATCCCATTCTTTTTCCCAAAATAATAGCGCCCATTAAACCGGCAATACCAGATATAATATGCACCACAGTTCCTCCGGCAAAATCAATGGCTCCGTCCTTAAAGAGCCAGCCGTTGGAGGCCCAAACCCAGTGGCAAACAGGGTCGTATACAAAAGTTCCCCAGAGAAGGATAAAAATAATGTAGCTGGAAAATTTAATCCGTTCTGCAAAGGCACCTGCTATAAGGGCGGGTGTAATGCAGGCGAATGTGCCCTGAAAAGCCACCCATACATATGTGGGAATTGTGCCATTGATGCTATCGGGGCCAATCCCACCTAACAAGAAATGAGAAAAATCGCCAATGATTGCGTTGCCCTCTCCAAATGCCAGCGAGTAACCAATGACTATCCATTGGAGCGCCATAACACCCATGGCAATAACTGAATGCATTAAGGTGGCGAGAATGTTTTTGGAGCGCACCATTCCCCCGTAAAAAAGGGCAAGGCCAGGTATCATAAATAAAACCAAGGCGGTACTGCCCATCATCCAGGCTGTATCTCCTGAATCCAGGCTATCTTCCGCAAAACAAACATTTGAAAAAAACAACAACCCTAACCAAAACAGTGGTTTTTTGACCATTTGCAAACTCCCCGAATTTTGTGAAAATCAATATATAGTCGAATTGTTAGGCAGTGACAAGGAGTGGGATGAATTGTCTAATTGGCGAATGATTTTTGGGGGCTGTTCCAAAAATTTTATTATCAGTTCGCTATTTAGCACCCGTGGGCGCCTTTCCTAGGTTTAATTAAACCAGACCAAGGACAAGCTTTAGGCTTATAAATGGTGGCTTAGGCAAGCTGCGGTAAGAGGAACCGAAGCGAATTCAAGCTTAATGAAGCCTGGAAAGCCCTTTTTGATTATAAGTGCTACATCAAGTCGGGATCCGATTTAAGAATTGAAAAATTGCTTGAACAACTTAAGGATAAGCTCCCCATCTGCGGACCCAGCCATTTCCCTTGCCGAATGCATGGAAAGCATGGGGTTTCCCAAATCCACAGTGGGAATGCCCGATAAACTGGAGCTAATAGGGCCAATGGTGGTGCCGCAGGGAATATTGGAGTGGCCAGCAAACTCCTGTAGTGGAACTTTGGACTTTTTTGCCAGGTTCAAAATTTTAGCTGCTGTTTCGTGGCTGGTGGCATAACGCTGGTTGGCGTTGTGTTTAATTACAGGGCCTTTATTCAAAACAGGGGCGTGGTCAGGGTCGTGTTTGCCGCTATAATTGGGATGGACCGCATGAGCCATATCTGCAGAAATAATAAAAGATTGGGCCAGGGCCATAAAATATTCTTCCCGGGAAAATCCCAGGCTGGAAATAATGCGTTCCAAAGTATGGTTTAAAAAATTGGAAGCCGCTCCGGCGGTGGAACCGCTGCCCACTTCCTCGTGATCAAAAAGCATAATAGCAGAAATTTTTTCGGCGCTTTTGGATTTAGCTTCTAAGAGTGCTGTGAGGGCGGCGTGGCTCATGGCAAGGTTGTCCAGGCGGGGAGCATAAATAAATTCATCTTTAAGGCCTCCATAGCTGGGAGGGATGTTGTCGTATAATCTTAAATCAAAAGATTCCACACTTTTTGCATCGGCAGGGCTAAGGCCCAGAGATGTAAATAGCTCCTGCTTTAGCTGTTCCCCCGTGCTTTTTCCTAGACCAAAAATGGGAGTCAACTCAGTTTGGGGCGTAATTTTTAGGCCTTCTTCGTTTACTGTACGGTTGATATGGATGGCAACATTGGGAATACGGATATTGGATGTATTTAAATTAACAGTCTTGGTTAGGGCTTTGCCATTTTTGGAATAACACAATTGGCCAGCAAGGCCTAAATCTCTATCCAGCCAGCTGTGCCAAAGAGCCCCTCCGTATACTTCAATTCTCCATTGTTTGTAATCAAAAACACTTTGGGCGGCCTTGGGTTTTAATTTAAGGCAAGGGCTATCGGTATGGGCTCCTATTATATTAAAGGCGACTTGTTTTATTTGTTTTGGAGGAATGCAAAAGGCCGCAACGCTGGAACCATTTCTGGTAACAAAATAACCCTTTCCATTTTCCAACTTCCAACTTTCTTTTTCTTTGAGTTCGCTATATCCAGAGTTTTTAAGTTCTGCAACTGCATTTTCCACAGCGTGGTAGGGGGTGGGGGAAAGCTCAATATATTTCAACAGTTGGTCGGCATATTTATTTTTAGCCACAAAATCCTCTTTTCCAATTCAAATGAAAATTGTGTTTCAAAATTGTCACACAATCTTAATTGTTTTGCCTTAAAAATAATAACTTCTGAAAATCATCTGGCTTTGAATCCGCAGTCAGAATAGTATTTTTCACAGGTAAAATTCTAATTATGCTTATAACAAAGATAAAAAACAGGCAGGGAGGAATCGCTTTATATGGTTTAACCCCTCCTAAACTCGGAACCCCGCCAGAAAAATTAGAGGAGATAGCCAAGCGTCAAATACATAGGGCCCGGTCTATTGAGGCAGATGGCCTTATCCTTTACGACTTGCAGGATGAAAGCTCCCGCACCGAAGTGGAGCGGCCTTTTCCCTATGTGGAAACCTGGAATCCTCAACAATACAGTGGGGATTATTTACAGGATTTAAAAATTCCCAAAATTATTTACCGCTCTGTTGGCAAATATTCCGAACGCGAGTTGGCGGATTTTTTAAAACAACAAACAGAAGAAAATCAAAATGCCGCGGTATTTGTGGGGGCCCCCTCCTCCCGTGAAAAAATTAAGCTTAACATAGAAGAAGCTTACAAATTAAGGAATAGCCAATACCCCCAGGCGCTTTTGGGTGGGGTGGTTATACCAGAGCGGCATGTTAAAAAGCAGGATGAACATATTCGGGTTCTTAAAAAAATTGAAAGGGGCTGCGGCTTTTTTATTTCCCAGGGAGTATACGATAGCCAGGCCTCTCTTAACTTTTTATCCGATTATTATTATGAGTCCTTAACCAGGAAAATTCCTCTGGTTCCTATCATATTTACCTTTACCCCCTGCGGTTCCCCTAAAACCCTGGAGTTTATGAAGTGGCTTGGGATACAAATACCGCGCTGGTTGGAAAATGAGCTTTTGCATTCCGGGGATATTCTAAGAAGTTCTACGGAGCTTTGCATTAAAAACTGGAAAGCGCTCTATCGCTTCGCCAAATCTAAAAAAATACCCATTGGATTTAATGTGGAAAGCGTGGCCATCCGAAAAGTGGAAATTGAGGCATCCCTGGAATTGTTTAGGTTATTAAAAGAGACCAAATAGGGTTCGTTTAATAAGCTGCCACTAACCTGAAACTCTTAAAAACTTTAATTTAATATTACCTGGAACAAGTTGCAGTTGCTTATGAAGTACAGCTTTTTGAAAATGAAAATGGTGCTTTTGTGTTTTGTCTTTTATGAGGGTGCATTAGCCAAAAATGATTTTCCCCAATTGCTGGATATAAACAGCGCAAAGTTTTGGGAACTGGTAAAACACCACCAAAACCAAAAATCTGTGTTGGTTAATTTTTGGGCCAGTTGGTGTCTGCCATGTGTGGAGGAGTTTCCCCATTTAATGGAATTAAAAGCTAAGTACAAGGATAAAGTGGAGTTTATTTTTGTTTCCTTTGATTTTGAAAATTCCCGGGAAAATGCACTCAAGTTCCTCCATGGCCAGAGCATGATGGATGTCAGTTATTTAAATGTGGAAACAGAACAGGAGTTTTTGAAGTCCATGCCCGAAAGCTGGTCTGGAGCATTGCCATATACCATGTTTTTCAGTAAAAAGGGAAAGCAAGTCATGGCAATGGAAGGCGGTCAGAGTAAAGAGGAGTTTGAAAAGTACATTAGAATCACTTTGTCTCAATAAAAGGGGAATGTTATGAGAGTTTTTTTTAATAAATGGGCGCCATTTGTCCTGGTTATGTTCATGCTGCAATCGGGTTTCGGGGGGAACATAGAATCCCTTTCACTGGGCTCAAAGGCCCCGATGTTAGATGCAAAATTTAAAGATATTTCCGGTTCAGAGTTGTCTCTTTCCAGCGCCAAAAGAGAAAATGGCTTGTTAGTGGTTTTTAGTTGTAATACCTGTCCCTATGTTCGCGCCTGGGAGGGGCGTTATCCCGAACTAGCCTCCAAAGCGAAAGAAGCGAACATTGGAATTATTATGTTGAATTCCAATGAGGCCAGAAGGGATGGGGGAGAAAGCCTGGATGATATGAAAAGCCATGCTAAAGAAAACGGTTATTTGGATAAATCCGGTAAGCCTTTATTTGCCTATGCTGTGGATAAAGACCATAAACTGGCGGATGCTTTTGGGGCGACACGCACACCGGAAACCTTTTTATTTGATAAAGATTTAAAACTGGTATATAAGGGAGCTATTGATGATAATTCCAAAAGCGAAGCAGATGTTAAGGAAAGTTATTTGAAAAACGCTATTATGGCCCTATCCAAAGGCGACGACATCAAAACAGCCAGTACCAAATCTATCGGCTGTTCCATAAAAAGATTATAGAAGTCATAAACATGGGGAGCTGAGTTTCCCATGTTTGTTTAACCAGAATCCAGAAAATTTTCGTTTTATAAACCCGGATTTCTCAATTTGCCCAATTCAATGGGAATGGCTATCCGAATAAGCAGTGTTAGTACAAAAAATCCCAAAGCCCAAATGCCCGCAGTTACGGAAATCTCTACCTGGCTGGGGAAATAATCCACTACTTGTCCCCAAGGGCCAGGAATAAAACCGGGAATAATCAAGCCCATTCCTTTTTCCGCCCAAATGCTTAAAAACAATAGGCCGGATCCTAAGTAAAGGAGTTTGGGGTTATTGCGAATAGGATGTATAGTAAGGCCAATGGTTATGATGATATTTGTTATAATGGCTGTCCAAATCCAATACACCAAGCCATTGTGGCCTTCCAGCCCGAAAAATAAATAGGCCGCGCTGGCGCTGTGTTCGGTGGGATGATAAAATTCCTTAAATAACTCGGAGCCTAACATAATCAGATTTATTTGAGCGGCAATGGTTATGACCAGAGATAATTTTCCAAATGTTTCCTTGCCAATTTTGTAATCGGTAAATTTATTGATAATAGCCAGAACCACCACAATAAAAGCCGGACCAGCAGCAAAGGCCGAAGCTAAAAAGCGGGGTCCTAAAAGAGCGTTATGCCAATATGGTCGGGCAGGAAGTCCGGCATATAAAAAAGCGGTGACTAAGTGAATGCTTACGGCCCAAAAAACAGATATGATGACAAAGGGGAGGTATTTTTTTTTGTCCGGTTCTTTTCCATTATAGTGTCTGAATAATATGTAAGCGGGTATTAAAAGATTTAAGGCCAGGTAGCCATTAAGCACCAATACATCCCAGGTCAGCATGGAATTGGGCCAGTTAAAATACCCTATACCTGGAATCATATGCCAAACACGTTCTGGGCTTCCTAAATCCACGGTAACAAAAGCTAAACACATAACCAAAGCTCCCACGGCAACCCCTTCACCCACCAGCACAGCCCTATGGAAGGACACATCCTTTAAAATATAGGAGGGTAAAACAATCATAACTGCCGCGGCCGCAAGACCCACCAAAAAAGTGAAGTTGGATATGTAAAGCCCCCAGCTCACAATATCTCTCATTCCGGTGACCTGTAGGCCATCTCGTAATTGAATCAGGTAATTGTAGAAACCAAATGCCATGATGGCAGATAAAATACCCATCCATACATGGTATTTCCAACTTCCATTGAGTGAATAGAAAAAAGAATCTTTAATAAAGTGGAAAATATTTTTCATGTTAGCCATCCATGTAATACCAAAATTTCGGTTCTGTTCCGAGTTCTTCTTTGAGGCGGAAAACTTTTTTATTTTCCAATATGTATCTGATTTCACTATTTGGGTCCAGCAGGTTTCCGAATACCCTGGCTCCCGTTGGACAGGCTTCCACACAGGCTGGATTTTTGCCGTCCCGGCTGCGCTGGATACAAAAGGTGCATTTTTCCATAACTCCTTTAGAACGGGGGCGGTTTCCAAGATAATGTTGTGTGGGATTCATTTCTTCTTTTGGAATTTGAGGTTCCGCCCAATTGAATCTGCGGCCAAAATATGGGCAGGCGGCCTCACAATACCTGCAACCAATACACCAGTCGTAATCTACAACTACAATTCCATCTTCTTCTTTCCAGGTAGCACCCACAGGGCAAACCTTGGTACAAGGCGGATTTTCACAATGGAAACATTGGGTGCCCATATAAAAATGGCCATCAAGAGGGACTTCGTGGACAATTTGTTTATTGCTGCTATGGAGCTGCATGTTTCCGTTTTCCATTTCATGGATAGTAATGTATTGCAAGTTGCTGTTTCTATCCTGGTTATTTTCTTTTACACAGGCTGAAACGCATTCCATGTATCCCTTGCATTTGGATATGTTAAAGGCGTAACCAAACAGAACATTTTTTTTGGCCTCTTGGGAGGAAATTTGCGCATTGACGCCGTACTTAATTTGAGATAAACGTTCCAGCCGCTCAATGGTTTGCATCTTTTCCTGTTGGGACATTTCCCGGTAGTTTTTCCGGAAATATTCATCAAAACGGAGGCTTTTTTCTTCTTCGGTTGTGGCTCCGTTCAAATTGGGGGCCGCAAGAGTTAGTGTAGCCCCCCCTAAAAAACCGGCCATTGTTGTCAGAGCCTGGCGGCGATTGAGCTCTACTTCTTCTGAAGATGGACAGGAAGTGTCCGTTGAACCAGCGCAGGAACATGTTGAGCTCGGCTTTTGTCCAGGGAGTTCGGGGAATAAATGGCCAAACCATTTTTTAAAAAGCTCCCTTTTTGCCATGGCTCCATCTTTATCGGGTGAGGATAGTATATTAGTCATGGGCAACCTCGTGAGATTGTGGTTGAATTACCGGCCATTTGTGCGGCATCAAAGGGGAGTGTGGATTGTGGCATCCGGTACAATTCTGTTGTACCCTTTTTTCTCCCCATCCGGACAATCTTTTCCCGTGGCTGCCGCCCACCCAATCTCTTTGGGCTTTGTAATGGCATTGTCCGCAGAGTTCATAAACATGGTTATAAGAAATATTTTCGCCTTCCAGAGAGTAAAGGCTTGCTTTATTGGTTTTTTCACCGTGGCAATTTTGGCAGCTTGTAACCTTGCCATTATTTCCGTGATTGAGGATTATTTCTTTATGAGGGTTTTCCAATTGAGAAAGTTGCTTATCGGGGTTATGGCAATCTGAGCATGGAAACCTGGAAATCTTTTGTTCCCGATTGGCAATTAATAATTCAATATTTTTAAGGGAATCCTTCAGTACATGGGTTTCTTTTGTGGAAATATGTTCTGCGAATTCCCTGGGAAGATCGCTTTGGGAAACGCTCTTTTTAGCGAGAACATGGTTAATGTTTTTGTGCTCGGCAGGATGTTGTTTACAAGAAAATAAATATAAAACGGAAAATAGGGCTAGATAAAGGGGACGAGCTGTCATGGTATATTCCCCTCTGGTTGAAATACGGACACAAAATCAGGTGGGTCCAGTGGACTTTGCAGAGCATGGCATTGGCGGCATTGGACTCGCTCCGGGTGGGTGGTACGGATTTCTTTAAGCGCTCCTGCTCCGGTATGGCAGCTTGAGCAATTTTCCCGATATTGTATTTCATGAGGTATAGGAGGCGGACTTCCTTTTAAGGCGGGTTGGGATTTTCTTAATTGAGAAAATTGGACCCAGTTGCTAGGTACAAAACGGTCCTCGCTGGTGGGAAGTGCGTGGCATTGGCGGCAATATTTCCACTGAGGATGGGGCGTTTTGGGTACCCAGGCCTTAAAACTTTGTGCATAGCCTCCCTTTTCATGGCAGGCTAAACAATCCCCTTCGCCTAATCCATTAGGGTTATTGACAGGATGAGGGATTATTGGTGGGGCCCCATTATAGGCTCTCCTTGAAAAAAACTGGCTGAGTTTTCGAGTTTCCACTTGGGGAAGGCTTGTATCTGCAGTTCCATTATTTTTGATGGGGCTGTATTGAGCACCCTCGCTTAGTAGCCTTTTTTGTTCTTTCCATGTTAAGGTTGGATTTAAGTTATGTGCTGTACTAGTATCGGGGCTGGACAAGGCGAAAAATATTACCGCCAACATAAAGAAAAATATGAGGGTCGGAAATATGATTAAAAAAGATCTTGGTATTTTTGACATAATCAAGCCTTTTCCACTTTAACCGCGCATTTTTTGTAATCGGGTTGTGCTGACATGGGGCAGTAGGCGTCTAAAGTCAACTCGTTCACTAACATACTTTCATCAAAAAAGGGAACGAAAACCTGTCCCTCTGGGGGCTGGCCCCGGCCACCCACACTGGCAGGAAAATTAAGGCTTCCCCGGCGGCTGGATAACTTAACCTGATCCCCGTTTTTTACCCCCAGTTTTTTGGCATCATTAGGGTGAATTTCCACATAAGAGTGGGGCACTGCCTGGTGTAGCACTGCTACTCGCCGGGTCATGGAACCTGTATGCCAATGTTCTATTACCCTGCCGGTATTTAACCAAAATGGATATTCTTTATCCGGCATTTCAGGCGGAGCTTCATAGGGCCGCACAAAAACGTTTGCCCTATTATCGGCATTGCCATAAAAATCAAATCCATTTTTAGCCACTGGATCGCTGTCTGAGTGGTATCTCCATTTTGTTTCCTGGCCATTAACAAAGGGCCATATTACACCGGATCGTTCTTTTAGAACTTCATAGGGGGCCATGTTGTGTTTGGGGTTGTCGTGAAATTGCCGGTACTCGTTCCAAATTTCCTCAATGTGGTGTTCTTCATTATATGGGAATAGTTCTCCATAACCCATGCGTCTGGCAACTTCAATTATTTGCCAGGTATCGCTCATGGCTTCTCCCGGAGGGTTCAGCATTTTTTCAAAATGTTGGGTACGCCGTTCGGAATTTCCATACATACCTTCTCTTTCAATCCACATGGCGCTGGGGAGAATAACATCTGCAACAGCTGTAGTGGGGGTCGGATACACATCCGATACTACAATAAAGCGGTCGTCTTTTAGTGAACCATTGCGGTAGCGGTTTAAATTGGGCATGGTCACCATAGGGTTGGTCACCTGAATCCACATAAATTTAATGTCTCCTCTATCCAGGGCGCGGAACATTTCTACGGTGTTGTATGTGGGTTTTGGATCAATGTTACTTTCAGGCACTTTCCAGATTTTTGCGGCTAAGGCCCGTGCTTCTGGTTTCATCACTACCCCGTGGGGCAACTTATGGGTTAAGGTTCCCACTTCACGGACAGTTCCGCAGGCGCTGGGCTGGCCCGTCAAAGAAAAGGGACTATTGCCTGGCTGGGATATTTTTCCGACTAATAGATGGATGTTGTAAACCAGATTATTTATCCAGGTTCCGCGGGTGTGTTGGTTCATTCCCATGCACCACAAAGACATTACTTTTAAACTAGGGTCGCCATATAGCTTGGCCATATATCTAATATCTTTGGCCCGAACGCCTGAAATTTTTTCCACTTTTTCAGGTGTGTAATCTTTTAAAAAATCTTTGTATTCGTTGAGGCTTATGGGGTTGGGCTTATCCTTAAACTTAAACTTGTCTTCCAGACCGTAACCAATGTTAAAGGCTCCCTTTTTAAAGCTGCAATGTTTTTCCACAAAGTCTTTATTTTCCCAGCCATTGGCTAAAATTTCATAGCAAATGGCATTGGCTACGGCCAAGTCTGTTTGAGGTTTAAATAGTATGGATTTATCGGCAGCTAAGCTGGTACGGGTGTGTCTGGTGGCAAAGTCAATGAGTTTGACTTTGCGGTTTTGTTTTTGTTCTAATATTCTGGAAAACAAAACCGGGTGCATTTCGGCCATGTTGTTGCCCCAGGTAATAAAAACATCTGCATGGTCGATATCTTCATAACAACCCATGGGTTCATCCAGTCCGAAGCTGGTTAAAAACCCAACAACCGCACTTGCCATGCATAATCTGGCATTGGCTTCCAGATTATTTGTGCCTATGGCTCCCTTCATAAATTTGCTGGCCACATATCCGTCGGGAATGGTCCACTGGCCAGAGCCGTACATGGATACGGAATCCTTTCCATGTTGTTTGATAGTCTCTTTCATTTTTGCTGCGACCAGATCAAGAGCTTCTTCAATAGGGGTTTGGACCATTTTTCCATTCTTTTTAACCCAGGCGTTTTTTAGCCGGTCTTTGCCATAAAGAGCCAAAACCGAATGGTAGCCTTTAACACAACAAAGGCCCTTATTTACCGGAGATCTGGGATCTCCTTTTACGGCTACCGCTTTTCCCTTTTCCAGTCCAATTAAAAGTCCGCAACCCACTCCGCAAAACCTGCAGGGAGCTTTTTTCCAAGTCACTTTTCCCTCAGAAGAGTTTGGGCTATTTTCCTGGGCATTGGCAAATTTTACTCCCGGGAAAAGGCTGGCTGCAGTCGCTATTCCTGAAGAAAGGGCCATTCCTCGTAAAAAGTTTCTGCGATTAGTGGATATCATGCGTGGCTCCTTTGAGGGGGTACTCCCTCATGCTGTGCGTGTACAAGAAATAATCCGGTTACCCAGGGGTAATTTTGAATGGATTCGATTTTGCCGTCTAATTCTTCTTCTGACTCAGCTTCAACTATTAAGACACCAATATTTTGGTTTGTAGCTGGTTCAAAAAAAACTCCGGGAATTTGATGCAAAAAATTTTCAGGTATTAAACTTGGCTCAGGCCTATAATGCAGAATGTAACTGGATAGTTGAAAATTCATTTAAGTCTCTTTTTTTATTTATTTTTAATGTAGCCCATTCCTCAACAAATATTGACAAAATATCTTTGTCATTTTGACAAATTGACAAAAAACCTAAATTTTTGTGGCAAAAAATTGATTTAGATCAAGGATTTAGGGGGTGCTCGTATTACCACTAATGGGTGAAGTGGTAGGAGTAAAATTCCTAACTCCAAAAATAGCTAACAAAATTCTATTTTTAATAGGTAATTATGGAAGCGCGGTTATATACAATATCAGATTTTATGAAGGTTTCGGATTTGGAGCCTATCCGGACAGTTATTACAGAAAGTTCCGATGCTGTAATCGTTGCCTGGCATTTGGAACCGGGCCAAAATATTCCCCTTCATACACATCCATATGGCCAGGACAGTTGGACGGTTATAAAGGGTAGAGGGGATTATTTTTTGGATGCCAATGGTTCGATTCAGAAAATAAAAACAGGGGATGTTGTGGTTGCCCGGAAGGGGGAGCCGCACGGAGCCATAAATTCAGGAGTTGAACCGCTTGAATTTATTTCTGTTGTTTCTCCTGGTAACGCTGGCTATGCATTGCTGGACGCTACCTGAAATAAACCATTCTGCCATTTTATTCCATTTTAGCTTAATTAAAAAAAATAAAAATAAATGTCCTAATATTTCGGTCAATTCCGTCTTAAGGATGGAAACAAATTTTTAACTTAAAAAATGAAAATTAGGAGAATCAAATTATGAAAGAATTTATGTATATCATCCGAGGCGGAGATGAATCTTTGGCGCAAAAATCCCCTGAGGAAATGCAGCAGCATATGCAGGATTGGCAGTCCTGGATGGAAGGTTTGACTAAAAAAGGCCATTTAGTGGGAGGACAGCCACTTATGCCGGAGGCAAAATCTTTAATTGAGAGTGGAACAAAGATTGTGGACCGCCCGTTAGCAGAAGGAAAGGAAATGGTGGGGGGCTACTTAATAATGAAAGCCGAAAACCTGGATGAAGCGGTTTTACTAGGAAAAGGTTGCCCAGGCTTTGAGCATGATTGCAGCTTAGAAGTTCGCGAAATCCGTCCCATGGGGTAGGGTTGGCTGAATATCCCGATGTCCATACTGAAATAAACCATTTATTCCGGAAAGAGTCCGGAATAATGGTTTCTGTATTGACTAAAATTTTTGGACTGGAACATTATGACCTTGCTCAGGATGTAGTGCAGCACTCTCTTCTTTCGGCTTTAGAAAGTTGGAAGTTTCACGGAATTCCTGAGAACCCCAAAGCCTGGCTTTATCGTGTGGCGAAAAACAAGGCTATTGATGTTATCCGGAAAAAAAGACCGGAATGCAACTTCGATTTTTCCGACTCTGAACATGTGTTATTGAATTCCGAGTACAGTTTAAGCGTAACAATGGAAAAATTTTGGGACACAAAAAACCTAAAAGATGATTTTTTGGCCATGATGTATGCCTGTTGCCATCCCGAGTTAACGCCCATAAACCAAGTTGCTTTTATATTGAAATCTCTTTGTGGATTTAGCACAAAAGAAATCGCCAAAACTTTTTTAACCTCCGAAGAAGTCATATCTAAAAGATTGCACCGAACTAAGGAATATTTTAGAGGAAATAATATTTATCCTAAAATTCCAAGTAAAAATGAATTAAAGTCAAAAAACAAAACAATTTTGAGCTGTATTTATTTGATGTTTAATGAAGGTTATAACTCCACTCATTCTGAAGATTTAATTCGAAAAGATTTGATAACACAATGTATTCGGTTGCTGGATGTTTTGTTGGATAATCCATTGACTAAAAGTCCGGAGGCCTCTGCTTTAATGGCTTTGGTTCTTTTTCACAGCGCAAGGTTGGATTCGCGAATCAGTTCACGGGGGGATTTGGTACTATTGGCTCAACAAAATAGAGATGATTGGGATACAAGGTTAATCACTATGGGGATGGAATATCTGAATAAATCTGCTTCCGGTGAAGAACTCAGCGTATACCATATTGAAGCTGCAATTGCCTATGAACATTGTAAAGCTAAAAATTACTCAGAAACGAATTGGCAAAAGATAATTGAATATTATGAATTGCTTGGTAAAGTTTCCCCGTCTGTGTTGATAGAATTGAATAAATGCGCCGCAATTTTAGAATATAACGGAGCAGAAAAAGCAAAAGAGGAATTGCAAAAAATATCAGATAATAAATTATTGGACTCATATTATTTATATCATGCGTTAGAATCCGAAATTTTTGTACGGCTTGGTGATATCAACAATGCCATAACCCACTTAAAAAAGGCGGAAAAGTTAACTCAATCCAAACTCGAAAAAAAACTATTGAATCAAAAACTTTTGGATTTAAGCAATCAGGTAATTAATTAGCTTTAAAGAGAATATGCCAATTTTACATAAGATATTATCCTTTTTTAAATACATACTTGGAAAACGAAGTGAAGCTAAAGATTTAGGTATCAAAGATGCTTTGCTGGCTAAGGTGGTTTTGGATATCCATCGGAAAAAAATCGGAACAAAGTTTATAATCGTTCCTTTGCATAAAATTTATCCTATTCATGTTATTGATAGACCTAACGCTTTAGAATCACTTCAGAAACGCATAAATATGTTGCGAACACATAAACTGGATTTGCTGGAAAAAAAAGTCCTGACCAGAGAAATATTGGCTAAATATTTGCCGTCCGTATCTTGGATAAAATCTGTTGCAGATGGCAGCGGGAATTATATTTCTTTCGAAGGAAATGGCAGATTATTTGCGCTTAAAGAGGTGTTTTCGGAAGACGACCAAATCCAACTGGAAATTGAAGAGTATAGCTTTAAGAGCTATAAAAAAATCTGGCGCAGAATGCACAGGGTTCGCAAATTAAATAATATTGTTTGAATTAATATCCAATAATAAAATCGAATATTAATTCGTATGGGAAACTATATCCAATTAGTTCTTTCATTCTTGCGGGAAATTTATTAGTTTTATGGATAATCAAAAGCTAATCTCTTTGGAGGATCCCCCTGTATTATCGAGTTATTCTCATATTACTGTTTTTTGTTACCCAAAATTTTGCCCAGGAAAACACAACCGACTCTCATAGTCGTAAACTGGAACTGATTTCCAGTGCAGATTTAAGCAATTCAGGCTACTTCTCCCTAAATTGGACCCCATTCGAAAAAATGGAAAGCTATAAGCTGGAAATGGCCACAACTCCAGGTTTTTCAGATTTTCAAATATTGTATCAAGGCCCGGATATGGGGCATTTTATTTCTGGGCTTAAAAATGGCGATTATTATTTCCGTCTTTGTGGTGAAATAAAAACCGCGAGTGAAAGTGAAAGGTTATGCTCAGCTACAAAAGAAATAAAAGTGAAACATCACAATTTGCATACCGCCTTTGGGTTCTTTTTTACTGGGGCCATAGCTTTTGGAGCAATTCTATTTGTAATTATTAAGGGCGCTGATAAAAAGGAGGAAATTGCATGAGCACAGAATCTGCAATCCTGTCCCCTTCAATCGGCTGGATATTGCTTGCCATCTTTGGAATTTTGTGGGTATATCTGGGGTATTTTTGGGGTAAAAAAGCTAAATCGCTGGATGGGTTCATGCTTGCTGGTAGGAATGTGGGCCTGGCTTTGGGCACTGCCACTGCTGTGGCAACCTGGATAACATCCAATACCACGATGTTAGCCCCCCAATTCGCCTTTCAAATGGGCGTGTGGGGAATGGTAGCCTATTCAACTGCAAGTTTAGGGCTTTTTCTGTTTGCACCTTTAGCTAAACGTATTCGACTGTTAATGCCCAACGGTTTTACCAGTGGAGATTTTATCAGACTTCGATATGGAAAACCTTCATGGTACTTGTTCCTGGTGATTTCCGTCTTTTATTCCTTAACCTGGCTTATTAGCATGGGCATGGCCGGCGGCGCTCTTCTTGAGGCTCTGTCGGGTATTCCTTATGAATACGGCATGACTGTAATTTTAATAGTATGCGTGGGCTATACTTTATTCGGCGGATTGTATGCTGTGATAGGAACCGATTTTATTCAAACTATCATAATATTAGCAGGAATTGTAGTAGTAGCCGTGGCCATACTTATGCATGCAGATATATCTGATATTTATGCCAATGTTTCTGAACGGCGGCCCGCTCTGCTGGATATGCTGTTTCCCGCAGCCATAATGGCCATATTCAACAACTTACTATTTGGCCTTGGGGAAATTTTCCACAGCAATGTTTGGTGGTCTCGCGCTTTTGCTATGAGAGAGGGCATTGGAAAAAAAGCCTATACTTTAGCTGGAATAATATGGCTTCCAATTCCAATTGCTGCGGGTTTTATCGCTCTTTCAAGTGGGATGTTTGATATTAACGTGGTTCGTCCCGATATGGTGGGGCCCATGGTTGCGGCCCATGCCTTGGGAAAGTACGGCGCGATTTTAATTTTTATCGTGGTATTTTGTTCTTTAGCTTCCAGCATTGATTCTCTTTTGGCGGCCACATCCGATTTAATCACCGAAGACTTCTATAAAAAAATATTTAATCCCAGGGCAAGTGAAGCCCAGCTCCGGAAGGTTTCAGCCATAATTATTTTAACTCTTGGCATTTTAACCTGGGTCGCTTGTGTTCCCAGAGTTGGCACACTTGCCACTGTCTTGTTTTTTGCAGGTCCACTGGTGGGTAGCGCTATCTGGCCTATTTTAGCTGGGCTTTATTGGAAAAAAGCCAATGGGGCAACTGCTGCAATCGCCATGTTAATAGGCTCTTTGAGCGGTTTGTGGGCTTACTTCCAATTGGGATGGTATACCGCCTCTCTCATTGGAACAATTGTTTCCATGATAATTGTGTTTGCGGGCACGCTTTTAAGCCGTACAAGTTTTCAATGGAGTGAGTTGAACGAAAAACACTAGGTATTTTTATGAAGTTTCCCCTTTGGAGTTTTGAAGTTTTGATAATAGGTTCCATATTGCTGACCTTGATGAGCCTCATATATTTGCTCTTTATTTATAAAAAAGATTTAAAACAAAAAAACCTCTGGTAATTATGAAAAAAAACACACTGATTCGAAAAAAAATTCGCCAGTCCTCACATGGGACCTATTTAGATCCCAGTGAAATTATTGAAGCTCACTCCCTGGAATTTACCAGTTTGAAAAAGTTAGTGGGAGAATCAATAACATCTACAAAAATCTTCACGACTGAAATTATTAAGGACCTATGCACATTTGCCAGTTATCTAGAGGGTAGGGAAATTGCTTCTTACCACCCATTAGACGGCAAGATTGTAATAACAGCTTTTTTTGAAGCGAGCACAAGAACCAGGCTATCCTTTGAAAGTTCTGTTATGCGTTTGGGAGGGAAGGTCGTGTCAATACCTGATGGCCAGGTTACAGGTATAGCAAAAGGAGAGTCCATTGAAGACATCGGTGAAATGTTAAATGCTTACGGGGATGCTGTGGTTATGCGGCATACAGAAACTAATGCCATAAAGCGGATTCAAAAAAATTTGAGAGTTCCTTTAATCAATGCGGGCAATGGCTCCGGGGAACATCCCACCCAGGCGCTGGCGGACTGGTATGCTCTATTAAAATGGAGGCCTTCTCTATACAATTCCACGGCAAAGCCAAATGACAAACTTCATTTGGGAATCATTGGAACTCCGGCCAGCATGAGGGCTGTAAAAAGCTTTTTATTGCTGGGTTTATTGTTTAAGAGACATATTAAGAAAGTCACCGTAGTAAGTGAAATGGCCGATCCATTTGGTGACATCGATAAGGAAATTAAAGCATCGGGAATCCAAATTAAAGTCGTCCATGATTTAATGGATGTTATCTCAGATTTGGATGTTATTTATATGAATTCAATTGCCTTATTGGGAGATAGTTATAAAAAATTGGGGCAACAATTTGCTATCAATTCCAAAAGCCCATTAAAAAAGGATGCTGTTATTCTTCATCCTTTGGCCAGGAGCAATGAAATTGATCCAGAAATGGATTCAACTCCCCATAATCTTTATTTTAGTCAAGCCTATGGCGCCGTATTTATTCGGCAGGCTTTATTGATTTCTGTTTTTAACAGATTTGATCGCATACCTCAGATAGAAAAAGGAAAATTATAACATAACATGTGTGGAATTACCGGAATTTGGAATTTAGACAAAAAAAGTGAAAACAAACATCATTTAGAGGCGATGACAGCAATGCTGGAACATCGTGGACCGGATGATTTCGGCTTTTATGAAGGCAATAATGGCGAAATTTTATTTGGGCACTCGCGCTTATCTATTATTGATCTGTCCGGGGGGCATCAGCCATTTCTGCAGAAGGGTTCGAATAATGCCCTCGTGGTGAACGGTGAGTTTTATGACTACCAACAAATCAGAACAAACCTGATTTGCCAGGGTTATGAGTTTCAAACAAAATCAGATTGTGAAATCGCCATGCCCTTGTATCAGCAATATGGAATGGATTTTATCCACCATTTAAGGGGTGAGTTTGCTTTTGCCTTTTTTGATAATAAGGAAGAAAAACTAATTCTGGCAAGAGACAGATTCGGAATTCGCCCCTTATTTTATACCCAGGATTCCCGCGGGAACTTTTATTTTGCATCCGAAATAAAGGCCTTAATGGCCCACCCGGAAGTTAAAAGAGAGTTCGATCCCAAAATGTTGCTAAATCAATGTATGCATACGATGGTGCCGGGAACCACGGCCTTTAAAAATATTTATGCCCTAAAGCCGGGCACAATGCTCATTATTCAAAAAAAGAGCCATAAGCTGGAAATAAAAGAAGAATGTTATTGGGATTTTAATTTTGGCGAAAAAGATAGCTATCAAAATGCCAAGCCTGCTGAGTATTACATAGAAGAGGTTCAAAAAAAATTAATCGAAGCCGTTCAGCTTCGTTTGGTAGCGGATGTTCCGGTTGGATGTTATTTGTCCGGCGGAATTGATAGTTGCTCCATTTTGGGACTGGCTAACGCCTTTGAACAGAAATCTTTGAGGGCTTATACCATTAGTTTTGATCATGACGCCTATGATGAATTGTCCATCGCAAAAGAAATGGCTAAAAAAACCGGTGCGGAGCAAGTTGTGCTTAAATTAAAGTCCGACGATTTGTACGGTGAAAATTATGTGAAGACTCTGTGGCATTCTGAAAGATGTTTTTACAATACCTTGGGGGTCGCCAAATGGCATATGTCCAAAAGAGTGCATGCCAATAAAGATAAAGTGGTTATTACCGGAGAAGGTTCCGACGAGTTATTTGGCGGGTATCCTGCTTTTAAACTCGATTTTGCCCTAAGAGATCCAGAAGGCTTTGGAAGTGCGGCAAGCGAAATATTGGAAAAAAACAAGATGTTTGTGGGCCATATTCTATCTGAAAAAGAAATGAGCCACCCTGGTTTTGAGTCTTTGTGCGGTTTTACCCCATCCTGGATTCAACCCTGGATGATGACTCTGAATGCTTTTACGCCACTTATTAACCAGGATGTTCTTAATGGGCCATTAAAAGGATACGACCCCATTCAGGCGATTGTAGATGAAATTGATGCCAGCAAACTAAAAAACAGACATCCTCTGGATGCTGCTCAATATACATGGGTGAAAACCATGTTGGAATGTCAAATTTTAAATTGGGGCGGAGACAGAGTGGATATGGCGAACTCTATGGAGTCCCGTCCCGCATTTTTAGATCACCACTTGGCTGAGTTCGCAGCTACTATACCTCCCAAATACAGGATACATAATGGTACGGAAAAATACGTGTTGCGAGAAGCTATGAAGGGTATTTTGCCGGAGGTTTTGTACAAAAGAGAAAAGTTCGCTTTTATGGCTCCTCCTGCATACACCGATAAAAGCAAGCAAGGGCGAATTCTGGAATTGGCAAAGAATTATAGCAGTTCATCAGATGTTCAGGATTTGGGTTTTTTCGATTCAGCCAAAATTGAAGAGTTTTTTAAAAACTGTTTTAATTCAGATTCAGGTCCTCTGGCTACCCGAAATGACATTCTGATAAATCATATATTGGGAATTCAGGTCTTGCACAAATTATTTATTCAGGCTGATTTGCCACAACAAGCTAAAGAAATCCGGAATAAATTAATCAAAGAATCCAAATGGATTCGTTCCAGCTGATTCTATAGTTTTTTTGGCTTTTTTAGTTGAGGCGTTTTTCCAGCCATATTAAATCAGCTTTCTAAAAAAATATGAATTTTTATTAAAGTCCTCCATTCATTTGCCGATACTTCCAATAAGGCGCAACGGATGCGGAGGTAAAAGATGGATCTAGAAGCTGCGGGCTCAGCCCAACAGGGGCAGGTAGAGGCTGAATTGCAAATGAAAATACACAAAAAATCATTGGAACAAGAAGAAATGGCATTGCAAATGCTTGAAGCATTGCCACCTCCTCCAAGCCCGCCAGGAGTGGGCGGAAACGTAGATCTATCAGCATAATATAATCTCGCTTCAAATAAAAACAGCGCTCAGGGAAGAGGGTGTTGAATCGAGAAAAGCAAGGCCAGGGAGGGCGATGCAAAAGGCCCGGTTTTCCGGGCCTTTTTATATTTTACCAGCCCAAAGGTTTATCTAAAATTGCTTTGGAAATAATAGCTTTTCGAATTCCGTTAGGATTGTTAAACATTCGGGCATATTGGTTACGCCCCTTTTTTTGACTGGGGTTTTTAAGTTTGTCGGCACCATCTGCAATAACATTATTATCAGCTAAATCATATGAAAATGGAGCGGCTTCTTTAAATTTTAAGATTGGCTCTTTTTCACCGGCGCTTTCTAAATTATCTGATTCCCAGGGGCTTTCGCGGTTTTCCTCCGGATTCCAGTTTGTAATAGGCTTGGAACTGGATGTTTCTTCGGGTTCTTTATCTTGGTTTGAAAACTTTTCAATTTCTTTGTCTTCAAAATCAAAACCAAATTCCGCTGAAAGTTGTTCCAAAATGTTGGCAGAGAAAGAAGGCTTCTTTTCTTTTTGTTCTGTTGGCGTATTCCGCGGAGATTTTGGTGAAGTATAGTTTTCTCTTATCGGCTCGGGTTCGGCCATAGGATCGTTTCGGTTGGTGCGTGCCTTTATGCGGGCTTCCTGTGGGTTTACTGCCTGGAAAAAGGAACCGAAAGGGTTTTGTTTTTTTGGATTTGCTTGGGGGTTATTTTGGTTTTTTTGAGCAGCTTCTTTTAATCTTTTTTTCTTTTGCTGCTTTCCAATAAAGGAAGCGATAGCAGCAATGATGTATATGATAAGTATTATCTTGCCCATATTCGCGTTCCTTGTTTTAACTTCCCCAAATAGCGGGGTTATGAATCCCCGTTATCCTTTTCATCGCCGGCAATATTTTCCCTCATTTTTGTGTCGGCTCCGATATTTTGCATACGGTAGTAATCCATCACACCAAGGTTTCCAGATTTGAAAGCATCGGCCATGGCCAAAGGAACCTGGGCTTCGGCTTCTACAACCTTAGCCTGCATCTCCACAACCTTGGCCTTCATTTCCTGTTCGGCGGCAACAGCCAGTGCCCGACGCTCCTCGGCTTTTGCCTGTGCTATTTTTTTATCTGCTTCTGCTCTATCTGTTTCCAATTCGGCTCCGATGTTTTTACCAACATCCACATCGGCGATATCAATAGATAAGATGTCATAGGCCGTTCCAACGTCAAGACCTTTTGATAAAACAACTTTGGAGATAGTATCGGGGTTTTCTAACACATTTTTATGTTGGTTGGAAGAACCGATTGTGGAAACAATGCCTTCTCCAACACGGGCAATTACCGTTTCTTCTCCGGCGCCGCCCACTAACTTATCCAGGTTAGCCCGTACAGTTACTCTGGCAATGGCTTTTAGCTGGATACCGTCTTTCGCCATTGCTACGATTTTTGGCGTTTCAATAACTTTTGGGTTCACAGACATTTGCACCGCTTCCAGTACGTTACGGCCAGCCAAGTCAATGGCTGCAGCTCTTTGGAAATTAAGAGGGATGTTAGCCTTATCTGCGGCGACCAAAGCCTGAACGACTCTTTCCACATGTCCGCCTGCCATGTAATGGGCTTCCAGTGGGGCTGTTTCCAATTCAAGGCCGGCCTTAACGCCCATAATTTTAGCTTCCACAATGATGCGTGGAGGGATTTTTCTAAGGCGCATTCCAATAAGGCTAAAGAAAGAAATATCTGCTTTTGAAAATAAGGCTTGTAACCAAAGGTTCAAAAATGAACCGATTATTAAAACGGCTACTAATATTATTATCAGTAGGATAATTGGTATTATAAAAGCTGGCATTATTTCTCCTAAGAGTTTAAGGGTTCACTTGGGTTTACCGTCACATTCATTCCATTTATTTTTTTTATAACAACTTGAGTGCCTTTTTCAATAGGCTCGCCCCCTGAAGTGGCTTCAATTAATTTTCCTTCCACTAGAATTTTCCCAAAGGGCCTTAAAGTGGTTTCCACAACACCCAATTTTCCCAGCAAGCTTTGTTGTGAGCTCATGCCGTCTCCCTGGGCTAACTTTTGCGCATTTGCCAATGGAGAGGCTTTGAATAGTTTTATTCCAAAATAAATGCATATTGGCAGTAAAAGGATATCCACTATTCCAAAGATTAAGGGAATGGCTCCGCTAAAATTATTTATGAGATAGTACCAGGAAAGTCCAAACAGGCCAAAAGCTAAAACACTTAACAACCCAAATGATGGGATAACCCATTCTGCTAGCATCACAATAAGAGATAATCCTTGAAGCAGAATCGGTAGCGCTATTTTCATTATCTGGATGCCCTCACCATAATTTTAGAGGGAGTGGCCAGAGAAATTTCAACGGAGGTTCCAGCTTCGATAAAACCGGATTCGCATTGCGCTTCGTATACTTCATCGCCTACTAAAATTTTTCCAAACGGTCTCATTGTTGTTTTGGCGGTTCCCTTTTGGCCAATTTCCAGGCTTGGGTGCCCGTCCATAACAGAAGCGGACTTTGCCCCAGCAAGAGTTTCGGTGGTAATGAGTTTGTAATTTCCAGAAAACCTTGGAAGAATAAACTTTGCGCCGAATATGGGAAAGAGTAAGCCTCCCAAAGCGACACCCAGGACGTACCCGATGTTTTTCAGAAAAAGCTTTCCCTGCCAGGGCAACTCCGGATCCGGCAATGTAAAGGACTGAAAAGACAATATCATGCTGGCCACTATTAACATCAACCCCAAGCCTCCAAATATGAGAGTTCCCGGCATGACAAACATTTCGATGACCAGGCACAGAACGCCAAGTCCTAAGATTAAAGCCTCGGTGTAATCGGCAAGTCCTGCTGCGTACTTGCTTCCAAAGACAATCAGCAGGCAGATAATTCCGATGCTTCCAAAAAGACCAAATCCCGGGGTTTTAAACTCCATATACAAGGCTCCGAACCCAATTAACATTAACATGGGGGCGAATTTTCCAATGGTGCGCACGAGGCTTTCAGACCAAGTGGCGGCAATTCTTTGTTCCACATCCAGGTCCTTGGATTTTAGATAATCATCTAAACTTTCAAAACTTCCCACAGAAAAGCCCAACTCTTTGGCCTCGGTATCTGTTAGTGTTAGCAGTTCCCCTTCGCTTACCAGCGTACGGGAACTATCAAATGCTTTTTTTTCGTCGTCGGTAAAATGTTCCCATTCTTTTTGGGTGTATAATTTTAGCTGGCCCTGGTGGTGGACTTCTATAATTTCCATATCTTTACTTACCATGGCTTGGGCGAGGAGGATAGGGTAGCTATTTCGTTCTGCTAAGTTCCGGAATTTAGCTCTTAAAGGAGATTCGATTTTTTCTCCGGCCATTACAATGCCCTCTTGCCCCTGGATGATTGGGGCGCAATCACCTATGGTGGTGCTTTTTCCCATTGCAATTCGGTTGCAGGCCAGAGAAATGAGGGCTCCGGCTGATATGGCTTTTTGCTCCACATAGGCTATTGTGGAGCAGGATTTAACAGATGTAATTAGTTCCACTATTTCAAAGGCCGCATCCAGACGTCCTCCAAAGGTGTTTATTTTAAATATGATGTAATCAGGTTTTTGAAGTTCAGCATCGGCAATGGCCCTTTTCAAGAATGTAGTCAAGCCTGGATCGATTTCGTTTTCAACAGGGATAATAACAGCTTTTTTTTTAGCTGGAATTTTTGCATTTGAAATAATGCTGTCGCTGCTGTTTTGAAGTTTGTTTGAGTCAGAACTAAGAGAGCTGAGGCTATCGGGCATAGCCCCAAGAAAACTTTGGAACCAAAAAGCCACTAGCAAAATTGAAATTTTCATGCATTTTCCCATGTGATATTGGAAAAATATAGCTTATAAACGCTTTCAATTTTTTGGTTTTTTGGCATTTTTTTGGCCTTTTCCCTTCCAGAATCCCCAGATTTTGGGTTGTTGAAATTGATTTATATTTTCCTCTTAAAAAGACAATCTTTTCTAGACCTAATTTTAAAATACACTACTAAAATTGCCTAAAATAGGGTATATTAAATAAATATGAGTTTTATCTTTAATATCTCATTATTAAATACACAACGGAATTTCCGAGGAATAAAACGGGAGATTTAGATTTTTGAAATCCATATTTGAATATACCAATTACCGTCAGTTCCTCAGGGATTATTACGATTGGGCAAAAAAAAATATTAGGGGTTTTTCTCATCGCTATTTTCTCCAAAAGGCGGGGATGTCAGGCCCTAATTACCTGAAAAAGGTTATGGAGGGTGTTCATAGCTTAACCCAGAGCAGTATTGAAAAGTTTGCCTTTGCCCTGGGATTAAGTGAATCTGAAAAGGTTTATTTTGAACATTTGGTGTTTTTTAATCAGGCGAAAAGCCTTGATGAAAAGGATAAATATTTTGAGATGTTAATGAATCTCAAAACCCCCTACAACCAGCACCAATTGTCTAAATCCCAGCTTCAATACTATCAAAATTGGTATAACATCGCCCTGCGGGAGATATTGGGCTATTTCAACTACAAAAACAATCCCGAAGAATTGGGAAAAGAGGTTTCGCCTCCCATTTCAAAGTCGAAGGTGTTAAAAGCTCTTACATTGTTGGAAGAATTAAAATTAATTGAAAAAAAATTAGATGGAGATTACATCCAAACTTCTCATTCCATTTCAACAGGCCCAGACATTCAATCTTACCTGGTCCCTAAGTTCCATTTGGAAATGGGCAAACTGGCGCTGGAAAGTATCACTCGTTATAAAAAAGAAGACAGGTATTTTAGCTCCCTTAGCATGAATTTATCACGAAAAAGCTACCAAGAAATAATTCATGAAATCAGAGAGTTTAGAAAAAAAATTGCTGAAAAAGTGGCTCAGGACCCTAACCCGGACTCGGCTTACCATTTGAATTTTCAACTTTTCCCCCTGAGTAAACCAAAAAAAGGGAAAAAGAAACATGGCTAAATTCTCATGGATAACAGCTATTATGTTAATGGGCTGCTGCCTGCTCTCCTGCAATTTTGGGGGATCCACGGATACCGACAACGGAAGAGAAGACCCAGGTCCTGTCTATGAATTAAACAGCATAGAATCGGGAAGCGTTTGGGATAGCGCTGTGGTGTTTGTTGCAGGCAGCGATGCCGGGGGAACGAGAATCTATAGCTGGGAAGAAAATGCGGATGGCGGAAACACCAGGCCGGAAATTGAGAAAGGCAATACGACTTTTACCAATGACGCAGGAGATACCCTAACTTCAGTAAAAAACTATTCTTTGGATTCGGGAGTAATATTCGCAGTTTTCGATGTTAATGGATTCCCCGTACCAGAATTTAAGTTTCGGTTAATAGATGTTAACTTCGATCCCTCCAGCCAAGATTTATCTGATTTGAATTCTGAATATAAAACAGATAGCCTTGGCGTTGCCCTTGTGCCTTATTTGCCCAGTGTACCCGTTAATTTGGAAGGTTTTAGGGTTTCAACTGTTAATGATGTTCTTTACTTACTTCCCATGGAACTAAAATCCGGCCAGGTGCAATTTCAAAGGCTCATATTGCAAGCTGTGGAAACTGAGGCCATGGGAAAAGTAAATCGGGCCTCGGAATTTGAGTTTGACTCACTGGGTGTTTTCATTCGGGGGAGCAGTCAATTGCGTTATACGAATTCAGAAGGGGTTTTTAATTTTGGTCCCGCAGATATTCAAATTAACAGCATTGAGTTTTTTATTTCCAGTTCTACCAAGTTATTAAATGAAGGGACAACTTCACTTGAAGACAGTGTTGAAACTCCATATTTTGATATAACTACCAATTGCCGAGTTAGAGAAGCTTCGGAGACAGGGCATGTTTATGAAAAGGTTGATTCCAATGAGGAATCTAATTTAGGGATTTGGTTGTGGGATGATATTGATAGCACTGATTGCCGATAACAACCAGTGCGCGAAGGGGTATTAAACTTTTATTCCCTGGTTGTCTGATTCTGTTTTAGTGTTTTTGGAATAGCCGCTTTCCTGGCGCTTAAAATTTATCTCATTTTTCTGCATGTATATATCGTAAATTTTTTGGCTATCCAAACCGGCAGTCAACGCAAGGCTCAGCCAAAAATGCAATTGGTCGATAATTTCAACCTTGATGTTTTGCATATTCAAATGGTCTTTTGACCACCACTTCCACAGCAGTTCTTCGCGCAACTCCCGGCTTTCATCATCCAGGGCGTCCAGGTATTTTCTAAGCCATTCATTGACTTCTGTGTTTGGGCCGATATTTTCTTTGTTGGCTTCTTCCTGTAATTTTTTGACAGTTAAGATGTTTCCATCTCTGTCACGAATATCTTTTTTAGCAAAAATATTATCGTTTAATTTGGACTGCATATTTACGAGTTCGTCTAGTTTATCCATAAAATTTCCAATTGTTAAAACCTTTAGAAAAGGTAGTTTACCAAAAACAATTTCACACCCAAAATCAGGGCGCTATTCTAAATTTTCGTTGAGCGGCTGAAACCCTTCATTCATTTGCGTTTGGGTTTTTGTAGATTCTTTTTCCCCTGGGTATTTTTTCTTTAAAACGGCTTTAAATTTGGGGACATATTTTTTTGCCAGAACTCTTTTTATTTTTTCGTTATTTATGGCCTCTCCCTCGCCAATGTTTCCTTCAGCCACGATATCAAAAAAAGCATCCAGATATACTTCACCTAAGTCGCTGTATTCGTCTATAAGGGGGATAACAGTAAACCTGTTTTCCACCAATTGCTGAGAAGCTACGTGAAATACATCGGATATCCATCCACCGCCGAACATAAGCCCCAATTCGGATAACATATCCTGTCTAACGGGAACCATCCCAAAACCTGAACAGCCTTCAATTTGGTTCTCGGTATTGGTAATGTAATGGGCCAGTTTAAAGGATAACTCTTTATTTGGGGTGTTTTTCGGAATTCCCCACCACCATCCACCAGTTGTTATCCCCCGATTACCTTCTCTTTGAGGAACGCCCTCTGAATTGAGGGCCAGAGAAACTCCCTTAGGCATGACGGCTACGCCCATATCTTCAGGGTTTTCCAAAAACCCAGGCATGGCATCTGTACCGGCTCCGTGCACAAAAAAAGCGTCAATCTGGGTCATGAAGGATAAAAAAACATCGCCTGATTGAAAGCCTTTCCAAATATCCGAACCAGACCATTCTTCCTGATACATTCTGGAATTGTATATATTTTCCCTGGCATACAGGGCTTCCCAAACAAAGGCGTCTACAACCGGATCTCCGTCTCCCTTTAAAATATCATCGGGGCTTCCACCCATTTGATAGGCTCTGTCCATGATTCTTAAAGAGGTCCCGGAATAACGCTTTCCCCTATGGGCGATTCGAGGCGTTTTCTTCCCGCCAATCTCTCTGGATTTCCAATAATACCCCACCACGAAAATATCAAAGTAATCCCACTCGCCAGGATTGCTTTCTAAAAGGTAATCCGCAGGCAGGCCATAGCCATTATGTTTTTTTAGCACATTGATGATGTCATTTCTATATACATCCCAGTTTTGTACAGCTTCTCTAACATGGGACTTTAGGTATAATAACATCCTGGTTTCAAATTTTCTGGGAAAGTAATAGTACATCTTATTGATGCGCACTAAATCCATTAAAAAATATTCTGCTTTAAGCTGGTTGATTTCCTGGGGGGAAACAATGGAGTCCAGCGGCATAATTAAATCCTGGCCTGTTAATACCCTTGTCATTTCAAAGGGAACCTTTACAAGATGGACTCCTCCAGTGGCATCTGCTTCTTTAATGGCTTTGGGAAGATCTGCAATATTGTCTAAACTTTCGACCTCCACTTTCACATTATTTTCTTTTTCAAACTTAGGGATAACTCTTTCCTTAAAATGCTCCTCCTGGGCAGGCATCATTTTAATGAAAACTTTCATCTTTTTTGGGGAGGCGCAATTCATATAAAAGAAGCATAAACATCCCAGCAAAAGGTATTTGAAAACAGAACCGCTCACTTTTCCATTTCCTTTATTTTAGTGCTGAGATCTTTTACCTTTTCATTGGCATCCCTTAGCCGCCCTCCTAAAACTTTAAAGAGTTGGATGGCGATTCCCGGATATTGGCGGATAACTTCCAGTAGCTCTTCTTTTTCAATTACCATTAATAAGCAATCTTCTTCAGCGTAAGCGCTGGCAGAACGGGGTTGATCTTCAAAGATGACCATTTCACCAAAACAAGATGTTTCCGGCAGGGAAGCTAGAGTAACTTCCTGACTGGCTATGGTTTTGGTGATTTTTATGATACCTTTTTTTACTAAAAATAAAGAATCTCCCGGGTCTCCCTCTGTTACAATTTTCGTGTTTTTGGGAAAAATATTGTCTTGGGCAATGGCTGCCACCGCCTTGAGCTCCTCTGTTTTCACCTCACTAAAGATGGGGTTGTTTTTCAGGAAAATAACATCCTGCAGGAGTGACAATGGATCTTTGGTTTCTGCCATATTTTCAGCTCAAATAACCCTAATGGGCTGTGAGTAAATTATGCAATTCTTTCAGCTGAATTTCCCTGTTTTCTTTGGGGTTTTTGATAATTTGATAATAAATTCCGCAAATTTGGGCCCAGTGGAACAATTTTTGATGTGCGTAAAAATCTGCAATCTGTTCCGGGCTTTCCGGCTCGCTCCAGCCAAGGCTACCTGCTTTTTTAACGAGTTTGTCAAAATCGTTTTCCAGGAATAGGGGAGTGATTTTTTCATGTAAATCCCGGGGCAATAAAGTTTCAATGGCTTCGATAGCAGTGGTTTTATGGAATTTGTCTGTTGAAAAAAGGCGTGGGATTACGTAATAAAGACGCCCTGATGTCTCCACCATGGCAATAAGCCTTGATATGTTAGTAAGGATATTTAAATAGGGGCCTTCCTGCAGGGAATGCATAAGCAGTTTTGATTTTGAATCATTCTGTTTGGAAAGGGCGGAAATTTTACAGGCTGTTTGGTAGGCTTGTTTTATGGAGTCACTGAGTTTTATTTTAAATATTTTTTGAAGAGATTTAGAGGGACGATGGCGTTGCCTAAATAAAAATTCCAGCAAGTTTTGCATTTGCAACGAATCAAATTGGCTGCACCACTTTTCCACGTTTTGCTCAACTATATCAAATTGGGAGCTCATGTTGTCTATAAGCCTCTTTTTAACCAAATCGCTTTTTATTTCGTGGTTTGAAAAGATTTTAGCTAAATATTCCGCGGAGGGGATTTTGGAGGCACAAAGCAAATATTTTTCAAGATGGGCCAGGCCCGGTTTTGATTCCAGAATTTTTTCATGAGCCTTCTCCATAAATTCCACTAATCTCAAATCTTCAAGTTCGGAAACGCACTCCATTAATTTTTCCAACTCTTTAACATTGGCTTTTTGTAAAATATGGTTTAATCTTTCTTTAATAGTGGTTTTAATTAAATCGTTTCCTTCTTTCCACATTACTTTAATGGCAGAAAGGGAATAAATAAGGTTTTCGTGCTGAATATAAGGCATTATAAGGGTTTCCCGCTCATTGTAAGGCATGGAAATAGTGGCTTCTATACATGCTTCCACAAGGTTTGGATCCTCGTCCCATAATAAACTTTCCAGTTCCAGAGACAACCAATGGAGCCTTCGGTTGCGCCCAAGGGCCCGAATAACATCGGCCCGTTTCGAGTAGGATTTGAGGTGCAGTACTTTTTCTAATCGCTTAGTGGCTCTTGGGGTATCTAACTGGGATAAAATCTCAATGGAGAGCAATTGCAAATCTTCTTCCGGATCAAACAATTGGGTTACTAAAAGTTCAATAATGTTATCTTTGGCTTTCCAGTCATCCACGTTTAACACACTGGCTATTTGCTCCGCCTTATCGCCACCAAGGGATTTGGAAATGCTGTCGGTATATCCCTTTTGCAGCCTGATTACAATAAAACAAAGGGCTAGGCCCGTTACAAACAGGGCTAAATAATGAATCCATACCAATTCCGGCGCTTTTTTTAAGAGAAAAAAGCCCACCCATAAAACAGACCCGCCAGCTAACATAATAGCCAGGGGTTTCGCGATTCCTTCAATAAACATTTTCCCGCGCCCGCGAATATTAGTTGGTAAGGAACTGAAAAATATTTGAAAGTTTGGAGAAAACAAGGAGTCAAATAAGGCGATTCTAAGAGCTGTTCCGGTCATGATTATTAGAAACATAGTGTTGTTAAAAGGCGCTGGGAGATTGTGTATGTGAGGAGGGAAAATTTGAAACTTGGCTTCTAAAAAGCAAACCAGGAAAATAAATGTGAAAACAAAGGGAAGAGTAAACATGGAACGGGCCGTTCCCAATGTTCTCAATATGATTCCCGTAATGGACAATTGAATTAAAAAGGTAACCGTGTTGGATAGGCCCCGGAACAGGCCTAAAAAGGAGGAAAGCTCCTTGGATAGTTCGGCCCTGAACTCCGGAGAACCCGGAACAAGTTCAATAGCGCGTTCCTGGCCGGAAAGTACAAGCATTTCGGTGAGTCCCGATTTTAAGCTTGTGAAAAAATGAAAATCAAGGCTGATTAAAAGAAAGAAAATTAAAAAATAGAGCACGGACATGGAGCGCAGCAAGGGCTCCTTGGACACCAGATTGAAATTTTGTTGAAGGTCTTTTAGAAAAGGGGTTTGCTTATGAGAGCCTTTTTTTACAAAGGACAGCTCTTTTTTAAAAACTTTATTTAAACGCAGCAAAATTCCAGCGGAAAGCAATAAAAGCACTATCCACAAAAACAACATGTTACCAGGGCCCACCAGCTTCACCAAAAAAGCGGTGGAAAAGCAGGCAATAGTGCCTCCCAATACTCCACCACCACCCACAATGGGAAAAACGGATTTGGCTTCCCGGGAGTCGCATAAATCATTGGCCACAGTCCAGAAAACCAAAAACAATAGGATTTTGCTGATATAGGCAAAACTGAAAAGAAATAAAAATGCCGGCTGAAAATTCAAAAGAATGCATGCCCAGATAGCTGTTAATACCACGCATTGAATGCCCACCAAAATGGAATACAATGTCAGCCTGGGAATGTTGTCAATTTTTCCCATTACAATCAAACTGATACACATTAATCCCAAAGCATTAATGATAAACATCAAGGATAATTGGTCGGTGCTGTAAAAAGTAAGAAGCAGGGTTTCGGAAATATTATCCCCAACTATAACTGCATACATCAAACAGAATAGAAGGGAAAAGAGCAAAAAGGATTTGGATACCAAAAGTGATTGCATATAAGTTAAAAGCCCCAAAAGATTATTCTTTAGTGAGTCTTCCTAAAATCCCATTTTATCATCAAATGGATAGAATTTCAGCTAGAACCTTTAGCTGGCAAGAGGTAAATCATAAAAAGGAAAGCCTGTACTCTATAAGAGATGGATTGGGTCCATATCCACGCTGTGATGGACGGTCTTGGGGATTTTACCCTGTACATTTTTCATGGTAACTTCCAAAACTTGCTTTATTTGGGAAAATTGCCTGGCTTTGCCAAAAATTTGCCAGCGGTACATGTCCTTTTGTCTTGCGAATACTGCTTCACCTGGCCCCATTATCTGCAATGGGAAGGTTTTAGCGGCAGCTTTAAGATGGTTTCCAAAAATTTGAATAGCTTCTTTTACCTGCTGTGGTTTTTTCCCGCTAAACTCCACCTTAAAAATCCGGCTCCAAGGAGGGTAAAATAGCTCTTCTCTCATTTTTATTTCGGATTTATAAAACTCTTCAAAATCCTGATTAAGTGCGAATTGCAAAACGGGGTTTTCGGGGTTATAAGTCTGTAAAAAAACCTGGCCGCGATGGGAGTGCCTCCCGGCTCTTCCAGAAACTTGAGTCACCAATTGAAAAATCTTTTCCTGCGCTCTGAAGTCAGGAATACCTAAACCCGAGTCCACGTCGATAACACCTACCAAATTTACCATGGGAAAATCATGGCCTTTGGCTACCATTTGGGTGCCCAGTAATATATCAGCATCTCCATTTCGAAATTGACTCAGAATTTTTTCCGCCGCCCCTACTCTGGAAACACTATCTCTATCCAGTCTCAATATATTTGCCGTTGGAAACAACAGGGTTAACTGCTCTTCAAACTTTTCGATGGCTACCCCCACATTCGCCACATTGCCAGAACCGCAGGAAATACACTTGGAGTTTAAGGGCAAGGAATAGCCACAGCAATGGCATAATAGTCTTTGATGTTGTTTATGGGGAATAAGCGGGTTGATGCAGTTTTTACAGATTTGAATATGTCCACAGCTTTTGCATAGCCTTTTTTTGGCCAAGCCTCTTCTGTTTAGCAACAAAATGGCCTGCTCTTTATTTTCCATACACTCGGCCAAAGCTTCTCTTAGGGGAATAGAAAGGGGGCTTTCTCCCTGCAATTCCATTTGCTCCCGCATGTTTATGAGTTTAATTTCTGGCAACTTGGAATTGGTGGCACGTTTACTTAAGACAAGTAGTTGGTGTTTGTGCTTTTGGGCTAAATAATAGGATTCCAGAGAAGGTGTGGCGCTTCCCAATATGGAGCAGGCCCCGGATTGCCTGGCACGATAGAGAGCAACATCCCTTGCATTATAACGGGGAAAACTATCCGTTTGCTTATAGCTGCCGTCGTGTTCCTCATCCACAATGATTAGTCCTATGTTAGTAAAGGGAAGCAATATCATGCTACGCACACCCACAAACACAGCTGTTTTTTTACTCCGCAGGGCAAACCAAAAATTCTTTTTCTCTTTAGCGCTCATGTTGCTGTGATAGGTATAAACAGGTTTATCCAAATGGGTTTGAATTCTGTCTATAAGTTGGACTGTGAGAGCAATTTCCGGCAATAAAAACAACACACATCTGTTTTTATTAAGGCAGCTTTGTGCTGACTTTAGATAAATCAGGGTCTTTCCGCTTCCAGTTATTCCGTGCAATAAAAACGATTGAAATTTTGCTGGATTTTGCTTTAAGCATTCTTTAATAGAGGCAATGGCTTTTTTTTGTTCGGGGTTTGGAGTTTCAAGGGCCAGAGGCTCTGGTTTTTCTTTTGGGTCTGAAGTCTCTTTTGGGGTTTTGGGATTGACCACTAGCTTTTGGATTTCTTTGGGAAAGGCTGCAAACAAAACCCGGGAAAGGGCGCAGTGGTAATATTGAGAAATCCATTCCAAAAGGGAAATCCACTGTTGATGCGCCTTAAATTGCCCCTCTAAATTGGAGAGGAGTGGTTTTAGGTTAAAATTAAAGGTCTCATTGGATAATTCAATTAAAATCCCCAGTTTTGCCCGGCTTAAGACAGGAGCTTCCACCAAAGCGCCCACACTAATTTTACCAAATTCTTCGGGAACGTCATACCAAAGAGGTTCGGGAACATTGGGGAAAAGGATTTTTGCTTTTAAACTGGCAATCATTTTTTAGAACTGGTAAAATTTGAAAAATAATTGCTTTTTGGCCAATCATTTGGAATCATGAATCAAAATTTTGCAATTGGAGCTTAAAATTTCTGAAATTTTCGACTTTACAGCGCTAGACCGCCAAGGAGATGGTTTTGGGTACCCCCACGGTTAAGTACCCCTACATGGATGTTACCGTATCCGGTGACCGACTTAAGGGTTTTATCAATATTATAGCCTCAGGCTCCGGGGATGCGGATCTAAACATTGACTATTTAAAAGAAAACCTGAAACGCCAGGGAATTGTTTTCGGAGTCCATGACGAGCAACTGGAAAAAATAGTCCGCCAGTGGAATGGCTCTAAAAAAAATATTGTAAATGAATTGGTTGCAGAGGGCATTCCACCGGAAACTGCCGGGGGCGGTGGGATGGAATTGCTGGTTAAGGGCGTTACGGATAAAGATATTTTAACCCAGATTTTCCAGCTTAAAGTTAAACACATTAGCGCTATTATGCCTCTTTGCAAGGTGGACAAAGTGGAAAGCAACTCTGTGTTGTTGCAAAGAACCACTGAAAATGATTTGATTCCCGGCACATCAATTTTTGGGGAGGAACTTCAGGGAAGGGTGGCGGATGGAGAATCCATCAACACCGGAGATGGCGTAGCTTTTGATTTAAACAAAAAACAATACCTGGCTAAACAGACAGGCATAGCATGTTATATAGGAAACAAACTGGATGTTATTCCTGTTATCTTTGATGGATATGTGGATTTAAAACTGGACCCCACTAACATGGTGGCCAGCGCCGTTTTATATCCTGAAGCAAAAGACTCCTCTCCGCTTACCGCTGGAATGGTAATGGAAGCTTTGAAATCCAACATGGTTAAAACAGGAATATTAACAGACCAGATTTCCAGTTTTATTACAGAGGCTAAACAAACGGGAAAGCCCACCGAGGCAGTTGTGGCCAGGGGCAAAGCTCCCAAGCCTGGAGAAGATGCGCAAATTGAATATCTGATTGATTTTAACCCCTCATTAAAACCAGAACAAAAGGAAGATGGCTCCGTTGATTTTAAAAATGTGAGTCTTATTAAATCTGTGGAGCCATTTGAACCGCTGGCCAAATATATTCCTCCTACCAGGGGAACTCCCGGAGTGAACTTACTGGGCATGGCTCTTCCTGCTCCCGATGGGAAAGATAGAAAACTGCCTTTTGGAAAAAACACTGAAGCCAGTAAGGATGACCCGGATATACTGGTTGCTTCTGTTTCTGGGAATGCCAGAATAAACCAAAATTTAATTGAAGTAACAGAATGTTATATTGTGAACAACGATGTGGATTTCAGCACAGGAAACATCCGTTATCCCAAAACCGTTTTGGTCCAGGGAGATATTAAATCCGGTTTCCAGGTCGAAGTAGGCGGCGATTTGGAAGTGATGGGAATTGTGGAAGATTCCAAAATTGCGGTAGGCGGGAATGTGTTGATTAAAGCGGGGTTCTTAGGCAATGGCGAAGGTTCCATTGAAGCCAAAGGCGAAGTGGGATTGGGCTTTGCCCGTAATCAACTGGTGCGTTGTCGCAAATCCATAAACATTATAGGTGAAGCTATTAACTGCAAGTTATACGCCCGGCATTCCATTGAGGTATTGGGTAAAAAACTGGGCATTGTGGGGGGCATTGCCACCGCTCGCAGGGAAATTATATGTGAATCTGCAGGAAACGAGTCGGGCACCAAAACCCAATTGGAAGTGGGATTGGATTATGCCTTAGTTGAAGAAAAATTTAATACAGAAGAAAAAATCAGGGAGCTGGGTTCGTCGAAATTAAAAATAGACACGCACTTGGCCAAGTTGGTTCGCATTCAGGCTGTTAAAAAAAGTCTGCCTCAAAAAGAAATGTTATTATTGAAAAAATTATCGGAAATGCAATCCAAGGTGAAAAATCAGCTCCAGGCTTTGGAGGAGAGAAAAAATCTGATTTTGGAAAAACTTTCGCAAATTGAAAAATCGCGGATTTTAATAAAACGTAAAATATATGCCGGAGTCACCATAAAAATTGGTGATAATTTTTTTACGGTGGATAAAGACATGGAAGGGCCGAAATCCTTTATCATGCGCAATGACTCCGTTCGGGCTGTATAGCCCTGGCCCATTAATTTTATCCTCAGAGAGCTAAAAGTTTTTAAATTAGCCATAAGCTTTAACCTGAGAGAATTTTTATGAAAATTGCCAAAAGATTAGCCCTCATTTTAATCCTTTTTTTAGGAGCGATATTAATTATTGCAGCCTTTGTGGAAAAAAACTACGCCGTAGAGCGGCAAGTGGAAATTGAAAAGCCTCTGGAAGATGTGTTTGGATACATTAAATATTTAAAAAATCAGAATAATTACTCCGTTTGGGCCAACCGCGACCCGAACATGAAAAAAGAATATAGGGGTACTGATGGCCAGCCAGGTTTTGTTTCTGCCTGGGATTCTGATGTTAAGGAAGTTGGTAAAGGCGAACAGGAAATTATAAGGGTTACGGCTAACGAACGGGTGGACTACGAATTGCGCTTTTTTGCGCCGATGCAGGCAGTGGAACCTGCATACATGTCCACAGAAAAATTAGAGGAAAATAAAACATTGGTTAAATGGGGTTTTAGCGGTCATATTGATTATCCTTTTAACTTGATGTTTTTGTTTATGGATATGGAAGAAATGATTGGTTCCGACTTGCAAGCCGGACTAGATAAATTAAAAGAAATTTTGGAATCTGAATCCAGTGAGGAGTCGGTCCAGGATGAATTGGCTCCCCCCGAAGAAGAAGCGGTTTTAGAGTCGGATGGAGAAGGAGGCCTTGGAGAAGAAATCCACGGCGAAGAAGAGTAAGCTGTAAAAACTTGTTTTAATTAAGGGCAACCTAAACCGGGTTTTTTGGCGATTCCCTGTCGGTACACTTCGGTGAGCTGGTTTCCGTTGGGGAAAGTGTATTTAACTTTTATTAGATAAACGCCACTTCCCACCAGATGCCCCTCTTCATCTTTTTGATTCCACACTAAAAAACTTAGAGGACGGCCAAAATCTTTTCGTTCTTCATTTAATAACTCTCCGCAAAATCCAAAATCCTGCCTGTCTTGCCGAATCCATTTTCCCAAATGATCATAAATAACCATTTCCGCGGAGTAGGCGCCTTCGGATAAAATAGCAATGGTTGAATAACATTGAGGGTTAAAAGGCTCTTTAGCTTGAATTTTCCCGGAAGCTAAACAGCCATTTTCTTTTTGTGAAGGAACATTTCCATATACATCCATGCCTATGGGAGAAAACCAATAATTGAGCTGGCCAAAACTTTTATGGCCCACAACCTGATTGCTGTCGTTTAATACCGGAACAGAACTTTTTCCCGGCAGGGAATAACCATTTGAGGTATTGATGTTGCCATCTAAAATGTTCACAACAATTTTAGAATCAAAATTAGCAGTGACAGAACTGCCGCCTGTGACCCCGACTTTGTGAGGGCTGTTGGCATTTTCCGCAAAATCTTTGATGGAAGCATTGGGAAAAAGGCCTACGCAGTCTCCTGATTTTATTTTGCTGCCGTTTTCTCCTTCCACAACGGGAACTTTAATAACTTTTGGATTTTTAGGGCTGACTCTGGGAATATTGGACAGCGCTAATGGGATATCCGGATTTTCGCTGAGGCAACCCTCCTGGAAAAGAAAAAATCCCTGCCATAAGCTTAAGGTTGTCAGGCTGGATATATCAATAGCCTCAGATAAATTTAAATAAAGAGTGTCCGGTAAAAATTGAATAGATTCATTAACATCTCCTTCCCGGATAAACATTTTTTCTGATGGAGATGTTAATATCGCCGATAAAAGGCTTATTCCAGCTCTGTCCATTAACTCAATCTGTCCATAACTATCTTCTGCCGTAATACTTCCCCCGGTGGAAAAAGGCAAAGTTACATTATCAACCTGTTGTAAATCCGCCTCCAAAGTGCTGCTGTCTATATAAGTGAACCGATTTATGTTGAATCGAATGCCTTCGCTTTCCCAATTAATTAATAAATCGAGCCGGGAAACATCTATGGGCGAATCAAAATAAAAGACCATCCTATCAATTTGGCCGTTTCCATCCGCATCTGCGTAATAACCGCTGTCCAGTTTCGCTAAAGGAATTCTGGGTATTCCGGATACCTTTGCCCATGGATTGTTCGCCTCTGTGGCAAGCCCACCGCTGTTGCTGATTCCACCGGAGATTTTAATCCAATCTCCCGCTTCAATGTTAGCAGCTATTCCGGGAGGAAGAAGTAAGTATATATAGTTTGAGTTGCTGGTTAACAAATTGGCGGCAACTGTATTTATATCTCCATTTTGGTTTCGGAACAAGAATTGAGGCAAGCTCACTAGACCCAAATCGCCCAGGATAGCCACTTCCAAAGTATCCCCCATGGAAGGGTCGATGTTAAGGCCTATACGCGCGGATTTAATAATAGGTGCAAAATTAAAATTGGATTTTTTGATTTTATCAGCGAGGGTCAAATAACTCTCTCCGGCTGCCGATGAAGGAGCCCCCATGGCAGTGGCCAGGGTTATACTGAGAACATTTGCAGAGCTGCTAAAAATGTCTCCATTGCCCGGCTTTAGGACCCGGCTGGCTGGAAGGTTTATGCTGTCGATGGGAATGCTTATATCCCTATCATAAAATATTTGGATGGTTTCTATTAATCCATCTTCGTTTATATCCTGAAGGTAGCCGTACTGCGCCTGGGGAAAATTGGCGGGTATTTGTAAAAAGGCTCGGGAACTATCTCCAGGATCTGTTGGATCCACATAAATAAACCATAGGCTATCCCCGTCTTCCATATAGAACTGGGTAGAGTTATTTGCATTTATATTATCGGATATAGTGAAATCGGAACTTTGGAAAGTTTGCTCTGCCGATTTGGTTAAAGACAATGTGCCTAACAAACCTCTTGTGGAGGAATAAACATCAACCTGGGCCGTATTTGTTTCTGCGGAAACACTGTCTTTAAGCTCCAGGCTGTATTGTTGTCCGGCGGAGGTTTCAAATGGGGCCGCTACATTACTCCCATTTTGCAATAGCTTTATCTGGCTTAAATATCTACCGGCAATACTGTATTCCAGAAAGAAAGAACGGTTCACAAATGCGCAGCCACCGTTTTGTTTACAGACTGCACATTCCGGGTCGGGTCCGGCAAAAATGGTGACATCCACATTATTGCCCCCTGTGGCTAAAGACACAGGGATATTTAACAACCATCTGTCTGTGGCCAAATCGTATTTTGCCGTTTGTTCGGTAACAGGGACCCGATTCCCATTGGCCCAAATATCGGTAACATAACCAGCCTCTGTAATATGGGCCCAACCGCTTACATAGACAAAATCGCTAGGGCCAGCCAGATCAATATGGGAGCCATTGGGCACGTCAAAGGGGGCGTAAAGCTCCATGTTAATTTCATAATGGGCCCTTTTTGTACTTTGCTCTTTGGCCGATGGGGAGTATCCCCATACAAACTCCCCTTTGCGGTAAACGGATATGTATCTGTTTATTTCCAGATTCCAGAAATTCCCATCCAAATCTTCGTCCTTGGAACCTTTTTTAACTCCACCGAAATCCGCCGGGTCCCCAGCTGCCCTGGAATGAGGACGAAAACTCCAGTCCCCTTCATCCACTCCTGGTATATGTTTGGGGTCTTCTATGTAATAGTCTTCGTAAGGGAAAAACGGGGAGCGCTTTACCCAGGTTAAATCCAACCTGAATCGGCTTCCGCTTTCCATTTCGGCACTGCCCAGGGAAATGGGGAAATACCAATCCCATTCTCCCGTGGCGGGGTTGTAGGAGTCCTCAATTTTAATGAGTCCCGATGTTTTTAGGGCCTCTTCGACAATTCCTTTAAAATGTTCATCCTGAAACCCGGCGGGATTATACTTGATACCAATATCAAGGCGTGCCATCAACTCATAAACATCCAGAGGAGGATCCACAGGGCTGTTGGGGTCCTTGTCGATTCGCATTTCCTCTTCGGTCCCTGTTATGTATATGCGAAGTTCCAGCGAGTCATATGTTTTTGGGTCCTGATTGGTCATAATAATCCCGAAGAAGTTATTAGTAGGCCCGTAGGTTACCGTTCGCAAGTCAAAATTCACATGTTCCACAGGAGTTGTGAATTTTAGGGGCTGGCCATTGGCATCGGTGGTGACAATTTTCCCGGCTGATTCTACTCCGTAATAATAAGTGGTTTGCTCTTGCAGCCCCTCTATGGTTACTTTGTGGAACTTAGTGGGGATACCAGAGTCATCCCCCAATTTTTGATTTTGCATAATCACATAGGGAGTTTGGTTAAGATCCCATTTGACTTTGGAATCGTAGTGTCCGTTTGGGGTATACCAGACAATTTCTGCGGAATTATGGGTGATGTTGCAGACAGTTACATTTTGGATATCAGCGGAATCCGGAGGGGTTAAAAGCGTGGTAAAATTATAAAGTTCCCCATTATTGTCTTCCTGGGTTTGCTCACCACTGCGGCTATTTGTGGAAACCACATAAAAATAATAGCTCGTTCCTGGTTGCAAATCAGTTAAATGAATTTCGTGGCGAACTCCTGGGTTTGTAATTACAACGGAGCTAAGGCTGTTTATATCCGCGCTAACGCCGTAATACAGGGTGGATGTTCCAAACATATTTTGGCGCAGTTGGAGGTAGGCTTCATTATACCCCACATATTTTATTTCAACAATAACTTCGGGGGCCCTGCTCAGGTTTTCATCTTCTGCAAGGCCAATGGTAGGCAAAAACAAATTTGTGGTTCCATCTAAACATACTTCCGAATGGAAATAATCCCCCCAGGATTCCGCGTACGCCGATGGGTTAACTGGAGGAAGGCTTCCCTGGAGTGCGCCAACTGGCGGGCGGTATTTGTAAAATCCGCCGGGAACGTTTTTGCCCTCAGGATTGGCCGCCCGATGGTGGGGGTGGTTAAAGTTTTTTTCTCCCACACCGAAAACCATACTTATATCCCAGGGATTGACGCCTAACATATAGTCCATTTGCCTAACTAATAGCTCCTTAACTTCAGCAGATTTCCAATCTGTGCTGGCTGGGGAGTTGGGAAGTTCCATCCCTTCAATTTCAGCTGCTACATCGGAATAAAAAAATAAATCCATCATATTTCCGGCCTGGTACCGGTTCCACACCCATTCCTGGATAATAAACATATCTTTCCATAAAGGATTATAACCAACCTTTCCATCGCCGTTACTTGGGTCAGGTAAATCAATGGTAGCAGTGCCCTGGCTTATATCTGAAATGTTTTTTATTAAACTGTAAACCACATCTTCAATCAGGTTTATTCTGTCATCGGAATTAATCCCAAAACTTTGGGCTGTGGCCGCATCTCTTAATATAAGTTTGTATAACGCCCACAAAGTTGGGGTTTGGACGCTGCCATAGGAGGTATTGTTGCCTCCGCCATGAAATAGGGAGCCATTTTCCTTGGCAAACCAGCCTGCTGCAAAAAGTCCTTTGGGAAAACTGGCAAGTGTTGGAGCAGCAGTTTGGCCAATGCTTACATCATATAAAGCATCCTGAATAAATTGCGTTTCTTTTGTGGCCCAGGCCAGCATTACAGCTGCTAAGGCCATATCATCGTATATGGTGTTATCTCCAGAATAGGCAGGACTGTTGACAGACACATAAATAGCTGCGGCATGGGCATAAAGTTCCCTGGCAACCTGGATGGCTTTATCGGCCATTTGTGAGTCGTAAAGACGGTAACCCACTGAAAATGAGGCTAAGGCTGCCGCGAATCTGGCAAATTGAGGGCTGGAGTTCTCCTGGCGCAAGGGGCGGGGAGGCCCTCCTCTTTCGGGTGTCTGGGCTTCCTGGTATTCGGGCGAACCCCACCACATATGATCTTGCATATCACCTACGGATGTAATCATTTGGGCGATATTTCCAGAAGCCAAATCATAGCTGGTTAACACATATTGGGTGATATGCCTCAATTCGTATAATATGTCGGGAATGCCGTCGGGAGAAACAGTTTGGGAGTGGTTAGCCCGGTAATGGTCCGTGTCCCGGTTGGGGTAAACGGCAGCAGCCAGGCCAAGCATGGCAGCCGCATAACTTTGGGTGATTCCCTCTTTTAAATGATCTCCGCAATCGTACCAGCCACCGGGAAGGCCATCTTGCAAATGGCTTGGAGGGTGAAACCAAGATTCACTATCTCCAGACCTTTGAATTCCATAAAATTTTAAAAGAGCATCCTTTAACATTCCGTATATTTTAGGATGTATAGCAAAAGGTTGCGATGTATCCGCATTCACTACTACCCGGTAAGTTCCTTCTGCCAAACCATCGGGAAGTTTGCCTTCGTGAAGCGTTCCGGAAAAAACGGGGCTGGCTAAAGTATAACGTTCATCGCCATTGTGTTCACGGGTGGCGTTATTAGAGCCGCGGATGGAAAGGGAACTGGAAACTGTTTCTCCCAGGGAGCTAAGGCTGCCCTGACCCACCGAAACGCCTTGTTCATTAATTACCGTAAAACTGGTAGCATTACCAACATAATATATCCATTTATTATCCTGGGGGCGGTATCCGGCCTGGTTAACTCTTACGTTGCCAATGTTAATGTTTAAGGAATCCCTAACAAGCTGGTCTAAAGTATCTGGAAGTGGATTGGCAATTAACCCGTAGGGTAGGGGTTCGGGTTGACTGTGCAATAAAGATATTCCACTAAGCAGGCAAACCAGGCCGGTTAAACCTTTTATTTTTTTTAAAAAAGCAGCGGTTTTTAAAGACAAAATTCCCCCTATTCCCCTTAAATTAGTAGCCAATTTTCAGGGTTGCGTTTAGCTGGGAATGTCTCCTAAAATTGCTATTTTTAAAAGGGTCTGGCTAAATCTTTAAAAAAAGTAGCAGGATATGAAAAAAAGAAATAGGAAACTGTTTGTCGGCAGAGTTTTGATTTTTTTGGCCTGTTTGGCTCAATTGTCCTTGGCCAGCTCAAACCCCAAAAGTCACTCAAATTCTGCGTCTTCTGAATCTAATGGAAAAAAATATTTCATAGGCAGCTCAGCTGGAATTTTGATAAATCTTTTTCCCAGTCCGCCTGTTTATTATGGGCAACTGGACTTTGGATGTCACATTAGTAAAAAAGATGTGCTTATTACCGAGCTCGTTTTTTGGCATTACGATGCTCCTATGGGAAATACTGAGCTAAATGGGCCTAAATTTCCTGGTTCGGTTTTTTCTTTTGGGTTTAGTCTGGCTTACCAGCGGTTTATATGGAAAGGCGCCTATTTTACCAGCCACCTGACTCCAATGATTACCCAATATCGCAACTCAAGGGGCAATGTAATTACCTACGGTTTTCAACCCTGGATTCAACTTAGGCCCGGATACCACTTTTCCTTTGAATTATTTGAAAACTACTTTTTTCTGGAGCCCTCACTGGAGTTTAACTATTGGCCTTTAAATATTAATATACCGAAGAGCTTTTTAGAACTAGAAGAAGATTACCCCAATTACCTTTTTGCGCCGGGTCTTAATTTTGGATTCAAATTTTAAAACAAAAAAAAGGCGGGACCTGAATCCCGCCTTTTAAAATTGCTTCGAATTAGTTTAATAGCGATAGTGGTCGGGCTTGTATGGGCCTTCCACAGGTACGCCTAAATAATCCGATTGCTCTTTGGAAAGAACAGTGAGTTTTACTCCCAATTTTTCCAGATGTAAACGAGCTACTTTCTCATCGAGCTTTTTAGGCAATACATAAACCTGGTTTTTGTAACCGCTGTTGTTTTTGTGGAGTTCAATCTGAGCCAGCACCTGATTGGTGAAGGAGGCGGACATCACAAAACTGGGGTGCCCGGTGGCGCAACCCAAATTTAACAAACGACCTTCCGCTAGAATAAGCACGCTGTGGCCATCCGGGAAAATCCATTCATCGTATTGGGGTTTGATGTTATTAACCTTAATGCCGGAAATCTTTTTTAACCCGGCCATGTCGATTTCATTATCAAAATGCCCGATGTTACCCACAATGGCTTTGTCTTTCATTTTGCTCATATGCTCGGCGGTGATGATATCTTTGTTGCCCGTTGTGGTAACAAAGATATCGCCGTAATCCAAACATTCTTCCACAGGTTTCACTTCATAACCTTCCATGGCGGCCTGCAAGGCGCATATGGGGTCAATTTCTGTAATAATTACTCTGGCTCCCTGTCCTTTTAAGGACTGAGCGCATCCTTTACCCACATCGCCATAGCCGCAAACCACAGCCACTTTTCCAGCTAACATAACATCAGAGGCGCGCATAATGCCATCGGTTAAGGAATGGCGGCATCCATAGAGGTTATCAAACTTGGATTTGGTTACGGAATCATTCACATTAATAGCAGGGAAGGGCAAAGCGCCGGATTCGGCCAATTGATACAAGCGGTGAACTCCTGTAGTGGTTTCTTCAGATACACCTTTAATGGCTTCTCTGGTTTTGGTCCAGCGACCTGGATTACTCACAAATTCCTGGCGCAATATATTTAAAAACACGCCCCATTCTTCGGATTCTTTATCGGCATTAAAATCGGGAACTTTTCCGGCTTTTTCAAACTCAGCCCCTTTAATAACCATCATAGTGGCATCGCCCCCATCATCCAATATTAAGTTTGGACCAGAACCATCGGGCCAGGCCAAAGCATGGCTGGTGCATTCCCAATACTCTTCTAAGGTTTCACCTTTCCAGGCGAAAACCGGCGTTCCCGCAGGGCTTTCAGGAGTGCCGTCTTTTCCCACAACCACTGCCGCTGCAGCGTGGTCTTGTGTGGAGAAAATGTTACAGGAAACCCAACGCACATCGGCTCCCAATTCAACCAGGGTTTCAATTAAAACCGCAGTTTGAATGGTCATGTGCAGGGAACCCATAATTTTGGCTCCAGCCAGGGGTTTTTGTCCTTTATATTCTTCCCGAAGGGCCATTAAACCTGGCATTTCCACTTCGGCCAAATTGATTTCTTTACGACCCCATTCGGCCAACTGGATGTTGGCTACTTTGTAATCGATTTTATTTGCTGTTACTACGTTCATCCTATTCCTCCGCTATTTCAAATATTTCTTGGCTGCTTTTTTTAGTGCTTCTGCTTTATCTGTTTTCTCCCAGGTGAATCCCGCGCCAGTGCGTCCGAAATGGCCGTGGTAGGATGTTTGGCGATAAACAGGTCTCTTGAGCTTTAACCCCTTAATGATACCATAAGGAGTCAAATCAAAATGCTGGTTGACCAGGTTTCCAATAACATCATCGGCCAACGCTCCGGTGCCAAAGGTATCAACCCGAACACTAACAGGTTTGGGGTAACCGATGGCGTAGGCCAATTGCACTTCGCAACGGGAAGCCAGTTTGGCTTTTACAATATTTTTTGCCACCCAACGAGCCGCATAGGCCGCGCTTCTGTCTACTTTAGAAGGATCTTTTCCGGAGAAAGCGCCTCCGCCATGGCGGCCCGTGCCACCATATGTATCCACAATAATTTTTCTGCCAGTTAAGCCGCAATCGCCCATGGGTCCGCCAATTACAAATCTTCCAGTGGGGTTCACCAGAAAGCGGGTCTTTTTATCCAGCAATTTTTTGGGAATAACTTTTTTAATCAGTTTTTCAATAATGTCTTTGGAAAGTTGTTTGTGAGTTACTTTTTCATCGTGCTGGGTGGAAACTACAACGGTATCCACACGAACAGGTTTGCCTTCTTCATCGTACTCCACAGTAACTTGTGATTTGGCATCGGGACGCAGGTACTTTAAAGTTTTTTTCTGTCTTAAATCAGTGATGCCTTCAATAAGTTTTTGTGACAGGTAAATGGGAAGAGGCATCAACACTGGTGTTTCATCACAGGCATATCCAAACATCATGCCCTGATCGCCAGCACCTTGTTCTTTATGCAGGCCCTGACCGGCTGTAACGCCTTGAGAAATGTCGGGGGATTGTTTATCCAATGCCACCAATACAGAGCATGTATCGCAATCAAAACCCATGGCAGAATCCGTATAACCAATGCTGCGGACGGTTTCTCTAACTACAGATTGAAAATCAACTTGTGCTTTCGTGGTAATTTCACCGGCGATAACCACCATACCTGTGGTGATCATAGTTTCGCAGGCCACCCGACTGTTGGGATCCTGCGCTAACATAGCATCTAATATAGAGTCAGAAATTTGATCGGCCATTTTATCGGGGTGGCCCATGGAAACAGCTTCTGAGGTAAATAATTGCATAGAACTCCTCTTTTTTGAATTAAATTATCTCATCCTTTTTGAGATTTATCAATATATCAAGATATAAAGATATAAAGCTTTTTTGCAAATTTCGATTGAAATTTCAATAATTATTCTCTAAAAGCTCAAAACTTCCTAGATTCTTTGAGAAGATTTGAAAATTTTGGGAAAATGAACCATAATGGATTTAAAACCATCCGTAGCGGAGCTTTAAAGCCGAAAGGGAACAATCCAAATCATGATAATAGGCGTAGATTTTGACGGAACCATTGTTCAGCACGAATATCCAGAGATTGGTCCCATTAAGCCCGGAGCCAAAGAAGCTCTAAAAGCCTTTAAAAAAGCCGGCCATCAAATTTTTATCTGGACCTGCCGTCACGGGGAGGAGGAAAGAGAGGTCCGCCAATTTCTCTTAAAAAACAATATCCCCTTCGACACCATAAATACGCCCATTCCAGGATCCGATTTAGGAACCCGTAAAATATACGCGGATATTTATATAGATGATAAGGGGCTTCGTTTTGATGACAACTGGGACGAACTTCGCAAGCTAATTACGGGCCGCTAATTTTCGCTGTTGGCAAAATCACCTGCCGCCAATCTGGCGTCTTCCAGTAAATCCCGGTACACAGAAATATCCGGAGCCAGGTCTACCGCCTGATTTAAATAAACAATAGCTTGTTCCGCGTTTTTCTCTTCCAGAAAAATTTTCCCCATGCCGTAGTAAGCCAAGTGGGATTGGCTGTCTTTTTTCAAAATTGCCTCGTACATGGATTTCACATAAAAACGGTTTTGGCTTTCCTCAGCTACAGATACCGCTTCTGCCTGGATGTTAAGATTTGTGGGTTCAATATCCAGAGCTCTTACAAATCCATCGAGCGCTTTTGTGTAATCCCTTGTTTTGGCATAAAGCCGGGCTAAACTTAAAATCAAATCCAGGTTCTGGCGGTCGAGTTTATAGGCGGTTACATAGTAGGGTATGGCTTCTTTTATCTTTCCCCGGGATTCGAGTTTTTTCGCCAGGGCAAAATTGACTTTGGCATCATCCTTGAATTTGGGATAATGGGGCAAACACTCTTTTATAAAACCCGCTTCAATCATGCTTAACATGGCCTCTGGGTGAAGGTCTAAAAATTGGGCGTCCTGGCTGGCCAGCTTTTTCCAGATAATTCCCGCCATGGAAACCTTTCCATTCAGCCAAAGGGATTTGGCGTATTTTAAAGTCTGGTTCATGTCGGGGTTCTGGCTTTGCAGCATTTCTAACAGCGGGAGATTTTGTTTAATTTCCTCCTGGCTTGCCATTAAGCTAACCAACTCACGGGCGCATTCTATACATTGGGGATCCAGCGCAAAAGCCTTTTCAAAAGATTGCCTGGCTTCAAAATCCTGATTAAACTTTTTCTGAGAAACGCCAAGTTTATACCAAAGTTCTTTGTTGTCGGGATGTTTATGGGCCGTCAGACTCAGCCACATTTTGGCCTCGCCAAAGCGGCCCAGTTCATACTCCAAAAACCCCAGCTCCATTTGGTATTGGTTTTTGTTCTTTTGGTCCATTTCAATGAGCTTTGCCAATACATCCCGGTAGTATTCAATTTGAGTAGGGTCGTTTTTAACCAAAGGAAACACAAATTGATAGCCTTGTTTGGAATCGGGATTTCTCTCTAGCCAGATTTTGGCATGGTCCAGGGCTTTTTCCTTGTTCCCTAATTTTAAATCCAGTTTTGCTAACTCCAGCCACCATTTTTTGCTTTGGGGATCCCGTTCCAGGTACTTGCTGATTTCCCGGTGCATCACTTTGGGTCCAGCCTTTTTTTTCTGAAAACATTGGATAAGTATGTCTCTCACCTCAAGGTCATTGGGGTTTTCCAACAAAAACATTTTGGAGTAATTTAAGGCCAAATGGTAGTTCTTTTTGTAAAAGAACATGTCAATGGCATCGCGATTTCCAAAGAGCAGCTTTTTGTTTTTTTTGTAGAGCTTGGTGTATTCTTTTTCCGCGTAGGTCCAGCGCTTTTTTAAAACACAGCCCCGTAAATATTTGAGTTTAACGGGAACAATAGTTTTTTTATAACTGTAAACCTTGGTGAGAAGTTTAAAATTATTCAAAATTTGTTTGTCTCCCGAAATAGATGCCAGAAACATATCCCGGTATTGTTTGTTTTTGGGCTGGAGCCTATACGCTTTTTGCAGCGATTTGTAAGCCTGAGCGCTATCGCCTTTATTCAATAAAATTTGTCCCTGCCAAAAATGGGCGTAGTGAGATTTTGGATCTTTGCGCGTGACAAAATCCAGGGCCTTTTCCAGTTCCAAACTGTCCTTTAGTTTTTCAACGGTGTTTAAATACTGGGTCTGGGATTTTTTGTTTCGAGGGTTTTTATATAACATGCCCCGATAGCTCATGGCCAGGCCGCTTAGCGCTTCCCGGCCTTCAGGCTTTATTTTTAAGGCTTTTTTATATTGGGCAATGGCCTGAGTTAACTTGTCTTTTTCTTCCAGGCTGGCGGCTTTTTGACACAATTCGCTATAACTTTGGGCCCAGAGCTGGTTCCCTCCCAATGCAATTAGCATCCAAATTAAAAGATGATTCAGCCTCATCATCCTAACGACCGATAAAAATTTGCCGGATAACCCTTGTGGAAAAAACAGAGTGGCCGGATTAAAAAAATATTTTCCTCTCAACCAACAATATAAAAACTATGAGCCTAATTACTTATAGCAAAACGCCATAAAGTAATGAAAACTCTTTTTAGAAATTTGATGTTATTGAAGGAAGCTTTGAAGCTGCTGCTAAATAGAGCCCACGCTGCGGCGGGCGGCTCCATTGCCTATAGTGCTTTGGCTGGCAGGGGCCTTGTCCGGGTTGGCTTGGCTGTCGGGGGTCTTTTCTTTTTGCGCGGCTTCTTCGTTGAAATCAATTAGCGGAATGGTGGTAATGGTTTCCTCCGGTCCATCGGACTCGGCACTTTGCTCATTAGCCGCGGGTGATGTTTGCTCTCCTTCGTTTTCATTATAGAGCTTTTTGCTGGCTTCCAATTTTTCCAGCAAATTTTGAATCCCCTTTTGGGAACGAGTGACCGGTTGTGCTGGGGCTGCATTTGAGCCATTCGCTGTAGCATTGTCCTCTTGCGGCCTTTGTTCACCTTGCGTTTTATTTCCGGGGTTAGCAGATTGTGTGGCTTTTTGCCCCGTGCTTTCCAAAGCTGCCGGGTTTTCTGATTGAGGACTGCTATTCGGATTGAAGGTTTTTTCTATGGCTGCTTTTCCACCGGGCATCACCGTGGGGCCTTCTTTTATATCTTCCTCCAGGATGCCATCCGTCTGCTGAGGCATGGACATGGGACCCCCATTTTCTTTGGGTCCCTTTAAGTCGGGGTAATCGGGGTTTACATCCTGCGTACTTGAATTGTTTTGTAATTCTGGAAATTCTGAATATTTAGTATTTATAGAACCTTTTCTTTTGATGTTTAAAGTAATGGGCACAGCTTTTTCGATGGTGAATTCAAAAGGATAACGCAGGGTGCGGCCCCTGTTATGGATAGCCAGTACAAATCTGATTTTTTCTCCTTCCATAGAACGGGCGCTGCCTTCCATTAAGGGAAAGCTTCGCCAGTTTTTCTCCAGATTATTCCAGGTTACTTTGTTTTTGGGAGCCACATAATAATATTGTGGGTAATCTTTCACCAAAACTTCCATGGGCAATGGGCGAAGGCGCTGCTCATAAGAAATATGAGAGTGGTGGGCTTTGGAGGCTGTTTTATTGGGGAAAATAAAAAAACTTTCATTCCATAATATGAATACGCTGTCTTCGCTGTTGGAGCTAAGTTCCAGAGAAAGTACATTGGGCCTGAGTTTAAACAGAGCTGTTATAATGGAGTCGCTGTAGGATTCCGAGGTAAGAATGCCTTTTTCTTTGGGCCCGGAAAGATTGGCTATCCAGTCAAAGGCCTGTTGCTTATAAAGAACCACCGCTTTTTGCTTTGGCCCACTTTTACTGCAACTCCAAACAGATAGCAGCAGAAAACCTGCAAGCAGAATTTGACCAATTCGTCCTAATGCTGTTTTTGAAAAAAATCTCATTGGTCTAATTGTAAATTGCCCGCAAGTTCAATCGCAAGCGATCCCCTTTTTTGTTTTGTATTTTTGCACTCAATAGTCTTTTCTCCAGGCTTTTGGGTCTTTCTTTTTATAACTATCGGTCTATTTGCCTAAAAACCTTATTATTTTGGCCGAATTTTAAAATTTCCCAAAAAATTACGCTGAATATCCCACAAGGATAAAACCTTTGGCAAATAAATTTTAAATTGGACTCTAAATGAAAAGGGGATTTTTTACCATTTTACCAAGGTTTTGGCTGGCAGCTTTTGCTTGCCTGCTGCTTTTTGGAGTGAATGCAGCTGGATTTCCCAAGGGTAAAAACAAAAAAGCTGGTAAACCCATTGCCAAAGAAACTTCAAAACTTTCAGACAGCCTTTCCAAAAAAGACACATTGGCCTGGATGTATGCCGGGCAAAAAACCTATCCCTGTTGGGAGTTTGCCGAAAATACGGCCCAATGCTTTCGCAAAGAGCGGGGACTTTTTTCCCAGGAGTTGGGGTTACCGGGAAGCGGAGCTAAACTCTGGTCCGCTTACCGATGGAGGCCTGTTGCCAATTCCAATCTTTATTCTTCTTTAACAGGTTCTTCTGAAGAAGAATGGGGTGGGCTCGGCCGCCAAATGCTATTTCCGGTTGCGGGACCTGAACTTTATAAAGCTGGCGGACACATTCCCTTTTTTAAAACTAGCCCCCTGGATACGCCATTCACCCAAATTTTTTGGGAGAGGGGGGCCCTGGAACTCAATGTATTCCAGCTGGACTTTAAACGAAATTTAAGCCGTAGGGTATATGCCTCTTTGGAAATGTCTTCTTATGCTTCCAGCCAAATTGAATACGATTACCCTTTCCAGGCCCATCAATTGGCTCTTAGCGGTTTTGGCATTGGCAAACTATTTGGCATAGATGTTATGACTCGGGACAGCTCGGATTTGGTGATTACGGGAAACTCCCTGGCCTCCAATGTGTTTGGTATTCAGCCCAGTATCGGAGTGCAGTTGGGAGATAATCACGCCCTGGAGTTTTCCTTTTTGCATTTTCGAAACAAGTCTCAGTTTCCCTATCCGGGGTTTACAGAAATTGAACATGAGTTTTACACTGAGAAAAATCAAATTCCCGAAGATAAGGAGCATCTGGAACGTTCTCTGCAATTTCTTTACCGGGGAAAATTTTTAGGTGTTAACTGGGATTTACAGGCAAATCAAAACTGGTGGGAAAATTTTGAATCAGCCCTTTGGCCTGTTGAAGAAGACAGCACTGAGGCTTTTTTGGAGTATAGCGGGCAAAGCCAGTTTTTAAATTTGAATGCCAGTCGAAAATTTGGAGCCTTTACCCCTTCTCTTTTTGTTCGAGCGCAAAACTTATTGGTGAAAGCCCCTTTGCATTTTGGCAGTTTTGGAAGCTGGGAAAACTCTGGCTATAAAAGCCAAAATACGGAAGGTTTTGAAGATTGGGAAGTTATGGGGGCGGGGCTTCATTACATATACTCCCTTATGGAATTGGATGTTTCCGCAGGGGCCCATCGCCTCAGCAATATGGAAAACAAGAAGGAAATTGTATATGGCCACAATGGAAAAATGAAAATTGATTTGCCTTATGGTTTTGAAATTAAATACATCAACAGTTTTGAACCGGGTTTTCCCCATTGGAAATTGCAATACCTTCCCAACGCAAAACTTTTAAGAATGGCGCAAGATGATTTGCTACCGGAAAAAATTAGGGAACAGGGAGTCCATGTGGATTGGATGCACAATAGACTTTCCGGAGGAATTCACTTTTACAGCCAGTATATAGAAGATCCATTATGGAATAAAACTCCTTTTAGTAATTTCCGTGAGGCTGGTGATTGGGATTTGGCCGTTGCCCATAATGGAGTGGAACAATCCAGGGAATTAATTGGTTATTGGGCGGAAGTTAAATTTGGCAACTGGAAAAAATCACTGGAGCATCATATAAGAGTCCATACAAATCTAAGAGAAAAGGTTTCACATCCCTTATTTCGTTCTGATACCGATATAAATAAAAGTGAACCATCCTATTTGTTAAAGGGTTCTCTGGAATGGGAAAACCGTTTTGTGTTTAACCGCCTAAGGGTAAATACCCAATGGAACTGGGAATATTGGCCCCTTCGCTATGGGTACATTATAACAAGTCCTGGAACCGTAGAGTTAGAAAGACTAAATCCCTACCTGGCCCTGGACTTTTTAGCCAGCATGCAAATCCGCAGTTTTAAGTTGATAGCTCAGGTTAAAAACTTTTACCATCAGCGCTATGCCATTCAGCCGGGTAGTCACCCGGAGGGGATTAATATGCGCTGGGGAGTCCAATGGTCCTTTAAAAATTGATTTTAGGCGGCCATTTCTTCGTTGTCGCAAATCCATGAGACCTTGCAGTGCTAGAAGCACAGCTTCGCCCTCCTGCCTTTGCTCCGCCTTGAACTGCCTCGCCTAAAATCAATTTTGGTTTAGAATTTATACGGCTACTTCTTCGTTGGCGCAAATCCATGAGACCTTGCAGTGCTAGAAGCACAGCTTCGCCCTCCCGCCTTTGCTTCGCCTCGAACTGCCTCGCCTAAAATCAATTTTGGCTTAGAATTTATACGGTCATTTCTGCGTTCTCGTAAAACCACCGACCTCGACGTACCTAATGTACGCCATCGCCCGCTGCTTTTCCTGCGGCCTTGAATTAGCTCGCCTAAAATCAATTTTGGCTTAGAATTTATACGGTCATTTTTCTGTGTTCTAGGAAAACCACCGACCTCGACGTACGTCTATGTACGTCATCGCCCGCTGCTTTTCCTGCGGCTTTTGTTAACTCTAAGGCACAAGATTCAGGTCTATTTTAACTTAAAATAAGATAAAAAACGGATGCCTTTTTTTTTACTTAATGGGTATCCGGCATAAAAAAAATGTGACCAGGCTATTTGTATATAAAGTTTTGCAGCCTTATTAGATCTAATGCTTGGTAAATAGTTTTATGAATACTTAAATTTTGACAAAATCTAATATTTGAAAGGCCCTCCATTTCATAATTGGGCAGCGGCTGGAATATTTTATAAGGGGACCGTGATGCTAAATATAATTTCGCAAATATTAACCGCTTTTGTGGCGCTAGAACATTTGTATATACTTTGGATTGAAATGTTCGCATGGGAAACAGCGGGCAAAAAGGCATTTAAAACCATTCCAGAAAATTTGTTTAAACCAACAAAAGGATTAGCTGCAAATCAGGGGCTTTACAACGGTTTTTTATCAGCAGGATTAATTTGGTCGTTTTTAATTTCTGATGTGAATTGGCAAATCAATATCCGATTGTTCTTTTTGGCATGCGTCATTATTGCAGGAATATACGGCGCAATAACGGCCTCAAAAAAAATATTTATGGTTCAGGCTTTGCCAGCAATCATTGCGATTGGTTTTGTTTTATTTACCAAGAATACCTAACATATCCCGTACGGCCTTATCCAACCCCACCAGAGCCGCGCGAGCAACAATGGCATGGCCAATATCTACTTCATCCAGCTCGGGCAAGCTGGCCAGTGGTTCCACATTGTTGTAGCTAAGACCAACGCCCGCATAAACAGCTAACTCATTTTTTTTGGCAAGTTGGGCGGACTTTTCAATTTTATCCAATTCGATTTGCCAGCTCATGTCATCCTCCCCGTAATCATAGGCGTTGGCAAAGGCCCCGGTAAAAAGCTCAACCCCGTGGGCGCCAATTTTTTTGGCTGCCTTGATTTGGGAAAAATCGGGTTCAATTAAAAGGCTTACAAATATATCGTGCATCCTTAAACTGGCCACCATTTTTTCCAGGGCTGCCATGTTAGCAGAAACATTAAGTCCAGCTTCAATGGTTAGGGACTCCTTGGACTCCATCACTAAAGTCACCATATCGGGCAATACGTCAATGGCAAACTGAATCATGTTTTGAGTGGGTGCCATGACCAAATTCAATTTGGTGGATAAAGTTTGACGCAAAAGCTTAATATCCCGGTCGTGTAAATGTTTCCTATCCTCCCGTAAATGGGCGGAAATCCCGTGGGCTCCTGCTAATTCAATCAAAACGGAGGCCGCCACAGGGTCTGGCTCGCGCAATTTTCGCGCTTCTCTCAGAGTCCCTAAATGATCCACGTTTACAGTTAACTTTGGCATTGCTACTCCTCGGGATTAATAGTTTTCCATTTGTGAAAATTTAATCATTTTAAGGCCGTTGGCCTGAATCTCTTTTGCAGTTAAAACATCCAAAACTATTTTGGCGTTTCCTATGCTCCATTTTGCCACCACCAGTGCCTCACCATAACGGTAAGCCGAATTGCTTTTATACTTCAAGCGCTTTTCCAGTTTTTGTCCTGACAAAACAGTGCTGCGTCTGCAATTTAAATCTATTTCCCGGCAGCTGAGTTCTGCATAACTGCGTTGGGATTCGGTTAAATCCAAAAAGATGCCCGCTTTTTTTTGCAGCACTATTAACATGGATTTAAGCCACTTTTTATTTTCAATGGCCCGCTGTCCATAATAGCTCGCAAAACCTTTTGCTGTGGGCAGTCTTTCAAGTTTTTCCTCTAAAAGCCTGGCAATTTTTTCTTCGTTATGGTGCAGCAGAAGTGTGCCTTCACCGGGGTTTCTTATGGGATAATCAAATGGCTCCATAGCCAATAGACAAACAATATCACGCAACTCTCGTTTTTCCAGTTGAGCCAGCCAGTTCAAATCCCCATGGGGATTTACAATCAAGCTCAAGGGAATATCCAGCTTGTTTAATAGTTCCAGTTCCTTAAAACTGAGGCTGTCCGGCATCATAAAAACCAAACTAAAGTTGGCCCTTTCTTTTAAATAACTGCGGGCGTAGCGCGTATCCAACTTGAGGCTGTCCTGCCCCTTAACTAAAATATGTTGCAAAGTGGTGACCTGAGAACTGGTGACTCTTCCCCGCGCCAGCTTTATCCCAAGGGTTTCACAAAGCTCCTTAAGCTCCAGGGAATAATGCAAAAGGCTGCGTCCTCTGGGCATATACATAAGCCAATGAGTAGAATCCCAAACAGATAAATATCTGTCATCCAGGCTATAGCGCAAAAATAGGCTGTCTCTTAATATCTGTTTCCAGGGAAAATATCGGCTGGAATCTGCAACCTCAGGTTCGGGGTTTTCCAGGTGCGCGCTGTCTGAGCTCAAATGACTGGTAAAATTCAGATTTTTCAACACCGAAACTGCTTTTTGCGTGCCAATGTTAGGGGCTATTTTCCCCAAAAAAATAATTCCGGCCACAATAATTAGTATAACCGCGATTCGCTTTATCCATTGCATGGCCTCAAACTAACTTTGGCAGGATAAAATGGCAATCGAGTTTTAATGGCTGGATATGTGCGCTTTTAGCATCAAATTTAGCCCGGCTTCCAGTGGCTCCTGTTTTTTATCTTCCCCTTGGTTATTTGGGCTCACTATATAATGGCTAGCCTTTTCGCTAAGGTAAACGGGTTTTCAATTGTCTGTTGTCCGTCCTGTTTGCTTCACTAAATCTAAAAACCTTATAGTTCGGCCCGCACTTATACTCAATAGAGTCCTCATAATTCTTTTTCCCGGGCTTATGGGTTGTTAGATTAAAAAACTATGGAAAAATTATTATGCCATTAGTGGGAGCCATTTTTGGAGCTACCAGTTCGGGTAAATCCGATTTGGCCTATGAGCTGGCCTTAAAAAATGGGCTGGAAATAATTTCTGCGGATTCTCGTCAGGTTTATCAGGGAATGGCCATTGGCACAGGTCTTTTGGAGAAAGAAAAACTGGAAAAGGTTCCCCATCATTTGCTACAGTACATTTCGCCCACTCAGGGCTTAAGTGTTAAGCAGTACTGTGCCGATGTTATGGAGATTTTGGAACAAAACCCCAATACATCATTTTTATTGGCTGGCGGGACTCCCATGTACATTAAGAGTTTGCTGATGGAAGAAGCCGCAGAGCGGGAAGCTGTACCGGAAGAAATAAAAAATAAAGTTCAATTAAAAATAAGCTCAAACGGAAAAGAGTGGGCTTTTAAAGAATTGGGAAGGCTCGACCCAGCTTCTCTTGCTAACATACATCCCAATGATATGTATCGAATTACTAAAAGATTGGAGAATTATTACCATACGGGAAAATCTTATTTGGAATTCAAGGCTGAAGAAAAGCCTAAAAAACAGTTTGAAAATGCTTTTTTCCTCAATTTATTGGAGGATAGGGCCCTTTTGCATCAAAAAATCAACAAACGGGTAAAAAAAATGTTTCAGGATGGTTGGGTGCAAGAAGTGAAAAACTTGATAAAAAGTTATAAAACCTCCCAGTTACCGGCCTTTTCGGCCCTTGGATACGGGGAAATCGCCCGGGTCTTAGAGTCAGAAGATACCCCGAAAAACTGGGAACGTGAAATACGCTTAATACAAAGTAAAACAAAGACTTATGCTAAGCGGCAAATCAACTATTTTTCCACCCGTATTCCAGGCAGTTTGGCCCTTTATAACCCTAGGGTTCGAGAACTGTTAAATGGGGCAAATTGGGAGCTTAAAAAATTTCAAAAAATTGTTTCAAAACTGTTGACGGAATAAATCCTTTAAAATATTATGTATTCCCACTTGAAATGGTGATGCTTTCAGAGAAAAGCATGGGTTTTTTGAGATGACTGAAGTAGACAGAAATAAGCAGGAGTGCGGGTAATTGAACTTGTAAGAGTTTTATTGCAAGGGAAGCCCAAACGACCTGTCAATCTTTTTATCAGAAAAGTGATAGGGTTTGGATTGAAAGCTTTATAAAAACATTTATGGAGAGTTTGATCCTGGCTCAGAACGAACGCTGATGGCGTGCCTCATACATGCAAGTCGAGCGGGGTTTTCGGACCTAGCGGCGA
>JBNKOC010000021.1:0-82334 GCA_050294405.1 Fibrobacteria bacterium | reverse complement strand
GGTTAATGAATTAAATTAATTATTTAAAAATAATTAATATTTCTTTTTTTTTCTTTTAAAAATGGATTTAAAGACTTTTATGAACTAAATTAAAAATCTAAATTAAAAATAAATGTTGACTATAATTCATTCTTGGGCTATAATAAAATTATCGCGTTAAATAAGGAGCCTAAAATGAAAATGAAAACAATAACCCTCGCCATAGTATCCGCAGTGTTTTTCTCAGCATGTGTAATGTCTGATAACACTTCTGGTTCCGCTTTGGAAAAAGCAAAAGTCCGATTAGAAATGAAGCTGGCAGAAACGGCAACACTTGCTAAAGTTTCTGCAAATGGCACTTCCTCTTTGAGTTTGGTAGATGCTTCGGGCACAGTATTTAATATTGAATCGGCACAGGCAAATATCCGACATATAGAGTTTGATTTGCCTGATTCATCCCATGAGGAAAGTGAAGAAGATAAAATATCGGTTGCAGGACCTTTTGTGGTTGATTTAATGACTGGTAGCTTTTCACCCAATCTAAGCGATGTAGAAATACCTGTTGGTACATATAAGCGCATGGACATTCGTCTTGATGATGCGGAAATGGAAGATGGGTTGTTAGAAGAATCCCATGGTCTTTTGGAACATTCTTTGGTAGTGACAGGTAGTTTTAGTTATGACGGGGTGGACAATCGAAAGTTCAGCATCAAATTTCAATTTAATGAAGATATTCGTTTTGAAACTGAAGCAGGCATAGAAGTTACCGAAGGTACCTTAAATACTATGGCGGTGCATTTACTGGTAAATGAATGGTTGGAAGGTGCCGACATAACCGGATGCCTTCAAGATGGGGATATGGAGTTGGATTCTGAAGGGAATCTCCACATAAACGATTCCAATGCAAGTGGCAAATGCGCAGAAATCGAAGGCATTATTAAAGACAACATGAAAAACAATTATGATCTCAAATAGTTGAATTGGCCTGGCCCAAAAGGGTTGGGCCTTTTTCCTTGGGAAGGGCGTATGGAAAAACCAAATATATATAGCTACTTAAAGTATAGAAGCTACCTTTCAGATTGGTGCGATTTTCAAAAAGACAATGACTCTACATTTTCTTTTCGCAAACTTTCCCAACATGCAGAACTTACAAGCCCAAATGCAATCCAATGGATAATTCAGGGAAAAAGGCATTTAACCTCATCTACTCTTCTTCCCCTGGCTAAAGCTATGGAATTAAGTGAATTGGAAACAGATTATTTTGAATTGTTGATTTTTTTTGAGAGTTCAAAATCTCATCTGGAAAAAGACAGGTTCTATAAAAAAATTGTGAAATTTCCCGGGTTTGCGGCATATAACCCCATTGATAAAAGCTATTACAAATATTTTGAGCATTGGTATAACTCAGTCATCTATGAATTAGTGGTGCACAGTCAATTTGACAATAATTCAAGCTGGATAGCTCAGCGAATTTTTCCAAGAATATCCCTAAGTCAAATTGAAGCATCCATGAATTTGTTAAAAAAATTGAATCTGATAAAATGGAATCAAGAACGAAAAAAATGGGAACATACCCAGGAAATAATTAAAACGAAGCCGGAAGTGGAATATTTAATTAGCGCCAAATACCACCAGCAATTTATTCAATTGGGGCTGGATTCTCTAGACCAAATTAAACCGCAAGAAAGGGATATACGCGGAGTCACTTTAAAGGTTTCTCCGGCATTATACCCAGAATTGAAAAAAAAGTTAACCCGATTTTGGGAGGAGTTGCTCGAATTTTCTGTTCTTCAAGGCGAAAGTGAACATGTTTATCAAATGAATTTACAATTGTTTCCGCTTACCAAATTTTCAGGGGAGAAAAAATAAAATGTATATCCGCAGTTTTTTAAAATGGAATGTTATCTACCTGTTGTTTTTAACTTTCGGATTATTGTTATCGGCTTGCCTTTTTGATAAAACGGCAGCAACTGGTGTGGGAAATCCTGGAGAAGTAAAAGGGCAATTTGCTATGGTGGCCAGTACTGATGGGGTAGCCGCAAAAAGGGCTTTGGCAAAATCCAAAGCGGGCTTTTTAATTGAAGATAATTCTGGCCTTAAAATTGAAATTACCGAAATAATGGTAAACGTGCGGCATATAGAATTTGATTTGCCTGCGGGAGTGGAATGTAATGAAAACAACAATTTTTGCACTCAAACCAGCATTAAAATAGACGGCCCCTTTGTGTTTGACTTGTTAGCCAAAACATCAAATCCTGAAGTTCCGGAGTTTTATATTCCAGAAGGCGAATACAAGCGATTGGATATACGATTGGATGATGTTAAGGAAGACGATGGAATATTGGCCAAAGGCCATATTTTGGAAAATAACACCATGTTAGTCAAGGGAAAGTTTGGCTATGACGGGACGGAAAATAGAAATTTAACAATCTTGATAAAGTTTAATGAAGATGCCCGTTTCGAATCTGAGGGAACTATATCTGTTGGAGAAACTGAGCCTCATAACTTTTTACTGCAATTTTTGGCAGCCAATTGGTTTTCAAACATAGATATATCCAGTTGCATTGAAAATGAGGATCCGGGCTTCGACAATAACGGAGATTTGCTCTTAGATGACAGTGTTTGCGGAGAGTTAGAAAATAATTTAAAAGAAAACATCAAAAACTCCGGCCAATTTGATTAATTGCAGACTAAAAATAAAGCCGGAGGCAACGCTGTGCGGCAATTTTTAGTTCTAAATATTTATTGAGGTTGGCCGAAAATGATTACCCCTTTACAAAGGGGTTCATTTCCCTTTCTTCGGCCAGAGAGGTATTTGGCCCATGCCCTGTCACCACCAAGGCATCATCGGATAATGTATATAACTTATTCTGAATGCTGGATTGTATGCTTTCAAAATTTCCGCCCCATAAATCTGTCCTTCCAATGGAACGTTGAAACAAAGTGTCGCCCGCCAATAGGATTTTAGCTTTTTCGAACCAAAAACTGGTGGAGCCCGGCGTATGGCCAGGAGTGTGGAGAGCGACCCCGCCGCAACAGCTTAAATGTTGTTCGTCTTTTAAATAAAAATCAGGCTTGGGAATAGGGTTATAGGGAAAGCCAAACATCTGGCATTGGGTTTCCAGCATATCCCATAAAAATTCATCTTCTTTGTGAAGACCGATTTCGGCTCCGGTAAAATCTTTTACCTGACCAGCAGCAATAATATGGTCGTAATGGGCGTGGGTGTGAATAATATGGCTGATTTTAAGGCCAAAGGCTTCTACCTTTTCTTTAATAATTTCAGGATCTCCGCCTGGGTCCACAACAATTCCCTGTTTGCTCAAAGGATCGCCGATTATGGAGCAATTGCATTGGAGATAACCCACCGGAAAACAATCGAAAATCACTTCTTCTTTTTTTTCTGTGCTCACGGCAAATTTCCCAATTTTAAATTTGAATACTATAAACTTAATATTATTTATTAATTAAAGTATTTAAAATTATGGGTTCTTCACACCACCATCATCATCATCATGGACATAACCATGGAGGCGATCACCAAAAGCCCTTGGGGATTTCCATAGCTTTAAATATTAGCGTGACTTTGGCGCAGGTTATTGGCGGAATCCTTTCAGGAAGTCTGGCTCTATTGTCCGATGCCCTGCATAATTTTAGCGATGTTATTGCCCTTGTTATCAGCTATGTTGCTCATAAATTAAAAACCGGAAAGTTTAGCGAAAAAAAAACTTTCGGATATAAGCGGGCCGAAATAATGGCGGCCTTTGTGAATTCGGCCACTCTGGTGGTGCTTTCCGTTTTTCTAATGAAGGCGGCATTTACTCGTTTTTTTAATCCCGAGCCTGTTTCCGGCCTTTGGGTGGTTGTTTTGGCAGCCTTGGGAATTGTGGTGAACGGAGTATCGGCTTATATGCTGCACAGCGGCAGCAAAGAAAATTTAAACTTAAAGGCTGCTTACCTCCATTTGTTTTCTGATTTTTTAAGTTCTGTGGCTGTGCTTTTGGGCGGACTTTTAATTTATGTTTACGGTTATTTATGGGTGGATAGCCTTTTAACCTTTGGAATAGCCCTGTATTTGATTTATGCAGCCTGGGGAGTTTTGTGGGATTCCTTAAAGGTTTTGATGCAATTTACGCCTGAACATTTAGATTTAAAACATATCGCCGAGGAAGTGTATAAACACCCTATGGTAAATGGGCTGCATCATTTACATGTTTGGTCTCTAAGCGATTCTCAGGTTTGCCTGGAAGCCCATGTGGATTTTGCAAAAGATATATGTTTGTCAGAAGCCCAGGGCGTAATGGCTGAATTGGAAAAAATATTAAAGGATGAGTTTTCTATTTCCCATGTTACTTTGCAGCCTGAATTCGACAGCAAGCATGCTAAAGAATTAGTGCACAATCACTGAAGGCTAACTCTTAAAATTGATAATAGTGGTTGTGCGCGAGGCGCGGGATGAAGAACCGAAGCGGAACGCAAGCTTGAAGGAGCAATGCGAGGCCCAATTTTAAAAGCCGCCCTGAAATTTTTTCCAGACCTCTTCGGTAAATTCTTCCAGATTGTTTAACACCACATCAGCCAGCTGGTTGCGTGGATCTTCCCGGTGGTCTTTATCGGGGATCATAACAGCCTGCATGCGGGCGGCTTTGGCGGCGATTATTCCTGTTAAGGAGTCTTCGAGAACCAGGCAATTTTGCGGCGCCACTCTAAGCCCTTTGGCGGCGGTTAAAAAAATTCCTGGGTGGGGTTTACCATATGGTTCTTGCTCCGCCGAATAAATCACTTGGAACTTATCCCTGATGTTAAGTTTAGCTACTACGCTTTGAATAAGTCTATAAGCCGAAGAGGAAGCCAGGGCCAGTGGCAAATTTTTTTTCTGGAAAAAGTTAATAATGTAATCGGCCCCAGGCATAGCTTTCCCGTATTCAATAACCAGCTCAATAACATTGAGCAGAATATCTGTTTCCACATCTTTTTTAATGGGGCGGTTCCATGGATGTTTTTGGTACCAGTAGGCAACCACTTCGTCAATGCGAAGCCCCATGGTTTCCTTGCACATGGAATCGCTAAGTTGTAGCCCCAGTTTGCCGAACACCTTTTTTTCGGCTTCCCGCCAATAGGGCTCGGAATCCACCAAAAGCCCGTCCATATCAAATATTACTGCTTGTATCATATTTCCCTATCTATAAGATAAAATATAAGCCGCTTAGACCTAATAATTTATTTTATACCTGAATCTTGGGGCTTGAAGTGGGCTTTGTTTTTAGTAAAAACCCCGCACCACCAATCCTCCAGAATATAATCTTGGGTAAATTCATAGCCCAGGTTTTGGCAATGTTCTATGCCAAGCCTATTTTCTTCTTTTAGAAAGCCCGATAAAATCAGTTTCCCCGACCTGGCGCTTGCGCGATAAACATGGGAAAGTAGCCCGAAAGAATCCCTTCTTATCATGTTAACCATACAAACATCAAAAATTTCTTTTGCCTTCAATGCGCTAATTTCTCCAACAAAAAAGTGCGGTTTGGCAATATGTGAGTTGTATTGCATGTTTCGAACCAGATTTTTTTGAGCGGCCCCGTCAATATCAAAACCCAGGCAAAATTCGGCCTGTTCATGCTTGGCCACAAAACTTAAAATGCCCGTGCCGCAACCCACATCCAAAATTTTTTTGCCATTTAAAGGCTCCATTTTTAAAAGGGCCTTTGCCACAAGCCGGGTAGTAGGGTGATGGCCCGACCCAAAAACCAAATCCGGCTCCAATGTTATCTGGTCTTTTGCTTTTTTTTCTGGCTGCTTTTCGCTAGCGGGATATATCCAAATTTTATCTTCCAATAGGATAGGGGATAAAAACTCTTTCCATTGCTCTTGCCACTTGAGATTTTGCAAATCCAGTTGCGCCCAATTAACCTGGGGCATCTCAGCCTGAAGCCAGTCTAAAAAGTTCTGGGCGGCTTGGGCATCGGGAAAATAAATTTTTAAAGGAAAAGATTCGTTCTCTTCTTCGATACCTTCAGCCCCATATTCAAAGGCCCAAAAATCGAGTATTTCCCTGTGGTTGTCGCTGAGTATAGCCTCGGAGTTTTGGCTCAGTTCCAAACAGGTGTAAGTATCCTTGTTCACGGTTTGGGAATATAGCTATTGGAAAATGGACCAGCTAGCGTCCGTGTGTTCTTGAGAAACAAAAAAAAGGCCCGGCTAAATTAGCCGGGCCTTTTAATGGAGAAAAAAAAATTACTTGTCGGAAGGTTGGTCGTTTTTAACCACTTTTACTTCTTTTTCGAAACTTTCAAACTTGGCCAACATTAAATTTTCGTTGGAAACCCAGCCTTTAGCGCCGAAATAGTTTTTTACCCAACTTCTATCTTTGTCGCGGGACAAAATGGTAACGGTTTCCCCGTCGCTAAGAATGCCCTTTACTTTGGCCCCATCTTGATTTTTATACATGATAGTTTCTTTTCCTTGAATTTTTGCTCTGTCATCTGCAAAAATGCTACCCACAGCCATTAAAACGGCAAATACTGCAATAACTAACTTCATAAAGGACCCTCTGCTAAATGTCCAAAACCCTCGTGATTTTAATATAAAGAGGAAAGCGAAAAAGTCAGCTTATTTTTTCAAAAAATTAGCGACAATTCTGCAATTTTTGCTATTCAGCACAGGCTGTTAGCAGAAAATCCTCTTCCTGTTTCAATTCCAAATCTAAAAGGACTGTTTCGGTTTGTTCTAAATTGTAATCGGTGCCTTTTTCAATTTCGGCAAATTCGGTGGAATTATTGTCTACCCATCCGGTGACTCCTATGCGAGTCTGAATTTTCGAACGCACATCTCCCATCTCCAGCAAATAAATTTTTTCACCTTCGGAAAGAATTCCCAATATATGGCTGCCCTCTTTAGTGCCATAAAGTGGAACGTCGTCGAATTTTATTTTCATGCCTTTTTTTGCGAATGCGGCGCCCGCCAGCAGCGCTATGATGCTTATCACCAGACTTGCTTTCATAATGCCTCCCAGTCCTTAGCTCTATTAAAATTATATCATTGCATTTTTCACAGGTCGACCTTAATCGCAAAGATTTTTTGTTTCGAATTTGAGTTATTTGTAAAAATTAAGGCGCCTGTTTTTACTATCGGCTTTTTTTGGCCAAAAGTGTTCATTTTTTTTTGTAAAAATTTTGACAAAGATTTTGGGACGCAAATTTTATCTCCCTCTCAAGGCCTTTTTTTATTGATTTTAAGAGGAGAATGTAAGGTTAAAAAAAGGAGAATTTGCTTTGTCCGAAAATGTACAAGTTGTGAGTCCGCATGGTGAATTTTTACCGGATGTATGTGAATATGAAAAAGTGCATAGGGAGGGAATATGGCACGCCACCTCCCATGTATGGATATGTGTGGGTTACCAACATATGGTTTTTCAGTTGCGTTCCAGGAAAAAAGATAACTTTCCTTTGCACTGGGATGTATCTGCAGCAGGCCATATACGTCATGGCGAGAGTTCAATGAAGGCCGCCAGTAGAGAAGTTAATGAGGAACTGGGCTTAGTGGTTGACCCCGAAGCCCTGATTTATCTGGGCAAAGTCCCGCATGAAGTGGAGCTCAAAGACGGCGCTTATTTAGACAGGGAATGGGCAGAGTTATTTCTGCTCCATATTCCCGATTTTAACTTTAACGGCCCAAGTGAAGAGGTGGAAGACATTAAGCTGGTATCTCTTAAGCAATGGGAGAAGTTTATTTCTGAACCGGCCAGCCAATGCGTTCCTCATGCTGTGGAATACGGCTATTTGAATCAGCTTATAAACAAAAACCCTTTGTTTAGACCTTAGCTAAAAACTCTTCCAGGCTGCGTGATGTTTCCAGGGCAATTCTTAAATTCATGATATCATCTGCCCCGATAACGGTTTTTCTTTTGGGCCTTTCAGACAATTTTGTTTTGTATCCGATGTACATAATACCACCTCCCATTGTTTCTATAATTCCTTTTGCAATTGAGGTGCCAAAAATTTACAGCTCTAAAATGCCTAATTTAAGCTCCTTGAGATTTTTTAGGTTAAAGACCTGTTTTAATATCAATCTTTTTGGTAAAATGACAGGAAATACTGTTTTATTACAAAACAGAGGAATAACACTTTTTTGATTCTACCCATGAAGTATTGGATTTTTAGCATTTTTTTGGTTTTTACTCTATCCTGGGGAGACGATGAGGAGGACTGGGAAGATCCCCGGGAAACAGACGAATACTATGATGCGGTTTCTAAACAAAGTAATGTGGAAGCTACTTCCGGCAGGTTCGAGGGTATTTTTCTGGAAACCAACGATGAGACGGAATTTAAAGAAGTTAAAATGCTCTTTATTTTTTCTGAACTTCCCTATTACGGATCAACCTATTTTAGCTATTACGATTCCACCAAAAATGCTCTAATACTTGATTTTTACGACACCTATTTAGGAGCCAGCATTTTAGACTCCATTGTGGAAGACCCTATTACAGGCAGTAAGTTTGAGGAGCTCCACGTAAATCTTAATGAAGGAGTGGAAGGCTTTGAACCGGATATGAGAGATTTGGTGCGGGTCACATTATATACGGACTATCCTTTTGAGTATAACCTGGAGCCCGATGAATTTGATGTGCTTACGCTGTATTTTGCCTGGAGCGATCAAATTCGCAATCGACTTGAGAAAAAAGAATCTTCTTCTCCCTGGTGGTTATATATGTTACTGGGTGTTGGCGTATTGGGCGGAGTGGGGTTGGCCACTTATCTAGCTATTTAGAGCTCCCCTTATTCATAAAAACCTTCCAAAATAGACGAAAAAAAAGCCGATGTTGGCGCACCGGCTTTTTTTCAGTTCAGGGGAGGTAAGAGATAAACTTTAGGCAGCCAATAACATTTCCTGAGGCAGTTCAAACTTTCTCAGATTAGCAAGGCCCTTTTCTTTTATCTGGCGAACTCTTTCTTTGGATAATCCAATAAGTTCTCCGATATCTTCCAGGCTAAGGCCTTTTGAAATATTGATGCCGTAATACATTTTCAAAACTTTTTGCTCTTGGGGAGAAAGAGCGCTTAGTTTTTCGGCTAAAAGCTCGTTTCTGGATTTTTCAATGGAAGACTTATCTGTGGATTCGTCTTCGGAATTGGTCATCATATCCATTAAGCTGCTTCCAGATTCGCCATCGAGAGGGGTGTCCAAAGAAGTGTGGTATTGGCCCATTTCCAGAATTTTTTCCATTTTTTCCCGGGAATAACCCATTCTTTTGCCCAAATCTTCGGCATCAATCTGAAGGCCTCCACCGGAAACGTATTTCATTTTGGAAACGTGTTTGTTGACCCGGCGCAAAACCAGCTCTTTTTCGGCGGAAATACGCACCATTCTGGCTTTTTCGGCAATAGCTCTGGTAATAGCCTGACGAATCCACCATACAGCGTAAGAAATAAAGCGGATATTTTTGTTTAAATCAAAACGGCGGGCCGCTTCGATTAAACCAATATTTCCTTCGTTAATTAATTCGGGGAGGGTAAATCCCTGTCCTTTGTACATAAAGGCCACATTGATTACGAATTTTAAGTTGCTGCAAACCAGGCGATTTACCGCACGGTCATCGTTATTTTGAATCCGGCGCAGTAATTCTTTTTCTTCTGACTTTGTCAGCAGTGGATATTTATTAATGTCATTAATGTACTGGTAGTACAGTTTGGAGTCTTCCCATGAAAAATTTGATTTTGCTCGCATATTCTATCATCCCTAATTGTGAACCATGACCTTATATTAGCGCGAAGGCTTGCCTGGTTTGTCACAATTTTGTAACAGGAATGTGTTTGTTTGGCTTTTAAAGATTTTTGAGAACGGAATTTTACCAATTATGTGTGGTTTTTTGGCCAATCCGGCCTTAAAATCCTAAGTATTAATAAAAAGCCTGAATTTTTTAGCGATATTTTTATTGCGGGATTTTTCCCCGCAAAAGGAGTCCAATTGAACCCAGCTAATTATCTAGAAAATCTGAATGAAAAGTATTTGAAGCTTCACCGGGAAAAAGAGGATTTGTTCTGGACCACTTACATGGGTACTAATTCTGACCATGATAAATTCAAGCAAGCCGAAAAGGACTATAAAGCCTTTGTTAGCAACCCCAGCCAACTTCAGGAAATCGAAAAAATAGAATCCCTCAGCAGAGAAGAAGACAAAGAAAGTCTTGAGGGTTGGAAGCGCTTTTTTTCCTGCCACAGCATAGACAATGAGGAAGCCAGAAGAATTCAGGAAGAATTAATTAAGGTAGAAGGGGATATTTTTTCCAAAAGAAAAGACGTGGACTTAAAATACCTAAATGAAAAAGGCGAAACGGTTTCCGCCAGCACTTTGGTTTTGGCGACCAACCTGGTGGCTAACGAAAAAGAAGAAGTGCGCAAAAGCTCTTTTGAAGCCTTAAGGGAGTTGGAAAAATGGGTGGTGCATAGCGGCTTTTTGGATTTGGTAAAACTTCGAAACAAATTCGCCCGAGAATTAGGCTATGAAAATTATTTCGATTACTCGGTAGATAAGAACGAGAGAATGGGCACTGGAGCGCTTTTTAAAATTCTGGACGAGTTTAAAAACTTAACAGAAGACAATTTGCGAAAAGGCTGGGAAAACCTGGCCACCCGACTTGGCAACGATGCTTTAAAACCCTATAACCTTCGCTTTAGCATTGGCGGGGAAGTGGAAAAAAAACTGGATAAATACATGCCCTTTGAAAAATCTCTGGAGAGATGGGTGCGCAGCTTCCACCGCATGGGAGTGCGTTATCGCGGGGCCGATTTGACTCTGGATTTGTTCGATAGAAAAGGCAAATATGAAAACGGCTTTATGCACGGTCCTGTTCCCTGTTATATGGATAAGGATTCCTGGGTGCCGGCAAAAATAAATTTTACTTCCAATGCCAACCCCAATCAGGTTGGCAGTGGGTTTAGCGGACTTAATACTTTGTTTCACGAGGGAGGCCACGCGGCCCATTTTTCCAATATTGTGATGCCCTCACCCTGTTTTAGCCATGAGTTTCCTCCCACTTCCATGGCCTATGCAGAAACCCAGTCCATGTTCTTTGATTCTTTGCTAATGGACCCTGATTGGCTTTTTCGTTATGCCCAATCTCTGGAGGGTGAAACTATTCCAGAGGAACTGGTAGCCGAATTAATTGAAGCCAAACAACCCTATGCCAGTTATGCGGAACGCTCTATTATGGTAGTGCCTTATTTTGAAAGAATCCTTTATGAAATGGACGAAGAAAATTTAACTCCGGAAAGGGTTTTGGAAATAGCCCGCAAGGTGGAAAAAAATATTGTGGGCCTGGAAAGCCCCCGGCCCATATTAACTATTCCCCATTTATTAGGGGGCGATTCGGCATGTTGCTATCACGGCTATTTGCTGGCCCATATGGCCGTTTATCAAACCAAAGATTATTTTTTGAAGAAAGAAGGATACATCGTTGACAATCCTAACATCGGACCTGAGCTTGCAAAACATTATTGGGGGCCTGGGAATAGCGTGGCCCATCATGAAACACTGCAATCCCTGACGGGAGAAGGGTTTTCTGGAAAGTATTTAGCGGAACATTGCACTAAAACTTCCGATGAACTTTTGGAGTTGGCTAAAAAACGAATGGAGTTGCCTGGGCTCAATAACATTGGGGAGGAAGATAAAAATCAGGAGCTGGATATTGATGCCGGTATAAAAATAGTGCATGGCGAGCAGAGTATTGCAGACAATACAATATCCTACGCCCATATGTTTGCAGATTTTGAAAGCTGGGTGGAGAAAAATTACAGGGCTTGAGTTTTTTTAGCGATAAATTTCGCAAGAACCGGGCTCCGAGTTTTTTTTTTCAAAGACCACCCCTTTTCTCTTAAAAAAATTCCAAATTGGGGGTAATTTAGCTCTCATTTTTTGGAATTTCCGGGAAAAATATGCAAATTTCAAAAGTTCAAATTGAGTCGCTTTAAATTCTGCACCAGACTCGAACACTGCATTAAAACAAGGGGAACCAAATGGCCATATTAGTAAGTAATCCTGTGAATCACGGGAAGGGAAATATTACCGGACATATGGTTAGCGACAGCTCTTTAAAAGAGCTTCACGGTTTTGCCAAGCAGTTGGGCATTAAAAAAGACAGGTTTGAAATCACTTCTTCGGGTTTTGCCTTTTACAATATCAATATCCCCAAGCGTTTGCAGGCTATAGAATTGGGCGCCAAAGAGGCCACTGCCGCTGAATTAATGAAGGCTTCTCTTAAAATGAGCAAAATGTAGGCTGTTCAAAAAGCTCAAAAATCAGTCGTTTTATTAAAATTGTAACCTTTTTTACATTGAGATCGTAAAATTGGTCTATGCTACGACAGCATTTTTCCCGTCGGAAAAGCGCGTTTCTAAAATTTAGGTTGTTGTTTTTCCTTGGGTTAACCGGGGTTTTTTCCCTTTTTTTGTTTCAATGCACCCGTCAGTCGGAGTACACGGTGTCTGTGGATCTCTCTGGCCAAAAAATAAGTTACAAAGACGACATTGAACCTATTTTACAAGAGCTGTGCCTGGATTGTCATGGAAATCCGCCTCGCAATGGCGCACCCTCCAATAGCCAATACACCAGCTTTAACGATGCGGTAAAATGGAGTGGAGATTTGTATGCCCGAGTGGCTGATGGCTCCATGCCCCCGCCTGAAAAAGGTCAGAAAATTAGTCTTTTGGAAATTCAAATGCTAAAGGCCTGGATAGATGGGGGCTTTTTGCTGTCCGATGATGATACCACCAAGGGCTTTCAGGAATTTGGCTTTGAAATATTGAGCCTTGTGGAACCCTATGAAAGCGATTCCGCAATTTTTAACCTGGAATTCAGCGCCAAGGGTTACAGCGCAAGCGATAGGTTTGATGTTTACCATGATAGCAATAAGGATGGGGGAGATGGAGTAGCCATTGCTCTAAATCAAAGTATGGCAGATACCATGAACATCCCATGGAAAATCGGCATATTGCCTAAGTTAAGCTCCTTTTATGTTTATGTTGTCCTGCATCGCGAGGGGGCGCCGGATTCCATCGTATATTCAGACGCTGCCCTTTCCATTCCCAATAGAAACGCCCTTCCCAGCGTTGTAATTTTGGAACCTTATGAGGACACCGCCTTTTTGGATTCCCTGGCCCATATTGTTTGGGAACAGGAAGACCCTGAGGGAACTGCACTTCGAACCCGTATATATGTTAAGAGCGATTCCACTCAGGATTTTGAAATTTTAGCGGAAGAAGCACAGTACCGAACTGGTTTTTACGAATGGGATCTTTCCGGCTATTCCACCGGCAGTCAATATTATTTGAAAATAGAAGTTTTAGACGAAGATGGCGGCGTTAATTCCGAAGAAGCAGGGCCCTTTTCCATAGTAAACGGACTTCTGCCCACATACATGGGACAAATTAAATCCATTATTGAATTTAGATGTAATGAATGCCATGGGAGCCCGGCGGATCACGATGCGCCGGACAGCTTTAATTTGCTCAGTTACGACTCTGTCGTGGTTTGGGCAGAACGCATCAAAATTCGCACTGTAGATGAAAAATCCATGCCTCCCGAAGAAGAAGAGCCAATGGCTGCCGAAGAAATAGAAACCCTATTGTTGTGGATTCAGGGAGGAATGCCCGAAGGGGAAATCAATCTTCCTCCCAGCCTTGAGTTTCTAGCGCCATTGAATTCGGATACAGTGTTCGGGGAATTGTATACCATCAAATGGCAGGCCTTGGATTTAGACAACGACGCCAAATTAAGTTTATATGGCTATACTCTGGGTGCTCCAGAGGACAGCTTTTTAATTGCGGAAAATTTAAGCGAGGACAATGTTAATGAGTTTAGTTTTAATATCCGCCAATATCCGGCCTTAACGGAAATAAAAATATTTGCTTCCCTCTTTGATGGGGTGAATCCCAAAATATGGCTGGAAGCTCCGGGAACCCTGGTTATTCCCAACCGAAATGCCGCGCCAAATGTGCAGCTTGTGGCTCCAAAAAGCTATGAGGGGATCACAGATTCCTCTTATGTTATTGGCTGGATGGCTTCGGACCCCGAAGGAGATGTATTGTCTTTTAATCTTTATTATAAAACGGATTCCCTCAGCAGCTTAACACTCATAAACAATACAGAATTAACCGGAGATAGCAGCTTTAACTGGGATATATCCCAATTTGAAACAGGGACAGAATATAGAGTTTATGTGGAAGCCACAGATAGGGAAGGATTGTCCGACTGGGATTCTGTAACCAATGTGACTTTAATCAACGGAAACATCCCCACTTATTTTGGGAATATTAAACCCATAATAGCTGTTAAATGCAACAATTGCCATGGGGACCCCCCTGACTTTGACGCGCCGGATAGCTTTAATTTGTTGACCTATGAAGCAGTGGTGGCTCAAGCAGAAAACATCATGATTCGAAGTATTGAGGAAAGAACCATGCCTCCTGCGGATGATGTGGATTTGACACCCGAAGAAAGAGAGATATTAACTCTGTGGCTTCAATCGGGCATGATAAAAGGAGCTACCAATGTTCCCCCCAGCTTTTCCTTTTCGGAACCGGCCTCCGCAGTGGTTCTGGCAGCGGACAGTTACAATATTCGCTGGAGCGCGGAGGATTTAGACAATGACGCCAGCATTGATTTGTTCTGGACTCCTTTAGCTGGCGGCGATACAGTAACCATAGTTGCGGGTTTGAAAGAGGATAGCGATTCCAATTATGTGTTTAATTCTGGAGCCGTTCCCGGTGGTACGGTTATTAAAATTTTGGCCCGCATTCAGGACTATGTAAATCCCGAACTTTGGGTGGCTTCCAAGGGAACACTGGAAACGGCGGATAGAAATACCACCCCCAGTTTGAGCTTTATAACTTCACTAGCCGGGGAGCTGTTTGCAAATGGAAGTCTAACTTTGGAATGGAATATGAACGATCCCGATGGGGATGCTTTGAATGTATCTATACAACTTTCCACCGACAGCTTAACCTTTACCGAAATAGCTTCCCTAAGCGATGTATCCAGTTACCTATGGGATTTAAGCTCTATTTCTTTCGGCTTGCATTATTATTTAAAAATTATTGTGACTGATGTACCGGGGGGATTGAGCGATACTGTGACAAGTTCCAAATTTGGGATAGTCCACATAAATGGAACGGCTCCCACATTTTACGGGACCATTTTGCCCATATTTAATGACAAATGCAATAGCTGCCACCAAAGCCCCTTTGACAACAACGCTCCGGAAACTTTTGATTTGAGTTTATACTCAAAAACAGCGAATTTAAATGGAAGTGTGGAAAAGGGTTCTCAAATTCAGTCAAACTTGATTCAGGATTTAATGCCTCCCAAAGGCGATCCTGATTTAACAGCTTCTGAGCTGGAGCAAATTGCCATGTGGCTGGGTGCCGGAATGCCCGAAGGCCAGGAGGGGGTAAGTGAAGCTCCGAGTTTTAGCTTTATCACTCCCTCCAGCGCAGCGCAAAATGTGTTAAATGATAATTTTATCATTAGCTGGCTGGCAGAGGATCCAGATAACGATGCGGTAATCAATTTATATTACGATACTAACAATTCAGGTAATAATGGAAGTTTGATTGTTTCAGGTTTAAGGGAAAACAGCGACAGCAGCTTTAACTGGAATACATCTTCCCTGCCCAGTAACATGGAATACTTTATTTACAGCTCTATTTCCGATGGGGTGAATGATACCCTATGGACTTACGCCCCAGGTAGTGTTTTTATCCCTTTAAGAGACAATACCAAGCCCAGTATCCTCATATCCAGTCCAACTGCAGGACAAACCTTTACCGATGGAAGCGTTGCCATTAATTGGAGCGCGGAGGATTTGGATGGAGATGGGATTAACATCACTTTGCTTGCAGCCCAGAGCGATTTAAACTGGACAGAAATTTACAATGGAGCAAATTCCGGTAACTACTCCTGGAGCACTGCAGGGCTTTCTAATGGCAGCGACTACCGTATCCGAGCTGTAGCTATGGATGACCGTGGCCTTAGCAATGAAGATACATCTGATGTGTTTACCATTCACAGTGGCAATACTGATTATCGTTATACAGATAATTACATTAAGCCCTTTTTCGATAAATATTGCGTAGGCTGCCATTCAGGCAGAGCCGCTCCCAAAAGGTTAAAACTGGATAGTTACCCAAATATTACCGCTAAACCAGGTAATCTGGATTTGATTTATTTGAACACTATTACAGATGAAAGTATGCCCCCTGCCAAAGAAATTCAGCCCACTGCAGAAGAAAGGGCTCGATTGGCGGACTGGATTTTGGGAGGAGCCCCTCAATAAGGATATTGTTATGTATGGAAACTTAAAATTTTTAAAAATAGCCCTTTGGGTGGCCGCCGCAGCTACGGCATATGTGCCTGGGCTTTACGAGAGAAACTTTTTAAACCTTCCCGGTTATCAGGTTACACAGGCCAAAGCCCTTCACCTGGATATTGGACACCGTTTTAATACTCCCTTGGAAGAGGAAGGTAGCTTTGAAAATGTATATACCAAATTGCTGGGGGCGGATGGCAGCGCCAACATCGGAATTGTATTATCGGCGGGCTGGGCTAACCTTGCGGATTTTACCGTTGCCCGCTATGGATTTACCAAACTGTATTCTTTCCAAACCCGCTTTAATTTCTTCCACCAAAGAATCGATAAAAAACCTTTGAGCTTAAGTGTGGAGGCCAACTACGGAATCCGTACCCAGGAAGGAATAAAGGGACGGGGAACCTGGGGGAGCAATTTGATTTTGGCCCGGGAATTTTTTCGGCAAAAGTTGTTCCTTACGGCGGCAGGCTTATACCAACACAATACAAAGACCGCTGCGGACATCAATCCACAGGGCCCCGCAGATTATACTCTAGCTCTGGGCGGAAATCTGGGAATTAGAATGGATAGATGGACTTTGGGCGCCGAGTATATAAGGCCCATGTATGGCTATATGAGAGAGGATATTACCGGACTCATCGTAGATAATTTTTCTGTTGGCCTGAAGTATCGAATTTACAAACACAGTTTTGGATTTGTGATTTCCAATCATGATTTTAATAATCCGGGCGACATGGCTGCGGGGGCCATTAACCATCAAACATCCAAAAGCAACCTGCGTTTTGGTTTTAACATCATCAGGGAAATGACGGGGAAATAATGGATAACATCAATAATTCCAGAAGAAATTTTGTAAAGGGATGTATGGCTGTTTCGGGCGCGATTTTCACCGCGGGCTGTTCCTGGAAATACCGGGGGATGCATGAAATGGAAGCCTTATCCGAAAAAAAAGATGGCTTGTTGGCTAAAGAGGAACAACTCAAATTAAATAACGCCACCTTGGTATACCTTCGCAGCGGGAAACCGGTTTTGTTAGTAAAAACAGAAAAAGAGATAAAAGCTTACGAATCCTTTTGTCCCCACACAGCCTGCGAGTTGAATGATGGCGAGAGGCATCAGCCCCTGGATATTAAAAACGGAGAAATCCGCTGTTTTCTCCACGACTCCTATTTTGATCTGGAAACAGGCAAACGCCTCCGGGGACCTGCAAAAAAAGGCTCCAAATTACCTGACTTTCCCATAAGAATTGAAAAGGGAAAAATTTATCGGGCAAGGCGGGGGATTTCCTAAATAAGGCTTTTTCCTTAATTGCCAATTTAAAAACAGCAAAATGTAAACTGCGGTGAGGAAAAACCAGGGCTGCACTTCTAACTAGTACAAAAAACGCCTAAAATCAGTTAAAAATGGCGATAACCCCAATTTATTGGGGATTGCCGTTTATTTGAATGGTATAATTTTTATAGGGACGTATTCATTTTAATTCAGGATTTTGCTACTGATATTATGATGGACTTAAAATTATTATCCAAAACATGGGCCGCGCTATTAATGGCAATGGCATTATCCTATTCCAATAGCATACATCCGGGATTTGACCTTGTTAATTTGCGTCCCGGTGAAGGGGATAATGAATTTAAGCCAGTGGGTATTGGCGGAATGGATTTTATGTCTGATGGTCGCCTGGTCATAGTTTCCTGGGGAGGTTTTAAAGTTTCCCGTGGAAAGGTTTACATTTTGAGCGGGGTGGATGGCAGCGATTCAAAAAATGTTAAGATACAAGAACTGGTTGGCGGCCTAAGAGAACCCATGGGCCTTAAGGTTGTAAATGATGAAATTTATGTGGTGGAAAAAACCCGTCTTATTAAAATTACCGATGCCGATTCCAACGGGGTGGGCGAAATAACCACAGTTTATGATGGCTGGGGTTTTGATGAAAAGTTTGAAATGCGCCAGGGTACCTGGCATGCTTACGGTTTGTTAATGTTGGACAGTTCCTGGTACATTACCCTGAGCAACGACAGGGTTTACTGGGCCGGTGTTCTTGGCCAGGGAGCACAGGACAGGGGTACTTTGATTAAAATTCCTTTTGATGGAAAAGGACCGCATGAAAACCTTTTAGGCGGACTGCGAAACCCCAACGGCCTTGCCTTAGGGCCCGATGGTGAAATTTTTTCCACAGACAATCAGGGCCAATGGCTTCCCTCAAATAAGTTTGTGCATTTGAAAGAGGGCCGCTTCTACGGTTTTAAGATGAACCCCAAAACTCCCTTTGTAAAAGATACTCCTGTGCCTCCTGCCGCCTGGGTGCCTCAGGATGAAGTGGGCAACTCCATTAGCGAACCTGTTTTGGTAACAGATGGAGTGTTCAAAGGGCAGATGTTAATTGGGGATGTACACAAAGGTGGTATCAAGCGATATTTTTTGGAACGCATCAAAGGCGAATACCAGGCATGTATCTTTCGATTTAGTGAGAGTAACTTAAAAAACGGAATCGAAGCGGGAGTTAACAGGCTAAAATTCGGCCCCGATGGAGCTTTGTATGTGGGTGGCGTGGGCGGTGGCGATGCCGTGGGGCTTGGTGGCTGGTCCGATTGGAACTGGAATAACACATGGACTGGCTTGCAAAAACTTGTGCCCAATGGAAAAGTTCCTTTTGAAATGCTGGCGGTGCGAAGCATGGAAGACGGTTTTGAAGTGGAGTTCACGCAGCCTGTGGGAAGGTCTGGTCAAAATCGCGGCGCTTATAACATCGAAAGCTGGGGTTTTGCGCCAAGCCAGCATTACGGTGCAGGAAATAAAGTGGGTCTTCGAAAAATGAAGGTAGCCGCCGTGGAACTATCGGATAACCGCAAAAAAGCAAGGTTAATTATTCCCGGTATTCAGGAGGGGCGGTTGTACCATTTGAAACTAAACAGGGTATTGTCCAAAGAAGGGGAGACTCTTTGGGGCGATGAAGCCTGGTATACCCTGAATTGGATGGGCCCGGCTGATGTTATGGGATGTATGCAACCAGAATTTGTGGAGTATAACCCGGCAGCGGTTTATGATTTTGGCAAATCCTGCAGTGCGAAAATGACCGCCGAAGAAAAAGACCGAAGGGTGGAACTGGCCCGCAAACAAGCCACTCAGTTCAAAGTGGAAAAAGGTCGCATGGGCAAGTTGGATATTCACGTTCCCTTCGAGCAACCTTTTAAATTATCTGTTTCTAAATTAGAAGGGCCAGAGCTGGATAGCGCCACAGGGGCCCAACCCATGGTTTATTCCGTAAAAAAAAGCCTCCAGCCAGGGTTATACCTAATTAAAGTCCAGGTGGGCGATGCCGTATATAGCCGCCGCAGCATCGTCTTTTAAATCTCTTTAAATTTTTTTGGCCTACCTTCCGGAAAAAGCGCCGGATTTTGATCTGTATTTCTGCCGGTTTATAAAAAAAGAATCAAAAAATATAAGCAAAATTCTTTTTTTAGAAATTGCGATTTGAGAATTTTAGAGGCGTATTTTGCCCTAAAATTGGTTTTTTAGGCGAAATATTTAGGATTTTTATTTTTGAAAAAAAATAAAAATCCTGTTGTGAGATTTTAAAAATGGCACTATATTTTTAAGCAAGATCCAAAGGAAGGGGGGCCGGGGAGGCAAAATCCGCCCTTTTTATTAAAAAGGGCAGGTAAGGGGGAAAGCATGGGGAAGAATATCCTTGGTAGGGTGATGTTGAGGGAACCAAAAAAGTTGAACCTTCTTAATTGGGGGTTCGTCTTTTTTGCCCTCCCCATGGTAAGCCCCTCGGCCCAACTCACCAAAGCCGATTCAGGCTGGGTGTCCCTTTTCAATGGTGAAAATTTTGATGGTTTATACTCGCGCATGTATGGGGAGGACGTCTCCGATCAACCGGATGCAGTATTTCAAGTACAAACAGAATCCGGCACAGGAGATCCCATCATACACGTCAGTCCCGGGGGGGGACATCTCGGGACTGATGCGGAATTCTCACATTATCGCATGAGGGTGCAATACCGCTTTGGCGATAATACTGGCCCTAACGACAACGCTGGTCTTATGTATCATCTCACAGAGGACTTCCCTCGTATGAATAACAATTGGCCCAGGTCTATTGAATGTCAAATGCGTAAACAAGAAACAGCAGATGCTTTTTCAATCCAGGATGTTACCTACGAAGTTCCGGTTCGTCCAGGCACGAACCAATACGAAGAAGGCAGTAATTCCACTACCACTAGCTGGTCCGGAAACCACCGGCAAGTTTATTCCCTTTCTCATGTGGGGCAAAACCCCTATCAGGATAGAACCTGGAACGATATGGAAATTATTGTTCGAGGCTCAGAAAGAGCCGTACACACAGCTGGGGGGAAAAAACTCTTGGAGCTTTTTAACATTCGGGTCCCCAATGGCAATAGCGAAACCCCTTGGTCAAAAGGAAAAATAGCCCTTCAAGCTGAAAGTGCAGAAATCATGTATAAAAACTGGGAAATTATGGAACTTCCCGAAAATGGGCCGGATTACCTTCATAAAATTTTAGTAACAAGCCCCAACGAAGATAAAGAAATACAGTCTGGTCAATCTATTGCTATTACTTGGGAAAGCATCGGGGAAATAGAAAATGTAAATATTGAATACTCATTGGATGATGGTAACAATTGGGATTATGTTGCTGAAAATATTGAAAATATCGGCAGCCATTCTTGGACCCCTTCTGATATTGAGGGTACAGGTATTAAGATTAGGGTTTCCGCGGAAGACTATGTTATGGCTGGTGTTGCAGAGGGTTCCGTTGCTATAAGCCTTTCCAACCAGGCTCCAACAGCTAAAAAGTTTCACATTAATATTGGCGACATTAAAAACGCCCGTTTTTCACAGAGTGAAATTCCTAATAAAATTGAATTTTATGATGTTTCCGGAAGTTTGTTGCACAGTTTTATTCCCGAAAATTCCACTGAGACATTATATTTGAAAAATATAATGAGCCAAGATAAAAGAGGGTTTATTTTCTTGCTATTTAAATCCGAAAAAGCTCAGAAGGTGGAACGCCTATTTTGGTGAGCGAGATAGGCCATAAAATTTAGAGGGGGAAAATGTTTATGTTATCAAAGTATTTAATGCTTGTTAGCTTTTTTTTGTATTTAGGGAGTTATACATCTTTTGCACAAGCCGTTAATGCGCCTGATGATTCAGTTTGGATTCAATTATGGGATGGGGACAACCTGGATGACTGGGATATAAAAATTACCGGCAGTTCATTAAACACCAACTTCAACAACACTTTTCGATCTGTTGATGGCAACCTGGAAGTGAACTATGAGGACTGGAGTGGTTTTAACGGGGAGTTCGGTCATGCAGGATACAAATTGCGTCCCTTTTCCTTTTATTTTTTAAGAGTGGAGTACCAACATTGGGGAAACCAGGTGAGCGGCGGTCCCTCATGGGCGTATCAGAACAATGGTATGATGCTGCATTCCCAGTCCATTGAAAGCATGGGCCAGAATCAGGATTTTCCAGTTAGCATGGAAGCCCAATTGCTAGGCGCTGGCAACACGGCTTCCGATAATAACAGCACTTTGAATCTCTGCACCCCGGGAACGGCTTTTTATACCCAGCCGTCGGGCGGATCCCGGAATAATGACCATTGTTATTCGGCATCTAATAATGAACGTCCTGGTTCCGGCGAATGGGCATGGGCTTCTTTCCTGGTTTTAGGAGACTCCATCATCCGTCATTACAACGGACCATCAGTAACTGAAAACCCGGATATTACTTACTACCGTCCTGTACAAGCCAGTAATTCAGGGGCAGGAGGTGTGACTATCAATATTACTGACAATGAGCCTATTACGGAAGGGTACATTGTTATTCAGGCAGAATCACATCCTTTCCGGTTCCGGACCATTGAAGTGGTGGACCTGGTGGGTTGTAAAGATGAAACTGCGGCAAATTATAAATCCTATGTTGTTAAACACGATGAAAGCCTTTGTGAAGCAGGCGTGCCCGGTTGTATGGATAGCACTTATCAAGAATACAATCCCGAGGCCACTTACGAGCCTGATGGAGCCTGTCAAAATACGGCGACCCAATCACAATTAATGGCTCGCACTATTGAATGGGATGCCAGAAACAATAAATTGTATGTACCGGATTTAATGAATTATAAAGTTGCCGTCCAAAATGTAAATGGTAAAATAGTGGAAGAGTATTCCATGAATGGCAGCGCTGAATTGGAATTGGGGAAGGGCCTCGAAGCAGGAGTATATTTTATTCAAATTTTAGGGGCCGATTTTAATAAAACCGAGAAGATGGTTTTAAATAAGGGATTTTAAAATTTTTGCTTTTGGCGAGGCAAAAATAGGGAGGTTAAAAAAATGAGATTCGCGAAATTGGCGATAGTGGCATTGGGATTGGGAATGGCTTATGGCCAAACCTGCCAGTTGCCCCCGGCTAGTCAGTGGGAAAAGAACATTCTTACAGAGAATATTGCTGCCTCGGTAGCCATGTCTATTGGTAAAAATAAAGATGTTTTTATCGCAGAAATGTTAACTGGAAATATTAAGCTTTATGTAGATGCCACAGGCCAGGTGGTTAACCTTGGAAAAGTGGACAACGCCCTATATATCGATGATGGTGGCGTAGTGGAAAACGGTTTGCTCGGAGTTGCAGCCGATCCAAACTATGAAGAAAATAAATGGATATATGTATTTTATTCGAAAAAAATGAGCAATAACACTACTACAGATTGCCGTGGGGCAAATGTTTATGATCACAAGCATTTTTTAGTGCGTTTTACCGTGGAAAATAACCAGCTTACTAATAAAAAAGATTTGCTGAGTTTCCAGAGGGGTTCCACCAGCCACGCGGCGGGTGGGTTGACCTTCGACAAACACGGTGACTTTTACCTTAGTACTGGTGATGATTCAAATCCATTTAGCGACAACGGCCGTTACGGACCTCGGGGGACTCAATCACCATGTAATGGAAGACCTGCCAACGAAATTACCGGAGTGAATGCTTTGGCTACTGCCGGAAATACCAATGATCTAAGGGGCAAAGTTTTGCGTATTACTCCTATTCCTTTTCCCGATTCAGAAAACCCTTCCGAAGGCGTGGGCAGTACCTATAACATTCCCGAGGGAAATCTCTTTGACGAAGCTGAAGATACCGAAAATAAAACCCGACCCGAAATTTTATCCATGGGCCACCGCAACCCTTATCGTATTCGGGTAGATTCCATTACTGGCTGGGTTTTTATTGGAGAAGTAGGCCCCGATGCGGCAGACCCTAGAAATCAGGAGCCTCAGGGACATGACGAATTTAATTTGGTTACCGAACCTGCCAACTTCGGCTGGCCTTTTGCCAATGCTAACAATCAGGCTTATAAACCCACTAGCTCTGCGGAAGGGGCTTACAATTTAAACGAGTATTTTGATTTGGATAATTTGCAAAACCTATCTCCCGCCAATACAGGTCTTACGGATTTGCCACCTGCAACTCCAGCTTTGTCCTGGTACAATGAAGATGGGAACCAACAAGGTTTAAATAGCTTCCTGGGTGGTGGTGGAGAATCTGCCATTGGTGGACCCCGTTATTGGTACGACTCTGAGGGGGATGGTCTTTCACCCAATAGAATGCCTCCCTACTTTCAGGGAAAATTTATTGGGGGAGACTGGGTAAGAGGTAAAGTTTGGGTTTTCGATGTAGACTCCAATGGGGTACTCCAAAAAATCGAGGCCTTTCAACCTAGCGGAAATGGAAACCCCATAACTGAAGAAAACTCTCCCATTGATTTTGATATGGGCCCGGATGGAGTATTATATGCCTTATATACTGGCGGGTTTGGGTATTCAGGCTGGCAAACTGGCGGCGTTTTGGCTCGTTGGGAATATACCGGACCTCAATACGATATCTCTGAATGCGAGGGGATTATTGTTAAAAAACCAGATCCCCCAGTTATTGCAATTAAGACTGGCGAACAATTCATGATTCGTCAGGTTAATTTTGGCTTAAAAGGCAATTCCCAATTTAGAGTTCCAATGGGAGCAAGCCATTTGCGCATTTTCGACTTAGCTGGAAGAGAAATTCACTCCATTAATGTTTCAAACCAATCAAATGTTAAAGTGGAATTACAAGGGGAAGGCCTTTATTACGCTAAGTTTGAATAAAACCCTGCTTTAAAATTTTTATGAAAAAGGAGGCTTTGGCCTCCTTTTTTTATGCCTGGAAAAAAAACGCATGAGTTGAACATTTTTATATAATTTTTACTCTAGCAGAGTCGGGGGCTAATTCCTCATTAAATAACCTTTGTGCTTTTACATAAGTCCTAATGCACTTTTTTAAAGCTTTACCATTACTTGTTTTCTTGCCTGTTGTGTTGTTAGCAAGTCCCTCAGCAGACACACTGTTGGCTGTAGGGCCGAGAGCGGGTCACGAGGAGCTGCGTGTAAAGGGCGAACTCATTTTAAATCTGGTTTTTGCCAAGTTGGGAAAGGCTGTTAAAGTTCAAGGCTGTGTGCCCAAAAAATGCGGGGACTATGTAACATTAGGCAAGGCAGATTTGGAAATCGCCAGGGTTAAGGAATATGGAGAATTGTATCCAGAGCTTATTCAGGGAACAACAGTATTATTTGAATTGATTTTGAGTGGTTTTTATATAAAGCCCGATATTCAGTTCAAAAGCTGGAAAGATTTATCAAAGCAAAATTTAAAAGTGGCTTATAACGATGGATTTATATTTCATAAAATAGCTGTAGAGACCCATGTTGCTGATTCCCTTCGGGTTCCAATTACCCATTTGGCTGAAGGAGTCGAGGCTGTAAAATCGGGAAAAGCAGATGTATACATTGAAGTTAATGTAACTGTTAGGAATGAGATAAAAGAAGATGCTTTTAATCGGTTTAAGGAAGTGGTGTTGGATACCGTCTTTACCTACCCTTATTTTAATCAAAAGCATAAAAAGCTAATCCCGGAATTCGACAAAGCTTTAAAGGAAGTGCTAGATTCTCTTGAATTAAATTCCAAAGGGAAGCTATAAAAACAGGGAGAAGTGTTTCCCTATTTTTTGACTATTAAAAAAGACAAATCCATTTGGGCGCCAATGGAATACAGCCATTTTAAATTACGGTCCTTTAAAAAACTGCCTTCCAGTGCAACGCCGGGGATTTTGTTATTAAGAAAAGGGCCTATTTTAACACCTGTTGCTGCTCCCCAAAGATTGAGATGTTTATGGCCTGATGTTTTTACGTCAAAGCCAGCATCCATATCCACTCGCCCAGAGTTATATACATAAGAATATTTTGGCTGAAAATAAAGCCCCAGGCCAGCTCCAGGGTGTATGCTAATGGGTGCTCCTAATGCGACAAAAAGGGTTTGAAAATTAATTTCTATATCTTCGTAATCCTCGTTTCCAGAACTGTTAACATCTGGAAGCCAACTGGATCCACCTCCTGCATTAGCTAGTAGGGCTATTCCAAGTGGAAAATCAGGAGGGAATAAAGCCGCCTTAGAGGTGAAATAACCTCCGAGGGCTCCAAAGCTGGTGTAAAGGCCAAAACCAACATCCAACTGTTGAAGGACTCCTGCATTGAGTTCCAATTGTGCCAGAGATTGTTGTTTATTGGGTTTTACCCTATATGAAGGTGAATTGCCGCTGGATTGGCTACTGTCGTAATTAAAAATAAAGGAGGGGGAGTAGCTGGCTGCTAATTTAACCTTGACATTGTCTTCGCCTAAAGTCCTGCCATCTTGAAAATTATTTAGAGGTAAAACAGTACAACTCACAAAGAGGCTTATGGCCAGTAATGCAAGGAGTCCAAGGCTCCAGTTGTCAAATTTCCGCATTTTATTTTTCACAATGGCTTTAGCTGGCATATAAAAGTTACGCTCTTCAATTTAAAATAAATTCCAAGCTTCCCCAAGTAATATGAAAAACCCTGGAATAGGGAATATTAATTTTTAATTTATGCTTATGGCGGATGGTTCCTTTTTAAAGCTTGTAGAAATAGTTATTGGTTTCTTTTTACTTATAACGGCCCTTTTAAAATTAACCAAGCCTTCTCATTTATATCATATTTTAAAAAAAACAAATTTTTGGCCGGGTGATGCAGCCCTATATATAGTCCCGGTGGTGATCTCAACCGAGCTATTTTTGGCATTTTCACTTCTAAGTCAAGGGCTAAGTTATTTTACTTCCTGGTTGGTACTCGCTTTTATATGTATGGGAAGCTTGCACTCTTTTTTGGGCCACAAATTTAACAAGCTGGGAAATTGCGGATGTTATGGACCTTCAATAGAAATGCCAATTGGGTTGAGCCTGGCAATAAACGCACTGGCGGGGATTTTGGTTGCCTGCTGGATGTTGTTTGCAACTCAGGAAGCTCTCCCCAATAAAGTTTCAGTTATGGCATTATTAATTTACCCTCTGGGATTTATATTGGTGCGCATTGGTTGGAATGGCTGGGGTTTTGGCAAAACCTTAAATCCAATCACTGAATGGGAGGATTCCTGGTGTTCCCTATGGACGGATAAAATAAAAAAGGGCCGTAATTACGTATTCTTATTGGAAAACGCATGTGAATCCTGTAAGTATTGGATTTCAAAAATAAACTTGCTGACTGATGTTCTTAAAGAAAAAAATATTTTTGTTCTTTCTGCGGATTCTGATTTGGAAAATCTAAAGGCCGAACATTGTCAAATTACCAATAAAACAAAAGAGCAAATATCCGAAAATTATCCTTATGTAATGTTGCTTGAAAACGGAAAACTTATTCAAAGTTGGGAGAAAAGTTTTCCCGAAGCGTTAAACGAAAAGCTTAAAAACGTGGTTTCCTGATTGTTGGTCAGCTTTTAGAACTATTATCTAGAAACGCTAAAACATCGGCTAACTGGCTTTTAATATTGGGAGCGGTTAAAGGCTTATTTACAAAAAAATTGGGTACACCAAGATTTTTTGCTTTATCCACATCCCTTTGGTTAAAGGATGATGTTAAAATGACAATGGCTGTTTTTGTAAAGTCAAAGTTTATTTTTTTTAGTCCTTCCATAAACTCGAAGCCAGTCATTTCGGGCATGTTAATGTCGATTATCATCATGTCCGGAGTTGCAGGATTTTGACCTTGTTTTAATTTGAAGCAGTACTCCAAAGCTTCCACAGGGTTTCTCAAAAGAACATTGTTTTCACAAATTCCGCTTTTTTTGACTGCTCTATTAGTTAGCATCAAATCAAAGGGGTCGTCATCAAGTATAAGCGCTAAATTTATCATATACATATTAATTTTTACTGGGTAAAATAGCTACGAATTGGGTTCCTCTTTCAAGGGGAATGTATTCAAGTTTTCCATTTAACCGTTCTACGTGTTTTTTGACTAAAGATAAACCCAAACCGGTTCCACTGATGTTTTCCGATGAAGCCCTGAAAAACATGGTAAATATTTTATGCCTCAAATGTTCCGGGATCCCAATTCCATTGTCTTCTACAATTAGCTTAATGTTATTGTTGTCCATGGAGTCTGTTTTTACTCTTACAATAGGATTGGGTTCCTCAGGATTGGAATATTTAATCGCATTAGAAACTAAGTTAGATAAAATTTGATATATGCGGACTTTTTGCGAAATAAAACCGTGCTTATGGGACCAACTCGTGGAAATTTTCACTTTATCGGTGGCGGGGAGCGCCCCATTTTTAATAAGCTCTGCCCATATATCTTTAAAATCAATTGTTGAGTATTCGTATTGCCCTTCACGGGCTTTGGTGTATTCAAAAATATTTAATATGAGCTGATCTAACTTTTGAGCCGAATGAAGTATGGAATTGCTAAACTCTTTTATCATTCCATAATTTCCTTCATCTAACTCCTCTTGCAGCGCCACGCTTAATCCCTGGATGGTTTTAAGTGGACTGCGCAAATCATGTGAAGTACTGTAGGCAAATTGTTCCAGTTCCTCATTTTTATTTTTGAGCTCATCCATAAGATGTTTTAATTTTTTTTCATTTTCAATTTTTTCACTAATATCTTCCCCGATTCCTATGTAATGGCTAACCTGTCCATCTGGACCCACCACAGGAGAAATCACCTTGGATGCGTAAAAATGTTCACCTGATTTTTTTTTGTTAATAAGCACGCCAGTCCAGCTTTTTTTATTTTTTAGGGCCTGCCACAATTCGCTAAATTGGTTCTCAGGCGTTTTTCCCGATTTTAAAAAGCTGAGTTTTTTTCCCTTTACTTCATCTTGGGAGTAACCGGTAATTTTTTCAAAGCTTTCGTTTACAAAATCCACTTTTCCGTTTAAATCTGTAACTTCCACCATAATGGGGCTTTGCCTTATGGCTTGATCAATAACTCGCAATTTTTTTTCAATTTGAATTCTGACATCAATTTCTTTTTCCAATTCTTTCTGCTGGGCTTCAAGATCTCTCTGGTTTTTTTGCTCGTTTTCAAAACCCCGCTTAATGGATTGGGTCATGATATTAAAATCGCTGCCCAATTGAGTGACTTCGTCTTTGCCGGTTAAATCCACATGAGCTTCATAGTTGCCGATAACAACTTGCCTGGTAGCGTTAATTAATTTATTAATGGGGTTTACAATGGCGTTGGTGGTTTTGTAGGCGATAAACAGGCTTAAAATAATTCCTAAAATACCCAATGCAAAGCTGATGTTAGTGATTAGGCTTAGTATTTGGGATAAATTTATTTGCAAATTATTGTTTTCATTGTCATAGTCTGATTGGGCGTTTTGCAAGGTCCAGTGGAGGGTGCTGGACAGAGGTAAAAAATCGTTTTCCAAAATAGTTTTGACATTTAAGAGTTTTTCAGGGTTGTTGTAATCTTCTTTGGTTTTTAAAATGAATAAAATCGTCTTGCTGTGTTCCAAAATTTTTGTGGATTGGGCTAGTATGTTGTCAAACAAAAATGCCCGGCTTTGAGACAGATTATTTTCAGTTTTTGTTTGGTCTATTCTGGATACGAGGTTGGGAATTTCCACTTCTATGATTCCGCGAATACGGTTCTCGTCATCCAGCTTGCCTATGCCCTCGACTAAGGTGTAGTTAATGATGAGCAAGCGTAATTCGCTATTTATAGATTCAAATTTATCCAGGGTTTCGAGCGCGGGTATGGCGCGTTCTTTTATTCGGGAAAAAGTGTTGGAGGCGCGAAATTGGATAAATCCATTTAAACCGATGCTAACAACCAAAACCGCAAAGATGACGCTGTAAGAAAGGACTAGTCTTTTGCGAATGGAACTATTCATATTTTCAGCGCTTCACTTTAGCTATCTTGCCTTTTGCTTTATAGCTGTAAAGGCTGAAATAAATGCCTTTACTTGCTCCATCTTTATCAATGGAAATGTTGCCGCAAACCCCCTGGTAGTACTGAACTTTGTGGAGCCGACGTCGCAACCAGTCGCTAAAATGTTCCGATTTTTTTATACTTTCATTTACTTGCCTGATTTCATTTAAGAGGATGTTAATGGCGTCATAGGCCTGGAGGGGGGGCCATACTGAAAATGGCGATTCTCCATATTTAGCCCCGTATTTTTGCAAAAACTCATGGGCTAATATGTAATTGCCATCCGCTGAGGTGAAAAAGGGGAACTCGCTGCCCACAATGGCCCCTTCTGAATTGTCGTAAAACTCCGGGGTTAATAGTACCGTGGAACCAAAAAAAGGAGCCGTTATTCCCATCTGTCTTGCCTGTTTCATGGCAAAGCCAAATTCCTGATAACCAAAGAATACGTAAGCATCAAAGCCTTCTGCTTTAGCTTTGGAGAGCTCCTCTTCATAATTTTTTTTTCCTTTGCTCATTAAATGTATTTCATTGTAAACCCCGGATTCGTCTAAAACGGCCTTAGCTGCATTTGCTCCCCGGGTCATAAAGTCGTTTGGGTAATGAAAAATTAAGACTTTTTTGAGTCCCAATTCAGAAATACGGACAGCCACCAGGGCGTTGGCGTCTTCTGTGCGCTTGGCGATTTTAAAAGTGTTTTTATTTAAAGAAGACAAAAGCTCATCGCTATTTAAAGGGTTGACACATATAACCTTGTCTTCCAGTAATTTATTCTGCACCGCAACGGTGCCATCCGTATTGCTGATGAGCAGAATATCAATTTTATGTTTCTTTCGCAATTTTTCGTAGGCGGGAAGAGATTTTGATTTTTCCCATTGGTCGTCTTCAATGTGGAGCATTACTTTAGGGGCTCCATCTGGCCGGCTGAGGTTGTATTCCTCTACGGCAAGTTCCATGGCTTTTGCGGGAGCTACGCCTAAATCCGTGGCGCGGGTGGAAAGGGGGCCAATATAGCCGATATTGATGCTCTCGATATTTTTTTTAAAGCATCCGGTAATAGCTCCCCAAAAAAATATGAATACAAATAAATATAATTTATTCATAACATCGGGTTATTTTTTAAAATGAAGGGAAATTAAATTCAATCCGTCTTCGCAACGGATTTTTATGCGCTTTACCATATCCAGCATTTCCGGATCGGAAATATGGGCTTCAGTTTCAATAATTTGTTGAAAAGCCAGTATGTTATTGAAACAACCCCTTAAATCATGGCTTAAGCGAGGGTTGTATATTTGAGTTTTTTCCGGTGGAGGTTTCAAATCCTGAGGGATTGGAGCGGGGTCCTGGCTTGGATCGTAATTTAATATGTAGTCCAATATATCTTTATTGGAATTAGGCCCTTTGGTGAAATATTTTTTCGCGCCTTTTTTTAAGGCGATAAAAGCCATACCTTCTTCGTTTAAGGCGCTATTAACCACAATGGGGGTCTGAGGGATAATGCTGAATATTTTTTCAAATGTTTCATAACCCCAGGAATCTGGAAGACCCAAATCCAAAACAATGGCATCGAATTTTTTTTGGCTGATTTTATCCATTGCCTGTGACAGAGTCGAAGCGCTGGTGACTTGCATATTTGCATATTCTTTTTCCGCCAGGCGCAATATTAACCTTAAATCGTCTTGGTTGTCTTCAACAATCAATATTTCCAGCAATTCCTTGTCCATAATTTCCCTTCAAAAAATATACACTCCTGCTATAAAAGGAGCATCGTTTCGTGACTCTAATTGTACGGCATTTTTATGTAAAAGTTTATAAAATCCGCTCTTGATATGAAAAGCAAACTCAATTCAGTCTTTTTGTGAGGATTCAATTATTTTGGGGAATAAATTAGGAAAAAATAAGTATTGGATAAAAGTTTAATCCAACTACAATTGGAACTGATTATTTTATACCGATTATTTTTAATCTGCACAGAAAAGTGTTCTATTGTTAAAAAAAATATTGATTGCTTCATGCGGGTTTTTCTATATATAGGATGCTTCAATTAGTGTCCGTTGCGCGATTAATTGCGGCCTAATTATTATAACGGGTTTTGGGTTTCCAAAACCCGTTCCTCTCAAAAAAAGTTGCACCCTTTATAACATCCTACAGGAAAATAAAAACAGCAGGCTGGTTTTTGAACGCAGCACAAACATAATTATGTACCGGATTATTTTAGACTGGATTAGGGGTCGGTTGGCAACAAGAACTGAAGCGTGATTTGAATCCATGGATTTTGGAAATCAAATTTGAATGTTTAAAGAGGGCGAAATTTGATTTAGGAATGGAAAATGGGGGAGTCGCTAATTTTAATTTGGTGCCCAGGACGAGACTTGAACTCGTACCCTCAAAAGAGGAAAGGATTTTAAGTCCTCAGCGTCTACCAATTCCGCCACCCGGGCTCCAATGCTGGGAAAAGTTAAATTTTTTTCCCTTTTTCCCAAGTTTTTGGGAGTTTTTTTTTGATTTGGGAGGCTTAAATAGCAGAATAGAACTGAGCAAAGGATTTTGCGCTTTGGGCCCAGTGAAAATGCCGGGAAAATTCTTTTCCCAGGGCAACGCGCTGCGCTTTTTTGGAGGTTTTTTCCAAGAGTTCCCGGCACTCATCGGCCCATTTTTCCGCATTTTTTGGGGAAAAATCTTCTGAATTAAGCTCGCTTTTCCAACTGATGTGGTCACTCATGGGGCGCGTGTTGCCCACTACAATAGCGCAGCTTAAATAAGCCGCTTCAACCACGGGAATTCCAAAACCTTCGATGGCAGATGGAAAAAGTAACATTTGGGCATGTCGGTATAAATAACACAACTCCTCGTCAGATACATGAGATAAAAAATGAATCCAGTTGTTCTCCCTGGAAGTGAAATAGCTTTCTAATCTATTGGGGTCTCCGCAAATTATCCAATGGACATTCGGATTGCTTTTGCGCAAAATTTTCAGTATCTGGTAACCCAAGGCCAGGTTTTTATTGGGAGTATCCCCTATAGAAAGTAGATAACATATTTCTTCAGCCTTTGCTCCACTAGGTAGCAGAACTTCTTTTGTTTGCCAGTTTTCTACATGGTTTCCACCGAGAGGTACTGTTTCACATCTTTCCGGGGGAAAATCCCATTTGTCCATTAACTTTTCTTTCACTAAGTTGGTGTCAAAAATAATTTTTGCGCTATTCCTAACTAAGGCTTTTTGCAATTTTATGCGCATGGTATTTTTGTAAAAATTATCAAGATCGTTTTTCTTAGATTCGAACATATGTATATCATGGATGGTGATTACGGTTTTATGCAAAAATAATAGAGGGGGAGAAATGCGGTCCAGGGGACCTAAAGCCACAAAGTTGTGGAATACATCTACTTTTCGAACCCACAAATGGAAGGGCAAAATAAACATATCCCAAAGCCATTGGCGTTTTAGCATGGGAGCGCAAATAAGGGGGGCGATGGCAAGGCCTGGCGAGGGCGCAGATTTAAAAATCAGGCTGAAATATTGGCCGGTTTTGGAAAGTTCTTTGGCCAAAAAATAGCAGTATCTGCCTATGCCCTTATTTTTGTAGCTGCATTGCAGGGGGCGCAAATCCAGGACTATTTTTTTAGGGCTTTTCATCTGGCTTTTAAACTTTGGTTTTTCCTCATTTTACGATGTTTGGCTTTCTTCATAAAGAACAATTATCCATAGGAGGTTGAAAGGGGCAATTCACTCGTTTTTTCAGGAAAATGAGCTATATTCCAAATGGCCTTTGGCCCTAAGAACTGATTTATGATTAAAATTGCAGAAATTGAAGAAAACTCCCTGGCCATGGAAGCCGGCCTTATGGCCGGAGATAAAATCCTGAAAATAAATGGAGAGGAAGTGCGCGACAGGCTGGATTTTGAATTTTATAAATCCGAAGAAAATCTAGAACTGGAAGTTATGCGGGGCCAGGAACTGTTGCAAATGGAACTGGACCGGGATTACGGCTCCACTCTTGGCATTATCCCCGAAGTGATGAAAATCCATTTGTGCAAAAACAATTGCGTTTTTTGCTTTGTGTATCAAAACCCCCGAGGTATGCGTAAATCTCTTTATGTTAAGGATGAAGATTACCGCTACTCTTTTTTAGATGGGCATTTCACGACTTTATCTAACATGGGCCCTAAGGAATGGACCAGGGTGGTGGAACAGCATTTATCTCCCATATACATTTCCGTCCATGCCACAGATCCGGAACTTAGGGCAAAGCTCTTAGGGAATCAAAAATTAGAGCCCATTTTAGAGCGCCTTCATTGGCTTAGGGAAAAGCAAATTGATTTCCACACCCAATTGGTGGTAATTCCCGGTTGGAACGATAAAGCTCAGTTAAAAAAATCCATCGAAGAGCTTATGGAATTTTATCCCTCATTGTTAAGCATATCAGTGGTGCCCGTTGGGTTGACCGGTCACCGCCGCCATTTGGTGGACCTGAATACTTTCAGCGAATCCGATGCCAAAGAGGCTCTTGATATTGTCCACAGTTACAATAGAATATGCGAGGAAAAATTTGGCTGCAATTTTGTATATGCCTCCGATGAAATGTATGTGAAAGCTAATGAACCCCTGCCATCGCCAGAATACTATGGTGATTTTTCCCAATATGAAAACGGAGTAGGGACTTTATGTTATTTGCTAAAGGATTACCAAAGTCAGGCTAAAAAACTGCCCGCAGCACCTAAAGATTGGAATGTGAGTGTGGCAACCGCCCAATTGGCCTCTGGCACCTTGGAAAAAATATTGACGAGCCTCAAAGAAAAAAACGGGCTAAATTCAGAACTTAAAGTTTGTGAAAATAAAACTTTTGGCAAGGAAGTTAGCGTTACAGGGCTTTTATGCGGCAGGGATTTTATAGAAGCCTTAAAAGATTCTCATTTAACAGGGCCTGTTTTAATTCCTCCCAATAGCCTCAATGGGGAAGGGAAGTTTTTGGATGATCTCAGTTGCCAGGATTTGGAAAAGGCCTTGGGGCGAACAGTGATAGCGCCAGAATCCTTTATGGATTTTTTTCCCCGCAAAAATTAAAGGGATTGGGTACTCCCTCACTTTTTAGCCGTAAAAAGAAGCCCAAAAGCTATTTTTACCACAAAATTTATGAGAGAATAACTTTGAAGGATAATGGCTGGTTTTAAAGCAATAATATTGGGCTTGGTATGGATGGTTTTTCATCAGCTGCCCCTGGCTCAAGATAAAATAGACAATTCCATTCCCTATCCCAACCGCTCCATTTATCTGGAAGAGGGATTGGTGGGCTCCCTTGGTTTTGGCTTGTACAATGTATTAGGAGAGTATACTGTAAAAGGGCAAACCTACAATCATTCCAGTTTGTTCCAATGGCAGGGCGAAGGCAGTTTTTATTACAAACCCTGGATTTCCGGAGGGGCTAGTTCTAAAATTGTGGCTGGCGAGCCTACCCGAAGTTCCGCACAAGTGGATAGCCGCTATGTTTTGTTTACCCGTCTTCACAAACGCCTAGGTCCTATGGCCTTTTTTATTGGCCCCACTCTAGGGCTTCACTCTTTGGAGTTTGAAGCGGATAGCACATCTCCCGAGGATAGACCTATACAGCTATCTGAGAGCTATTTTAAATATGGCCTGGAAGCTGGCGGGGGAATACGAATGGGCCGTGCACTGGGCCTTACCTACGGCACAGAAGTGGAACACAGCCTATTAAGAGAATTATTAATTCGTTTTAACGGGGGTTTTTCCCTTTCCATCAATTATCTCTGGCCCCAACTGGCAAAATCCACCAAGGGCTTTTTCCTCATGTGGGAGTTGCAGTATGCCATGTTATCGGATAGCAGGGGCCCCAAAAGAGAAAGAGAGTATGTACTAGTTGTCGGTTCCGCCGTCGCCTTTTAAAATTGATTTTGGACGGCCATTTCTTCGTTGTCGCAAAGCCTGTAGACCTCGCAGTGCTTGATGCACAGCATCGCCCTACAAGCTTCACTCCGCCTTGAACTGCCCTGCCCAAAATCAATTTTGCCTAAATTTGGTCGTGTATTTCTTCGTTGAAGCCATCGTCTGTGATCCCCGGCGTATTATGTATACGCCTTCGCTCATTAAAATTTAAATTGAGAAACGATTTTATTGGCCCGGGTGGCTAACTGGGTAAAGTCTTCCACCAGCTCAATCATTTTCTTAGAGCTGGAGTCATTTTCATTGGCCACTTTATCCACATCCTGTATGATTTTAAATAGGTTCTTAATTTTTTCAGAGCTTTCTGAAACCATATTGGCTATTCCCGAAGCGGCCTGGTTGGTGCTTACCGCATTGTCCGAAATTTCTTTTGCCGTGGAAGACTGTTCTTCAATGGCGCTTGTTATGGTATGGGATATGTTATTGAGCTGTTTAACCTGGCTGGCAATGGAATCGATCATAGAAATGGCTGTTTCTGTTTTTTCCTGCATTTCCATAATTTTTCGATTGATATCTTCCGTGGCCTGGGAGGTTTGCAAGGCTAATTCTTTTACTTCCACAGCAACCACTGCAAAGCCTTTGCCTGCTTCTCCGGCGGTAGCCGCCTCTATGGTGGCATTTAAAGAAAGCAAGTTTGTTTTATCCGCCACTCCCCGAATAAGCTGGGTGATTTCCCCAATGTCTTTTGATTGAGCTCCTAAGTCTTTCATGGCGTTTAAAATTTGCTCTGCTTGATAGTCGGCATCGCTCACTATTTTTGTTTCTTTCTGACAGTTTTCCGCCACTTCATTAATAGAAGAGCTCATTTCTTTCATGGAGTTGGTGATGGCCTCCACAGAATTCCACATGGCATTTGCGGAACTGGACATTTCCTCCAGGGATTTGGATACGCTTTCGGTTTCCTTGCTGGCGGTTTTGGCCTGCATTCTCAAATTGTCCGCAGCGTCACCCGTGGTGGAAGTCACTTTTAAAAAGTCACCGGAAAAAGCTGCAAGTGAGGACATGTTTTCAGCTACTCCCTTAACTGTCTTCTGAATTTTCTCTACAAAAGTGTTGAACCATTTAGATAGAGCACCCATTTCATCTTTGGATGTATAACTCAGCCTTTGGGTTAGGTCACCTTCTCCAGCTGCGATATTTTTTATCATTTTAATGGTGGAATTAATAGGCCTTATTATGGACTGAGCCACAATAAATCCAATTACAGCGATGATTAAAACTAAAACAATGGTGGCTAACCAAATGGATTTCATAAAATTCTTGGTGTTGTTTATTAAACCTTTTTTGCTGAACTCGCAAAATACATAACCCACTACCGTTTTGTTAAAGTCTTTCATAGGACTGAGTATTAATATCTGGGTGGGATTAGATTGGATTTCTGCCTTTTGTACCTTATGGATTTTCATTCCCGAGTTGGCGTTAACCCCTTTGATAAACTTTAAGTTTTCATCATACACAGCAATGGTTTTTATTAAAACAGAATCTCCTTCTCCGATGTTAAGAAGAGCAAGAGACTGGTTTAAGGCCTCTCCATTGTCCAATACCATGGTTTGAATTCCCAGAGCAAGATTGTCGCTAAGCAAACTGGAAATAAAAACCGCATTTTCTTCCATTACATGGGAAGCTAATTTGGAAGCTCGGGGCGGAACCACAATTACAATTAAAAGCAAAGTTAAAAGGCCAAACCCAACAGTTAAAAACAAAAGGCGTGCCTTTATGGACGACATTTGGAAATTGGAATCCAAAATATTTTCGCCTTCCTGGCTCTTGCTTATTTCTGAAGACTTTATATCCATTGTTCCTTTGGTTACTTTTTACTTTACCGTGGAAGCCACCTTTAAAATGGCGGGGTTCCAATTTATGCCTTCCTCTTTGGAAGAGGTTAGATTTAAAATGATTTTTGGTTTGCCACCGCTGACTCCAACCAGGAGAGTAGCCCCCTTAGAACTAAAATCCGGTGTGCCTGTTATGCTTAAAATTTTATTGGATTTAGAATAAGAGGTCATATCAGAAACATTTGCCCCCGGGCCTAAATAAATGATAGATGGTTTTTCACTGGGAATTCCATCCCCTTCATCAACCTTTTTTATGGTGGCTGCTCCCACTTTTTTGCCTATTGCCTTTTTCATTTCAGATGCAAAGCCAGGGGAGGCTACCACATAAACGCTGACATCTCCCCCTGAGGCCAGGTTTTGATTAAATCCTAATAATTTTAGGAATATGGCGGCTTGCAAAGGTTCGGGAGCAGGGTTAATGTCTTCAGCAAATACTGAAGTGAATGCCATTATTACCCCAAAATAAAAATAAAAGAATCCTTTAAATATTTTAGGGCTGTTCATTTAATTTTTTTAGACCTTCACCTATTCCAAATCGGTGTTATTCTTTCTTAAAAAATCATAACCCAGCCAGAATACTGAGTCAAGAATATTCGTCTTTTAGTTTCCTAAAAAAATTGGGAAATTATTGGTTTTTGAATAAAAATAAAAATTAGAAAAATAATTTCTTTTTTTATTGATTTTTTTTTGAATCTAGGGTTAATATCTCTTTAGAATTTGTTTGAATTTTAGTTTAAGAATTGGGAGGTCTTGAATGCCGGTCAACTTGCTTAAAAATGGAGCGTTGATATTCCTTTTTATGCTTTTTCAATTCACATTTTCGGAGGAAAGCTCTGTAGATAATGCTTCAATGGCAAGTAGCACAGATGATTTGATGGAAATGTCCCTTGAAGATTTGATGAATGTTACCGTAACTACCACATCCAAAACAGAGGAAAAACTATCCGATGCGCCAGGGGTTATCTCTGTTGTGACCCGAGATGAAATGGAACGTTTCGGCGCGAGAAGCTTAAGAGATGTCTTAATGAGAATGCCCAGTGTCAATTTGTCAGCATTTTATATGACAGACAGAAGCGCGGTCACAATCAGAGGAATTCAATATTCAAGTCCCAATCACATTCTGCTGCTTATTAACGGAAGGCCAGTGCGTGAAGCTCTGGAAGCTGGAATTAAGGGAGAAACATTGGAATCTTTTCCAGTTGCGGCCATTGAAAAAATCGAACTTATTCGCGGACCAGGCTCCGTAATTTATGGTTCCAATGCTTTTTCAGGTGTTATCAATGTTATCACCAAGGGCGCCGAAGAAAACAAAACTCAAGTTTCTGTTCACGGTGGCATGCCTGGAAGCGTTAAGACCTCAAACTCGGTGGCTTATAAAATAGGAGACTTGGGGATTGTTGCCGGTGGCCAGTACAACTACACTGAAAATTGGGAACTGACTTTCCAATCCCAGGATGATTTATTCACTGATTTTTCCATACCTGATAACGGCTATGGTTCTTATCTGGAGCTGAGTTTTAAAAATATTACTTACATGACTTCCTACAACCATTGGCAAAACCACTACGCCATGCAAAAATATATGCCCCCTCCGCCAGCCCCTGTTTTTGCGGGAGTGCATGCCTATGGGGAAGGCTCCTGGGAAAAATGGTTTAATGACTTGGGGTACAAACAAGCCATTAACAAAATGTGGGATATGGAATTCAATTTAACCTATACTCAATCCTGGCTTACTGTGGATTCTTTTCCAGCTCCACATAGAAATTCCTATGACTTAACAGGTGAATGGACAAACTATATACATCCTACAAAGAGCCTGAATTTTTTAATTGGCTTTTCAGGGAATAAAGTGGAAGGTACCGAAGAAAGTGGTTTTCCAACAAATTTAACTACCACTATAGATGATGCCCAATACAGATATTCAGGCTTTATCCAAGCTGACTATAAAATTATTTCTCAATTAAAATTATTGGCTGGTATCCAGGCTAATAAAGCCGATGGAATTGAGCTAGATATTAATCCGCGTCTGGGTCTTATTTGGGCTCCAGCAGATATTGTGAATGTCAAAGCCTTGTATAGCAATGCCTTCAGGGCTCCATCCATGTTTGAGTTGTATTTGGATCACCCGACGTTGCAAGGCACCGATGATTTGGATCCGGAAAAAATCAAAACCATTGATTTAGGCGTAAACATCCAAACCGATAGAATTAGCTTTGGAATAAATAATTTCTACAGTAGGGTAGAGCAGGTGATTTGGCAAAAACAAAATGCCGCTCCGCCCCATGAATTTGCTAATCAGGAAGTGGCCACCACTTTTTTTGGTGGCGAATTGGAGTTTAAATATTTCATAACCAAAGAGTTGATGTTACTTGGATCCGGAATGTATCAAAAAAACAACACCAAAGGCCTGGAAGGAAATGCCATGCCTGTTCCTGAAACTACTGGTAAAGTTGGTATTAGCTATGCTTCAAAGGGTCTAACAGCAAGCGCCTTTAATATTTTTGAAGGAAAACTGCATGAAAGATATAATGCAAGCTACAACAAGACACGGGAAGCTTTTAATTTGCTGAATGTTAACGCCAAATATGAAATAAGCAGACTGCTAAAATTAAATGGTCCGGTTATTACGCTTGATTTAGAAGCTTATAACTTACTGGATGAAGAAGTGTGGTTGCCCGCTGGTGGCCAGGCTACCAATTACACCCTACCTGAAGTTCAAGGGGCGTCTTATTACGGCGGCCTAACTGTTAAATTTTAAAGTAATCCACAGTTCGGATTAACAAGAAAGAGGCTGTCTCCAGGAGACAGCCTCTTTCTTTATAAAACCTTTAAACTATCGCCTTCGTTGGTATATATGCTGTGAGCCAGGTTAACAAAAATGCCATGGCCCAATACACCGGGAATTTGGTTGATTTCTTTATCCAGAACTTTAAAATCATTGGCAGCAGAAAATTTTGCGTCAATAATGAAGTTTCCCTGATCTGAAATAACTGGCCCATCTTTTTTTTCTGCAATTCGGATTACAGGAGTAGAATTGAGCTCTGTTAATTTGAGCATGACCAGGTTCAGGGAATCTGGAATGCATTCCACGGGAACTGAAAATTTTTCTCCCAGATTTTTGACCAGCTTGGAATTATCCACAATGACCACAAATTTTTTGGACATGCTGGCTAAAATTTTTTCCTGCACCATAGCACCGCCACGGCCTTTGATGAGACACTTTTCCGGGTCCACTTCATCGGCCCCATCCACATATAAGTCCATATGCTGAACTTGTCCGATGGGCACCACGGGCATATTGCCTTCCCTGGCCAAAAGCTGGGAGGCAAAGGAACTGGTTACACATTTTATTTCCAGTTTTTCCTCTTCAATTCTTTGAGCCAGGGCTTCTATAAAATATCGGGAGGTGGAACCGGTTCCCAGGCCAACAATCATTTTGTTTTCAACGAGCTGGGCGGCCTGAGTACCCAGCATTTTTTTAATCCTATCTGACATGGGGCTAAAAATAAAATAGTAATTGGGTTATTCAACAGAAGAATCTTTAAAGGAGCAAAGGGATGCTCCTTTTTAATAAGCCAATTAGTTTATAGAAGAGGTAAAGCGAAGTCCAACGCCAATATCATCCAGATCCCGGCTATTGGGGGCGGCAAACATGCCTCCCTCAAAATGCATCCTTTTCAGCCAAACTTTGGAAAGGTAGATATTCCACAAAAAGTCCTTTTCCAATCCATTGTAAGGCCCTCTTTTAAGATGGCGGTCATTAAGATACTCCATTTCCATACGCAATTCGTCTAAAACCGGGGGCACTTCCAGTTCTTTTAAAATAGTCTGGGTGGAAAGAGAAAAGCCAGCCGTAACAGGAATGGGGTCTCTCTCATCAGCATCTCCTTTTACATGGCTCCAGGAACCTTCACCATAAACACCGATTAAGGGATTTAACTGATAGTCCACATGGGCAGTTATAATATTTTTTAATTGAGCTTCGTCTTCATCAGGTGAGAAATTCACCAAATCGAAAATATTTATCTTATAACCTAGTCCAATTTTCAGGTTTTGAAGTGGAGTAATGGTTTCGTGAAACCTTAAATAACCCCTGTCCCCTTTGGTATCGCCAAGTCCTAAATGTACCCGGGTGTGGAACATGCCGTATACCTTGAAAAATTCCAGGGAATTGTGAACTCCAATGCGTCCCAGGGTGAAGCTGCCACCGTTAGGCAAATCCAGATAATTTCCAAAGTGCAGGCTTTTGGTTTCATGGGTAATCATTCTTCCGATGCGAATATCGAAATCCGTAAATTTGTAGCGTATCCAGGCTTCGTAAATATGCCAGGTGGGATTTCCAGAACTGGTGGGCTCCTGGTTTACAATAACGGGAATGGGCCAACTCAAGCTGCTATCGGTTACCCATCCAGCTCCCTGCATAGGTTCGTGGTGAAAACCAGCGGGGTAGGCTCTGGCGTGAATAAGCGAGCTAAAGGTACTGTCTTCCTCAAAGGACCAGAGCATATTGGCCCGCCCGAAAACCTGATCCACATTGCCAAAACCGCCCATCAAGGCTTTGCTGGACTGAATTTGTATGCTTCCTCTAAGGTCTGAGCTACCGGCCCAACAGACAGAGGCAGCCAGGGCAGCAGTGAAAAACCAAGCTGTTTTATTCAAAATTCCCATCCTTTTTTCCTGTGAATCCTAAATTTTGATGCCACTAATAAATCAAAAAACTTAAGGCCAGTATAGAATTGTTAGGCCTTCAAAAGCAATCAATAATTACAAATCCTGCCAAATTTGTGAAAATTTTGCCGCTTTAAAATACTTTTAAGAACTGGAGAATTTGCTATGAACCAAAAAGTAAAAATCGGAATTTTAGGGGCCAGTTCTTACACCGGAAGGGAGCTGGTCAAAATCCTGCTCAGCCATAGTGCCGCCGACATTTCCTGGCTGCATGCCAACTCCAATCCGGGCAGTTTATACACCCGTATGTATCCTCAATTCAAAGGTTTTATCCCTGAGGCTTTGGATGTATTGCTTTCAGAATCTCAAGTTCTGGAGACAGCTCCTGATGTTGTTTTTTCCTGCCTGCCCCACGGAGCGTCTGCCTCCCTGCTCAAATCTTTTATCTCTAATAAGAAAACCAAGGTTATTGATCTTTCCGCCGATTTCAGGTTAAAGGATTTAGATGTATATGAAAATGTATACGGAGTAAAGCACCCGATTCCCGATGTTTTAGAAAATGCATGTTATGGGCTTTGCGAGTGGCATGGCGGAAAAGTAAAATCCGCAAATGTTATTGGCAATCCCGGTTGCTATCCCACTTCCATTTTACTGCCTTTGCTTCCCCTTATAAAAGAAAATTTAATTGATACAAATAACATTATCGCCGATTCCAAATCCGGCATTTCCGGCGCGGGCAAAGGAATTTCAGAAACCACACATTTTGGCAATCGCAATGAAGCTTTTGAAGCTTACAAAATCGGCGACCAACACCGGCATATATCGGAAATATCAGAGCAGTTAACCCTAATGGCTAAGGCTAAAATTAATCTTTTATTCACCCCTCATCTGGTTCCCATGGAAAGGGGCATATTGTCCACCATTTATTGCTCGCTCTCTAAAAATGTATCTCAGGGAGATTTGGATAAGCTGTACCAAAGCGCTTATGGCCAATCTAAGTTCGTGCACCATGTGGATGTTTCTCCTTCCACCCGGGATGTAAGCGGAACCAACCATTGCCATTTTTATACATACCTTCCCAGAGCCGGTGGACAGCTTATTATTGTATCGGTAATTGACAACCTCATTAAGGGGGCCTCGGGTCAGGCAGTGCAGAACATGAACCTCATGTTTGGGCTGGACGAATCCACAGGCCTTTTATAAGCCATGGCAGAAAACAGGTTGCTTATAAAAATTGGGGGGTCCATGGCTGAAAACCAGGAGAGCCTCAGCCAATGTTGCCAAGCGGTGGCCAATGCCTGTTTGCGTGGTTTGTCTGTAGTCGTGGTTCATGGCGGCGGCAAAAATATTAGCCGAAACTTAAAGTGGGTGGACGAAGAACCCCATTTTATCAATGGCTTAAGGGCAACCAGCCAGAAGGCTATGGATATTGTGGAAATGACCTTATCTGGACAGGTTAATAAACATCTGGTAAGGCTTCACAATCAATTTTTCCCTGAGGGGGATAAAAAAGCCATAGGAATTTCCGGGGTGGATGGAAATCTATTTTTATGCCAGCCTATTAGCACGGAACTCGGCCAGGTAGGTGAAATTACAGAGGTGGATTCCAAATGGGTTAAAACCATTTTAAAACAGGGAGGGCTTCCCATTGTATCTCCCATATCCGTGGACAAAAATGGTTTGGCCTATAATGTGAATGCCGATGAGGCGGCCCGCGCGTTGGCCGAGAGTTTAAATGTATCCAAATTGATTTTTATATCGGATGTTCCCGGAGTTTTGGACGGGGAAAAAAAATTAATAGCCAGTTTAAATGAAGCAGCCATTCGGGAATTGATAGAAAAAGATGTTATTTCTGGTGGCATGGTTCCTAAGATTAAAAGCTGTTTATCCTGCCTTAAAAATGGGGTGGGAGAAGTGCACATTAGCGGTTTTAGCAGCCGGGAAAACCTGGAAAAACAGTTACTTGGGCTTGAGCCCCAAGGCACCATCATTAGTTTGTAACACAATTTGCAAAGGAGAATCCTTTTGAATGAGCTTGCCGAATCCATAAATACGGGAAATCAGGTTTTTCTAAAAAATTATGGGGAACGCAGTTTACGCCTGGTTCGCGGCGAAGGTAGCTATGTATGGGATTCCAACGGCAAAAAATATCTGGATTGTGTGACAGGTATTGCCGTAAATGCTCTGGGCCATTGCCATCCTCCTGTTTCTGAAGCCATTATCACCCAGGCCAATGCCCTTTGCCACGTTAGCAATTTGTATTTAGTGGAATCTCAAATAAAATTGGCACAATGGCTCAGTGAAAAAACTGGTTACGAAAAAGTTTTTTTCTGTAACTCCGGGGCAGAGGCCAATGAAGCCTTAATAAAATTTGTGCGCAAATATTGGCTGCAAAAAGGAGAAACATCCCGAAAAAAAATCCTCAGTTTCAGTTCTTCTTTTCACGGACGGACAATGGGCTCACTATCCCTCACCGGGCAAAAAAAATTAAAAGAGTCCTTTGAACCCCTGCTTGAGGGGTTCGTGGAAGTTCCCTTTAACGATGTGCAGGCCCTTAAAAAAAATTGCGGGGAAGATACCGCAGCTATCTTTTTAGAACCCATTCAGGCCGAAGGTGGCGTGATGACCCATTCCGAGGAAATGTTGGAGGCCATTGCCCAGTGCCAGAAAATGGGGGTGTTAATAATTGCCGATGAGGTACAAACGGGCTGCGGAAGAACCGGTGAGTTTTTAGCGTCAGATAGCTGGAACTTTAAGCCCGATGCGCTGAGCCTGGCAAAGCCTCTTGGCGGTGGACTTCCCTTGGGTGGAGTTCTCATTAAAAAAGAATTGGCGGACCCCATTCAAGCGGGGGATCACGGCACTACTTTTGGAGGGAATCCCGTGGCTTGCGCTGCGGGCTTAGCTGTGGTTTCGGAAGTGGGCGATGCTCGTTTTTTGCTTAAAGTCAGAGAAAATGCACAATTTATGCGTCAAAAATTAACGGAGTCCATTGAATCCAACGCAAGGGAGGATTTTGAACTTCCCCTTTTAGGCAAAGGCTTTTTGCTAGGCATTCGCTATAAAGGCAACCAAATGGAACTAATTGGCAAATGTCGGGAGCTTGGGCTTTTGATTTGCAAGGCCGGTAGTGATGTAATTCGTTTTTTGCCTCCGTTAAATATTACCCGGGAGCAAATTTTGGCAGCCGTTGAAATTTTCGGCAAGGCAATAGGCAACCCTAGTGATGCGAAAGGTCATCGGGGTTAGAGGCCAAGGCGAAGGAGCGAAGCTGTACTACCCGTACTGCGAGCTCCGACAACGCAGGCATCGAAGTCTGATGGCTTTCCCGAAGGGTAGGGACTCTTTTTTCTTTCATTTATACGCATCTTAGGGTTAAAATAAAGTTCAGACTATTCTGAACATTATGCCAAAAAGTTATCGAAAACTTCAAAAAAACTATCGTTCCGGCGAAATCATATTTACCGAAAACTCCATTTGCGATGGGATGTATATTATCAATAGCGGCCAGGTGATGGTTTACAAAACCGTTCCCACCAAAGCAGGTCCCAAGGAAATTGAACTCACCCGTATCGGAGAAAAGGGTATGTTTGGGGAAATGGCTGTAATTGATGAATTAAAGCGTTCGGCTTCTGTAAAGGCTGTGGAGGACACGGTGGTCACCATTATCACCAAGGAAATGTTCGACGACCAATTGGGCCAGTTGCCCGCCTGGGTGGTGACCATGATCAAACTTTTAGTCACCCGCATTCGCACGACCAACGAAAAATTGCGTAAGGCTGTGGATAGCAATGCCGAAAGTATGGATGTGGGAGGATTGTTTATGGTAGGGGACAGGAATGGTCAGGGAAAACCGGATGCTATGCAGGATAATCCCGAAATTAAAATGGCCGAAGAAATTTTAAAAGACCTTAATTTTTAAGCTCCCTTGGCTGACCGCTCGCTCTGATTTTTTTTAACTTTAAACCCCGTAAGTTTAAGCGAGGGTTTTTTAGCTATGAGCAAAAGAGAAAAAGTGGTTTTGGCCTATTCCGGCGGATTGGATACATCTATCATCATCCCCTGGTTAATTGAAAATTACAACGTGGATGTAATTGCCTATGCGGCGGATGTGGGCCAGGGCAAAGTGGAAGTGGGCCCCTTAAAAGAAAGGGCTCTGGCTGCGGGCGCCATTAAATGTATTGTTAAAGATTTGCGCAAAGAGTTTTTAACGGATTATGTTTGGCCCACTTTAAAAGCCGGCGCTAAGTACGAAGGTACTTATTTATTGGGTACTTCCATGGCCAGACCCGTTATAGCTAAACACCAGATGTTAATTGCCGCCCAGGAAAAAGCCAGCATGGTGGCCCACGGCGCTACAGGCAAAGGCAACGACCAGGTTCGTTTTGAATTAACATACATGGCTATGAACCCACGCATAAAAATCATCGCTCCCTGGAAAGATTCCAAATGGAAAATCCGCAGCCGGGAAGAGGCTATTGATTATGCCAAAGCCAGAAAAATCCCTCTAACTGTTTCTAAAAAGAAAATTTATTCGGAAGATGGAAACCTATGGCATTTGTCCCATGAGGGCGGAGTGTTGGAGTACACGGATAAAGAACATAAATGGGACATGTTAAAACTCAGTAATACCCTGGAAAAAGCCCCTTCCAAAGCTGAGTATGTGGAAATAGAGTTTGCCAAGGGTATTCCCGTGGCCGTAGATGGCAAAAAATTGGGACCGGTGGAGCTTTTGGAAAAATTAAATGAACTTGGCGGAAAACACGCTTGTGGTTTGCTGGACATTGTGGAAAACCGTTTGGTAGGCATGAAGTCCCGCGGCGTGTACGAAACTCCCGGGGGCACCTTGCTGTACAAAGCCATTGAAGCTCTGGAAACATTGGTTTTGGACAGAGATGTATTGCAAACCAAGCAAATGCTCTCTCAAAAATACTCTCAGCTTGTATATGATGGCCTTTGGTTCACTCCCAATCGCCAGGCTCTGGATGCTTTTATGGACAATGCCTGTGAAGCGGTAACCGGAAAAGTGACCCTAAAACTTTACAAGGGAAACGCCATTGCCGCCAAAATGGAAAGCCCTTATTCTCTTTACGATGAAGATTTAGGTGGGTTTTCCGATGTGGATTTTTACGATCAAAAAGACGCCACCGGTTTTATCAAATGTTTAGGGCTTCCCCTGAAAATGAGGCAAACCTTGCTGGGAAAAAAATCCCCGGTTAAATTTTAAGGAATCTTTTTGGAAAGTCAGAAATCAGCCAGAAACATTGGGGTACTTCTTCCCGCGGGGGGAAGCTCCAGCCGTATTGGCAAAGAAACGCCCAAGCAGTTTTTGCATGTTAATGGCAAACCAGTGTTTCAGTATTCTCTGGAGCTGTTTCATCAGGTTCCAGAAATTGCAGAAATCGTAGTTGTCTTACCCCGGGATTATTTAGACAAATACCAACATATCAAAACTCTTTTTCCCAAAACCAAAGTTGTGGAAGGGGGAACAGAACGTTGGGAGTCTGTGAAAAAAGGTTTCGAAGCCCTGGATTCCGGTTTAGAAGGGGTGCTTATCCACGATGTGGCCCGGCCCTTTTTGTCGTATTCCATTGTGCAAGACTGTATTGAAAGTTTGCATAAGAACCGCTGCGCAGTGGTGGCTCAAAAAACCGCCGACACCACCAAGGAAGTGGACGGAGATAAGGTTGTCCAAACTCACAATCGCCAAAACTTGATTTCTGTGCAAACCCCCCAGGCATTTCCAGCCAGAGTTTTGCAAAAGCTATATGAAGAAATGGAAAAAGAGCCGCAAAAATTTTCTTCGGGCTTTACCACGGATGAAGCGGGAATGGTGGAACAAATCGGCGAAACCGTATACTGGATTGAGGGGAGTTCCTGGCTTAAAAAAATCACCTTAACAGAAGATTTACTGTGGGCCAAATGGGCCGCTGAACTTGGCCATTATAAGGATAAAAATTGAGGATATGGGACTAAGGATAAAATTATAAATGGAAAAATACCCCAAAACCGGCATTGGACAAGACAGCCATCGCATAGCCGAAGGCGATGCCAAGCCTTTGCTATTGGGCGGCTTTCTAATGCCGGGAAATTTTCATTTTGAAGGCAATAGCGATTCAGATGTGGTGCTCCATGCTATTACCAATGCTATTTCCGGTATCACCGGAAAACCAATTTTGGGGCCTCCTGCGGACAGCATGTGCAAACTGGGAATTACCGATTCCAGCGCCTACCTTAAAAAGGCTTTGGAAGATTTGTCTGCTTTAGGTTATGTCGTGGGCCATGTTAGTATTTCCATCGAGGGGCGCCGTCCCAAAATTTACCACCACAATCGCAACATTTGCAGCAGCGTGGCTAACATTATGAAGCTAGACCCATCTCAGGTGGCTTTAACAGCAACTACAGGAGAAGGTTTAAACGCTTTTGGAAGAGGTGAAGCTCTACAGGCCTTTTGCGTGGTTAGTGCGAATCCCCGTTAAATAGCAACTGCTGTCCTCCCAATTGAAGTACATCATTTTTTTCCAGTATTTTGTAACTGGTTTTTACCTGATTGATATAAGAGCCATTGGTGCTTTTTAAATCTTCAAACAAAAATATTTTTTTGTTCACGTCCACCTGGATTCTGGCGTGGATTCGGGTCACATTTGCATCCTCCAATACCACATCGCAATCTTTTGCCCGGCCTATGGTATTGAGACCGGGCTTTAGGGAAAACTTACCCAATACCAAATCTTCTTTTATCAATAAAAGCTCCATAAACCCTTCAATTTATCCTCAATTTTCTCAAATTTGAAGAAATAAAGCAATATTTGTTTGATTCCTAAATAGGAATCTTTAGTTTTATAGCTATGCAGAGGCTTTTTTTAACCCTAGCGGTACTAATATGTGCGTTGGGAGCCTTTTGGTTGGCCAAATCCCAGGTTAAAAAACCTGCCTTCTTTGAGGATTCCAATGGACAAGATTCCATGGCCCGGTTGTCCGAATCCATTGCGGAAACCGAGTTGATGTTAGCTTCTGTTTTCAGGGCTCCTCAAAACTATCCTCTCAGTTGGCCCGATTCTTTAAAAAAATTACAGGCCGAAAGCCGACAAAAATACGCCAACCGCCGCCAGGAATTTGTGGAAAAATACGATGTGCATAAGCCCCCTGGTTGGGCGCGTTTTATTTACCAAAACCCCTTATACCTGAGTTTAGGCGTACTGAGTTGCTTGGCTTTAATCTGGATGCCTGGCCGCAAGGAAAAAAGAATTGCAGCGGCCCTGGGACCAGCTTCCGAAAAAAGGTTTAAGGGTTGGCGGCAACCCGTGGTTAAAAAAGCTGCTATACCCGTGGACCCGGAAGAATCGGACCGCGACTTTATGGAACCTGCTCCAACAGAAGAAGTTCTCGAACCCGAACAAACATTTGAAGACAGGTTCAAGCATTCCCTTAAAGGCTTGTCTCAAATTGCCGAATCCACATTGCCTAAAAATAACTTCGAGCCCACTCCTGAATTGGAAGATGAAGAAGTGGAAGAAATAGAGCCGCCAGAGGAAGATGTATCTGTATCGCACTTTGAAGTGCTGCAGTCCAAAAAGAAAGATAAGCTTGAACCTGAAATTTTAGCTGAGGATGAGCCCTCAGAGGAAGAACTACAAGATCCAATTCAGGTCTTGTCCGATCCCTTGGGCAGTCAAAACGATTCTTCTAAGGATTCACAAGGCTCTTTAGAAGATGGCTGGGAGGACCCAGTAAAAAGGGCTAAATGGAAAAGTTTTGAAGACGAGGAAAATAAAAAAATCACTGTGATGAAACTGGTGCGCCGGGGAAGCACGGTTTCTGAAATTTCGCAGCGTTTAAAAATCAGCAAAACTGAGGTGGAGCTGATGATTCGGGATTTTAAATCCCGATAAACTGCCTTGGGGGTGCCGCCCAAATAATGGTATGATTCAAAGGGTATGATCCACGAATTAGCCATGACCGCTAATCAGTTGCTAAGGCAATTGCAACTGGGCAAAGCCGAGCGCAAGGTTACGGCTACGGTAGCTTCCATGGGTCGCGCCAGCATCCTTTTAATGACCCCCAAAGGGGAATTGGAAATTCCTCTGCGCCTGCCTCAATTACATCAGGGCGAAAAAGTTCTAATATACTTCAATGAAAAGGGCAACCTCATGTTGGAAACCCTTGATAAACAAAACATGGGCCAGCGCCTGGAAAAAATGGGAGATGTATGGCTTGCGTCCCAAAAAATGCCCGCTGGAGAAAATGAAAAGGCCATGCCTGCTGAAATTTCCCGGGATTACGAATCTCTTTTAAAAAAGCCATTAGACGCCCGCATCTTGTTTGCCAGGGTTGTTAACATAACATCGCTGGCCGATTCAGGCCAATTAAAAAGCGGGGAGAACCATAAGTACAATGTGTTGCTTGAATACAAGGGCCAGCAGTTCCAGTTAAAAACCTCCCAAATCTTAAAATTGGGGGAATTTTATCCCTTTGCCCTGGAAAAATCCGGCTCCCAATTTTATTTAAACAAATTGCCCGACAGTTACCGCTACCCTAAAGAGTTAGAAAAAATTTTGGTTAGCCAAAACCGCGAGCTACACAGTGCGTACAGGCTGGCCTGGGATAAGCTTTTGCCCTTAAAGGAAGAACCCTATTTTGCCAAAGCCGTAGTGGATTTTGGTGATGTTATTAAATCCTCAGGGGTTTTGGCAGGGTCAGGAGACAAGGTCACGGCTTTTTATCCTTCTTTGGGAGATGGAGCTTCCCGGGTTTTGAGCTATTTATTTGGGATGGATTATGCTAAAAACCTCCCGGCGCTTAGCGAGAATAGTCCAAAGCTATCGGCAGTTTCAGGCTCCAATAACTCCAGCGAAACAAATGTTATGCACACATCTTCCGGGGCCCAAAATGAAGTATCAGATATACCTAAGGTAACTATATCTAAAACTCCCCAGGCAAATCAAAATCCTGAGAGAAATCTGGAAGCTAATTCAGGCCAAAAAAAATCGGACAGGGCACAGGGAACTGTAACTTCAGAAAACAAACAGGAGCCCAATGCTAAGTCTATTCCTCAGAACCAGAAAATTTCAGATGCATTTGGGGCCCTTAATTTAAGTAGGGAACAAATTGAGACTTTATTTTCGGGCGAACAAAGTGTTTTGGGAAAAACTTCTGTCCAGCCAATGGCTAATATTCCCTCTGAAAACTTAGGGGTTTATTTGAGCCAGGCGCTGGAAAAATTGGCCCAACACTTTTCCGAAGAATTAAATGCTTCTTCCCAAAAACCAGTTCAGCAAATACAGACAGAGATAACCTCAAGTCTCAGTTCGGAAAATAAAACAATATCCCAACCTACCGAGCCGAGCAAACTTTCCAAAGGAGAAAACCCCGGCGCAGAAAAACTTGATTCCAGCGGCAGAACTGTAAACTGGGCTTCTCTTGCCAAACCTGTGGGACTGGAACAAAGTTTAGACAAGCTTTTTTCCCTCTTTGTGCAGTTTAAGGCTGAAGATAGCTGGTCGAATAGCAAGGCCCAGATTTGGGGAGCCATGGCCAAATACCCGGCCCTTTCCCTTTTGTTTTTAAATCAGCATTACCCTTTGGAGGAATCTTCACATACATCTGGCAAACACCAAAATCCGCCGCCCATTTTTTTATGGGATGCGGAAAAGCCCCTCCCACCCAGTCATCCTCAAAGTCCAAACCCAGCTCAGCTGGAAAAAACCGAAAGCCTTTTGTCCCAATACCAGCAATTGAACCGGGAAGAATCTCAAACGGGAAACAACAAAGCGGACCATGCGCTTTTAAAATTCGCCCTGCAATCCACAATAACAGAGTTGGGACCAGGAGAAAACCAAAGAGGGGAAAACTGGATGCAGGGCTTTTACTATCAAAATGGCTCCTGGCGCGGGGTGCGTTTTCGCTTTGATTCCAGTTTTTCCAAACAAACAGATTCCAAGGCCAAACCCCTGGTTTTGAATATTGAACTTACTACGCCAAACCTTAGCAATGTTTGGGTTAAAGCGCTGGTAAAATCCCAGGGCATAGAGTTGGATTTGGAAAATGAAACTGGCGATGTATCTGAATACATGGCTGGAGAAATTGCCCAACTTGAAAAAAACCTGGCCTATCTGGATTTGAAAGTGTTGCGTTATGGACAGAAAATAAGGCTCAAGGCCCAAGATACCTCCGAACCTTTGGGAGAAGATTTTCCGCCTTCCAAAGGCCCCGCAGAGGGAGGTAATTCCACGGCGGGCTTTGATATTACCGCCTAATATCTATACTTCTCTCATGACCCGATTTAGAATGGCCATAGAGTATTTTGGAAAAAATTTTTCCGGCTGGCAAGTGCAGCCGGGAAAACGCACCGTGCAGGCAGAACTGGAAAAGGCCTTTGCCGTGGCCCTTAGGCAACCCGTTCAGATTATAGCCTCAGGTAGAACCGATGCCGGAGTGCATGCCCGGGGACAGGTGGCTCATTTTGATGCGGATATAAATTCCGAAACTCTAAACCTGGAAAAAATACAGCGAAGCATAAACGCTTTAACAGACTGGGATGTTTCCATCCGCGCCTTGGAAAGCTGTGAAGAGGATTTTCATTCCCGTTACCATGCCCAATACAGGCATTACATATACAGCATTTGTTTAGGTTCTTCCCCTTTGATGCAAGGTAGAGTTTGGGAGGTTCCTTTTGCCATGGATTTTTCCTTATTTGAAGAAGAGCTCTCTTGCTTTTTAGGCAAACATGACTTTAATTCTTTTTCCATTCCACGCAACGATGGCAAATCTACTGAATGCGAAATCCAACAGCTGAAGTTAAGCGGGAATAAAAATTTATGGCAGGTGGAAATCACAGGCAATCGCTTTTTACACCGCATGGTGCGCAGCATGGTGGGTGCCTGCTATGATGTGGCCAGAAAAAACAGAAACCCCGGCTTTGTAAAAGCTATTTTAGAGGGGAGTAACAAATTGGAGTGGACCTGGGCTCCAGCTGAGGGGTTGGTTTTGGAAAAGGTAGGATACAGCGATTATGAGTATTAAAAAAAACTCCCTTATAATTACCTTAGCATTTGTTTTCACGGCTCTTATTTTATTGGCCTTTAAGGGCAATAGCTCTGATAAAGCTGAGGAAAACCGGATTGCGGCATCTTCTGGTGATGTTATTGAAGTATCCAATGAAAAAAGCAATGTTGATTCTAAAGGCTTCCAGACGGAAAGGTTAGAGCAATCCCGTCGCACGGCAATAGTCAACGCCATTGAGAAAGCATCTCCGGCGGTGGTGAGTATTACCGTTACCCGAGCCCGAAACCTTCGTCGAAATCCCTTTTTCGACGATCCTTTTTTCGATCTGTTTTTAGGACAGGGTAGGGGCCGCAGCAGGGAAAGTGTAAGCTCCATTGGCTCAGGGGTGATAGTGAACTCCCAAGGCTATATTGTGACGAACTACCATGTGATGGAGCTAAATCGCGGGGAAGCGGTGGTGGAAATTAAAGTAAACCTCCCCGACGGCCGCAGTTTTAACGGTAAAATAGTGGGCCAGGACCCGGACAATGATCTTGCTGTTATCAAAATTAAGGGTTCAAAATTGCCTTATGCCCGCTTTCAAAAAAACCAGGACAACCTCATTGGCGAATGGGTAGTTGCCATTGGAAATCCCTTTGGATTTCTAATGGGCGATAACCAGCCAACCGTTACGGTGGGGGTTATCAGTGCGCTTAATCGAAATTTTTCCCATAGTTCAGGAATAGGCTATCACAATATGATCCAAACGGACGCCAGTATTAACCCGGGCAATTCCGGCGGGGCTTTGGTGAATGTGCAGGGCGATGTTATTGGTATTAACACTTTTATAATTACCGGGCAACAAGGGGGGCGTTCGGGCTCTGTGGGAATGGGCTTTGCCATCCCCATTCAAAAGGCCATGCGGGTGGTAAATGAGCTGGTAAAGTATGGTTATATCCGGCAGTGGACCACGGGTATTTACACCAATCCATATTATTCCGAATATGAAAACGCCCTGGGGGGCATTTTGGTTACAGATGTGGAGCGCGGTTCTCCCGGCCAAAAGGCGGGATTGCAAAAAGGCGATGTAATTTTTTCAGTGGAAGATCATCCCACCAGCAACATCAAAGATTTTTTAGAAATACTCCGAAAATTTCAGGTGGGAGAATCCGTTAAAATTGGGTATATTCGCGGCAAACAAAAATTATATACTAAGATGGTCTTGGAAGAAAATAAGCAGTAAACTTAACCCTGATGATTGAGGTTAAGCTACATTGGGATAAAAACAGGTAAAAGCAGACAGCAGGGGATTTGATTTATGCACAGAGAAAGCACAAACGTAAGATTGGTCATATTTATTCTACTCGGCCTGGTGCTGGGGGGAATTTTAGGGGAAGTTTTAGGCCATGTTTTAGGCCAAATAGGGGTGATTAGCGGCGGTGGAATCGATAACCCGGTGCGTAACTTTTTTGTAAAAAGCTTTGAATTGGGTTTTGGAATTCATGAAAGTAATGGGGCTTATGCCTGCGATGTATTAGATTTATACCTGGTGAAAATTCCCCTGGGGTTTGCCATTAAATTGAATACCTGCAGTGTTTTGGGATTATTAGCCAGTTTATATATTATGAAATGGTCTAAATAAAAAAGGAACAAGCTGCTTTGACACCCTCCTATCCCACTCTGAAATCTACCCAAGCTCAATTAAACTCCAAAGAAATTAGCGCCCAAAGCCTGGCCAAAGAAACCCTGGCCAAAATGGAAAAACAAAAAGAGCTGAATGCTTATTTACATTGGGACGAAGAATACACATTATCTCAGGCGGCTAAAGCCGATGAACTTAGAAACAAGGGGGCCGATTTAGCTCTTTTGGGAGTGCCCATCGCCATAAAAGACAACATTGTAGATACAGTGGGCCCCACCAGTTGCGCTTCTAAAATGCTGGAAAAATTTGAATCCGTTTACGAAGCCACGGTAGTTAAAAAATTAAAGGCCGCCGGTGCGGTTATTGTGGGAAAAACAAATCTGGATGAATTTGCCATGGGTTCTTCCACTGAAAACAGCGCCTTTGGCCCCTCTTTAAATCCATTGGACAAAAACCATATTGCCGGGGGAAGTTCTGGTGGCTCTGCGGTGGCAGTGGCCTCGGGCAGCGTTCCCATCTCATTGGGCTCCGATACTGGTGGGTCTATCCGTCAACCAGCAGCTTGCTGTGGAATTGTAGGTCTTAAACCTACTTATGGCCGGGTATCGCGATATGGGCTGGTTGCTTTTGCCTCATCCTTGGATCAAATCGGGCCCATGGCCCATAGCGTAGAAGATTGCGCCCGGGTTTTGAATGTGATTGCCGGAGAAGATCCCATGGATCAAACCTCCTCTATGCAACCTGTTCCGGATTTTACCGCTCTCTTAAATAAAGATATTGCAGGTAAGGTCATAGGCATCCCCAAAGAAACTTTCCACGAAGGAGTTTCCCCTGAAATTCGCGACAGTGTTTTAAATCGTATTTCTGAGTTGGAAAAAAAAGGGGCCAAGGTGGAGCACATATCCCTTCCCCATATGGATTACGGGGTGGCAGCCTATTATATCATTGCCACAGCCGAAGCCAGCGCCAACCTTTCCCGCTACGATGGTGTGCGATACACCCGCCGCGCCGAAGGGGCCGAGAGCATTCAGGAGCTTTACGCCAAAAGCCGCAGCGAAGGCTTTGGCCAGGAAGTAAAGCGCAGAATTATGTTGGGCACCTATGTTTTGAGTTCGGGTTTTTACGACGCTTATTACAGCAAGGCTCAAAAAATAAGGCGGCTTATAAAAAATGATTTTACCGAGGCCTTTAAAAGTTGTGATGTGATTGTCACTCCCACCATGCCCCATTTGCCTGCCCGTTTGGGGGAATATCAAAAAGATCCACTGGCGGCTTATCTGGCAGATATTTATACTGTAAGTCTGAACCTGGCTGGCCTGCCCGGCATAGCTTTGCCCCTGGACAAAGTAGGTAGCCTTTATACCAATATGCAACTCATTGGGAAGCCTTTTGAGGAAGATAAATTGTTACAAATTGCCTCGGCGGTGGAAAACACCTAAGGTTTTCCGAGCTCTTGCCCTGCTATCGGGTATCCTATTAGTTATTCTATTTTTGGCCTCTTGCGCCTCGAATAAAGAGCGCCCCTATTACAGCAGAACTAAGGGAGGATATCTCCATCCCGCGCCAGATAAAAAAGCCGCGCCCCTTCAAAAAGCCCCGGAAGAACATCCCCCAAAAAAAGAAATTGTAGCCAAGAAAGAAGCCCTGGCTAAGCAAAAAAGTCCGCTAGATGCCCCTGAAATGAGGGAGCCCGCTAAACCAAAATTAAAAGAAGTGGCGGATTCCTATTTGGGAGTACCCTACCGTTGGGCGGGACAGAGCAGAAAGGGAATGGATTGTTCGGGTTTCATACGCACCGTATTTCAACAGGTGTACAATGTAAAGCTTCCCCATAGCTCTAAAGAATTAGGAAAAATGGGGGAGGCGGTGAACCGCAGCGGCCTAAAGAAAGGGGATATTGTATTGTTTGGATCGGTGTTCGGTATACATCATGCCGGTATTTATATGCATGGAGATCAGTTCATTCACTCCAGTACTAAGCGGGGCGTAATATACAGCAGCCTCAGTGAGCCCTATTACCAAAGCAAATACAAGGGTGCCCGCAGAATTTTATAAATTGTCTTCCGATAAACGAAAGGGAGAACATGGCGCAGCAACATTGGATTTTGGCTACAGGCAACATGGGTAAGAAAAAAGAATTTGATGAACTTTTCAGACAGGTGGGGGTGAATTTTTCCAGCCTGAAAGACATAGGATTTGAGGGAGACATTGAAGAAACAGGGACAAGTTTTGAGGAAAACGCCTTTATCAAAGCCAAAGCAATTGCAAAAGACAGCAATTTACCTGTGCTTGCCGATGACAGCGGTCTGGAGGTAGAGGCTTTAAATGGAGCTCCCGGTATTTATTCAGCCCGTTTTGCGGGACCTGGGGCTAGCGATTTGGAAAATCGAAATCTGCTTCTGGATAAGCTAAAAGGGCAAAATAATAGAAACGCCAGGTTTGTTTGCGTGTTGGCCCTTGTCTACCCCGATGGCCGGGAAAAAAAATACGAAGGCTTTTGCCCTGGACAGGTGGCTCTTGAAGAAAAGGGCTCCCTTGGTTTTGGCTACGATAGCCTTTTTATTCCCGAAGGATATAACCGAACTTTTGGCGAATTGGGAATGGAAATCAAGGAAAAAACCAGCCACAGAACCAGAGCGGTGGAGGCTCTTTTAAAAGGAGAGTTTTAGCCTGGTTTTAAACCAGTGGGTTTTCAGCTGTTTTTTTTTTTAGGAAATCTTTGATGGTGGGCCGAAGGGCCTTTTCAATTTTTAACAAATCCAAATAAGCGGAAAATTTATCGGACTTGTCCCAATTGTTGTCTTCAATGATTTTGATTTTGTTCTGAATTTCTTTGTGGCATTTGGGATGCAGCACATGGTGCCCGAAAGTACTGTGGTTTTCCAGAATATCCACTTCCTGATGGCAACGAGGGCAAACGGCATTAGCCAAAAAGGGCTTTAAGGCTTCGTACAAATCTTCAAACTTTTCCATGTCCAGACAAAAAAACTCTTCCAGATAATTTTTTAGGGCGACCCGGTCGAATTTTTTATCCTGATTGAGGATATCGTCTTTCAAATAATCCACTTGCCGTTCAAAAGGCCATTTTCCAAAATCCCTGGAGGCAATAAGCCTTTCCTGCAAAATGGAAATACAATCGGGGCAATAGGTATGGCTTATTTCCACATCTTTTGGGCTTAAATTGTTTTCAAACCACTGCCCAAGGGAAGATTTGTAACGTGCGCATTGCAGACACTGAACTATTTGATGGGTATTGGCCATATGCATGGTTTTAACAAAGCTATGAAAATATTATACGGTAAAAATGCAATATGTTCAATTTAAATAGGCGCTTTGGAAGAATTTTACACAAATGTGACAATCTGTGGTTTTTTTAAGGTCATCCCCGCTGTAAAAGTATATAAGGCCCTATTTTTAATATTCTTTTCTTGACAGCCTTTTTTAGGCCTATGTTAACGGGGGGTTCTCCCTTCCAGCGTGGATGCAGCGGGAAGGGAGAACGGCGCTTGAACGGTTATTCTATTGTGAAGAATGTTAACGATACCGAATCATAATATTGTTGTATTTGGGAGTTCTGAATTTAATATCCCGCAACATGGGCACATCCACATATTTGTTTTCTTCCGATTTTTCCTGGTTTCTTCTGGCGTTTTGGATTTCGTTGATTTTGTCTAATGTTAAGAGTCCCATGTTATCCTCCGTGGTCAGGTCTATACATCTAATATCGCACAAAAGCCGGAAAAACTTTATGATATCCATCACATTTGCCCGAAATTTGTGAGCGCCATCACCTCTTTTTTCTCCCTTTGTGAGAGAGATCACAAAAAAGCGGGTTTAGTCTTAATTTTAAGTTAAATACGGTAAGTCTCTTAAGTCACAACTTTTAGAAGTTAGAGTTTTAGCTCTATAATTTTTTTAGAATTTTCAGGAACCAAGTCTCAAACGTACTCTAACCGGTGAATGCTTTCTCAGGATATTTATGGACCTACCCCATATTTTTGCTAGTTTTTGACTTGATAAAATTAGGGTTTAGGGTTTTTTTAAGGGGGTTTTTAAGTTAAAATGTGGACCACCAAATCCTCGGTAGTTAGCTACCAAATTCTCCAGGGCCAAAAACAAGACGATTATCGGGATAGTATCGGCCCGATTTTTAATTTTCAATCTTATCCTGAGTTTTTAAGAACCTGGATGAAGTATAAAAAATCTGCGGGCAGTAAATATTCCAAACGCATGATTGCCCGCCGCCTAAATTGCGATCCCAGTTTTTTCGGAAAAATTTTATCCGGCAAAAAAATGATTTCTCCCAAATTGCAGGAGCGGTTTTCTGAACTCCTTCAGTTGAATAAAAAAGAGAAAGAATATTTTGAGTTGTTGGTTCAGTTTGAAAAGTCCAGCAGCATACCTGAAAAAAAATTCTACCTGGACAGAATCGCCCGTATCAGAAGAACGCAGGTTAAACTTATCGATCCCGATAAATATGAATTTTATTCCAAGTGGTATTACTCGGCGGTGCTTCAGCTTTTAGATTGCCTGGAGTTTAGGGATGATTACGATTACCTCGCCCGTTGCGTGGTTCCAGCCATTAAACCCGGTGAAGCTAAAAAAGCCATTGAGGTTTTGGAGCAATTGGAGTTAATCCGCAAAAACTCTGAGGGCTTCTATGAAAAAACAGAAGCAGTGATTAGTACAGGTGAGGGCTGGAAGGGTGTGGCTATTAAAAGTTACCAGGCTGAGACCTTGGACTTGGCCCGAGATGCATTAAATAAAAAATGGGAAGCGCCAAAACGCTTTTCCACCTTAACTTTAAGTATAAATGAAGAAATCATTCAGGAACTTTTAGAAAAATTTAAAGGGCTGGAAATGGAGTGTTTGGATTCTGCCAAAATGTGCGAGAAGCCAGATAGAGTATACCAACTCAACTTACAGGTCTTTCCAGTAGGACATAAAACAGGGGAGGGAATTATAAATGCTTAGGCGGTCATATATAGGGGGTGCCCGCCTTTTTATCAGCTTTTGGCTGGTACTTTTTTCAGGATGTGAATATTTGCCCGTGGATGGGGGGCAGGTGGCTGGGGGCGGAAGCCACACTGGGGATGATACGGTTCTTTCGGGATCCGTAACAGACCCGCAGGGTACGGTTTTAGGAAAAGTTTCCGTGCTGGCGGTACCTGAAGATTATAAACCTGGGCCGGATGCAGAACTGGAAGCTGGACTGCAGGTGGAAAGCGATGTAAATGGCAAGTTCAGTTGGGCCAGTTTGCCCAATGGACGTTATAATATATTTGCCAAATCTTTGGAGAGTGATTTAAGTGGCTATTTGGGAACGGTGGATATTCAGCCTTTTCAGTACCAAACAGCTCTTAAAGGAATATTAAGGCCTTCCGGCACAATTCGTATTCCAATTGAAAGCCTCCAATATAGGGACCCTGGCAAAATATACTTTAGGGGCTCGCCCTTTTACGGAAACTGGGAAGGCCACCGCACAGCTACCCAAGACTTTCTGCTGGAGAATTTGCCCACAGGTATTTTACACGGTCTGGAATATGAATCTTCAATTGATCCCGGCAAAGTTGAAGCCCTTGCCGATAGCGTGGTGATAACAGAGGGTGAAAACCATGTTACAGACATCCCTCTGCTGGTTCCTAACAATCCTGTTGATTACCCGCTGCAAAAATACGGCGTGACGGGAGAAAGCTTAAACGATTTTCCCTATTTACTTCGATTGGATGCCTCCAACTTTCCCTTTGAAAAGGATACGCTTCAGAAATCTGGGCTTTATGTGGTAGATGAAAATGGAAAAGTTTTGCCTCACAGCATTGTGAGCTGGGATTTGGAAAAACAAAAAGCGGAGCTTTATGTTAATTTGAAAAACCTGGATCTGAATGCCGAGTCCCCCAATCTTAAAATCGGTTGGTCCAAGGATAGCAGCTATTTCCAAAACAACTTTGGCCAGGTATTTAATTATGAAACTGGTTATTTGGCTGTTGTGCACGGGGATAAAGATTTGGATATATTTTCTCTTCTTCCCTGGGATTTTTGGGAAAGAAGCAGCTTCCCATATTTATTCGAGGATGCCGGTATTTTTACCACAGAAGGCATGGTTGGAAAATCCCTTAACTTAAGCAGCCTTATTTATCCAAATTTAAGCGAACACCATATTGTGGAAAAAATAAGGTACCAGATGACCTGGTCCTTCAGCATGTGGTTTAAGCCACTTGATGTTACTAATAAACAAGCCCTTTTTTCCATGACAAATTGGCTGGGCAGCTATGAAATTTTGGAATGGGGCATTGAACAGGGAAAACTATACATGACAGAAATTGTAAAGGACGAACTGATAGATGTAAGTCTGGAAGCAGGGCAATGGCAACATCTCCAGGTGAATGTGACTGATAGCAGTTATGCTGTTTTTCTCAATGGCGAGCAGGTAACCACGGGCGCTTTGGAATGGTCCCGTACAAAAGAAAATTTAGGCCAAATATACATGGGTTATGGCCTGTGGGAAGGATCTCCTTCGCGCTTTTTCACAGGTCAGCTGGATGAATGGCGTTTGAGTTTAAGAGGAAAAACTCCCACCTGGGCCATGTTAAGTTATCTGAATCAAAAAAGCCCTTAAGGGCACTATTATGAAGTGCTAACGGATGGAGCCGATGGACTCGGCTTCTTCCAATACAGGCAGGCTGTAGGTCCAAACTCCCAGTTCCTGATATTTGTTGCGCAAAATTTGGTATACATGCTCCAGATTTTTTTCAGGAGGAATCAGTAATATCACCTGTAAAACCTGCACTTTGCTGTTTTTTAACTTGGGGATATCCAGCAAGGTCCCTGTTAACATCGCTTCCGAGTCAATATAGCCTCTAAGGCCGCTGTTTAATTTGAAACTGACCCTCTTGTCTTTTTTTCCTGTAAGGCCCTGGTAGCCCACGCAAATGTCAAAACCCTCAAAGGTAAAAGAGCGAGCCCGGTGTTTGATGTCATAGGCCGAATAGAGCAACAGGGGGTATCCTTCACTTAGTAGAATTTGGGCGTCTTTAACGCTTAAGTTTTCCAAAGCCAATCGGGGGATGCTTCTGTTGGGATGCCTATACAACCAATAATTTTCCACGTTTTTTAAAATCATTCCTCTCCACTTGCGAATCTCTTGGGAGCTTAATTTAAGACCCGCCACTACTTTCCAGGATAATCGAATCTCTTCCACCTGGCGATAAGGGAACTCAATTAATTTTTGTTGGGGCAGCAGTGAATCCGGGAATACCTGGCGATAATCTTTTTTGGCTATTTCTGGATTTTTGCGCAGGGTGCGAGGCGTAGGACCAACTCCAATGGGTACGCAAGAGCTAAAAAAAAGGCTCGCTCCCAGAACAAAAAGGAAAATAGCTTTCATTTGCCGTCGAAAAATTTGAAAATCAGGTTAATAGACACAGTTTATTGTATTTAAAGCATACAATTCTACTTTAGAGAGATGGAAGATCCACAAATCAATAAATACCGCAAAATCGGCTTTTTTGTTTCCTTTGGGGTTTTGGTGCTCTGTATGGCCATTAGCTTTATTATGCTCCGGGATATTTTAAAAGGGCCCCATCTTTTAACGGTTCGATTTGAAAATGTGGGCACCTTGATTTTACAGGAGCCAGTGGCTATGGATGGAGTGGAAATTGGCCGGGTGGCCAAAATCAAATATTCCGAAGATGCGGCTCTGGTTAGTTTGGAATTTTATAAACGTATTGAACTTCCCGAAGACTCGAAAATTATCAATTTCAACCATTCCTTAATGGGCTCTCGCATGGTTTTCGTTTACCGGGGAGAAAGCGATGTAAACATGGATTTTTCCGAAATTCAAAATGGGGTGTTTGAAGAGGGCATCGCTGAAATGCTCCATAAAACTAATCAGGTTTTGGAAATGGTGTTAAAATACCAGCAAGTAGTAACCCAGCTCAAAGAAGGCGGAGAAGATGTGCGCAGCATTCAAGCTATTTTTGAGGAAACTCTTATGCCCATTTTAGCCGCTTACCGTCAAAATATGGCTAATGCCCTGGCCCTGGAAAAGTATGTTACGGATAAGGTTCAACAGGCCAATGAATTAACCACAACCTTAAGGGAATTAGTGGGTACTTCCCAGGAAGCTTTAGGAGATTGGACAGAAAAAACCTCCGGCTATTTGAACTTGGTGGATGCGGCCCTTAATGATGTGGATACCTTAACCAGCCAATCTATGGATTTGGTGCTTAAGGTTAGTGAGGGGGATAACTACATTCACGATGTTATATATAAAAGGGATTTATTTGAAAAAGTAGAGGCTTTAAATAAAAGCCTTAATCAAATTGTGGTTTTGCTTAAAGCTGAGGGCATCACGGATATAATTAACTTCTGGAAAAACGTCCATATTTTGGGAAGCAATCCCAGTAAGAAAATTCGGCCATAAAAACTCCGGTCGGGGAAAACCCTTTATCTTAGGCCGGTTGAGCTTTATGAGCGCGTGGATGTAAGTATATCAGCTCAAATGCCCTTCGTTAAATGTTTTCTCCCGTCCTGAGCACTGAATGCCTGAATTCTCAGCATTTGATTAAGACCAGCTATTAATAGACGGAACTCGGAAAAGTTTATCTAGAGTAGATAAATGTTGTGTACGGTTGAAGAATTCAGCCAAATAATTTTGCATTTTGAATCCAAATATCAATGACAGTTCCAAATAGATTTTCAGAGTGACTACCGATGGGTGAACCCCAGAAAAATAGGGGAGTTCAAAACACCCATTTGAAAAAGCATTGATGGGTAGGGTTCAAGTTTAGGTTTTCAATTACCATCTGATTTTTGAGAAAGGGTGCTTTGGATAGCTGTTATTGGACCTTAATAAACCCCGGTCAGGGGATACATTATCCCAGGATCTTCGCAATTTTTTCAGTCAGATCATCTTCAGTAAAAGGTTTTTGGATAAAACCCCGTATACCCAATTCTTCCTCAGCTGCAGCCTGGTCCTGGCTGTAGCCGGATAACATTAAGGCCTTGATATCGGGTCTGATTTTTTTTAACTCCAAAAGAGTTTCTCTGCCATCCATTTTAGGCATGTTCATATCCAACAGGACCAGGTCAATGCTCTTGGAGTTCTCAGAATAAAATTGAATGGCTTCTAACCCGCTTTTGGCGGTAAATACTTTAAACCCAAAACTGCTGAGAATTAGCTGCACAGAAGTGGCCAGCATTTCCTCATCGTCCACAAATAAAATATTAGCTTTGGTTATTCGATGCGCAGACTTATCCGGTTTTATTTTTTTGATTTTTGGTTTGCGGGCAACGGGCAGGTATATTAAAAACTCAGTTCCCTGATTTGGCTGGCTCTTTACATCAATATGTCCGTGGTGGTGTTTTAATGCTGTATATACGGCTGCAAGCCCCATTCCCGTTCCCTTGCCTGTTTCTTTGGTGGTGAAAAAAGGTTCGAAAATTTTTTCCTTCACTTTTTCATCCATGCCAATTCCATTGTCTTTAATTGAAATTTCAATAAAATTACCGCTAGGGATATGATATTTGCGATTGAGTAAGTCCCCGGAGCGAACCTCTTTGTCAGTAGTGGTAAATTCAATTTCTCCTTTGTTGGAAATTGCGTCTCTGGCATTTAGGGCCAGGTTTAAAATGGCATTTTGCATTTGAGAGGCGTTTCCCAGTAAATGGGAATTGGAAGAATTTAAATTTAAAATAAGTTCAATTCTTTTATCAATGCTGCGCTCTAATATGGAGTTCACTTCTTCCAAAATAGAATGTATATCAAATATTTGGTTTTGGGATTCTTCCTGCCTGGAAAATGTTAACAATTGCCGGGTGAGTTCCTTAGAGCGTTGTACCAGGGTTAATATTTTATCTGCATAAACGGCAGTTTCTTTATCCTTTTGCCCTTTAATTTTAATAAGCTCCGCATAGGCCTGGAATCCGGAAAGTTGGTTGTTGAAATCATGGGCGATTCCTCCCGCTAGCTGGCCCATAACTTCCATTTTTTCAGCCTGGATTAGTTTTAATTCTGCTGCTTTTTTATCAGTAATATCCCTTCCAATGGAATGGTATTCAATAACTTCCCCATTTTTGAAAATGGCCTTATCTCTCCAGTAATTCCAGCCTAAGCTGCCATCAGGGCGAATAACTCTATGTTCTCCTTCTGTTTCCGGTTTTTCGGGGGTAAGTCCTTTAATTCTTTGCCGGACATTGCTTAAATCTTCTTTAGATATAAGTGGGAAAAAGCTACTGCCCAGAGATTCTTTTTCTGTGGTGTTGTAATATTTGCAATAGCTTTTATTAACAAAGGTACGAACGCCATCTTTTTTCCAATGGACAATAAATTCGTCCATGTTATTGACCACTCTTTCATATTTGGTTTGGGCAGACAGTAAATGTTCTTCAATTTTCTTTTGAGGGCTTAGATCCTTGAATATCAAAAGATGGAGTTCCTTCTTTTCAATTTGCCCAAGAAAGGAAATTCTACATTCAATAGAGGCCGCAATTCCCTGTGAGTTCACAGGATTTAACTGAAGGCTTTCTGTTTTATCTTCTTTTAATTTGCTGGTAACTTTGAGTATGGGTTCAAAGGAAGTATCGCCTAAAAATTTATTCAAACTTTTATGGGAAGGCGTTTTAACCCCAAATGACAGGGCTAAATTTTCAAAGGCCAAATTCCAGTGAATTATATTCTTGCTGCCTGAATGGCAAATAACAGCGGGCTCAAAGAGACCATTTAGTATTTGGGGAATAATGTTAACCTTGCCGGTTATATCCATGGAACGTCCGTAAGGGAATATCAAAAATTATAATATTTTAAGCTTGGAAAGGGGTGAAAAGTTAGTACTCAAGCTAATTTTGACCATAAATGAAAAAAACTTTGATGGAAATGGTTTAAATTTGAGCTCCCGATTTCCATCTGATTTTTGAAAATGGGTGCTTTGGATTTATCTCAGGGCTGGTTGAGCTTTTAAAGGAGGTGGATGTAAGTATATCAGCTCAAATGCCCTTCGTTAAATGTTTTCTCCCGTCCTGATTATCGAATTCTAGAATTCACTGCTTTTGAATTAGACTAGCATTATGACTTGCCTTAATAATCTGAATTCGGAAAGGTTAATGTTGAACAGCTAGGTGCTTTTGAAGACTTCGGCCAAATAGTTTTGCATTTTAAACCCCAATCATCAGTCACGCTACCAAAACACCCATTTGAAAAAACATTGATGGGTAGGGTTCAAGTTTGGTTTTTTAATTACCATCTGATTTTTGAGAAAGGGTGCTTTGGACAAAGGTTTACGGATTTAAAAATCATCGGTTGCACCCAAAACCATTTTCTCATAACTCTAAAAATGTCCAAAATGACTTATATTAGGCGATCCTAGAGGAAAACAGTGGGGAATTATATATTTAGCTCTATGGAAAATGCTATGAAATTGCCTTATATGAAAAACCGTTTTCTGGCCTCACGCAGAAAGAGCCTGGAAGTTAAAATTGGGGATTTGCTCATTGGCGGAAAAAATCCAATCGCCATCCAATCCATGACCAATACCAACACCCGCGATATTGAAGCCACCGTTAAGCAAAGCTTGTCTTTGGCAAGGGCTGGTTGTGAACTGGTGCGAATTACAGCTCCCACTGCTCAGGATGCCGCCTGCTTAAAGGAAATTGTTAAAAAGGTGAGGGAAGAAGGTATTCAGGTTCCCTTTTGTGCCGATATACATTTCCAGCCCAAGGCCGCTTTTGAGGCGGTTAAATGGGTGGAAAAAGTAAGGGTGAATCCGGGGAATTTTGTAGACACAAAAACCGCTGCCATTAAAGAATACAATGACAAAGAGTTTGAAAAAGGCCTGCAAAAAGTTTTTGAAACTTTTGGCCCGCTGGTGCGGGAAGCCCAAAAAAATGGAGTGGCCTTGAGAATCGGCACAAACCACGGCTCCCTTTCCGATAGAATTCTTTTTCGCTATGGAGATACGGTGGAAGGAATGGTGGAGTCCGCCCTGGAATTTGCCAGAGTGTGTGAAGCCGAAAATTTCCACCAAATGGTTTTTTCCATGAAATCCTCCAATCCCAAAGTTGTGATACAAGCTTACCGCTTATTAGCGGCTCGCCTGGACGCGGAGCACAAGCCCTATCCCTTTCATCTGGGAGTTACGGAGGCCGGGGATGGGGAAGATGGCCGCTTAAAATCGGCAGCCGGTATTGGAGCTTTGCTTTTAGATGGTCTGGGAGATACTATTCGGGTTTCACTTACGGAAGCCCCAGAAGCGGAAATACCTGTGGCTAAAATGCTGCGCGATGTATGTTCCCTGGAAAGTATCCCCCATATAACATCCGCTGTTTCAGAAATTGGAGAGAAAGTATCATTTTACGGCGAAATTCTCCCGGAGGAAGATAAAAACTTTGCGAGCTTTAATTTGGGCGGTCTAAAATTCGGACCCGGCCAAAAAATAGCGGTGGGCACCATATTAAAATCGGACGATGTGATTCCAAATGGCAAACGCCCTTTGGAATGGGCCACTTCTTATGATTTGGAAAAAGATCCGGGCTTGCCAGTGCTCTTCCAGGGAATTGGCCATTGCGACTTTGCCGGAGGACGCGGCGTGTCCAGTTCCGAGTGGATGAAAGCCTCCAAACTTCCCGAGGGAAATTTGGAAATCATCGTGGAAGACTTGCAACATCTGGAATTTTTGAGAAAACTGATAACATCCAAAAGCCGATATTTGTGGTCTTTGGGAGAAACTGTTGCGGGGGTTGCGGCTTACCGTTACCTGGCAGCGTGGTTGTCCCAAAATAAACTGTACCATCCTATTGCCCTTCGATTTTATGGAAACGGAAGTGAGGGCCAAAGGCTAAAAATTTGCGCCGAGGCCTCTTCTTTGTTTTGTGATGGTATCGGACAGGCGCTTCATCTGAGCGGGTTTGAACCTGCTCAGGCTGTGGATTTCGGTTACGATGTATTGCAGGCAGCCTCCATGCGTCGCTCCAAAACTGAGTATGTATCTTGCCCCAGTTGCGGTCGAACCCTGTTTGATTTGGAAACAACCACGGAAAAAATCCGCAAAGTCACATCCCATTTAGCCGATGTATCTATTGCAATTATGGGGTGTATCGTAAATGGCCCAGGGGAAATGGCCGATGCGGACTTTGGTTATGTAGGTGGAGCCCCGGGTAAAGTCAACCTTTATGTGGGCCGGGACTGCGTGAAACGGGCTGTTCCCGAAGATAAAGCCGCTGAGGAGTTAATAGAACTTATAAAAACCCATGGCCGCTGGGTAGAGCCTGAAACTGAGGCAAGCCTGCAAAGCTAAAAGCCCATCATTAAGCCCAATTCCACTGGGTGGGCGCCTAGCACAAAAAATTTGAAGTTGTTGTCCCCCTGGAAGTGGATTTCCAGGCTCGCGAAGGGCAGGTGTCCGTATAAATAAACCGGGCCCCCAATATTAAATGCGCCATCCACCGCAAAAGTTCCGTATAAAAAAGCTCTGTCAAATTCAGAGTTGTCGATTAGCCTGAGACCGCCTTCGGGGCCAATGGCAAGCCCTTCCGCAGGCGAAAAAAGGTTGAAACGGGCAAAGCCTTCTAAATCCATGTTAATATCTCCGCCTTCCCCTGCATACATTCCCGGTTGCCATTTAATGCCTCCGTAAATCATGTCCGAGAAAGCATAGCGCCCATCCAGGCTTCGGGTTAAAAAATCAAACCCCAGAAACATATCTTCCGCAAAGCTCTGTCCCAGGTTGAGCAGTAAAATAAACAAGAAGGTTAGTATTTTTTTCATTTTAAAATCCTGAATTGAATGTATATGTCCAGTTGTCTATTAATTCTGAAGGGCCGGAACGGGTTCCTTCCGAATAAAGTCTCCATAGCGAAACACCCATTGATAGGGCTCCAAATCCTCATTTTCATCAAAAAATTTGTAATCTCCGTGGAGCTTGCCATGCTTGAATTCTACTTCAAGAGATTTTCGTCCGTTTTTCCAATAAAAGATATATTTACCATTAGGCCTTCCCTGAACCACGTTGCCTTCAAATTGCAATTCTCCAGTGGCGTAAAAAGACTGGTGGTGGCCGCTTTTATAACTGCCATCTTCGTTAAAAACTAAATGCTCTCCAGAGGGTTTGCCGTCGTGGTAATAACCCACATATTCAATATTTCCGTTTTTATAATAGCGAAAATATTTCCCGTCCAGTTGGCCAGTTTTGTAATTGCTTTTGCGATGTAACAAGCCGCTATTGTAATATTCCAGTTGCGGGCCGTTTTGCTCCCCGTTGCTGTAGCTGGAAATTTTAAAAACCTTTCCGTTTTTAAAAAACCATACATCCATTCCGTTGGGAGCGCCTTCTGAGTACTGCACCATCCGCTGGATAATCCCGTTTTCGTAATAACTAACATGGCGGCCATCTTTTAAGCCATCGGAACGCAGCAGGGATTCGGATTTCACCATTCCGCTGGGGTATAGTTCGGATTGGTATTCCCAGTGGTATGAACGCTGGGCGCAGGCTCCTAATATAAATGCTGCCAACAGAGTATGTAACATCCGCAGCCAGAATCCAGTTTTAAGGAAAAATTTATGTTTATGAATCAAATAAGTCATGTTGGTGTTTTTTAAACCAGCTTTCCAATTCCTTTTTAGTGCTTGAATCCATTTGAGGAGTTGCTTTGTGAGAAAATAGACTGCCATTTTCCTGCAAAAACTGCATGAGGTTTTCATTTACCTGGCCTTTTAAACTGCACTGCAAATAAATTTTATCCATCAATTCAATAAATTTTAAAAGTTCCTCGGGGGGAAGCTCCGCCTTCAAACGCTTTACCAGAAAATCCGCCAGTTCTGCCAACAAATCTGCGCCCGCACTGGAACCCTCTCCCTTTATGTTTTTAAATTCCTGGGATTGGCTAAAAGCCCCTAAACTTTCTACTAGCTGCAAAAACTTTTGGTTGTATTCTTCCAGCGGCCCAGCCAAATCCGATTTGGGATTTTCTTCTGGCGAGGCTCCGTCTTTTTTAAAATCCATAGTCACTTCCTAAATACAATTTATGTAAAATCGAAAAAAAATAAGCTTAAAGCTGCACAATTTTTAACAGACCTCTTATCCCAAGGGGCCCGGTTTTTTTTATCTTCCTGTAAGAATTTAACCTGGTTGGTTGTTTTTCTGAAATGAGATACTTTTTTGCCATCATTCCCCCCGAAAACATTTTAAAGAGTCTTTACCGCCTTAGTTTTGGAATTGAAGGAGCTAAATGGCAGGAAATGGATAAGCTCCATATAACTCTCAGATTTATTGAAAAACTGGAGCCAGTGGGTTTAAAAACCCTGGTACAATACGCGAAAAACATTTCTTTTCCTCAATTTTCCCTGAAACTTATGGATCTGGGGCATTTTCCTCATAAAAAGCAACCCACAAGTTTGTGGGCTGGGGTGGATTCCAGTACTGAATTACTCGATTTACAAAAAATGCTGGAATTTTCCGTTTGCCGCAAATTAGGCCTCTCTGCAGACTCTCGGCGCTTTCATCCCCATTTGACCCTGGCTCGCTTAAAAGGGGTTCAGGCAGAAGATTTGGTTGCCTATTATACTCAGAATCTACCTCTGGGGCTTCCGCCCTTTAAAGTGGAAAAATTTTGCCTGATGCACAGCCAGTTGAATTCTTCGGGTTCCCGATATTCGCTAGCTGAGGAATTCCCCCTGCTTTGGAATTAGAGGCCATTTTAAAAAAAATATAAAATCATTGTAACTTTGTTATTGTGTTCCGTACACACCTTAAACAACTGCACTAAAAAATCGGGAGCTTAGAATAGTTATGAGTTATTGGAATTCACAAATTGAACGAGAATCGGACATCCAGCCTTGCTTGGACAAATCAAAGTCGATGCCGGTATTGGTATACAAACATAGCAACCGCTGTAGCGTATCCCTGTTCGCTAAGTACGAGGTAGAAAGCCTTTTGGAAAGTCTTCCCAATTCCTTTGCTTTTTCCTGGGTAGATGTTGTGGCCAATCGGCCGGCCTCCTTGAAGTTAGCGGAGCTTACTTCTGTGGAACATGAGTCTCCTCAATTGCTTTTATTAAAAGGCGGGCAATGTATCTGGAATGCAAGCCATGGAGATATCCGCCGTGAAAAAATCGAGGACTTAATCCGGGAACACTTGGAAGAAAGCAAAGCTGCGTAACATGAACCGGAGTTTAGCAATGAAAAACATGACTCGGATAACTTTAGCATTGTTTATGCTGCTATTGATTTTGCCAATAGCAAATGGCGAAGCGGTTTCTAAAAAGGCCCTTTTTGCCGGTGGCTGCTTTTGGTGTATGGAAGGCCCATTTGAAAAAGTGCCAGGGGTTTTATCTGTGACCTCGGGCTATGCCGGGGGGAAAAAGCCGAATCCCAGTTATAAAGAAGTCAGTTCGGGAAAAAGCGGCCATGTGGAAGTTGTGGAAGTGGAATACAATCCCAAACTTGTGAGCTACAATAAACTATTGGAAGTTTACTGGATGCAAATAGATCCCACAGATGGCAAAGGGCAATTTGCAGATAGGGGTTCCCAATATGTCCCATACATTTACTACAGCAATGGCGAAGAAAAAAAACTGGCGGAAAAAAGCCGTGCCGAACTTCAAAAATCAGGACGCTTTGAGAAAAAAATCGCAGTTAAAATTATTCCAGCCCCTGCATTTTATCCTGCGGAAGAGTACCATCAGGATTACTACAAAAAAAATCCGGCACATTACAACCGCTATAAAGTAGGCTCCGGAAGGGCCGGTTTTATTGAACGCCATTGGGGAAAAGAAAAGAATTCCCAAATTCCCAGTGAAAAAAAATCCATGAAAACCTCAGAGGGAAAAAAGACCTATAAAAAACCACCATTGGAGCAGATTCGTAAAAAACTAAGCCCTATACAATTTGAGGTCACCCAAAAAAATGGCACAGAGCGCCCCTTTCGAAACGAATATTGGAACCATAAAGAAAAGGGAATCTACGTGGATATTGTTTCTGGAGAACCCCTTTTCAGTTCCAGCCATAAATTTAAGTCAGGCACCGGCTGGCCAAGTTTTACCAAGCCACTGGTTGCGGAAAATGTTATTGAAAAAAAAGATTTGACTTACAATATGGTCCGGGTGGAAGTCCGCAGCCGTTATGGGGATTCCCATCTGGGTCATGTATTTGACGATGGCCCCAAACCCACCGGACTTCGCTACTGTATCAATTCCGCAGCGTTGCGCTTTATCCCCAAAAAAGATCTCGAAAAAGAGGGTTATGGGGAATACGCTAAACTTTTTGAATAGGGGCCTTGGGCAACTGCCCAATAGCTTTATTGTGAAACCCCGCCAACCAACCAAAAACGGGTAATGAATTCCAAAAATTAGCCGCAACTTTGCAGGATTATGTACTTTATAGGCTTTCAAAACTTTAAAGGAGAACTTTCATGGCACTCACTAAATTAAAAGGTGGCGATACCAACACTTGTGGCGAATTGCCAGCAACTGGCTCAGCTGCGCCTGCTTTTACTGCTGTTAAAACTGATTTGTCCGAGCTTAGCCTTTCCGATTTAAAAGGCAGCAAGGTTATTTTGAACATTTTCCCTTCCATTGACACAGGCGTATGCCAGGCATCTACTCGTCGTTTTAACGAAGAAGTTAGCAAACTGGACAATACCAAAGTTGTTTGTGTTTCAAAAGACCTTCCTTTTGCCTTAGGCCGTTTTTGCGGTGCAGAAGGTTTGAATGATGTTATTACTGTTTCCGATTTTCGCGGCAGTTTTTCAAAAGATTATGGCGTGGAAATTATCGATGGTCCTTTAAAAGGTGTTTGCGCCCGTTCCATCGTAGTTTTAGACGAAGAAGGAAAAGTGGTATACACTGAACTGGTTCCAGAAATTACAACTGAACCTAACTATGAAGCTGCTATTGGAGCAATTCCTGTAGCTGGGTAATTTTTATTTCCTTGTTTAAAATGCCTGGGAGTTTTTCCCGGGCATTTTTTTTGCGTTTATTAGTCGCCTCTATTCCCAGTATTTCGCCCTAAGTAAACTCTTAAAGTCTATGTTGTGGGTCCACAAAGTTGCCAAGTTTTGTGAAGGCCAGAACATAGTATGTTTACTGCCATAGACAATTAGATTGCCTTTTTGTTAAAACAGTCAAATTAAAAGTAAGCTTCAATGTATGCATGAGGTATTTTCGATTCCCAATAATTTATTATGTATAGATTTCAATTTTTTGGAAAAAACAAAATACCCTAAAAAAATAGGATTGCAATTTATGTTTCACCCAATTTAAGCTTTGTTTTTTTGACAGATTTCCCCGATTTTTAACGCTTCGATTACTCACATTTTTCTTATATTTTGTTTTATACTCGTTCCCTCTGTTAGTCCAAAAAAAAATGGGACTATCAATGGCGAAGCCGCAACTTTTTTTCTTAAAATTCCCCTTTTTTAAGTAAAAAGGCCGATTTTTTTCAGGATAGTGAAATTTTGTTTTTAGGGCTAACTAGCTGTAGGACGCTTATTTTTTCTGGCCTTGTTCCGAGCTTTACGGGAACGCCCAAATTTTTTGTTAACAATTTACTTACAATCTTGTGCAAAGTTCAAATTTCTCAAATTATTTTTTGCACAAAATACTCGGAGAAAAATCCTTTTTCAGAGCATTTTGAAGCTCGGTTAAGCTTTCTAAGGCTAAAAAATAGTCTCTGCCAACAAGGGTAAAATGGTTATAGCCTATGTTATTTAATAACATCCAAATTTCCTTTATCCCATAATCAAAGCTTTCCATGGTTTTTTCATTAACTTCAATAAATAATGTGGGATGTATACGGCTTAAAAAATTTAACGCCCCTTTTAAAATGTTTAATTCGGCTCCCTCGGCATCAATCTTTACGAACTGCGCTCCAGGTAAACTATGTTTTTCCGTAAAACGGTCCAGGCTTTCCAATTGGCACAATTCTTTTCCGATGGCGTTGCCATTTTCCCAGTTGCCGAATTGCTGGGCCTTTAAACTTCCCTGGGCTCCATCTGATGAGGGATAAAAAATTTCGCTTTGCCCGGCTTCGTGCCAAAGCCCAATGTTGAAAACCTGCAAATGAGGATATTTAAGCCTGGACAAAATTTCGAAATTCATTTTAATGGGTTCAAATGCATATACATGGCCTGTGGGGCCTGTCAACATGGAAAATATTTTGCTAAACCTGCCCACGTTTGCACCAATATCATACACCACCATTCCTTTGGTTATTTCCTTTAAGAAACACTTGAGTTCGTAGTCTTTTTTAAGGCCGAATTGCTCGGCAAGTCCATACAAAATGGGCCATTTCACCGCGGCTGATTTCAATAACTCAGGGGTCTTCATTTAACAGAATGGTTGAAATTTCGAAAGTTTTTGAGCCTAGCTTAAACATTTGTTTTTTGGTTTTGCTTTGATTATAGCCATTTGTGGACTACCCGGGCTAGCTAACAATGGATTTTTTGAATTCTAGTATTAAAAAAAGAATCAGGGAGAAAAAATAATGTCCGTTTTATTTAGCAATTCACAATTTCAGTTTTCGCATAATTTTTTTGTGGTAGAAGAAAGTGGTGAAGGACAATGGTTGTACTTGCTAAGGGCATCATTTCATAGGAATAATCTGGCAGAAAATCACAGAGTTATCATCGAACGGAATATTTCTCAGTTTTTAAATAGCTATGCAAAATATCCTATGCAAGCGCCTCAGTATAGTTTAGATAAATTCGTGGATCACAGTCCTAAGGAAAAAAACAAACAGGCTTTAAAATCTTTAAGGTATTTTTATAAATACGTTTGCGCCTCCCCTAAACATGTTGAATGGCTTAACCAGCTTGAAAAAAATTTATTTCAAATGAGTTCTAGTCCACAGACCGCTTTTATCACAATCCAGAACAAGTGTTTTAAGATGTTTATTAACAGGCTTAAATTGGAAAATAAAAGTCCGCGTACCATTGAAAACTATGGAGACCATCTTAAAAAGTATATGGAAAAACTGGGACGTCCACCCGGAAAAAAGGATAAAAGCATTGTGGAAAATTATTTGCTTTATCTTTATAACCATCGCGGACTTAGTGTCAGCAGCGTAAATTTGGCCCATGCCAGCCTTAGGTATTTTTATAAAAATGTGCTGCAATTAAACATGGTCATTGAAAATATGCCACGGCTTAAAAAGCCGAAGAAAATTCCCAAAGCCTATAACAAAATCCAAGTAGAAAAAATTTTATCGGCAGTTCAATTTGAAAAACATAGGTTGATGTTAATGACTTGCTATGGTTGCGGGTTGCGTTTATCGGAATTGCGTTTTTTAAAATGCGCGGATTTGGATTATGGAGAATCCATATTGTGGGTGCGCGAGGGGAAAGGTAGGAAAGACAGGGCTATAATGCTGGATAAGGGCCTATCGAAAAAGCTACGGAACTTTACCAAATATAAAAAGCCGGAAGATTATGTTTTTGAGGGCAGAGAAAATAACCGTCCGCTTTCCAATAAATCCATTGACCAGGTATTTAATCAGGCGCTCAAAAAAAGCGGGGTGCCAAAATTAGGCGGGATACATTGCCTCCGCCATTCATTTGCCACCCACCTTTTGGAGCAAGGAGTGGATATTCGCCACATACAAAAACTTTTAGGACATAGCAGTTTAAAAACCACTGAAATTTATTTACATATTAGCACAGCAAAAATTAAGCAAATACATAGTCCCTTGGGGCAGCTGTCTATTTGAATTGCCTTGTTGGAAAATTAAAAATGAAAAAATTTATTAAAACCTGTATCGCATTCTGGGTTGCATTTTTGTTCGTACAATGCGCTAATGCCCCAAAACAATTGCCGCAAAACCCAATTGATGATCCGGTAATCATTCCTAAAAAGATGAATGTCCACCGTTTTAAAATGAATAGAGATTTAATTGAAAATTCAGATGCCTTTTGGGGCTATGTTATTTTGCCAGGAGTTATTCCTGGTAGAGGTATTGGGAAAAACGTGGATATGCCCTATTTGCTAACCCCTTACTTTCGGATTTTATTAAACAAAAATGATTTCTATGAAACAGGTAAAATCACTCCAAAAAAGTTCTATAATGTTGTATCCACGGGGGCTTTTCCTATAGGATATAGCGATAGAATGGGGCTTAATGTAATTAGTGTGTTCGGATGGGAGGTGAGTTATCGCAGCGAAGAGTGGTACCGCCTTGATTTTCCTTTCCTTATGGCTTATGGAAGGGATAACTTTTTAGAAAACCTAGAAGCGGCTTTTCATCCCCAATTTTCATTAAAATTAAACCAAAATTCAATGCTAGTACTGGGACCAAAAATATACGCGGAAAGTTCCTGGGAAAAACCGGAAATTTTAAGATTCAATTCCTATGAAGAAATCCAAAAACTGGAATTTCGCCAGTTGGCCAACATAGGATACCGCAACCGTTTTGAATCAAATTGGGATTTTTACGGATCGGCTGCCATAGGAGCGCGTCAAAATAAACAAAACCACAGCCAAAGGCCAAGCAGCGACATAAAAGCAAAGCTGGATTGGGATTTTCAGGCCGGTTTAATTTGGCACTGGTAATAGCTAAAAATTAAATTGAATTCCCATATTAGGCACCAAAGTTATTCCAGAAAAGCTTTTTTGTTCGCCTAAAAACAAATTGTATTTACCGTAATTTTGATAGTAACTTGAAAGCCCAGTTAACAAATAAACATATTGGAAGCCTAGCTTCAAGTTGAAAAAACAACCGTAAGTGTTGTAACTATTGCTTCCTCTGGGAATGTAATTGATTTCTTCAACCTGACCCGATACTAATTGATATAAACTATTTGGATTAAAATCGTATTTTATAAAACTACGTCCATAGACAAGTCCGAATCCTAAAGCTCCGTATTTCTCTTGATGGCCTAAAGGCTTGCTAAATGTCAAAGGAATTAAAAAATCCCGCCGTTTTAGTTCGTATTGCAAATAAGATTGGAGACTGCCTAAAAATGAGGGGAGCTCGTAACTTTGCATAGAAAATTGAAATCCCAGGCTTCCATCAAAATTTCCAGCGCGCATAAACTGGTAGCGAGTGTCAAAAACATGGGTACCGGAAGCCCAATTGTAACCCACATCCATGTTATTAAAGATGCCATATCTGGCAAACAATTCAAAACTTGCTGCCAATGGGTCTAAAGAATAAACTATCAGGGGTTTTATTTGTTCATTAAAACTTTGATCCACGTATGCCGTATCTTTATTCACAATATCAGAAATTTGACTTTTAAGGGCATCGCTCATGGCGCTTAGAGTGGCCATTGAAAAGTTATAACTTCCATTGCCACCCAATGAAAATTTCCCTTTTTCTGTAACTTTACCGCTGTGAATAATATTTCTTGGTCCGCTACATGCCAGGATTAAGCATGAACAAGCAATGTATCCTATTAATTTCATATTCTTTCCAAACGGTAGCTAAAAAGAGGGTAATTGGGTCTTGTTAAAATTAACATCTTCAAGTTTTTTATCTTCCTATAAGAAAATTAGAATATATATTCCAATTGTAAATGGAGTTTGAAATGTCGCCTACCCAAAAAATTTGGATTAAACAAATTAAAGAACCTCTAGAAATTTTTTCGGGTTTTGAAACCAAAAATAAATATGAAATAAATCTGGGAGATTTAAATTCCAGACTTTTTGCCGCTGAAACTGGAAAGGGATGGATTAAAAGGAATTTTTTAGGGAGCCTGCGCCCTTTTGAAATTACCATTAAGGATAATCAAAATCAGGAACTGGCGAAAATAAAAAGGCCCTTTCGTTTTTATTTCCATGAGGCACATATTTCTACTGTGGGCGAAAATAAGTTAGGGAGTTTTAAACGACTATTCAGCTTGTTTTATAAAACATATGATGTTTATGATGGTAATGGAAACATAATCTGGACAATAAAAGGACCTATTTGGAGACCGTGGACTTTTAGAGTGTATAAGGGAAATTCTATTTGCGCCAATATATTAAAAGAATGGTCCGGGATGTTAAAGGAGGCTTTTAGCGATGCAGACAATTTCAGGATTGAGCTAAATGAAGAGTTTGAAATTAGCAAAATTCTACTGCTTATTTCGGCTGTGCTTTTTGTGGACTTTATCCACTTCGAAAAAAAGAAAAAAGGGATAGTCTTTTCTTTTATGCCTCGATAGCAATGTTTAGATTATTCACATCATTAGTCGCATTGGCAATTTTAAGTTGTACTGCCCCCAGGTATGAAATTCAAAAGATGTCAATGGAAGGTGCTATTCCAGATTACCCAAGGTTGTACCATTTAAAAAGCAAAAATTATTTAACCTTTTCTCAAGCTATGAGTTATAGAACCAGGTTTTCTATAGATCCAAAGCTTTCGACATTTATAGATCAAACTAAACCTAATAACTATAAAATAAATGTGCTTAATAATTACAGCAGCTTTTTTTACGCGAAAAATTTAGGTAATAACCTATATCTTGGCGCGAACTTTAATGGAGGGTTCGAGGATTCATATTTATTATTTAATACTGATGTTGTCTTTGGAATTTTAAATAACATAGGTAAAGTAAATTTGGGGTTTGCTGGACAATGGGGTATTGGAAATTTTAAGGAATACATTAAAGGTATGAAGTATGGGTATAAAGGGTATTTAGGTGAAGATACTATGCAAATAAATGAAGATAATATGGAGTTTAGAACTAATTACGGGTTGTCAGTTTATGGAAGCTTAGATTATCTTGTTTCTCCTATTTTGGCATTTAGCTTTGGTGGTATGAATCCCCATGCTGATTTTGGCGGGAGTTTGAGTTTTATAAATTTGGAAGTTGGGATATTGGCAAAAATTAATGAGGCCATGGATTTTTATGGTATCGCTGGAACAACTAAATTTTCCTCAAATTATGATGACAATGTACCCAAATTCAAAATAGGCATCATCTTTAGCCCCGATTTTTATCTATATAATAAATAAGCTCTGACTACAACAAACACTTCTAAAATGGAATATTATAAGAGATTCGATAGGAAAATGATTGTTGTTTGGAGTGCAACCAATTAGTAGTTGGATAAAATAGTGCAATTTGTGCAATGTTCAGTGCAACGCACCAACATACATCCGTGCACCCCAAACCGCTGGACACATCATATGAACCCTTCTGAGGTTATATGAAATGCCTGCTAAAACGGCATAATTTTTTACTTTTAATGAAACGAAGAAGACAGCCTTATTATTAGTTTAGTTCTATTTTCACGGTCTTGGCATATACTTTGCATTCCTTTCTGGTTAATATGGATTCAATTTTAATAAGGCCTTTTAAAATAGTCTTCACAAGTAGAGGCTATTTTAAAAGGTTTTATATTGAATTCATATTAAGAAAGGAGAATATGCAAAGCTTATTCCAAAAAAGGATGAAAATAACTAACATGAAGAAGGCTGTTTTAATCAAAGAAGGAAAAAAGTATTGCCGTTTTGTTTGGCAGGTTTACCAAATTGCCCTACATCATCCAACAGCAGCTACGTGGCTCCGCTTCGCTGCGACCCAAATTTCTGCAAAAGCTTGCTGGTGGGCACTCCAGGGGACAAGCCCCTTGAGTGTCCGGCATTCTAGAGGGTTAAAAAGAGTGGAACTTAAGTCCACAACCTCTAGAATTTTACCAGCAATGCTTTTGCAGAAACTTCACGTAGCTGCAAACGTTAGGGGCCATTTTAGCTGGCTTTTTTACAGAGCTCTGATTTGATTCAAAGTCCCATTTCTTTGATATTCTTTAATTCTGTAGTTTTTTATTCATTTTAGGGATTAGACCGGTTGGCCTTGTTTCAGTGAGCCTGACATTTGCACAATCAGATAGTTTGTTGTATAATATCATTAATGATACTATATTTTGAATATGTCAAAAATTGAGAAATTGTTTGAAAAACTTAAAGAGAATTCTGCAAATGTAAAGTTTAATGATTTGAAGCTTATATGTGAACATTATTTCGGAAAACCAAGGCAATCGGGCAGTAGTCATCAAGTGTTTAAGACGCCATGGGAAGGAGATCCGAGGGTAAATATTCAAAATTTCAAAGGGAAAGCGAAACCATATCAAGTAAAACAGGTTTTGAAGGCAATAGAGAGGTTACAAGATGAAAAATGATCGTTATACTTATCGCGTAACATGGTCCGAAGAAGATGATTGTTATGTAGGAGTATGTTTGGAGTTTCCCAGTTTAAGTTGGTTGGATACTAGTCCTGAACTTGCACTTAAAGGAGTTCACAAGTTGGTATTAGATGTAATACGGGATATGAAAAAATCTGGAGAAGTAGTTCCTGAGCCAATTTCTGGCAAAAAATATAGCGGAAAGTTCATCGTTAGAGTTCCACCGGAGGTTCATCGTAGGTTAACAATAGAGGCTGCTGAATCAAAGGTGAGCTTAAATAGATTTGTAAGTGCTAAACTTTCAAGGTAAGATAAAGGTTTATTTAGTATTGCCAGCTGCAAACATCCCCTAACACGGGCTTGTTACTGCGGGCCACTGTCGTGGCTCCTCGGCCTACGGCTCATTTCTGGCTAGGCTTATTTGGGCATTCGGTCAGGGCACTCGCCAAAGTTTCGGCTCGTGTCGGTGCCCTCATGTCGCAATTTCCATGGCAATGCCGTAAATTAGGAATATAAACTCAGAAAGCTTTGCCCTGTAAATTGTCAAATAATGCCTATCCAGAAACGTCAACAAACCCGGGACGTTTGGTGTCATGAGCAGCTTGGTGGGAATTTGGGTTTTTCCTCTTCTTTTCATAAAATCTTGCTATATTTTTGCAAAATACGTATAATTAAAGACTAGTCTGACTAGAGGTCAAAAATGAGAGAAACTTGGCAATTGCAGGAAGCTAAAGCAAAATTTAGCGAGTTAGTTGAAAAAGCCGTTTCAAGCGGTCCTCAATTTGTTACAAAAAGAGGACAGGATTCAGTGGTTATTATTTCCATTGGGGAATACGAAAAGATGAAAAGACCGAAGGAAAGCCTTGTTTCATTTTTCAAAAAAGCCCCAAAACTAAATTTAGATCTTTCGCGTGACTTGGATACAGGTCGAGAAATTAATTTATGAAATACTTAATTGACACATGTGTTGTGTCTGAGTTAATAAAACCAAATCCTAGCAAAAATGTGTTGAAATGGATAAGTCAAGTTGAAGAAGAAAATTTGTATTTAAGTGTTTTAACAATTGGCGAATTGAAGAAAGGAATTGCTAAGTTAAAAGAATCAAAAAAGAAGCGCGATTTGATAGACTGGTTACATCAGCTTGAGTCCAGGTTTAAAAATAAAATTATTGATATTGATTTGAGTGTAATTGAAATATGGGGAAGAAGAGTAGGGGAGTTAGAAAAAAGTGGTAAAAAAATGCCAGTCATTGATGGCTTAATTGCATGTTCTGCACTTTCTCGAAATTTAATAGTAGTAACTCGAAATGAACATGACATGACACCAAGTAGAGTAGAAGTTTATAACCCCTGGTAGAAATTAGAATTCAAGCAGCTCACGCCACCCAACACGGGCTTGTTGCTGCGGTGCGCTGTCGCACATCCTCGGCCTACGGCTCATTTCTGGCTAGGCTTATTTGAGCATTCGGTCAAGGCACTTGCCGAAGAGTCGGCTCGTGTCTGTGCCCTCATGTCGCAATTTCCACGGCAATGCTTCAAACTTTGAATCTGAACTCAGAAAGCCTTGCCCTGTAAATTGTCAAATAATGCCTATCCAGAAACGCCAACAAACCCGGGACGTTGGGTTCAATTATTTTTCATTTCAAAATGCCGAGGGGAATAGACAAATTTCTGATGTTATCCCAATTTTTTCGACTTCATTTAAAGGGTAGGGTGTTCAAAAAACCGTGGAAACAAGAAATAAGCTGAGGCGGTTTTCTGAAAGCTGTGCATCAAGTTAAATCAAATCGAAAAAATTTAAGCTTCAAAAGTTACCACATTTAGAAACATTCGTGGTGCACAGCGGTTTTAACTCATCAGAAATTTTCATAAGGTCGATCGATTTTTTGATACATTTGTTAAAATCAGTTTTCCACGACAGGTGCAAAAGAATCAAAAAATCTTATTCTCAAAATGTTGCTGGGAGATAAATATGGTAAAACTTACAACTTTTAAAAAAATGTCGTAATTTTTGGGGTTGAGTAAAACCCTTTTCCATAGGTTTTTCTTTGTGGTTAAGGTTTCCCAAAAATTATTCGCCGATGTTTTAAGCCTTTAAATTTTAGATTTGTTTTAAAGAAAGGTGCATTTTTTAAAAAGTTGTAGGTATTCAAAATTTTTTTGGAAACTGTACTTATTTAAGGGAGCCTTTAGACAAGGTTTTTGCATAATTACATTTATCCATCTTTAATTTCGTCTGCAAAAACCAAAGGTGTTAAATAAGATTATCGTAAAATTTTGAGTTGCCAAGAAATAGGAAAAAGTAAAGAGTTTCAACATTTTGAAGGCCTCGGCTGTAGGTCAGGACATTTTTCATTCCAAACAACATAAACCCAACACAGGCTTGGTGCTGCGGGTCACTTTGTGCCCCTCGGCCTAACGGCAAATAGCTATAAATGCTTGCTTGAGGTCATTCGGGCAAGGCATTCGCCGAAGGGTTCGGCTCATGTCATTTTGCCCTCATGTCTCATTTTGCTTCGCAGTCACTCAACAGAAAAAGTAGTTTGCGT
>JBNKOC010000020.1:0-24356 GCA_050294405.1 Fibrobacteria bacterium | reverse complement strand
TTTTCCACATCAATAATTGGTAATTCCTAAATTTACAAAATCAAAAAGATTATAAATATCTGAATATTTATAATTATGCTTAATTGTTAACATATTATCATTGAATTAAAAATTTGGAGTTTTCATAATTGATCGTATAACGCACAGTTAACCGGAGTTTTGTGGAGGCGGATTATTTTTGTATTTAACAAAAATAATTTGCTGGAGCAAAATTTCCGGTTCAACGATTTGTTGTTTGGCCATTTTTTACAGTATCATTCAAAACGTGCATTTATTATTGCATTCATTGGGTGTAAAGAATTCATTGGTTTCGTTAAATTCATAATTTTTGGTGCTACATTTTTTACCTTCGTCATCATCCCATAAATCATAACATTTCTCTAGTTGTACCCTTTTGTCATTTATATCGATAATTTCACCCTCAGTCCAATAACTAGAATTTATATTATTCCAATCGCTCCAGTCTGAATTATAATCAAATGACCTCCACGATTCTCTTTTTATTTTTAAATCACCATTATCAACTTTCCAAATACCTTTTGCATTTTCACTTGGTATGAGCTCATTTTCGTATGTTTTATATGAGCGAATTTCATAATTTCCATTTTCATCAAAATAATATTGAGTAGTACCAATGTGATAATATCCAGGAGGCATTTGATTATTATTTGGAGTAGTTATCCACCCACATTGAATAATCAGCATACCAAATATTGTTATTAATATAAATTGAATTTTTCGCATAATTTTAAAACCAATTTCTTTTTTTTACGCCCTATATATTTAGGTCCAAACAACAATCTTATTAACCTTTCCCTTTTGTTGTTTGTAGAATTGTTTGCCTGTGATGTTTGTTGTATATGGGAAAGATTCAAAAAGAGCATTGTATACTTTATATTAATAAATATTTATTGAAATCTTGCAAATGGGTATTGTGCCAATCGGGAATTAAAGTCTTTTAAAAAATAATTTCTTTATATCCTCACTTTAAGATTTTATTTCGTCTTTTTTTGAAAGAGTGAAATTTTGGGCTCTTGTTTGGGAATTGCTTTATTTCGCTAAAAATTGAGTTTTTTGTTCCTTTTTTAAGGGAGGGAGCTCAGTTGTCGTTGGAAAATTGCTGGTATGAAAGCTGATAATCCGGTGGCACTTAAAAAAATTAGGTGGTAAGTACATCTAATATCCAATAGGGGGAGTGTTGGTTGTAGCTGGGTTGGGAGGGAGGAAAAAAGGGTTTTTGGGGGGCGGGAAATAAATTATCTTTTAGAAATGCTTGCGGAGCAATTTGCAGAATATTTGGAAAATGAGACTAAAATTCCAGCTTTTAAAGTGCCTCATTATGTGCGCTGGTCCAATAATTTCAGCTACTTTTGCCGCGTGCAAAATTTAAAGTTTTCCGATTCTGAATCTATTGAAAAATTTGTACAGGATTTAGAATCTAAAGAAGAGGGTTGGAAAGTCCAGCAGGCCAAAGAGGCGGCCCAGCTATTGCAATTCTTTATACAAAAAAATTATAAACCCTCTCAGGTTGGATTTATAGCTCCCGGACGGAAAGCTGAATATAGTGGGCATCGGGAAAATGCTCAGTTGCCGCAGCTTTCTGGCGAAAAAAAATCTAATTATTCCAAGGGAATTTACCATTCTGTAAGCTATTCGGAGGATGTTATTGCAGAATCTTCTCTCCCGCAAAATGATAAGCCCATGCATTCCAATTGGAAAGTGGTTTTGCATAAAACTAAAGATTTCATCCGCATGCAGCAAAAGTCTTATCAAACAGAAAAATCCTACATGTTGTGGACCAATCAATTTGCCAAATATCACGGTTCTTTGAATCCTTATGAATTGTCTAAAGAACATTTCAGCCAATATTTGAGTTATATAGCTATAGAACGGGGGGTCGCCAAATCCACGCAAAACCAGGCTTTTAACGCTTTGTTGTTTTTCTATAAGTTTATCTTACATCAGGACCTGGATAGCGTAAAGCATATATTTCGTTCCAAGCTAAACCGGCGTTTGCCGGTGGTGTTAACTCCCTCTGAGGTTAAGCAGGTTTTTTCCAGGTTATCCTCCGTGAGTCGATTAATGGCCGAGCTGATTTATGGTTCGGGACTCCGGGTAAGCGAATGTATTTCCCTTCGGGTGAAGGACCTTGATTTTAGCCAAAATATGCTTACGGTTCGTTCGGGCAAGGGGGATAAAGACCGCTTAACTATTTTGCCGGCCCAATTAAAAGAGAGGTTAACCGCCCAACTGGAAGAAGCCCGGGAGCTCTTTGAGGAAGATAAAAAAAATAATATTGCCGGGGTGGAACTGCCCAAACTTTTGGAGCGTAAATATCCTAATGCCGGGAAAGAATGGCAATGGTATTGGCTGTTCCCCGCTAAAAACCTATCTGTGGCGCCAAGGGAAAATATTGTTAGGCGGCATCATATTTATGTGACGACTCCTCAAGTGGCTTTTAAAACTGCGTTGAGGGAATCGAACATAGCAAAAAACGCCAGTATCCATTCGTTGCGGCATAGTTTTGCCACCCATCTTTTGGAAAACGGATATGATATTCGCACAATTCAAAAATTGTTAGGACATTCCAATTTGCAAACCACGATGATTTATACTCATGTGGCAAAATCAAATTTTATCAATGTTCAAAGTCCGCTGGATGTATTGGAGTAATATGAAAGAATTTTACATGGTTTGGATGTTTGTGATTGTATTGGTATTAGGTTGTGCGCAGCAGCCTGGTTATTTAAAATACAGTGTCGAGGACGGTAAAGAGGCTGAAAAAATAAATGAGCAAATGCAAATTGTAAAAGCCCATTTGGCGGAGGTTGAAGCTGTAAATTCGGCCAACCCCAATGACTCATTGATTCAGGTTATGGATATGTTAAACCAGCGTCTAATACAATTGGAAAATTTACACCGAATCTACAAGCAATCTGCCGATGATTATTATAAAAAATACAAAGAGGCTGGGGGAGGTCTAAAGAACATGCATCCGGACCGTCAGTATTTAGATAAGAATCCATAGGTTGGGATTGTATTTGTGCTTAAGGTTTGTGGACTCCATTTATTTATGTCGGTGGGAACTTTTTTTTTGTTCTGGCCTGTTTTGATATGAGTTTAAGTTTGAGGTTTATGCCTAGCTTTTGGGTTGAATGAGGGCTGAGGTTTTTGGTGGGCCCTTTAAAGTTTCCAATCATTTAACAGGCAGGCCGTTCGGGTAGATACTCCGAACCCTGGGAAAATTAAATTTACAGCTAGGCTGTGGCCTGGAAAAAAACGACCAAAACTGCATTCCCCAACAAAACGCCAAGGTAAAAGTAAGAGGTATCGGGGTTGTTTCTTATGTTCTGGATGAAGAACAGAGGGTTTGCCGGAAATTTAATGGAAGCCTTGCTTATTTATATCTTCCCTAATTCGGAAGCCAATACATAGCCCCCCTTGCCCGTGGGCAGTTTTACTTTGGCCCAGTCTTGGGTGATGGTTTCAATTTCAAATTTGGTGCCTTCGTGGACCTTGGCCAGGGCCTGGTAGTTGTCTCCGGGGCCGCTATATATATCCAGAGATTTGGAGAGGACAATGGCGTAGCGTGCCGTTTCCTGGCTTTTAATGCGAATAATAACCGAGGGGCTCCAAATAATTAAGAGGAGGGCAATCAGTCCAATAATGGAAAAACTGAAGATTTTAACTCCTGAGCCCATGTAAAGGTTAAGTATAAGCAGGGCAAAAATGAGGGAAAAGCCAAGGAGAAAAATCCACAGGGCCATGTTAAGGGAATAGCCCGAATGGAGGTACCATAAAAATTTAGTGAGGATGTTTTGTTCCGGTTCCTCGTTTTTGTCCACGGTGTGGGCACGGGCAAATTTTAGGTTGGCCAATATATCCGGGTCATGGGGGGCCAGCTTGAGGGCTTTTTCGTAATAGAGGATGGAAAGGCCCAATTGCTCTGTGCGAAAGAGGCTGTTGGCGTAGTTGTAATACAAGATTGGGTTTTCGATGCCCTCATTGACGGCTTTTTTATACATCTCGCTGGCGTCTTCAAATTCGCCTTTTTCGTAATAGCTGTTGGCCTCGGCAAAATATTCTTCGGCAGGGGAGGCGGTATTGGCCAATAGGGGAGTCCAAAGGAAAAGAAGGTAGAGTATGTAAGTTAACTTATACATGTTTGTCTATGTTATTAATAAGGTTTTCGGTTTTGCCCAATAGGTTTTGCCATTTGTTTAAATCTTTCTGGGCTGAGGCGAATTGCCCCATATCGCATTCTTCCATTATTTCTTTGTAGGCATTGAGATTTTCTTCACTGAGCCCTTTGGATTTTAATTCTTGGAGGGCATCTTCCAGGGTTAAGCCTCTTAACTCTTTGTTTAGTTTGTCGCTGGCAAAGCGTTCCAGGGAGGCACTCAAAGTTTTATAGAAATTGCGGGAGTCTTCTCCGGCCATGGCTTTTCTGGCTTCTGCCAAGCGTTTTTTGGCGATGCCTTTGGCCTGTACCTTTCGTCTAAGGCCGCTGTCCGATTCCAGCTTTTCTTCTCTGAGTTTGTAAATCAAAAGAAGGATATAACAAAAGGGGCCCAATATGTATAGTATCCAGTACCAGGGCATTTTGTAGAGGTTTGGCGCGGAATTTTCCAGAGCTGTGCTGAGTTTTTTAATATGGCGTATATCGCTGCCCAGTTCCTCAATGTTTTTTTGATTAAGCAAACGGCTTTGGCCCGATTGGATTTCTTTTCCTTTGGCCACATTGATTTCAAAGCTGGGTGAGCTTAAGGTTTTGTAGCTTTCGCTATTGGCGTCGAAAAAATGGAATTGAAGGGGGCTTAAGGTGTAGTTGCCCTTGCGGGAAGGCACTAATACATATTTAAAGGTTTTTTTGGATATGTATATGCCGTTTTCGATTCGGGTGCTGGAGCTCACTTCCGGCGCAAATACTTCGAATTGTTCTAGTTCGGGAAGGATAGGGTTGGTGATGGCTTTGGGTTGGCCATCTCCTTCTATAATTACGGTTAGGGTTAGGGCATCTCCCGATTTCAATTGGGTTTTGTCTACGCTGGCATTTAAGCTGTAGCTGCCCACGGCACCGCTGAAGCCTTCAGGCTGGCCTGGGGGCAGGGGTTTGACGCTAAGGCTTAGGGGTTGGGTGAAGGCTGTTTTTTGCACCACCTTGCCGCCAATTCCAAAAAAGTCGTCGAAAACCGAGTTGCGGCGGGAGCGTTGGGCAATGACTTCGTCGTATTCCAGGGAGTAGGAGGGAAACTTCACATTGTCATAGAGCAGGGGAAAGAGGGCGAATTCAATGTCAAAGACCCGTACGGGGTTGCCATCTATTTCCACGGTTTTGGGTTTCACTTCTTCCTGAAGCTGCACCATAAAAAATGTTTTTCCAATTTCCTTTTGAAAGTTGGGAGGGCGAATTTGCTGGACGCTGCTTTTGGGGATAATGCGCAGGGAGTATTTGATTTGCTCTCCCACATAAACGGATTTTTTATTGAGGCGGGGTTGGAGCTCAAGGCCGGAAACCGCTTTGTTTACGGTTACTGTGACGCTTCCCAGATTGCGGCTGTAGTCTTTATATACATAGGTTATGGGGCCTATGTTGTATTGGCCGGGTTCTTTGGCGGTAAGGGTGTAGGCAAACTCCGTAACATAGGTTTTGGATTGAGAAACTCTTCCGTTTATGATGGTGGTCTGGGAGCTGGATGAGGTTCCGGTGTTTTTACTTACCGAAAAGGGTTCCAGGCCCTTAACATCGGGCCAGGGCAGGTTGGATATTTGTTTTTCATCGCTTACGGTGATTTTCAGCTGAAAGGATTCGCCCACTTCCACCTGATTGGAGGTGATTCCCCCTTCCACTTTAAGTCCAAAAACATTGGAGCTAAAAAGTGCGGCTAGTGCCCAAAGGAGGAGTATGTGCCTTAGTTTTCGCATGGTTTTAAATATATATTCCGGGCATAGGCCTACCAATCTTTAACCGGCTTGCCGCGACGTCCTATTTTTTTCTTTAAATTTTTCAATTCTTCTTTTTCGTCGTTTTTATAATTGTCCAAAAGCCGTTTGGCTTCTTCCTCACTCATTTCTCCCTGTTCCGGGGGCGCTTGTCCCTGGCTCGTGCTATCCTGGGGAGGCTGTTTTTCTTCCTCCTGGTTTTGTTCGCCCTGGCTTTCTTCTTCTTGCTTGTCCTTCTCTTCTTCCTTGGAATCCTGGTCTTTGGAATCTTCTTTTTTATCTTCCTCTTGGGAATTAGAGTCCTGGTTTTGGTCTTGTTCCTGCTTTTCTTTGTTGTCCTGGTTTTCCTGGTTGTCGCCGCCGGACTGGTTTTGATTATCTTGTTTTTGCTGGTCTTCCAGTTTTTTGAGCTGCTCCGCCAGAGCTTTTAGTTTGTTGTCTTCAGGAAATTGCCGAAGCCCTTCTTCCACTTCTATTTTGGCTTGCTGCATGCGTCCTTCCACATACATGGAGGCTGCGCCATGGAAATAGTCTTCGGAAGATTTGGCCCAAAGGGAAACGGTCCCAAAGGCGGATAAAAACAACAGGGCTAACATAAATTTTAGCATCAGATAACCCCCAAACCTTGCTGATTGGAACGTGGGTCCTGAGGCACAGGGGGCGATACAGGCCTTCCGGCCATAATATCCATGGTATCCTGGATGCGCTGTACATAGGATTGAAAGCTGATAGCGGTTTCGTCCTCCTGTATAATACCTTCCAAAAGGTTTTTGGCTTCTTCGTATTTGCGTTCTTTGACAAGTTGCAAGGCCCGCGCCAACACTTCCTTGGCCCTGTCGCTAGGTTCGGGCTGCTTTTGCTGATTTTGGTTTTGTTGTTGTTGCTGGTTGTCGTTTTTTTGCTGCTCCAACAGTTCTTTAATGCGGGCCTGAACCACCTCAATGTTTTGTTTGGCTTCCATGTTATCGGGGTTTATTTCCAGTGATTTTTTATAGTGGGCCATGGCATTGCGGTAGTCCTGGATGCCCTGTTGGTTACCCGATTGGATGGCGAATTCGCCTTTGCGAAAATGGGCGTTGCCCATGTTGTAATAGGCCTTAGCGGCAATTTGGGAGTTGTCGCCCACCAGGGCTTGTTCATAGGATTTTAAGGCCTCGTCGTATTTTTTCTTTTTGTATTGGACGTTGCCGATGTTAAGGTTGAGTTCCTGGGATTCGGGATTATCCAGTTTTTCTTCCATAAATTTTTGCAGGGCTAAGTCGTAGTCTTCTTCCTTATAAGCTTTTTCGCCCTGGGCAAAATTGGAGCCACCAAGGCCCAGCTTTTTAATAAAGCGGGAGAAAAAAGAGGGCTGATTCGCCTGGGATTCTTTTTCCACCTCGTCCAGAAGGTCATCTTCCAGATTTAAATCGCTGGCATCGCCAAGGGAAATATTGCTGCTGTCGGAAATGGGTTTGGCAGGGACAGTCTTGCCAAAAGAAATCTGGCATAATACAAAAGCTAACAGGAGTGAAAAAAGAAGTTTCATCAGCTAAACCTCCCCTTCCAGATTTTTTTGCTTCTTCTCCTATCGGAGATAAACATTTCCACGATTAACAATATAAGGGCTATTCCTAAAGGTATTTGGAAGCGCTCTTCGTATTGGATAAAGCGTTCGGCTTCCAATTCTCGTTTTTCCATGTTGTTTATTTCTTCAATAACCCGGGTGAGCTCGAATTTTCCGGGAGCGGCATGGAAGTACTTTCCATTGGTGGTAAGGGCCATTTTTTGCAGGGTGAGGTCGTCTAATTTGGTGGAGACGATGTTGCCATCCCTGTCTTTTTTATAGCTCACGTTGCCGTATTTATCTTTAAGGGGAATGGGCACGCCGCTTAAAGCGCCAATTCCCACGGTATACAAAATCACGCCTTGCTTGGAGGCCTCTTCCGCCCATTTTTCGGCCGTTCCCGTGTGGTCTTCACCGTCTGTTAAGAGCACCACCACCCGGTATTTTCTCTCTTTGGGATCAAAGGCGGAAAGGGCTGTTTCTATGGCCGGTCCAATGGCTGTTCCCGGAGTTTCGATTAAATCGGGCCCCAATACATCCAGAAAAATTTTGGCGGCGGAATAGTCCAAGGTTAAGGGGCATTGCAAAAAGGCTTCGCCGGAAAAGGCCACCAGGCCCACTCTGTCTCCGCTTAGGTTATCAATAAATTCGGAAATTTCTTTTTTGGCTTTGGCCAGGCGGTTGGGCTTGATGTCTTCGGCATACATGGAAAGAGATACATCCACGGCAATGACCACATCCAGGCCCCGTCTTTTCATAAGCTCCATTTTGGTGCCGTACAAGGGGCGGGTTAGAGATAATATTCCCCAGAAAAATACGGACAGCAGAAGTATGGCTTTTAGCCATTGTTTGCCGTAAGAAATTCGGTCTGTTAGCTTTTTAATCATTTCGATGTAGGCGAATCTTTTAAGGGCCCGCTTCTTTTTAAAATGGGCAAAGAGATAAAAGCCAAAAAGCACCGGCAACAGGATTAAAAACCAGAAGTATATGGGATCGCCAAATTTCATGGAATTTTCATAAACCTCGTGTTAGATAGAAAGATTTCAATAAATAAAAGGGCCAAAGCCAGTAGCAACAATTTGCTGAACAATTCGTGGTAGCGGGTATAAGAGGTGGTTTCAATTTCTGTTTTTTCCATCTCATCGATGGTGGCGTAAATTTCTTCCAGGGCCTTGGGGTTTTGGGCCCGGAAATATTGGCCATTGGTGGTTTCGGCGATTTTCTTTAAGGTTTTTTCATCAATTTTGGTGGGAACATTCACAATGCGTTTTCCAAAAAAGGGATCTTCCACTTCCATGGGCTGCTCGCCTTCTTTGCCCACGCCAATGGAATATACCTTTATGCCCAGGGCGGCTACGGCTTTGGCCGCGGTGACCGGGTCCACTTCCCCTGCGGTGTTTTCTCCGTCGGTGAGCAATATCACCACCTTGGATTTGGCGTTGGAATCCCTAAGGCGGTTGGCGCTGTTTAAAAGAGCGGTTCCGATAGCGGTGCCATCTTCCACCATATCAAAGTCCACCCGTTTTAAAAACTGCACCAGGATGCCGTAATCCAAGGTAAGGGGGCATTGGGTAAAACTTTTGCCGGCAAAAACCACCAGGCCCACTCTATCGGAGTTGCGGCCCAGCACAAAATTTTCCACCACGGTTTTAGCAACATGGAGGCGGTTTTTAGGTTTGAAGTCCATGGTTTTCATGGAGGAGGATATATCCAAAGCCAGCACAATATCCACACCGTGGGTGGAGGTTTCTTCCCGGGATTCTCCCCTTTGGGGGCGGGCCAGGGCTACGATAAATAAGGACAAGGCGCAAATACGCAGCACAAATAACATATGGCGCATGCGCTGGGCGTTGGTGGCGGGAATTTTTTTAACCACCTTTAAGGAAGGAAAGCGAATGCTGGCTTTGCGGTGGCGGGAGGCCCTTATTTTTAAATAAATAAAAACAGGGATTAACAAAAACAATAGCAGGTAATAGGGGCTGTGAAAATGAGGGATCATTTTTTAGCCTCCTCCGGCGAGGGTTTGTTTTGTTCCACCACATCCCGGATGTTGTCCAATAATTTATCTCCTGTATTTTGCTCCAGGCTTTGGTGGGCAAATTTAACAGGGTCTGTAATTTCACAAAATTCCTTTAACATATCTTTGTGGGCTGATGTTATGGGAAGTTTAGGCAAAAGCTCCAAAAACTCTTCGGTGGTGGATTCCAGGGCATCCACTTCAAAACGCCGGCTGAGAAAACGCCGGATGATTTCAGAAAGTTTAAAACAATATTCCTTGTGGTTTCCCCCGGCTAATAGTTCCAGGCTGGCCAATTGGGATAGGGCCTTGCTGGCTTCTTCGTTGGGACTTAAGCGAGGGGGTTTTGCAGCCTGTTTTTTCTTTTTATCTAAAATCCAAATTAAAAGCAATAGGGCGATTAGTACGACCAGGGCCAGGCTGATGTATAGCCAAATTCGGGAAGGGGCGGGCATAGAGACGATATCGGTAATATCGGCAATTTCTTTTACGGTTTCTGCGGTGGTGCGCTCCACCACAATGTTAATGGGTTCGGAGTAGGTGGTCCATTTGGCGGTGTCGTTTTCGGGATAAAACTCCACAACCTGGGGAGGCAGGGTGTATTGGCCAACGGTAAAGGTGGAGAGTATAAAGTTCCAACTTTGTGATATTTTGCCATTTTCTTTTTTAGGCTCGCTTACATTGTAGTCTTTTACTTCAAAGGCACCCAGGTTACCCAGCACTGAAGGCAATTCCACGTGGCCCCCTTCGGGGTAACTCACTTTGATTTGATAATTGAGTTTATCGCCGATGGTCATTTCGGACTTGTCCACCTGGGATTCCACGACCACCGTAGAGTCGCCCTCAGCGAATAGCAGGGGGCTTAACAAAAGGCACAAAAGCCAGAATAACTTATGGAGAAAAAACCTGTTCATGTTAGTTGCCGGGTTTACCGCTTACCCCGTAAATTTTAACTCTATCGGATTGCAGAAGTTTTTGCACATACTCCTGGTATTTTTCGTTTTGTTTTTCCATTTGCCAGGCCTGCCCAATTTTTGGCAGCAGTTTTTCAAAAGTTGCAGCGCTATCTTCACCCGTTAAAAATTTGGCTTTGTTAGCTTCGAAATAATATTTCAAATCATTTTGGGAAGGCGGGGTTAAGTTTAGTTCTTCTTTTAGACTTTCCTGGGATAAAATTTGATTGCGCATAAAATCAATTTTTTTCTGCACTTCTGCTTTTTGATCCAGGCCTTTGCGAATGGCCGCTTCGGCAATTAATATTTGCGATACATATTGGGATATGAGCTGGTTTTGCTCCAGGGCTCCTTCGGGTAGCTTGCCCAAAACCTGCTCGATTTCATTGAGGCTGATTTTGCGGTCTTCAATTTCTGCCACAATGTTGCCGGAGGCTGACATCTGTCCTTTACCCTCGATATCGGTGATGCTTTTTAAGGCTTGTTTGGCATCCACATTGCGACCGCTTTTTTCCAGGCAGGCCACAATTTTTTTGCCCAATTGGTTGTTGAAGTTTTCTTCGGGGTACAGGGCCTGCAATTGGGTGTACCTGGCCAAAGCGGCCGTGGGGTTTTTTAAATTTTCCAGATATATATTTCCCATCTGGTACAGGACCTTGGGGATATCTTCCTCTGGGATAGAGTTGGAGTTTAAGTACTCTTCATAAACATTTAAGGCCTCGCGGTAAAGCTCCCGCTGGAATAGGGCTGTGGCGGACTTTCGGTAAAACTCGCTGCTGCGCCCGTTTTTAGATTCGGAGTTGCAGCCAGCTAAAGACAAGATAAAAACCAGGGCAAGAAGTTTTGCAAAGCTGGAAGCAACATTTGAATTGCCCTGACCTAAACCGGTATAATTAATTTTTTTAAATACTAACATATTTAATTTCGATGTTTGGCGGCCCTCATTCTAAAAAAGTTCACCAGGGGGCCGATGGTTTCGTCAAAATTTTCTTTTACAGTAATATCCACGTAGTCCACTTTTAATTTTCGAAACAGGCGGGATAGTTCGCTGGATTGTTTTTTGGCTTCCTTGGCGAAGGTTTCTCTAAAACTGCGGCTGCCTGTGTCCACTAAAATTATTTCGCCGGTTTCCGCATCTTCCAGTTCAATAAAACCCACGTCGGGAAGCTCTTTTTCACGCCTGTCGCTGACGGTGATGGCGGCGGTGTCGTGCTTTTGGATGAGCAGCTTGATGGGAGTTTCAAAAGAACCCGTTTCAAAATCGGAAATAATAAATACAATGGCCCGGCGGCTTAAAATTTTATTCAGATATTCCAGCGCCAGGGAAAGGTTGGTGCCCCTTTCTTCGGGTTTGAAATACAAAAGCTCGCGAATCACCCGTAGCACATGTTTCTTACCCTTTTTAGGAGGAATAAATTTTTCAATTTTGGAGGTGAAAATTAAAAGGCCCACCTTATCATTGTTTTTAATGGCCGAAAAGGCGAGTAAAGCGCTAATCATGGCCATGATTTCGCCTTTCATTTCCTTTTGGCTGCCGAAATCGCCGGAAGAACTGGCATCCACCACTAACATCACGGTCATTTCCCGCTCTTCCATAAATTTTTTAGTATGAGGCGTACCCATTTTAGCCGTTACGTTCCAATCGATGGAACGCACATCGTCACCTGGCATGTATTCACGCACTTCGGCGAACTCCATGCCTTTTCCTTTGAAGGCCGAGGAGTATGCGCCGGCAACCACGGAGTTGACCGTGCTGCGGGTGCGGATTTCAATTTGCCGGACTTTAGCTAATACTTCTTTAGGTATCATCTAAAATGCGCCCTCTCGACTTGATCCATCGTTGCTGTTCGTCCTCACAATACTCATTTATTAATCATAAACTCCGTTTGTTTGTCCTCTCGCGCCTCGGTTGAAGCCGAGATGACGCATTTTAATCATATTGCCCTCTCGGCTTGATCCTGCGTTACTGTTCGTCCTCACAATACTCATTTATTAATCATAAACTCCGTTTGTTTGTCCTCTCGCGCCTTGGTTAAAGCCGAGATGACGCATTTTATTAAAAAATTTTCCTCTTGTCCTTATGCATCGTTATGCTCATCTTCGAAATAGTCGTCACAAATTCCATTTGTTTCCTTTAAGCTCGATAAGCATCCGCACTAAGACTTCTCGGTTCCTCATTTATTAAACATAAACTCCGGTTTCTGGACGTCGCAGGCTCCTTCAAGCTCGGCGGGACCCCTTTTTAAGTATCCTCGGTTCATCTTCGCATGCCTCGCCTAAAGGCAAAGATCCTAAATTTTTTCCTCTCTTTTAATGTTACTGTTCGTCCTCACAATACTCATTCGTATTTATGGAACTTCCACGCCGTCAAAAATGCGCTGTACTACATTTTCCGATTTAATTTCCTCGGCCTCAGCCTCATAGCTTAAAATCACCCGGTGGCGCAATACATCCATGCCGATGGCTTTAATGTCTTCAGGGGTAACATAGCCTCTGCCCTTTAAAAAGGCGTTGGCTTTGGCCGCCTGGGCCAGACAAATGCTGGCGCGGGGAGAAGCCCCGTATTCAATAAGCTCGGCCACATCTTTAACTCCCGCTCCCAAAGGGTCCCGGGTGGCATTTACAATGTTTACAATGTATTCTTTGATTTTATCGTCGATGTATATTTCCCGCACAATTTTCCGGGCATTTAAAATATCTTCTTCGGTGATTTTGGCCTCGGGAAAGCTAATACCTTTGCCTGTTACCGAGTCCACAATCAGCTTTTCTTCTTCCTTACTGGGGTAGGTCAAGATGACCTTTAACATAAACCTATCCACCTGGGCTTCGGGAAGGGGATAGGTGCCCTCTTGTTCCACGGGGTTTTGGGAAGCCAGCACCAAAAACAATTCGGGCAGTTTAAAAGTTTCGTTTCCAATGGTAACTTGCTTTTCCTGCATGGCTTCCAAAAGCGCAGACTGCACTTTTGAGGGAGCCCTGTTTATTTCATCGGCTAAAATCAGGTTGGCGAAAAGTGGGCCTTTTTTAACAGTGAACTCCCCGCTTTTGGGGTTAAACACCAGGGTTCCTATTAAGTCCGCCGGAAGCAAGTCCGGAGTAAACTGAATACGGGTAAACATGGTGTTAATGACCTTGGCCAGGGCTTTTACAGCTGTGGTTTTAGCCAGACCTGGCACACCTTCCAAAAGAATATGTCCATCGGACAACAATCCAATAAGCAATTTTTCCAGCATATTTTTTTGGCCGATTATAGTGCCGGACATTTCCGTTAACATATTCTGAACCAGGCTGGCCTGGCTTTTTACTTTATCCGTGATTTCCTGGATGTTCACATTAGTCATGTTCGTCCTCTTGGTGATGGATACATAGGCAAAGAGTTTTATAACTGTCCATAAGCTCGTGGGAGGCTAATTGACCTCCTCCAAAGCGGGCCAGTTCAAATTGAGATTTTAATTTATTCCAGCTCTCGGCGTTTTCATTGCCGCTTCTTTTTAAATAGGCGATAAGCAAATCCTCAAAGCGGTTGCCGTATAATTTATTTTCTTCTTTAAAATAGTCCATGGCGATTTCTTCCATTTGCAAGAGCAATGATTTGGAATCGCCCACGGAAAGGCGGGATTTTAATTCTTTTAACTTTTCTTTTTGGCTGGCAGCAGGAGCTGTTTTTTCCTTTTTTTTGGATTGGCTCATTTGCCACAACTGGTATCCCAAAAAGCCAGCTCCCCCCAGCAACAAAAGACCGAAAAGGATTTTACACCAACCCCGGCTAAATAAAGGTTTTTTGGCGGGAAGCACATTTACAATTTGGGGGGCAATGGCCAGGTATTCTTTGTCTTTGGAAACGGCATTAAAATAAGGCAATCGTGCAGAAAGGGCTTTGCCGCTTCCTGGTAAGGCAGCTTTTAAGTGGTATATAAAAAAGCTCTGGTTTTTTATCTGTGGCCCGCTGGAAGAATTCTGCGCCAATTTTTTGCTGGAGCTGCTTACTCTTACTTTGCTTAAGCCTTCAAAACTAAGGGACTCGGGGGCCAACACGGAAATGGGGATTTTTGGATTCACCCACTCGGCTTTAATAACATAGCTGAGGGTATCGCCAACATGGACTTCTTCCACAGTGAACCAGGAAGATAAATCAATTTCCGCCAGTTCCAATTGGGAAGGAGCGGGGGGAGTGGTTTGCGAAGGGTTGGTTAGAGAGTTGTTTTGATCTTGGCCATTTGCGGGCGTGTTGCTTGCAGAATTATTTCCGGCGCTGTTTTGCGAGCCGCTGGAATCTCCGAGGGGAATGTAGTCCAGCTGGGCCGTGGTATATGAGATAAAAAAACAAAGGGCAAAAATAGGTATAAGCTTATTCATCTTTAATTAAGACTGTTGGGATTTATACCAGTCAATTGTTTTCTCCAATCCTTCCATTAACTGAATTTGCGGTGAATAATCTATTATTTTTTTTGCCAACTGGGTACTGGCCAGAGAATTTCTAACATCTCCTTTACGGGGGGGCAGATGTTCGGGTTTTAAATCGGAGCCCATGATTTGGGCAATGGACTTGTAAAGTTCGTTCACGGAAAAATTTTTGCCGCAGGCGATGTTTAAAACATGGGAACCGTTAATTCCTTTTGTAAACATGGCGGAAATATTGGCCTGAATCACATTTTCAATGTAAGTGAAGTCCCTGGACTGCTCTCCATCGCCGTAGATTTTAGCGGATGTTCCGTTTAGTATACTGGATATAAAAAGAGGTATTACCGCCGCGTAAGCCCCTTGGGGGTTTTGCCTGGGACCGAATACATTAAAATAGCGAAGGCCCACTAAGGACATTGGATAACATTTAGCAAATGAGTGGGCGAAAATTTCATTAGACAATTTACTGGCCGCATAGGGGGATAGTGGCTGTCCGATTTTTTCTTCCACTTTGGGGCTGTAGTCGGCATCGCCATACACAGAAGAGCTGGAGGCATACACCATTCTTTTAATGCCTGCCTTGCGGGCGCAATTGGCGATGTTTACAAAACCGTGAAGGTTGATATGGGAGTAGTATTCGGGGCTTTCTATAGAGCGGGGCACCGAACCGAAGGCTGCCTGATGGCTGATACAATCAATGCCTTCCACCGCTTTTTCACAAATAGCTTCCTCTTCAATACTGCCTTCCAAAACTTCCAGATCTCCTGAAAGGCTTTCCACATTTTCGCGCTTTCCCAGGGAGAAATTATCCAGTATACGCACAAAATGTCCCTCAGATAGGAGCCGTTCGGCTAAATTGGAGCCAATAAAACCAGCTCCGCCAGTTACCAAAATCCTTTTTTTGCTCATAATGAAAGAAGAGTTCCTTTCGCCCTAACTTGGGGAATTGATTTTTTTTTAATTTTGAGGCTATGAATATAGAAAAGGACGACTTGATTGAAAAATTGGTTTCGGAGCTGAGCCAGCTTCCCAGCATCGGGAGAAAATCCGCTCAGCGCCTGGCTTTTTTTCTACTGAACCAACCTACAGAAAAGGTGAAAGCCCTTACGGAAGCCATTAACGAGGCCAAGCACAAAATCAGGGAGTGCCAACGCTGCCACAACTTTACCGAGTTGGAGCTCTGTAAAATTTGCAGCTCGGCCAATCGCCATGAAAATCTGATTTGCGTAGTGGAAAAACCTGTGGATATTTTATTGGTGGAGCGTTTTGGCTTTTACCAGGGCGTTTACCATGTGCTGGGGGGAAGTATTTCTCCACTGGATGGAATTGGGCCCGATGAGCTTCACTTCCACTCTTTAAAACAGCGTTTGCTTTCTTTGCAAGAACCGGAAATTATTTTGGCTCTCCCCACTAACTCCGACGGGGAAGCCACTTCACTTTATTTAATGAAATGGTTAAAAGAGGTGCCGGTTAAAATTTCCCGCCTGGCCAGAGGAATACCTTTGGGAAGTGATTTGTCTTTTGTAGATGAAAAAACCATGCAAAAGGCCATGGAACATCGGGTGCTTTTATGAAAGTCACCTCGGCACAGTTTTGTTTTGGGGCGGCTAAAAAATCCAATTTGCCTCAGGACCTGCCCGAAATTGCCGTAGTGGGGCGCTCCAATGTGGGAAAGTCCAGTTTGCTCAATTACTTAATGGGGCGAAAAAAACTGGTGATGGCCAGTAAAAGCCCCGGTAAAACCCGGGAAATCAATTACTTCAAAGTAAATGGGAAGTTTTACTTTGTGGATATTCCCGGCTTTGGCTATGCTAAGTTATCGCAGAGCGACCATATGGAAATGCTCAAGCGCATTGAAATGTATTTTAGCCATTCTAAAAAAATTGCCGGGATTTTGTTTTTAATCGATTCGCGCATTTCCGATTCTCTCATAGATAGAGAGTCTTTGGATTGGGTGCAGCAGTGGGTAAAACCCCTGATTTTTGTGGCTACCAAGGCCGATAAATTTAGCCCTTCCCAGGGGCAAAAAGCGGTGGAAAAAATCAGGAAAAACTACAGTTTGGGAACGCCACCTGTTTTACTGAGCTCCACTAAGAAAAAAGGTGGGGATAAACTCTGGGTACAAATCGAAGAACTGCTCAATCGTTTCGGTGAAAATCAAGTATAAAGTTTTTAAAATTCACCGCGAGCCTTAAAGGCATCTTTATTCAGGCTGATTTATAAGCCTTTCTGGCATCGTCCAAATCCAGCATTGTATAATTTCAAAAATGGCTATTACAGGCGTATTGGCGTGGTTAGGCAGTTTTTTCAGGTATTCCTACCTGGGACGTTTGCTGGGTTTGGCCATAAAAATTTTTATGTCTTTATGGGGACGGCAGGGCAATCGCAAAGCCACTTTTTCCACCTTTATATCTCAAACTTATTTTACGGGGATTGAGGCCATCCAACACATAGCCATTTTGGCTTTGGGGGTGGGCGCTCTTACCATTTTACAGGCCGTTACTCTAATGCCCAAACTGGGTGGGGGTGGAGCTTTGGGAGACGTGATGGTGGGGGTGGTTATACGGGAACTGGGACCACTTATTACGGGGTTGTTTATTGCGGGACGCACGGGTTCGGCCATGTCCACATACATCGGCAACATGAAAGTGGGCCAGGAAATAGATGCCCTGCAGGCTATGGGAATCAACCCCATCCACTATCAAATTATGCCCGCCTTTTTCGGTACCATTTTATCCATGGTTTGTTTAACGGTATTGTTCAACTCTGTGGCGGTGTTGGGCGGCTTTTTTATTGTGTGGATAATAACCCTTTGGGTGCCCGAAATGTTAAGCGCCCATATATCATTGGGGCTCTTTATCGAAAAAATATTCCAGGCTATGAGTTTATGGGATTTGATTCTGGGAGTGTTAAAGCCCGTGTGCTTTGGAATATTTATTGCGCTTATGGCCTGTTACCACGGTTTAAATGTGGGAATGGATGTTAGGGAAGTGCCCAGGGCCACGCGAATGACTGTGGTCAGAACCTATGTTACCATTATAATGTTTGACTTTATTCTGGGAGTTCCCTTTTTACTCCAGGTACGGGAGAATATTATCCTATGAGGTCCATTTTAACCGTACGCAATTTGCAATTCGGCTACAATGGCCATCCTTTGTTAAAGGGGGTGAATTTTAACCTCAACGAAGGAAATATGCTGATTATCTGCGGTTTATCGGGCCAGGGAAAAAGCACCATCCTACGCCTAATTATGGGTTTGGAAAAACCCAAGGAAGGCAATATCCGGATTTTTAACGAAGATGTTTCATCCTTGAGTTCCAGGGCTTTTAACAGCTTAAAATCCCGCATAGGCTATGTTTTTCAAAATTCGGCCTTGCTTTCCACTAAAACCGTAGAGGACAATTTAAAGCTCCCCCTGATTTATCACAATTTGGCCGAGGGAGAAGAACTGGAAAAAAGGGTGAGCAATACCCTGGAAATGTTATTGATTAAAGAATACCGCAAATATTATCCCTCCGAACTGAGTTTGGGATTGCAAAAACGAACGGCTATGGCCAGAGCCATTATAACCAGGCCGCAACTTATTTTAATGGATGAGCCCACTTCGGGTTTGGACAGCATTAGCCGGGGGCTTTTAATGGCCCTAATTGAAAACATACGCCTGGTGAACAATGTATCCATGGTGATGGTGACCAATGCGGTGGCCACTGTAAAAGAAATGGATGCGGATATTGGGGTGTTAAAGAGCGGAGAAATGCTGGAGCCCATGAAATACCGGCAGTTAAAAAGTTCTCCGGATAGTTTTGTGCAGTCCATGCTGGAGGAAATGCAGGGATGATTAAGTGGGGCGTGGATTTGCGAAAGCACATGAACCTTTTGGTGGGTTTTTTTGTGGTTTCCGCCCTCATAATATTAATCATGAGTTTTACGCTTTTGATTTCCACCCAGGGGCTTTTTAACCCGCAATATGTGCTGCACGCCACTTTTCCTGACGGCATTGGCCTTCGAAAAGGCACAGCGGTGCTTTTTAATGGCGTTAAAATTGGCTCGGTCTACGACATCAATTTGCAGCAGGGAGATATACATGGCCAGAGCTCTTCCAGCGTGGTGCTCAGTTTCAAAATAGATCAAAAATTTAAACCCTTTATTACCAACCACTCCACCGCTTATGTAATGCGGGATAAAAATCTGGTGAGCGACAGGGTTATAAATATCGAATCCCACGAGTGGTCCGACAAGTATTTAAAAAACAACGATACTCTTTCTGTTTCTTTTAACAGGGATATTGAAACCGTGCTATCGAGCCTTACCATGTTAATGGAAAAAGTGGATGTGCTGGTGGAAAAAGCCGATAAAATATTGGTTAAGGTGGTGGATTCCAGCTCTACGCTGGGCTCCCTATTGGGTTCCCGGGCTATGTATGATTCAGTTATGGTAAACCTCAACAGTCTGGCCCAAATTATGAATTCGGGCAAGGGAGTATTAAAAGGGGCGGCGCAAATTGAGGGGGAGGTGCAAAAAGCCTTGCCTAACATTTTAAGCAACGCGGATTCCACCTTTAGCACGGTTTCCGGAACAGTGCAAAACCTGGACAAACTGGTATACCAACTGGACGGCATATCCGGCGATGTGAGTAAGCTTTTGGTGAAAGTGGATGGCCTTTTGGACGATGGCAAGGGAGAACTGGAAAACGCCAGCCAGCTTATTGACGCCCTTTCCAAGTTCTGGTTTATCCGGGGGAAGATTAAAAAGGAAGAGTCCCAGGATTACCCTTTGTTGTTGGAGGGGATATCCCCATGATGTTAAGGGCTCTTATCTTGTTTTTTTTCCTGACTGCCGGAAGCCTTGAGGCCGCCCGCCAGGCTACCGGGCTTTCGGCTAAGGGTATTGAGCATTTAAAAAATGGCCAGTACTCCCGTTCCGTTAAAGTTTTAAGAGAGGCTTTGAAAAAGACTCTAATTTCGGGAAGGGAAGACTGGGTTATAAAAGCCAGCTTGAACCTGGTGGATTTGGAACTCACGGCTTTTAATCTGGAAAACGCCAAGGCCTATTTAAACAGTCTTCCCGAAAGCGAAGAAGGTCACATCCAGGCTTTAAGCGCCTGGAAAAAAGCCCAATTGGCCTATTACCAGGGCGATAACATGGAACGGGAAAAACAAATGGAAATAGCCTTGGGGATTTGCGCCGAGGATTACGATGTATGTCCCTATATCGTGCTGGATTCCTATCGGATGCAGGTAAAAGAAAAGGGTATTCACGAAATGGAATCCACTTGGCAGGATTTTTTAAACAAAGCTGCTAAAAATATCAGGTCCAGTGCGGCGGATATTAACGCCCTTGTGCTCATGAAAAAGGGGGCATTTGCAAAGGCCGACGAAGAATGGGACAAAGCTATAGATATGTATCGGGAAGCGGGCAGGCTTACTGCCATGGCCCATTGCCAAAACAAAAAAGCTCTTTCCCTTTTAGCCCAGGGAGAAGAAAAAAAGGCCAGGGAACTCAACCAGCAGGCCGTCATGGTTTTTAATGCGATGGGTTTAAAAAAGCCCAGTTTGCAATGCCAACTGCTGGAATTGTTTTTTTCAGATGGCCCAAGTCAGATGGATAAAATCCAGAAGAATTTGGATATTGTAGGTCTAACACTTGAAGATTGGGAAATACAATTTGCCCTTAAAAATTATCAGAATCTGGCCCCTGTTTCACTGTCTGTTCCTGTTAACAGCCCCTAGTTTTTCCGCTAATCTCGATTCCCGGGAAATATTTTACATCCCCAGCACCCAAAATGTAAGGCACATTGCCGGAAATACCAGAATAGCCTTTCTGGGCACCAACCGCCATATATTGGCTTATGATTTAATTGCCAACCAATGGCTTTCTTCTAAAGCGACCGATTCCAGAATATTGGGGATGTTTTTTTCCAACCAATACAATGAGCTTCGGGTGGAAACGGAAGATGGGGTCTTTGAATACAACGAAACATTCCAGGATTTTTCCCCGGAAGATAGCCTGCGACCCATGGATTACAGAACGGAGCAGCCCGAAGCCCCCGCCTTCAAACCGCTAACAAACATGGCTGGCTATAGTTTAAATCACCCCTGGCACTTTATGCATGGGTATATCAGGGATAAATACATGAGAAAGGCCCCTATCACTAAAGCAGTGGTTTTTGAGTACGATATATTATTTGCCTTAACCAATGGCTTGGGGGTTTTTAAAGGTTCGGAGCGAAGGCGTTTTTTAGAGCCTTTAAGTTTTGGCCCCGAAAGCCAGCATATAAATGAGCTTGTATACATGGATGGGAAAATGTGGGTTTTAGCCAGCCGCCCTAAAGACGCCATAACCCGTTTTAATCCTGACTTCAGCAATTGGGAATATATCATTCCGGGATACAATCAGGGCTTTCCCAATGGCAACATAAAGGATATGTGTTTTTGGCAGGGATATTACTGGTTTGCTTCCGAAGATGGAGTTATCCGCATGGATGTTAATGGAAACAGCTTTAAAACTTTTGGCTTTTATGAAGGGGTTAAAGACAAGGCTCTCAGCTTATGCGTGCACCAGGGAAAATTGTATGCGGGAAGCAAAAGGGGGCTCAGCGTTTTATCCGAATCCGATGGCCAATTTATGGCTATCCCCAAAAAAGGAATTTTAAATTTGCCCATATACGGATTGTCTTCGGGTAAAGAATATTTATGGGTTTCCACTCGCTATGGCTTATATGGACTTCGCAAGGATGCCTGGGATCAACCTCGAAAAATTGAATTAACTCAAGGTCTTAAAGTATGGGATGCCCTGGAATACCAGGGTAAACTCTATTACACCATGGACGACAAGTTATATTTACAAAAGGGAAATAAACCCGCGCAAGAATTGTTGCGACGTCCCGGGCTTCGCAAAATAAAAGTGCAAAAGGGGAATGTATGGGCGGTTTTTTCCGAGGGGGCAGTAGTATACAACCCTTCCAACGACCTGAGCCTTGATTTTTTTCTAAATGATGGTATAATAGGCAGTAGGGTAAAGGCATTGGCCTTGGACGAGCGTTTTATTTGGGTAGCAACAGATGAGGGAATCTCAAGAATTGACGGCTTCAAATACATCCCCTGATGTAAGCAGCGATAACCGTTCCCAAATATATGCTTTTTCAAAATTGTCCGAATTAAAAAAATACTTCGGCCAATTTTATCCCATTGATGAAATAAACGATGTTATTGAAAACTCCAAAGTGAATTTTAAAATTCGCAAAAACACTTCAAAAAAAGAAACCCAGCTTCAGTTTATCCGCAAGTGCGAAGTGGCTTTAATGACCAAATTAAGACAGAGCAGTTAAGGGCATCTTTAAAAATTGCCCTCGCGGCTGTGAGCTTTGTTCCACTCTTCTTCAAAATCCTCATTTATAACACATAAACTCCGGTTTTTGGTCGTCGCAGGCTCCTTCAAGCTCGGCGGGCCATCAATTTAAGTATCCTCGGTTCATCATCGTGCGCCTCGCTCACAACAACGATCATCAATTTTTAAAGTAGCCCTTAGTTAACCGAACCGCCAAAAAAAAAAGCGAGCCTAAGGCTCGCTTTTTTAATTTCTATCCCTAATTTTTTAGAAAGCCAGAGCGGCTCCAATTTGAATGCTTAAAAAGCTGCGTTCAAAACCACTGGGCACATTTCCACCGAAGTGGTATTTGCCATCGATATAAGCAGCTATTGGAACCACTGGCACTTTAGCTTTAGCGCTCACCAAAAGATGGCCGCCTATGCCCATTTGCAGGCCTTCGTCTTTAAACTGGTTCACAATGGCGTCCACAAAATCTTCGGCAATTTGGTCTTCGGAAGGGCTTGCAGGGGGCGTATAGTCGTCTTGGTCAATACCGGAGGTTATGGCATCTTCTGCAAAATCTTTAGTTAAAATGGCTGTGGAGACAAAGTGGGACACACCGCCGCCAACATATAACTTTACAATGTTTACCACAGGGGGGAATTTAAAAACGGGGTATTTGACGGATAAATCCGAGCTTATCACTCCAAAAACAGGCTTGGCTTTTTCATAGCCGGGCAGGCCGGTTTCAATTTCCAGGGCGATGTTAGTATCCAGCAAATCCCCCTGCATATCCAGAGCCAAACCATATTCAAAAACCTGCATCATGGAGGAAACTTCAATGTCCACAAAGGGCAAAAAATCAATCCACAATTTAGCGCCAAAGCCGATGTTTCTGTCGCTTTTTTCTTGCAGGATACTGGCAGATTGGGCCGTGCCCCCCTGGTCCATATCAAATACATCGCCGGAAGATGCTTTTACAGAACTGCCCCATCCAGGAGCCCAGTGAAAACCCAACCCCACAATGGCGTAGGAGGATGTTGCAGCAAAAATAGCTGCGCCCATTATCAGTGTTTTAAAGGAACGCATTGGTAACCCCTTTTTTTTGTTAAAAACTTTGCTGTATTAGATAGATATTTTGCCATATCTAGGCAAGAGATATCAAGCCCCCATATCGACCGGTTTTTGCCCCGTCTCTGCGGTAGGAATAAAACCAGTTTTTCATTTCAAAACTGCAATAAGGCACCATTTCAATGTTTTCCAGAGGAACTCCCGCCTGTCGGGCTTGCTCGTAGTTGGCTTCTCTGATTCCCACGTAAAATTTCTCTTGTTTTTGCAACCGTGCCTGGGGAGAAAATTTCTGAAAAACATCTTCGGAAACTTCGTAATTTTTGCGGGAAATACAGGGCCCCAGAGAAATAAAAGCATATTGGAGATTGGCTTTGTATTTAGCTTGCAGTTTTTTAAGGCTTTTGCTTAAAATCTGGCTTTGGGTTCCTCTCCAGCCAGCGTGAATAGCCCCCACAATTTTAACATCAGACAGATAAAACAAAATGGGCAAACAATCGGCGGAATAGACTAATAAAGGCAGGGTTTTGCCCGTGTACAGACCATCGGCCTCGGGGGTGATCTTCCAGTTTTCAGAGGCCTCCACCAAAATATCCGAATGGATTTGGTTAAGGCTTACAGGTTCTTTTTTCCAATTAAAATGAGATTGGAGCAGCATTCGGTTTTTGGCCACATCTTCTTTTTTATCCTGAGTGGAAAGGCCTATGTTTAACCCCTCGAAAGGCCCCTTACTCACTCCGCCTTGCCGGGTGGAAAAACCAGCCACAACTTGAGGAATGCGTTTGAATGCGGGAATAACATGGATGTCCATTGTCAATAAATATACTTGAAAAATTTAAAGAGGCTACAAGTTACAAATAAGCAGGGTAATATCGTCCAATATTTCGGCGGATTGTTTAAAATCGGCAAAGTGGGCCATTAAAGCTTCCAGAGATTCAATGCAACTGAGTTCCCGGGTGGATTCCATTTGTTTTTTTAGGTTTTCGAACTCATACATTCGCCCTTCTTCATTTTTGGACTCGGTAATTCCATCGGTATATAAAATAAGGCGGGCGGGCTCTTCCAGTACCATGGAGTTTTCCACTAACATAATGTCATCTAACACCCCCACAAAAAGGCC
>JBNKOC010000019.1:0-93609 GCA_050294405.1 Fibrobacteria bacterium | reverse complement strand
CAGATGTTTACTACAGGTATAAAAAAGTCCATTAAGAAAAAGGAGCCTTTGAAACAAGCCGCCTAATATGTATCTTTAACTCTTGGAGACTTGTGTCAGGTAATAACGATCACAATACAGAAAAAATAAAATCTTAAATTTAAAAATAGCTTACCGCTCTAAATGAGAGAATAAAAAATTTCAACCATTTCTTATTCCAAACAATGGAAAAACTAAAATTTTATATAGTTGATGTTTTTTGCAGAGGCGCTTACTCTGGAAATCAACTAGCTGTTGTCCTACTTGAGTTTCCCTTAGATCAAGAAAGAATGCAGGCAATTGCGAGGGAATTCAATTTTTCCGAAACAACATTTATCCAAAAATATGAAGAAAATTCCGTTCGAATATTTACTCCAAATAAAGAAATTCCATTTGCCGGTCATCCGACCATTGGTACCGCTTTTGTTCTTAGAAATGAAGTGTTAAAGGCTGCTCAAGCAGAACTTAGCCTAAATCTTAAAATTGGAAAAATTAAAATAGTTTTTGAAAATGACATTACTTGGATGAGGCAAAAAGAACCAGTATTTAATGAAGTTTATAAACCGTTTGACATTGCGTCGATATTGGGGGTAAATGAAACCGATGTTAATGAGTTGTTTCCAATTCAGGCTGTCTCCACAGGCTTTGAATTTATAATAATTCCCTTGAAAAGCTTAGATGCTGTAAAGCGTTGCAGAGTGAATTTAAATAAGTACTATAAACATTTTAATAAAATAGAGCCAAAACCATTTTTAATATTTACTAGTGAAACATATGAAGAATCAAGTTCTCTGAATTGCAGAGTATTTGCAGACCACTTTGGTGTGCCTGAAGATCCAGCCACTGGGAGTGGCAACGGAAATTTGGCAGCATATCTATCAAAGTACAAATATTTTGAAATTGATTCTATTGATATAAGTGTAGAACAAGGTTTTGAAATCAATCGGAAATCCAAGTTGTATTTGAGAACAAAAAATGATTCAAATAAATATAATGTGGAGGTGGGAGGTAAAATTAAAAAAGTTGCGGAAGGAAGTTTGCTTCAGTAGAAAATTTGATGTTTTTGGACATATTTCAAAATTATCAGATGGACCAGCTTTGTATTCTAAAAATATCTATATTTAGGGGAACCGAGGCTTTAATATGGAGAAAAAGTGAAGTTTATTTTAAACATACCCAAAAAGCTTGAAGAAATGCCTCCCTTATTAACATCCCTCCTGGGCGTGCTTACTGCTGCTATCATAGCTATTCCCGCATTTATGCTTGGCGTTGGGCTAGGTAATAAATATTTAGCGAACCAACACTTATTTACTGAGGAAGACATCATAAGGCTCTCCTGGATTGGGGTGGTTGGAGCCCAAGGAGGCGCTCTTAGTGTGATAATGCGGCTTAGGAACATGGTTAAAGACTCTCAGCCAGCCGTTCTTCATTTCCTAAATGGTTTATTAAAGCCTTTTATTGGAATGTCATTTGCCCAATTTTCCTACATGGTTTTTGCATCAGGATTTATCGCCAAACCCGAATTGGGAGAGAGAGACTTTTATTTTTATGTAGCTGTTGCTTTTATTGCAGGTTTCAGTGAAAGGTTTGCGAAAGATTTAATAGAAAAAGTCTCCGGCTTTGAAGATAAACCAGCAGACTCTAATAAATAGTTGGCCGAAAAATTAATTGCAAGTTCAAAAATATCTTAGCTAGGTCTGCCATGAATGTAAAATCATTTTTAAAATTCTCATTTTTTATTTTGATAAATCTTGGATGGTCTGATATTATCTTAGATTCCCTGATAAAACTAGATGGATATGGTCAAACTATTAATGATATCAGAAAAGCATATTTGCATGATTTTGAAAAATTTGAAAATATGCTAGACTCCACGGTTTATGCCAAAATGCACAAGCAGTTAGCCTCAGAATTTGATTCTATAAAAATGTTCGATGATTACAAGCTATATTTTATAGAGAAGTCATCTAAAAAAGAGCGCAAACAGCAGTGGGACAACTTGAATTCAAAGGCTTGGATGGAGCTTGTTAAAGCGCCGGAGGGAGGCTTTTCAGAAGAGGAGAAAAACAAGTTCACCCAATTCCTTTTTGAATCAAAAAACAATCCCAGCGAAGTAAAATCCCGGCTCGCAAAATTACCGACACGCAAGACCTATCATTTATTGATGCAAAATTTTTTAGAAGTAAAAAAAATGTTATACACATCTATTAACCCACAACTATTTCCTCCCTTCCAATTTAGTCCTGAGGAAATTCAGGAAATTTTTCAGAAAGACAGTTTGAGCCATTACTCTTATTATTTTGAAATAATTCCTACAACGGTGGAATATAGGCTTAAAGATAACCCAGATTTTGAAAAAATTATGTTTAAGGTGATTGAATCCAAAGAAAATGTTAAAATTGAGAAAAACAAATTTCAATTTCTTAAAAATTATCTGGAAGAAAAAAAAATGAAGTTTAATCGAATCTTGTCGGAGGCCATGAAATGAAATTTTTGTTAGTCCTTTTGCTATTAATACAACTTGGCATCTCAGATACGGTTCTGTTAAGCAGCGGAAAAAAAATAACAGGAAGAATATTAAGTTATAGTCAATCTAACGGGTTGACAGTGGAAACCGATTTTGGAGAGATTACAATTAAGCCTGGTAATTTAGTTTCATTTGAAATTGATACGGTTCGAATCACAAAAATTGAAGAAAAGGTGAAATATTCCGAATCTAAATTATGGAAGCAGGGAATAATATTAGACACTTCTTTTTTGGATGGCTATGATGTTAGTTTTGATTCTAAGCTCGAGAATACTCAGTTTGAGTTTTTGGCAATTAACAACGCCAAATCCATTTATCTGATAATGGGAACTGAAGAAATTGGCTTAGAAAATAAGGAATATTTAAACCTCATTGAGCAGAACATAAGAAATATATCGCAATATTTTGTGGATGGGGAATCTTGGGAAATAAAAACCAAAAAGGTAAATGCTCTCTTAAGATCCTTTAAAGTAAAGTTAAATGGAATTGAGTTGAGTTATTATGTAAGTAGCTTTGTGGCCAACAAAAGAAACTACAGGGTAATAATGTGGGGTTTTCCTACAATTATTAAAAAAGAAAAGGCGCTGTTTGAAAAATTCCTAAAAAATATCTCCGTTAAAAAGGAAAAGAAATAGGCATTGCCCCCTAAATTTGTCTTTTTGAGTCAAATGCCATGTTGGCGAGAACTATTTAATTTTTTTAAACAAAAAATAAAATAGGGCGATTCCAGGGATATTAATCTTTGGCCCCTATTTTTATTAAATTCTCCTCCAATAAATCAGATGGTAAATTTCCTAGTTGAGGGAATGGAAAAGGAAGAATTTTGAAAATACATCGGTTCAAACAAACTGCGCCACAAATTGAATTGTTAATCAACAACGGTAGTGAAAGGGGAGACTATGTCCCCTTTGAAAAGGCATTAGAATTATTGGGAGCCCCTCATTGTGGGGTTAATTTAATGGCCTGTTATTATCCAAAAAATAAAAATTGGCCTAATCGAAAATTATTTCACCCTGAAGATGTGCCTCATTACAGATGGGGATTAAAAGATGAAACAGATAAAACAAAGTTACCTTCCTCAGAGTATTCCACGGACGGGTATTACAATTTGGATTTTGAAGATGAAAAAAATGATGTGGTTTCGCAAATTATAGATTCCCGAAAATACGGCCATGATGTTACCTTAACTTTGACCGCAGATTGCGATACTTCGGAAAACGAAATCATTGAAATAGCCAAAATTATGAAAGAATATGGCGTTAAGAAATTTCGATTGAATCATGAAGCAAATGGAAACACCTGGTTTAGGTTCGCGAATCAAGTTGGTGATCCAGATAAAAACTTAGATGAGCAATGCCAAATATATCAAGAGATCTCAAATTTCTTTATAATGGCCCATAAAATATTTGGGAAGTATGCTCCTGAAACAACCTTGGTGGCTTGTTATAATGGGCCTGGCGAATTAATAAATATGGGCAAACTTGAGGCCGGCACTTTCCCTAATCTGGGGGATAACCAATTGGGCCCCATGTATAAACTTCCCAATGAAATTATTTCTCTTGATCAATATGGCTCCCTTCATTACGGTTGGCCGGGACATGTAATTCATGACGTTCCTGTTAAAGGAAATGTTACACATGATGAACATCGGAGCTTTTTTATCCCACCCGAAATATTGTGTGAAAAAGTCTTTAGAGGTTTTCGGGATTTTATGTCCACTTTTAGAAATGAGCCAGATTTGCGAATTAATTTGGGCGAGTTGGACTATGATCAGGATATTCATGGCCCCAAAGAAACTGCGAAACTTATTTTAGAATGTTACCGTTGGATTGAAGCCAATCCCGAGGTAATTGGAAGCGTTGTTCACTATATTCTTGCCGATATGGGGGGGCTAGGTCTTTTTCAGCAATCTGAATATGGAAACGTTCATGAGTTTTCTTCTAATGAAGTAACAGAAGTTTATAAGGATGTAATGAAATGGCCTGTTTTCCAACCAGGAAATTCACTGGTGGAAGAACTCAATTCAACAGATTCATGGACCTTATATTGGAAAAATTTTGATGATGCATCTGGAATCCAGATAGACTTTGAAGGCGAATCCTATTCAAATATTAATTTTAAGGAAAATTACTGGAAAAGAATTATTTGGGTTTTAGAGAATGGCGAAGAAATATATGTCCATTCAGAGGCCAGCAAAATTGATATTCCCAGCAACGCTAAGCTACTTAAACTTTTAATTCTTCCTCCCGATGGGAAAAATAATGTGGAAGATGAAGCCGGGGAAAGGTATCAAAAAACAGTGCCGATACCCTCCTTTTCTTAAATATTCTCCTTAATTATTTCAGAAATTTTAAAGGCAATTTGATAATGGCCTTTTTCATCAATATGGATTCCATCGGTATCGGGAGTAGTTGCCTCTAAGGCGGCATCCATAAACAGGCAACCATACCTGTTTGCAATCTTTTCATACTCAGCTGGCATTTGGGCAGATTTTATAGGAGCTTCATCAAAAATATTCCCAAATGGGTCGGATGAAGGAACTATTTTTGGGGGGGATATTATCAAAATTTTTGGTGGCTTGTTATTAGGGCCGCAATTAGCATTATTAATAATTTCTACCAAAACACCAATAGCTGTGGCACAATCTTTTGGCTGCAAGCCCATATAATGTTTTAAATCATTAGTGCCCAACATAATTGAAATAAAGTCCAATGGTCTGTGAGAATCTAAAATAAAGGGAAGTTGGCTTTTGCCATTTTTATCTGCATTTAGGGGATCGTCCCAGGCTATCATACGTCCATTTAATGCTTCTTCAATTACCCTAAAATTTGCGCCTAGCAATTTTTGCAGGGCACCAGGTATCCTTTTTTCATAAGAATAGCGTTCAAACTCAGATCCTGGAATAAATCCCCAAGTATTCGAATCGCCAAAGCATAAAATTGTTTTCATTTCGCATTTTCCTTTTTGCATTTAATCTAAATACAATATATTAAGGGCAAGTATAATTAATTGCATTTTTTGGGGAATTTGGGTGAAAAACAATACCTTGGATCACTTTTAATAAAGAGGACTTATGAAAATCTATGGCAAATATTTACTGATAAATGCTTTATTTTTGGTGTTACTGATTTCATGTAAAGAAAATAAAACGGAAGTTAACTCAGGCTCCCATGATGAAAATGCAAAGGAGCTTGCCTTGGAAACAGCTAAAAAAAATTCAGCCATTAATGAAAATGATGCGGATTTCATTGGGGATGTATTGGACGCCAAAGAAGACCCCGATAAAGTTCAAAAATCAAGAGAAGCCTATTTGAGGAAAACATTGGGAGATGAAGCCTATGAGCAAAATGAAAAGTTTAAGGAAGCTTTAAAGAAGGGAGACTTGTCTTCACTGGATAATGGAAATACAAAAGGTTCAGAAGACAACCTGTCGGCAGATGAAAAGGCCCTAAAAATAAAACAAGCCCAGGAAAAAAATGAGAGAATGCTTAATGCCCACAGCCAAAATATTAATGACTTAAAAACAAAAATGTTAAATGAGTTTAACAAGGATGTTTCTGAATCTCAAATAGAAGATGCCAAAGAGTTTGTGAAAAAAATGTGTAAAGGTAAAGCCTCAAAAGGAATTTGCCAAATGTATATGGATTGTGAAAAGAAAAAAGATTGCAAGGATTATAACTTGGCTTTAGTTAACGTTGCAAAAATGCAGGCCAGCAAAAAGGTAGCAGCTGGAAAAAAATGAAATTAACATTCAATTTAGGAAGGAAAAAAAGGCACTGGTTAGTGCCCTTTTTTGTATTTGCATGTTCTCCTTATCTTTTTCCCGGGGAGGATGTTTTTGGAGTGCCCCAATTTTACCCCAGTTTAGAAGGAAGCCAGGAATGGAATAGCATACATTGGGGAAATGGAATAAGCCGAACTATAAAATACTCTCGAGACCCGTATGATCCCAGCGACTGGACAGAAGATCATAGTGGGCAAAGTGACGGTTTTATTATTAATGGTGAAGGACAAATGACCTTAACGGGAAATAGCCCCCGTTTTCACGTAAACAGCATGGTTAACTCAAAAATTGATGCGCAGTTTTTTTTAAATACCGAGTTAACAGTATATTATCGAAAAACCGGATTAAATGGGGAAAATTGGGGAGGCTTAGTAGTTGGAGTTAGAACCCACCCCACAGGGCATGGCTCACCAGAGGGAGACGATTGCCAGGCCCAAACATACTATGCCCGTTTCCGTCACGATGGAAAATGGGATTTTGAGAAAGAACTTAAACATCCAGAGAGCGAATATTGGAGTGGGGGAGGTTTGCATACTCAGGACCACTTGTGGGAGGGCGATAAATTGCCTGAGAATAAATGGATAGGTATGAAATTTATTTGTTACAATATGGAAAATGATTCTAAGGTAAAATTGGAACTTTATATCGACAGCCTTTCCCAGGGAATTATGGAAAATTTTGCTGGTTGGGAAAAAGTTGGAGAAGTTATTGATGATGGAAATTGGCCAGGCGCTTCCACAAGCATTGAAGGGTGTTCTTATTCCGACCCAAATACAATTATTAACCAAGGTAACGGTACCATTTTAATTCGTACAGATGGAGCCCAGGCCGATTATAAAATGCTGAGTGTGCGGGAAATAGATATATCTAAAGTTTCCACATCTATTGCGCTTCCAATGGCTAAAATAACTCAATCTAAAAGCAAATTTTGGGACTTATTAGGAAGAAATTTAGAATCTGACCTTATATACTTTCCAATTACTCCCATAATTGGCAGCGGCCGCGGGGATTTTTAGCTTTTCAGTAAAGGAAACGAATTCTTTATCTTCGTTAATTATGAGATATATATGTTTTTTATTCGGGTTTATTGGGCTACTGTCCTGTTCTTCTATCCGGCCTGGATTAGATGAAAGCCGATATTTTAATGAAGAATTTACCCGTTATGGCCTAGCGGCAGAAAAGGAGGGGGCCTCCATTCAATTTTTTCAATTGGGAATGTATAAATCCACATCGTTTAATCCCCGAAAAAATATGGAGGAAAAAAATAATCCTGGCCTTGAGTTTAAGGGAAAGTACCCCCAATTGAGTAAAGAGTTGTTTCAGGATTATTCCTTCTATGTAAGGGACACCATAAATAATGAGTCAGTGGTTCGATGTTCTTATTACCAAAAAGATATAATAACCCATTACTCCAATACATACCAGGAAAAAGTTAGAGGAGAAGAAACGTTCCAGATTGATATAGAGATAGACAGTTTGAAGCTCTCTCTAAAAATGGACTTAGCAGATAGCGCATATTTTACTTATAAAAACACCAAAATATATTTGAAAAATGAATCTATACATTCCTCCCAATTGTTTTTTAAGGGCTATTTATTTGAACAGAATAAGGAAAACATTGGGGCCATTCATTTAGGCAAAGAGGGTTTGGTTTGGGTTCTTGATGGGCTGGATGAAAATCTTAAATTGATATTAATTTCCATATACATGGCTTTGTTTTCTCACCCAGATTATTATTTCCTTTAATACATGCCGAAACCTCCTCCATGTATATTATGGCTTAGAAGAGACCTTCGTTTGGAAGACAATAAGGCCTTATATTGCGCCTTAAAAGAAAACCCATCCGTTCTTCCCATTTTCATTTTCGATAAAATAATTTTAGAAAAGCTTCCAAAAAATGATGGGAGGGTCAGTTTTATTTATGACAGCTTATCCAAACTGCACAATCATTTTGAAAAATACGGAAGCGGACTTAAAATATATTATGGAAACCCCGAGCAAATTTGGCAGGAAATTATTGAAAAATACAAGCCATCAAAAGTGTATTGGAATAGGGATTACGAGCCTTATGCTTTAAAAAGAGACAGGGCAGTTGTATCCCTTTTAAAGAAAAATCAAATTTCTTTTTTCACCTTTAAAGATCATGTGATTTTTGAAACAACTGAAGTTCTAAAAGCCAATGGGCAGCCCTACACCGTTTTTACTCCATACAAAAATAAATGGCTGTCTCAATTTTCCGTTGAAATGGCAGAAGCAGATGGAAAACCTGCGTTTAAAAATCTGTTTTCACAAAGCCAAAAACTCCCCAGTTTAAAAGATCTAAGTTTTGAAACGTCTAGCCAGATTGTGAAACCCATCCAAACTCATTCTCTTCATAAATACGAAGAAAACAGGAATATTCCCTCCCTGGATTGCACCAGCTATTTAGGCCCTCATTTAAGGTTTGGTACTATTAGCCTCAGAAAAATTATTAGAAATTATGCGCTGGATAACCCCGCATTTTTCAATGAACTTATATGGAGGGAGTTTTTCATGCAAATATTATTTCACTTCCCTAATGTCATAAACTCTTCCTTCAAGCAAAAATACGATAACATTAGCTGGAGAAATAACAAAGCCGAATTTAAGCTTTGGACCCTTGGTAAAACCGGCTATCCTATGGTGGATGCGGGCATGCGTCAATTAAATGAAACAGGATACATGCATAACAGGGTTCGCATGGTAACGGCTAGTTTTTTGTGTAAACATCTGCTGGTGGATTGGCGCTGGGGAGAAAAGTACTTCGCCCAAAAGTTACTGGATTATGAATTATCTTCCAATAATGGAAACTGGCAGTGGGCGGCTGGGACCGGCTGCGATGCGGCTCCTTATTTTCGCATATTCAACCCTCATGAACAATTGAAAAAATTTGATTCAGATTTAAGCTATGCTAATAAATATATACCCGAATTAAATTCTAAAAATTACCCAGAGCCAATTGTGGACCATAAATTTGCCCGTCAGAGAGCTTTGGATACGTATTCCAAGGCTCTTTCTTAATGTGGTTTAAAGCTTTGCGGGCAGGGTTTCTTTGGAGTATTCTATTTTAACCTGCAGGTTTTTTCCTTTTTTATCTTTAATATCGGAAATACCCGTGTAGAGTTCTAATTCCTGAGAAGGGATATTATAATAGAATTCAATCTTTGGAGCTAACAGGGAAAGGAATACATTTTTCGGACTCATGGAAAATAAAATGGTATTGTTATCAATTTTTTTTTCCATTTTAACTTCAAAGTAATAATAGGCTGCTCTCTCGGGAACTACCAGAGGAAAACTAAGAGTATTGTTGTTTAGAATTTTCTCCAAATTGCCAATCACAAAATTCCTGATCCCTCCATCAATAACCGCATTTTCGGGTACTGATATTGATTTTTCAAATTTTGTTTTTCCCTCTTTAAAAGTAATATGTACGGTATTCGCCTCGTTAACTACTTTTAAATAGTAATCATTTTGAAATTGATTAAACTCTACATCGGGTCTCAAAGCTGAATGTTTGTATGTCAGTTTTTTTTGGGCTAAAGTATCTTTTTCCTGAGTAACATACCAAACCTGGGCGTTGAGTAGATTTGAATTAAAATAATTTCTAACTCTATTTTCCACATATATTAAATTGTTGGTTCTTAAGTCAAAGGTTTTCCCCTGAACTTTTTCCAGACTGGGCTTGGCTTTACTAATTTGAATCAAAACAAGTGCAGTGGCTAATACAGCTGATGTTTTCATAGGGAATTTTCCGGTTCTGAGTTTCTAGGATAAATATTTTTCAGCCATGTTCATTCCCATAATAATGGGCTTTCTCCAGGCTGAGATACCTGTAAAATCAATGGCCCCGGATGTTTTTGCCCTAACCAGGCACCAACATTCCTCATCGGGGTGAATAATGGGAGAGTGTTCCGTTCCCTTAGGAGCAATATCCCAGTCTCCCACATTTACGTCTTTGTCATTGTAGCTGTAGCCGCCCTTTAACATAACCGTTATTTCATCCTCGTTGTGCTTATGGCCTGGAGTCTTAACATCCGGGGCAAAATAGCCAAGGTGGAGGGAAAATCCTGTAGATTTGTCTGTGAGGACAGTGCCTATTTTTCCTTTAGATGGCCACATGCTTGTCCACTTCCATTGTTTTTCATCCATAATTTCGGCATTTAAAAAATCCGGTAAAATGTTACTGTCAAAATGGTTTTGAACATCTATTCCCGGATGATCGACAATCTCTTCGGAGAGTTGATTGAATATTTTATCGAAATCCAAATCAGGGCTCTGGCTTTTTTCAGCTTCTATTCCTTTTATAAATCTATTTCTCATGCTCTGGACTTTATCCGAACATTCGTTACAAAAATGCAGGTGGGTTTCCACCAACAGCCTCATGGTTATGTCTTGACAGCCTGAGGCAAAATCTCTTAAATAAGACTCAGCCGGATGTTTCATATTCATACCTCAAACTTTTTTTTTCTAATTCCTTTTTTAACTGACCTAGCGCTTTAGGGATTTTCCATTTAACTGTTCCCAGCGGTTGTCCCATTTTTTCAGAGCACTCTTTTTGTGTGTACCCCTCAAAATAAACCATTTTTATAATCTGCCTGTAATCCTCGGTCAATGTATTCATAGCGCTTTCCAAACTCACAGAGAGTTCCCCGGGAATAAAATTTTCCCAATCTGCAAAATGGTCCCAGTCTGACTGAATGGTTTCGCCCAGCCTATCTACTTTTCTCCAGTAATCGTAAAGTTTATTCCTGGCTATGGTAAAAATCCATTGCTCCGGATTGCCCTTTGCCGAATTATAGTAGCTGGCCTTTTTCCAAATGGTCAAAAATATCTCCTGCAGTATTTCTTCAATTTGTTCTGACAAATTGGTTCTTTTCGAAAGGAAACTGGCTATGGGCTGAGAATAAATTCCATACAACTGCTGGAACGCCCTTTTATTGCCGTTTGCCACTTCCTGCAACAAAACAGCAGGGGTAGAATCTATTTGTTGTCCGCCGGAAGAGATTTTTTTACCTCCTGTTTCCAGAGAGCTGGCTCCGGACTGTTTACTTTTTGGTTCTGACAATATAACTAGCATTTGACTTGTCTACGACAGCCAGAGTTGAAAAGTCTAAAAAAAAATCCAACTAATTCTTTGTTCCCCCCGTAGATAGGCAAAACGAACCAAAAGTAAGGAATATGGAGAAAATAGCCGTAATTGGAGCTGGGATTTCTGGGGTGAGCATAGCCCATATGCTGCAGAATTCCCATGAAGTTCACTTGTTTGAAAAAGAGCTGAAAATTGGAGGGCACACTTACACAGTCGTACTGGAGCAAGGCCCCGATGCCGGGATTGGAATCGATATGGGTTTTATTGTCTGCAACAACTGGAATTACCCCAACCTCCATAAATTTTTCAACCAGCTCCAGGTTGAAGTTCGGGATACAAATATGTCCTTTGGGTATTATTGCGAAAATTCAAACTTCCAATACAGCTTTGATTCCCTAGCGTCCTTTTTATTGGCCGGAAATAACGGGATAAAGCCTTCCTATTGGAAATTCATGCTGGAGCTCATCAGCTTTAATTCTCGGGCGTTAAAAAGTATCGAAATCCCGGAATCGGTGAAAGGGCTCAGCCTGGGAGAATTTTTGAAAAAGTTAAACATTTCTTCAAGTCTCATCGATCATTACATAGTCCCTATGGGGGCTTCTATTTGGTCAACTTCTCAGGCAGAAATGATGACTTTTCCGGCGGAATCCTTTTTATCTTTCTTTAAGAACCACGGGCTATTTAATCTTTACCAAAGGCCCCAATGGCAAACCGTAGTGGGAGGAAGCCACAGTTATTTGAAAAAATTTACAACAAATTTTAAGGGGACCATACATAACTCTTCGCAGATTAGCCATGTGGAAAGAAATGAAAAAGGTGTGCGCATCCATTTTAAAAACGGACAGGCTGAGCCTATGGATTTTGATAAAGTTATTTTTTCCCTTCATGCGGACCAAGTTTTGAGTCTTCTGGAAAACCCAACAGAGGAAGAAAGAAAGAACTTTGGAGTGTGGGAGTATCAAAAAAATTCCGTGGTCCTTCACAGCGATTCACAGGTGATGCCTGAAGGCAAAAGGTCCTGGGCTAGCTGGAATTTTTATCGGGAAAAGTCAAAAGAGGGAAAAAATCCGGTTACCATGACATACCAAATGAACCAACTTCAGGGCTTTAAGGCGAAGAACCAGTATTTTGTGACTCTGAACCAACCAGGTAAGATTAAAGAGGATAAAATCATTCGTGAGGTGCATTTTAACCACCCCACTTTTACCGTGGAGTCCCTTAAAGCCAGAGAAGAAATCAAAAATCTGAATGGAAAAAACAATAGTTACTTCTGTGGCAGTTATTTCGGATTTGGTTTTCATGAAGATGGAATCAAGTCTTCCGTAGATCTAGCCACAAAATATTTCGGAGTGGATTGGTGAAAGCAGGCGTAGTGGATGCCCATGTATACCACAGGCGAAGCAACCCTGTGGAACATAAATTCAGCTACAATATGCTGCTATTTGTTTTGGATTTAAATTCATCAAATGAATTTTCAAATCTTTATCCGGTGGCAAGTGCAGATAGAGCCAGCTTATTAAAAGTTTCCCCAAAAAATTACCTGCTTCCTGGAAAGGATTCCATCAATTCTAAGTTAGGCTTATTGTATGAAAAATGGAACTGGGGCGCTAAACCCTTCAAAACCTATTTGATTACTTCTCCAGCCATCGCTTCTTTTGGATTCAATCCAGTTAACTTCTACATAGGAAAAGACCGAAAAGGGAATTTTTTTGATTTAATTCTTGAAATAAATAACACATTCGGGGAAAAGCATATCTATCGGGTAGATGTAGCGAGCGCAAAAAATTCAGATGGCGCTTTTTTTTGGACAATTCAAAAAAAATTCCATGTTTCTCCTTTTAATAAGGTGGAAGGAGAATATGCTTTAAAGCTAAAAGAGTCGGGTGAGGAGTTTTTTATTGAAATTAACTTAATCAAAGACAGCCAAATGTTTTTTTCTAGTTTTGTAAAAGGAAAAGCTATTCCATTTAGCAAAGCGGGAATTTTAAAAATTTTGTTAAAAAATACTCCAGCTGTTTTTTTAACCACCTCCAGAATAGGTTGGCAGGCTTTCAAGTTATACTTTTTTAAAAAGCTCCATGTATTCGATAAGCCTGTTCCTATTTCGGACAAAACCCAATGCTACACTAAACCTGTTTTTTTACAAAGATTGCTTACCGGAGATTATCTGGAAAAACTTCAACACATGTTTTCCAACTCCGCCAAAAAGCACAGGAGACAAACATGATATCTACCGCCGCCAGTTATGAAACCGGCAAAATAAACCTTTCCGTCTCTCAGAAGTTAGGTTTGAAGTTTTTTCTGGATTACCTAGGACAATGGAAAATTGGCAGCTTAAGGCTAATACTTCCGGATGGCAGAGAAATTATAAAACCTCAAAATAACAGAGGCTATCAAGGAGTGATGCGCGTAAAAGACAACCGCTTTTTCAATTCCCTGCTTTGGAACGGGGATGTTGGTTTTGGAACCTCTTACTGTGAGGGGTATTGGGAGTCGCCCGATTTGTTAGAAACATTAAAATTGTTTGTGCAAAACTTTGAATACGCCAAAGATCATGGCTATGGCTTAAGTTGGGTTGGAGAAGTGGTTCAAAAGTTATACCACAAATTCCGCAAAAACACCTTAAGTGGAAGTAAACAAAACATTCAGCAACATTACGATTTGGGAAACGAATTGTATACTCGGTTTTTGGACAGCACTATGATGTATTCATGCGCTTTGTTCGAATCGAGAAACCAACCCCTTGAAGAAGCCCAAAAGGGAAAAGTGTTGCGCTTAATGGAAAAAGCGAATGTATCTGAAGGGGACCATGTGCTAGAAATTGGTTCTGGCTGGGGATACATGGCTCTTAGTCTTGCAAAATTGAAAAAATGTAAAGTAACCAGTTTGACTTTATCCAAAGAACAATTTGCTTATGTAAATAACCGCATACGAGAAGAAGGTCTCGAAGAAATGGTTGAAATTAAACTTATGGACTATCGAAATATTGAAGGCCAGTTTGATGCCATCGTCTCGGTGGAAATGATAGAGGCTGTGGGCCACGAGTATTTGCAGGGTTTTTTTGAAAAATGTTATTCCATATTGAAACCAGGTGGACGTTTTGCCCTTCAATCCATTACCATTAATGACGAGCAATACGAGGAATACCGCAAAAGCTGCGATTTTATCCAGAGGTATATTTTTCCGGGGAGTTGTGTTCCATCCCGCAAAGTATTAAAGGAAAATGCCTGTGAAAAAGTCGGTTTTAAACAACTGGAAGATTTTGAAATGGGCAAGCATTACGCCCAAACGCTAGGTCTTTGGAAACAGAGTTTTACAGCCAACTGGGAAAAAATAAAACCCCATGGATATGATTCTTATTTTTTCAACTTGTGGATTTATTACATGGTGTATTGCCAGGCAGGTTTTGACACAGGCTATTTGGGAACATCGCAACTATGTTATGAGAAATAATGGATTCCAAACTTTTACTGAAAATTATTTTTGCGTTGGTTTTTTTAAGTTTGCTTTGGCAAACCATTGAAGCCAGCTTAGTGGAAAATGTTTTTGTGGGTGGGGCTCGCATTTGGGAAGACGCTTGGGGCAGAGCCACCCTTATGGATGCCTATTTTGGCTTCGTGGCTTTTTTCGTTTTCGTTGTTTACAAAGAAAGCGGATGGCTAAAACGATTGGGCTGGTTTTTGTTTATTTTTACTATGGGAAATTTTGCCATTTCAGGGTATATGTTTTGGCAATTGCAAAAATTGAAAAAAGATCAACCCTGGACAGATATTTTTCGTAGATAGGGTTATGAAAAATCCTTTGGGAAAAATAAAAAGCACTGTTAAGCAACTGCTTTTAGAAGGGTTAAGTCCTCGAAAAATTTCTCAGGCAGTTTGTCTTGGTGCTTATTTAGGTATCTTTCCGGTGATTGGGGCTACTACGGTCCTGGGTATCGTGACAGCAAAACTCATGGGCCTTAATCAGTTACTGGTTCAGCTCGCATTGCAGGCCGTTTATCCCTTGCAGATAATAGCCATAATCCCCTTTATAAATACAGGACGCTTTGTATTTGGAAAAGACAGCTACCCACTGGATATTTCCAAATTAAATCCTTTTTCGGGAACTGAGTTTTGGGAGTCCGGTTTAAGCCTGGTATTGCAACAGGCCTATGGGGTTATTAGCTGGTTATTTTTATTTCCAGTAGTGCTATTGGCGATTTTCATTACAGAAAAAATTTTAATATCCACATCGCTTAAAAATTTATCGGTGAAATAACATGAGCATTTATACGAGTATAGCAATTAATCTATTCCTGATGTTTGTGGTCATGAATCTGGTTTTTTGGGCTTATAAAAAGACAACCAAGGCTAGCTGGGTGGATACTGCCTGGGCTGCTGGAATTGGCCTGGTTTCTATAGGGTACTGGGGTACCCTATATTGGCAAAATGCCAAAACGGGTCTTTTGGCGATACTCATGGCATTATATTCTTTTCGCCTTGCTTCCTATCTTTTCGGGCGCAGCGCCAAAGGACCTGAAGACGGGCGCTACCTGTCCATTCAAAAACGCTGGGCTTCCAACCTGGATATTAAGTTCTTTTTGTTTTTCCATTTTCAGGGGGTATTAGCCGTAGCCCTGGCCAGTCCGGTTTTGGTTCAGGCGCTTTCTCCTGATGTTCGTTTTGGACCTTTTCAATATGGGGCATTGCTGCTATTCGCCTTGGCTATTATTGGGGAGGCCACAGCGGATATGCAACTCAAGGCATTCAAAGCCAAAGCCGAAAATAAAGGAAAGGTGTGCAATACCGGCCTGTGGGCGTACTCCCGTCACCCCAATTACTTTTTTGGATTTATCGCCTGGTGTTCTTTTGCATTATATGTGCTTGGAGAGCCCTGGGGTTTCTTATGTCTCATGTTACCAGCCCTTATGCTGTATTTCTATTTATTTGTCACCGGAATCCCCGAAACAGAAAAACAAGCGTTAAAGTCCAGGGGAAGGTTGTATCTGGAATACCAGTTATCCACAAGCCCATTTGTACCTTGGTTTCCTAGAAAAAGGCCTGGGGAAAAAATGGAAAAGGAGCAATATGTATAAATTAGGTTATGCCTTAATGGAAAAAAATAAACTGCCTGATTTTGTAATACGCCATTTTATTCGAAAATTATGCGCAGAGCGAATTCGCAGCGAAGAAAGACTGCATTTTGAAAAAGGAATGTCCGCTTATGTGGAAGATTTAAAAAATAGCCCCATTGCTGTTCATACACAAGAAGCCAATGAACAGCACTACGAACTTCCCCCAAAATTTTTTGAATTGTGCCTGGGAGAAAATCTAAAATACTCCTCTTGCTATTATCCGAGGGGAACGGAAAGTCTTTCGGAGGCAGAAGCTGCCATGCTTGAACTCTATTGCCAGCGAGCGGAAATTTCTGATAACATGGATATTTTAGATTTGGGTTGCGGTTGGGGATCTTTTTCCCTCTACGCCGCTAAAAAATTTCCCACAAGTCGATTCACTTTGGTTTCAAACTCCAGACCTCAAAAAGAATTTATAATGGAAAGGGCCCAAAAATTGGGTGTTAGCAACATTAAAATCATAACGGCAGATATTAATGAGCTGGAACTGGAATTAAAATTCAATCGAATTGTAAGTATTGAAATGTTTGAACATATGCGCAACTATAAACTGCTTTTTCAAAAAGTATCCCGTTGGTTGAAACCGGATGGAAAACTATTCGCACATATATTTTGCCATAAAAATCTGGCTTATAAGTTTGAACCTGTGGATGAGACAGATTGGATGGCCCGTTATTTTTTTACCGGGGGGCAAATGCCCTCATACAACTTGTTATCTAAGTTTGATGAGGATTTGGAAGTGAAAAGAAGCTGGGAAGTGAGCGGCAGCCATTATCAAAAAACATCTGAACATTGGCTGCAAAATCTGGATAAAAATAAAGATAAAATCATGCCCATTTTAGAAAGCACATATGGCCAAAAAGAAGCTTTGAAATGGTTTGTATATTGGAGGGTGTTTTTTATGGCTTGCGCGGAATTGTTCGGATATAACAAAGGACAAGAATGGTTGGTAGGCCACTATCTATTTGAACGTTCTTAAAAATAAGGCCTATGTTGCTAAATGGTATTTTATGGTCTTATTTTCCTATGGGAAGATAAAAGTGAAGCGGATTATTTATGATAGGCAGCCAAAAACCACTATATGGGCTGCCTAACTTTTACAAATCGTTCAAAAAGTCTTATTATTTGCAACAACCTTTAAATATTGGGAAATAATCCTGATTTTTGGTGATTTTTAACGGCACTGGGCCCATAAAAACCCAGGAAGCTGCTTAAAATATACCTCATTTCAACTAAAGTGTACCAATGATTTTAAGGGGGATTGGATACCTTTATGGAAAGTTTATATTAGTTTAAAAAAAAGGCGATTCAGATAAATGGGAAAAGTTTTAATTTTATACAAATCAGACTCAGGCAACACCGAAAAGTTGGCCGAATTCGTAGCTCAAGGCGCGAAAGAAGTTTCTAACTGCGAAATCCGCATGTTACCACTGGAGAAGGCGACTGGTGATGATATTATCTGGTGCGACGGCCTTGCGTTCGGCACTCCTACTCATTACGGGGCTATTCCCTGGGAAGCTAAAAAATGGTGGGATGATTTGCCCCATACTGTTTGGTCTCATGTTGATGGAAAGTTCGCTTGCAGCTTCAGCAGCTCTGGTTCTTCTGGCGGAGGCTCCGAAATACTATGTATGGAATTGTTATCTATGTTATTGAATTTTGGCTTTATGGTTTTCGGTGTGACGGACTACGCCACTGCCACCCATAGTTCTCATTACGGTGCTATTTCCGCAGCCGCTCCTGAAAAAGAAGATTACCAACAAGGTGCGGTGAGTTTGGGTCGTCGTTTGGCAGAATGGGTAAGTTTCTATGTGGATAAAAACGAGGCCAGCCATCCTTTAAAACAGAGTTACGCGCGCCGCCCGGCTGATTTTGCTCCTAAAGCATAAATTTTAATTCAATTATATTTTTTAGGAATTTTAAAAACTGAGCTTTAAAACAGGCTCAGTTTTTTTTATATTCATTTTTACGTTAAGTTGGAGAACATTTATGCTAAAAACAATTCGGTCCTTCCTAGGGATCAGTTTGATGTTTATGCCTGTTTTCGCAATAGGGCAGGTCGGGGGTGATCTTTTGCTTCGACCCGGGCTTCAGTTTCAAAAAGAACATAACGGTTTTTGGTACAATGGAGTTTCCCTTTCTCTTTCCCACCAAAAATTGTGGAGCCATCGCTTGCAGTTGGAAATATCCTACACCAGCTCCAAACTGGGGTCCGGCATAAACTCTTTAGCTTTGCGCCAGGATAAAATGGAATTTTTACCGGCCTTATTTTTCAGAACGGATAAGCTCTGGCAGCCGTCCATTCGATTAATGTGGGGCTATGCTTATATCGATACGGAAGGTTTCGATGTTTATGAGAGTAATATTTCATTTATATATGGAGTGGGATTTGGTTCCCGATTTGCCATACATCCGGTTTGGGGCGGCCCTAATTTTCAATTTGGATTTAATCTTGCTAACGGCCAAGGCGTAGTGTACCCCCTTCACAGCAAAATGTCCTGGGAGTTTCCCTTTTCTTTGGGAGGTAATAAATGAAACGGAATTTAATGTTAGTATTGCTGTTGTTGGCCTTATCTTTAAGCCTTCAAAATTGTGAAATTACCGAGGCGGAAATCGATCATGAAACTATGCTTGATGGAAACATGGTATTTGACAGCCTTTCTTATTTAGTCTCCGACAGTTTTCCCAACCCTTCTGACTCCTTAAAACAGGTTCCTGTGGTTATAGCCGTACATGGGTTTACGGCCACTACTTATGAGTGGCTGGATTTTTCAAATTTTAGAGACAGTACTCAGGATTTCTTGCTTTCCAGAGTTTTACTGGGGGGCCATGGACGAAACTATAAAGCATTTAAGGAAAGCAGCTGGGAGGACTGGCAAAAACCCATAATGGATGAGTATAAGCGTTTGTCAGATTTGGGATTTGAAAACATAACCCTGGCAGGAAGCTCTACCGGAGGAGCCCTAATAGTGGAAATGTTGGAAAGGGGCTTTTTTAAAAACTTAACTCAGCCAAAAAATCTCATAATGGTGGATGCTATTGTGGTGCCTGGGGCTAAAATTTTATCCCTGGTGGATATGATTGGCCCTATTATCGGCAATTCTATTTCCACTCCAGAGGAAGAAGAATTGGCCCATTGGTACGCCAATCGCCCACAGGAAGCTCTTTATGAATTGTTTGAAGTGATTAATAAAATCCGGCACCGTCTTGAAGATGGGTTGAATCTTCCTTCCGGAACCAACCTCTACATTTATAAATCCAAAGGCGACAAAGTTGCCGATCCCATAAGCGGCTTAATTATGTATAAAGGTCTGAAAAACTCTGGTGGGGGTGAGAAAAAATTAAAAATGTTGGACTCACCACTTCACGTTTTTACCCGCTTGAGTGGACGAAATACCATTAGGCCCGAAGACCTGGAATTGCAGCAACGGGTATTTCAGGAAATCCGAAGCCTGACTTTGGGAGAGTCCATTAAAAATCCCCTTTAAAATACCTGCAAAATGAGTTTCAGATGTAAAAAAAGTTTTACAAGGATGTAAATCAAATTTGACTCTGTAAAGCTTTTTTCTGGAAGAAATAATTTCAAATTGGCTTTTTTCATTTAAAAAGCTCGATTTGTCTTCATTTTTAGAAATGGTCTAATCTTTGCGTTAACCCCCTACAAAACGGAAGGGAGAAATATGATTACCCATACGCTAATTATAGACAACGGAAAAATGAACACTCAGCCACTGGTGAGCTTATTAGAAGAATATGGAGAAGTGGAAAGCGTGGACAATTGGGTCCAGGGTCTGGAAATTCTTAAAAAGAAATTTATCAATATCTTATTCATTAGTGAGGATGTGGCAGCAAATTCCAATATTATGGAGTTCAACCGGGAAAATATAAAAAACGCCTACTGTCAAGTAATCTTGCTAACCCATAAATGGACCAGAGAAATATTTAAAAAAACCATCCAATTGGGCATTGTGGATGTAATTGAATCTCCATTTGATTACGCTACGGTTCATGGTGTGGTTTCAGAATGCAGATTGACTCCAACAAGTTTAAAATCAGCGCCAGAGTCCCAGTCAAAGCTGGACTATTCCATTAAGGCCTTTGAAAACCTTCCCGTTCCTCTGGCTATTATCAGCCGGGATGCTGGAGGGGTTACGAAAATCAATACAGCTAATAAGCTTTTTGAGGAAGCTTTCGGATACGGAAGTGGGGAGCTGGAGGTTCAAAATATTAACGTGATTTGCGGAAGCGATACTTCACCGGAATTTATGCGGCAATTTTCCACGCGGGTAAATCCAGAAGGGGAATTTTTTCTCGAGCAAAAAAATTACTCTAAAAGCGGGAAAGGTGAAATTTTTAAATGGCATGTTAAGAAACTTAACATAGAAAATACGGAAGACGATTTTTGGATGGGAATGGTTCAAACAAGCATCGTATATCATAGTACCGGTAAAAAACCTGGACGCAAAAACGAAGTTGTGACTATTCCAAAAACCATGGAATACATGAATCAGGATTCCCAGGTGATTTTTTCAAAAACTTTACCCACTTTAAGACAAGTTAATTTGGAACTCATTAGAGAAGCTTTAAAAAGGACAAATTACAATCAGTCTAAAGCTGCAAAAATTATTGGGCTGACCCGGCAAGCCTTAAATAAAAGGCTTTTAAGGCTTCAGCAGGAAGAAGCTGACGCTTAAGTTTTTTTGGATGCACGAGAAGAGCCCTGGCCAGAAATGGCTGGGGCTTTTTTATTATGCTAAACGGTAATATTTCCGTATCTGTGAATTAAATGACAAACGCTCTGTTCCCGTAAAAAAGCTTTTAATTCTAAATAACCGCTTTGGGAAACCGGTCCAGAATTGAAATATATGTTTGTTTTCCTCAATTGTTCTAAAAGCTTTCTTTTTGGAGGTTCCAGGGAAAAATAGCGCAGCCCTACAGGCTCCTGAGGCAAGCGCTGTATTAAATGGGGGAGGTCTTCGCATATATAAGAAACATTATGGATATCAGCCAGTTTTTCGAAATGGTAATCGTTAAGCGCTGCGGAAATTTCAAGCTTGTTAGCGGTTATGGAAGCGGCCATTACTATTTTTAATACTTCCAGGGCCTGGTCTTTCTTTTGCACTCGAAACAATAATTTAGCATGGGGTTTGTATTGAAAGAAGTTGGATTCGTATTTAAGGCCGGTAAAATCTTTAGCTTCGGCAAAATGTTCGTTCCAGGAATAATGAAAGTCCCCAAGGTATTCTAAAAAGATTTTCCAATCCGTTTGGCTTAGATAATCGGCAGTTTTTTCTTTCCAATAATTTTTCAAATTACTGGGGAGCATGTTTTGATATTCTCCATTTATTGGCATGCTGTTTTGGCAGAATTGCCAAAGATAATTTGGACCTCCAGCCTTGGCCCCTTTTCCAACCACTGAATTTTTCCAACCACCGAAAGGCTGTCTTTGAACAATCGCACCGGTAATAGATCTGTTTACATACAAGTTACCGGCCTCAATATGTTTTTTCCAATAGTCAATTTCCAAAGGGTCAAGACTATACAAGCCTGCGGTAAGACCAAACATATTTTCGTTTGCAATGCGCACGGCACCCCTTAAATCCTCAGCGCAAATAATTCCCAATACAGGTCCGAAACATTCATTTTGCTGAAACCAAGATCCCGGTTTAACTCCCAGTTTAATCCCAGGGGTCCATATTCGTCCTTCAATGTTTCTGGGTTCTAAAAGCCAGCTTTCCCCGTCATCTAGCTGGCTAAGTGCTCTTTTTAATTTGCTTTCGGGTTCAAGACTAAGGCCCGTAATTTTATTTTTAAAATCATAAGAATGCCCCGCAGGGAGAGAGGCTGTTGCATCTTTTAATTGACTCAAAAATTTTTTATTGGCATAAACATCCTTTGGTAAAATGAGCAGGCTGCAAGCACTGCACTTTTGGCCATTGTGGGAAAAAGCAGAATGTACAATTCCCTGTACGGCTAAATCCAAGTCAGCCTGGGAGCTGACGATGATGGAATTTTTGCCGGATGTTTCTGCAAATAAATTCAATTCGGGTTTCCAACTATAAAATAACCTGGCTGTTTCCAGCGATCCCGTTAGTATCACCGCCTGAGCCCTTTCATGGCAAATTAAATGCTTGCCCGTTTGGTCATCGCGACAGGGCAAAAATTGCAATACATTTTTGGGAACTCCGGCTTCCCATAGAATTTTGCACAATTCCCAACTGGTTAATACCGCTTCAGGCGCAGGTTTTAGGATAACTGAATTGCCAGCACTTAAAGCCGCAAAAATCCCTCCCGCCGGTATGGCCAGGGGGAAGTTCCAGGGAGGAGCCACCACAACAGTTCCCAGGCTTTTACTCTCCAACTGGGGGCATAGCTTTAAATGATTTTGATAATTTTTGATATAATAGTTGGCAAAATCTATGGCTTCTGAAACTTCTCCATCTCCTTCGTAGACAGATTTGCTTACATCATAGGCCATGGTTGCTGCTAAATGGAACCTGTTTTTCTCTATAAGTTCTGCGCATTTGGTGAGAATGTTTTTGCGTATGTTAATATCCAGGGAGTCCCAATCTTTATGGCCATTGGCGGCGCTGCTGAAGGCATTATCCACAATTCCAATATTAGCTACTGAATAAGTGTAGGCTCTTTTCTCTCCAGGGTTCGGAGATGAACCAGTTTCTGTATCGCTGAGGTTAATATGTCGCCCTTCAACACATAGGGGAATGGGTTCGATTTCCAATTGAGAAATTTTTTTAAAACTATCCCGAACTTTGGCCCTGATTTCTATTTCCCGCCAATCGCTATCGGTGCAATTCGTAAAATTTTCTTCAGCGTCGAACCTTTCGGATGCAGTTTTGATTGAATTTTCATTAAATTTATTTTTATGCTCCTTTAGTTTAAAGGACTCATAAAAATGTTCTTTTTGTTTTTCCCAGGCAGAATTTCCAACTGCAAGGGAAAAAATCTCCCTTAAAAAATTTCCATCAGTGGTGTTTTCATCTAAACGTCGCACAAGATAGGCAATGGCGCTATGAAAATCTTTGGGGGAAACAATGGGAGTGTATAGAATTACATTTTGGCAAATTTCGGCCAGAACCCTGGAAAGGGCAGGGGCCATTCCTTCCAGCATTTCAAAACTGATACTTTTTGAATAATTATTTTTGCCCCATAAAAAAAGGCCATAGGAAATATCGAATATGTTATGGCTAGCGATTCCAATATGGATGTATTTAAGATTGTCTGGCTGTAAGCTTAAATCTAACATTCTCTTAAAATTGGCATCCACTTCAGTTTTTGTTTTATACATGGGAAGAGGCCAATTTTTGATACTTGATTCAGCCTTTTCCACATTTAAATTCGCCCCTTTTACCAAGCGTATTTTTATAGGGGCACCCTTATTTTCAACCCTTTGTTTTGCGAATTCCAATAAAGAATGGTATACATTTTCGGAATTGGGTAAATAACATTGAATGGCGACTCCGGCACTAAGGTTTTTAAACTTATCCTTGGATAAAGTGGATTTGAAAAGTTCAATCACAAATTCAAGCTCCGCGTAATATTCCATGTCAAAATTAATGAACTTTATTTGCTTTGAATTTGTGTCCATACATAATGAAAAAAGCTTTTCCAATCTTTGCGCGATAATGCCTTCAGAGCTTTTCCAGGATAAGGGGGAAAACTGGCTGTATAGCGAAGATAGTTTAACGGATATGTAATCTATTTTCGGCTCGCTTAACAATTGTTCATAACTGTTAAGCCGTTTTTGGGCTTCATCTTCTCCTAATATGGCCTCCCCTAATAAGTTTATGTTAGTCCTTATACCTTTGTGCTTCGTTTTTTCCATGTAAGGAGATATGTTATTTAAATCCCATACTTTGATGACCCCTTCACTTTGTTTTTGCAATTCTTCCAGAATTTTTAAGCCGCTGTAATTTGGAAAAATACTGGATAACCACGGAAAAATTTGAAGAAGAATTTTTTGCTTTCCTGAAAACATTTTGGCGGCATTGTATTTTGTCAATAGCTGATTAAAGACTTCGCTTTGCAGTTCCGGGTTTTTTAATCGGGCGATTCTGTCGGTCATTTCAAATATGAAATTTTTCGCCTGGTTATTGGCTAAAAGGGGGGCTAGGTTTTTTCTTCTTATCTTTTCTTCAGAGCTTTCAGACTTGTTGGCCGCAAGGGCTATAGCTTCAGCTAATTCTGCAATTTTATGGGGAAAATGATTATCTGAAGCGCTGGAATCAACTGAGTTGTCCAGCTTTTTTTTAATTGCCGAAATATCCACGAAATATACCCCTGATTTCCACTAAACCAACATAAAGAATTTGTTTCCCTACACATGGATAAAATAGAAAAATCGCTAAAAAGCATTCAGCTTGGGTTTAAACTTGAATTTGGCTAAATTATGATTCGGCAAATTGTCTTTTAATTTATAAATTCAATCCTTTATAGCTAATTATTGTGGAAATAGACGCTCAAACACTTTCAGTTTTAGGAATGGATTTTTGCAATAAATTCCGTTGTTTCCCATTGGTAAATGGCAGTGTTAAAACTTTTGCCACAGATAAATATGAAGAGTTGGCCATTGAGGCGTTAGAGCTTCGTCTGGGAACAGAAATTTCACTGGAAGAAATGGACGCCAGGGAGTTCGAAGAGCTTTATAAAAAACTTAATTCCCAGGCTGAAGAAACCACATCCACGGATTGGAGCTTAATCCAGGCTGAAATTGAAGTGGAAGATGAAGGCTCTATTGAAAAGCTCAAGGAAAAGAGCCAGGCGGAGCCTGTAGTGAAACTGGTGAAAGATGTTATTGAAGGGGCTATTCAGGAAGGAGCCACTGATATTCATGTGGAACCTGGAGAAGAAGGGGTAAAAATAAGGTATCGCAAAGACGGTATGCTTCGGGATAAATTGGATTTGCCAAAATGGATTCAGGCCCCCTTAGTTTCTCGGGTGAAAATATTATCCGATTTGGACATTGCCGAAAAGCGCCTTCCTCACGATGGACGCATGAAATGGGTATACCGGGGAGATTCCATGGATATTAGGGTAAGTACCCTTCCCACTCGTCTCGGAGAAAAGGTGGTTCTTAGGATATTGAGACATCGCACCCATATTGCGGACTTGCATAAGCTGGGAATGCCCCCATACATCCTGAATTCCATAAAGCAAATTATCCACAAGCCGCAAGGCATCTTTTTTGTTACAGGCCCTACAGGAAGCGGTAAATCTTCCACTTTATATGCGGCATTACGGGAAATCTTGCATAAAGATATTAACATTTGCACCGTTGAAGATCCAATTGAATACAGATTGAACGGAGCCAATCAGGTGCAGGTAAATGAAAAAGCGGGGCTTAATTTTTCTACTACTTTAAGGTCTCTTTTGCGGCAAGACCCTGATGTGATGTTAGTGGGAGAAATTCGCGACGAAGAAACAGCTTTTATGGCCTTGCAGGCAGCCCAAACAGGCCACTTGGTTTTTTCCACTTTACATACCAACGATTCGGTTTCCGCTCTCACCCGCCTTTTGGATTTAAAAGTAAAGCCATTTTTAATTGGAAGCGCTTTAATCGGAGTAATGGCCCAGCGCCTTATTCGTAAAATCTGTCCCGATTGCCACAAATGGGAAGCTCCCACTCCAGATCAAAAAGCCCTATTGCCCAATTTGCCCGACTCATGTCCTGTGGAAGTGGGGTGTAAAAATTGCGATTTTACAGGGTTTAAGGGTAGAATGGGCGTGTTTGAACTTTTACTATTAAATTCCGAATTAAGAAATGCCATTCAAAAAGGCCTATCGGAGAGTGAAATTAAGTCCATGGCCAAAGTGAATACCCTACAGGAAGACGCCATGGAGAAATTAAAACAAGGACTTACTACAGTTTCCGAACTCCTTCGGGTTGTGGTGGGGGAACATTAGTATGAAATTTTTGATCAGTATATTTTTAATGTTGGCCGGACTACAGACACTTAAAGCCGAAAATCCGGTTCCCTCGGTGGGTGAAAGTTTTGAAGAACAGGCAGAGGAAAAAAACACTCCGCCTACTCCACCTGAACCGCCGCAAGAAGAAAGGGAAAATACCCAGCCGTCCCAAAATACCGATGAATCTGAGAATGGCCCTGAAAAAGATGAATATATCCCTCCTCCTCCAAACATGCCCAACGAAGAAAATTCTGAAAACATGTATCGCAGGAGGCGCACCCGATTAACTCAGGATGAAAAAAACTTTTTGGAAAGAAGAAAAAAATCCCTACCCAACCATTCCCGAACTTCTGTAAACCCCAATAACAAGCTTTTGTCCAAAAAAGATATTTTGAAAAAATCTTCAACCACTGAAAATATGAAAATAGAAGTTGTGGATGAACCTATAGGCAACGTGTTTCGCCTAATTTCTAAATCGTACAAAATGAATATTGTTCCTGAAGCAGATTTAGGCGATTTAAGAATCACTATTCACCTCGAAGATATCCCTGTAAAAGATGGCCTTAAAGTTATATGCCAGGCTAATGGACTTGAAATGAACGAAGTGGGAGATGTTATTTACATAAAAAAGGCCAGTGAAAAGGCAATGGCTGAAATGAATTTATACTCCAAGCGAATTGATATAAGTGTTGAAAACAAACCCGTAAAGGAATTTGTAAAGGAGTTTACCGACAAAACGGGCATCAGTATTGTTCCTGACCAGGATTTGGATGGCAAAGTAACTGGATATGTTAAAAACGAACTTCCCATGGCAGGTTTTAAGGCCATTATGGCTGCTAACAATTACAGACTTCGCCAAAAGGGAGGCATTTACCTGGTGGAAAATGATGGCGATAGCCAAGGTCCGCCCAACCGACTTCGCCGCAGAATGCGCGGGGGAGAAGGCAGTGGGGTTCTTGATTTGGACGTAGTGGATGGAATGGTATCCGCCTCATTGCAGGATGCCAATTTAAAAGATGTGGTGAGAGAACTAACTCAACTGGCCGATATTAATATGGTTGCTTATGGCGAAATAAACGGAATGGTGGATGCCGAGTTTAAGAATATTTCCTTTCTCGAAGCTCTAAAAATAATTTTGCAGGGCACGCGTTATACATACATAATAAAAGACGGTATTGCTTTAATTGGTGAACGAAATCCTAAAACAACTTCTGGTTCTGTATTGGCTACTATGGAGCTTTACCCTTTAAAATACGTTAGGGTTAGCGAAGCCGTAAAGTTAATTCCAAAATCTATAGGGGAAGGCACATACAAAGATGTGGTGGAACAAAACGCCTTATTGTTAACAGGCACCTTTGAAGAAATTGCCAAGTTAAAGGAATTTTTAGAAACCATTGATTTGCCCATTCCACAAATCCTTTTGGAAATTGTGGTTGTGGAATACAATAGAAACAAAAGTTCGGACTTTGGATTGGGTGTGGGTTCGGATGGGCCCAATAACCCCCGCATTGGAGGTGAATTTGAATTTTCCCATCCCACTCAATATGACTTAAGTGTGGGCCCCTTTACAGGTGCCTTGGGGTTTTTACCCCAAAATTGGGAGCTGTCTTTGCGAAGCAAACTTCAGAAAACCAATGGGAAAATTTTATCCATGCCCAAGATTACCACTTTAAACGGAAATAAGGCTCACTTAAGGGTGAGGCGCACTACCTATTACCCCGTTTCGTCTTTTAATAAAGAAGGAAGCCAAAGCACAGATTACCGTTCCATTGATGATGGCATTACCATTGATTTGACTCCTTATGTTACCCAGCATGGAGATGTTAATCTGGAAATTAAGCCCTCCATTAAAACCTCTTCCCCTTCCGGAGAAGAAAACCGGCCTGATGATGTTACGGATAGGGCCATAAATACAAATGTTAGATTAATGAATGGGGAAACCATTGCCTTGGGCGGGCTTATTGAAAGTAAAGAAACCATTATTAGGAATTTTGTTCCCATATTGGGACAAATTCCAATTTTAGGCTATTTCTTTTCAGCCAGAACAAAAACCAACCAAACTTCTGAGTTGGTTATTTATGTTACTCCCCATATTTTGGAGGCGCAAGAATTTTCGGTAGACTTGGAGAGGGAAATCGAAGGGCTGGATGAAAGAAGCGGCATTGTAAAAGACAATGACTTCCTAGGCACATCCAAGAAAAAGAAAAACGAAGAAAAAGAAATAAGTACGGATCCTAAAAAATAGCTTGTTATGATTCCCCAATATTATTTTAGCCGTATCGACAATTGGGGAAACTTTAACTCCCTGGGTACAGGTTTTGATAAGCTCAAATTTGTTGAAAGCAAAAGTAAAAATCCGTCCCCAAAATGGGGATTGATTCCTCCTCAAAAAATTTGTCCCATTTCAGATATTCCCTTTTTGCATATTGATGTAACCGTGCCTTACGAAACAGAAATTTCCCAGGAGGCAATAGATTCTGAACTACAGTTAATTTTAGCGGACAGTTATAGAGAACTGGAAAGCTATCGCTGGAGCGAATATTTTAGAGAGAACACCTCACAGGGAACTAAACATCGCATTTTAATTAGCTATTGGCAAAAAGAAATTAAAACTCCAACTTGGCCAAATGTTTTTCCCTGGGAAATAATATTGGTTCAATTGGCAAACAGAATACTTGAATTAAAAAATCTAAGCCATTTGTGGCTGCTTTTTCAAAAGGGCGAGGACATTTATTCTATGCTTATGTTGTCCAATGCTCCTTTTCACCTGCTGAAGTTAAATTCTGGATCTCTAAAGCTAAAAGAGCGGTTGTCGCGTCATTACAAATATGGGAAAAACAATATTGCGGACAAGTCCAAAATTCCGGTATTGTTTGTCGGGGAAGAAAATGAAGATAGAACAAAAATATCGGAATATGTTAATGGTATTGCTGAGCCTATTTTGAGCTTGGACTTTGATCTTAAAAAAGAACTCCACTATGCCTTGGTTTCCTGTAATCGGGAAGGCATACGGCCGCACAATATTGTGGATAGCGCTCAAAAAGAAATATTAGATGGCAAAGAATACAAACCTGTACTTCGCAATTCCATTATTTATGCTTTGCTAGCCTGCGGGCTTCTTACCCTTTGGCCCATCTACTCTCAAATTAGCCAGGAGAAAAAACTCGCTAAGCTCAATGAAATAGGCGAAGCATTTAAAACCAGGTTATCTCAAATCGAAGCAATCTCAAAGGAAAATAAAAAGAAGGCAAGGTTGCTAGATACATATAGTGGCATAGCTATGGAAAGTTTCCCTACGAGCCACTTTTTTAAGCAACTGGGGTTATCCTTACCTTTAGATGGTGAAATCTCCGGGATAATTTTAAAAAAGAAAGAAAACTTTAAAATGGAATTCCATTTTGAGGCTGAGGTCAAAGACTGGAACTCTGTGGCCGATTTTAAAGCTTTGTTGGAAAAATCCCCCTGGGTGATGGATGTATCCATATCGGATCAAAAAAAAATAGAAAAACGAAACAGGGTTCAATTTAATGCGCGAGGGACGCTGAAAGGCTATCTTCTTTAGGATTGAATGTAATGATGGCCAATATAAAATTATGGGTTTGGGTGGTTCCCGCTATCATCATATTTTTCTACGTGGCTTTAGTATTAAGGCCTTTAAAAGCCCATAACCAGACGCTTTTTCTGGAAATAAGTCGCAAAGAGTCTATGCCCTATAGTGAAAGACTTTTAGACTCTATTCAGCTTGCGCAACATAAAAACGCCCTGCAATTAGAAAACATTAATGGATTAATAGTAAAAAACATCATTCGCAATGTGGGGGAGGATTCCCTGTCCCAATCCTTCCGTCAAATGTTATTGGATGAGGGCGCTGAGCTTAAAAAATTTAACTTTAATCTTGAAGCTATGGGCCGCCTGCAAAGGCTTCAATTCCAACTTTCGGGAGAAAGTGATTATGAAAGCTTATTAAACATTTTGGTAAAACTTGAAAATGAATTTTCTTTTATGAAATTGTCGGGAATTAACATTCGCAAACAAAAAGACCTACTGCATTTTTCTTTAACGGCTATAGCGTTTATAGAACCTTTCACTAAGGCTGGCTCATGAAAAACCTGGGACCCTTATTGTTCCTGTTATTTATTTGCCTGGCTCTTTATATCTATAACATGCCTTCGATCACTGATGGCGATAGCGTTACTTCGGGGCAGAACCATTTTTTTGAAATTCCCGATTCCCTGGAAAATATTAAAGCAAATGCCGATAGCATACAAAGTTTTTCCAATAAATCATTTGAGGAAATAAATCCTTTTCGTACTGCGAAAATTAATTCAGGGAAGGATAAAGGGGCAGCCCAAAAAAATCCTACGCCTATTAACAGGGGCATCTTCAGGCTGAAGGGAATCAGTGGAGCCAAAAGCGCCATAATTGAGCTACCGAACGGGCAAACCGTTGTTGCGGAGCTGGGAGAAAAATTTGACTCTGTTAAGCTGATAAAAATGGGGGATTCTTTTATCCTTCTTCAGGATAAATATGGTAGCTTTAAAGTTGAATTGGGTGAAGATTAGGATTTCTTCCTTTAGCAAATCCCAACGAGGGTCGGCCCTGGTTCCTGTTTTGGGAGTAATTACTGTAAGTGCCATTGGAATATTAATAGCTTTCCAATTCAGCGTTCAATCTCAAAAATACGGTTTTAAGGATTTGCATAAAAAATCGGCCATGTATATTGCAGAGTCGGGAATTGCAGATGCTCTATACCAATATAAATATGGAGACAGTTCCCAAAGTTCAGAGTCTGATATATTGGAATTGGGCGAGGAGGATAGCTCTTCTGTTGAAATAAAAGCCTATCCATTTATACTCAATCCTGAATTGGATATCGCTGAAATTGAAATAGAAGAAGACGAGAATTTTCTCACCATCCATTCCAAAGGAAAATTTAAATCTGAGTCTGCAAATATTGAAGCGGTGTTTGGGAAAACCCTTTCAGACAGTTTGTTGAGGGCAGCCCTAATTTTAACCGGGCAGGAAGCTCTAATGGATTTGTTTCCAGACCAGGTGGAAGGAAATATATATACCAAGGTTCCACCAGCCGTGGGAATAATGAACTTTCGTAAATTGGACAGCAAATGGAGTCTGGCTTCGCTCACCGGGGAATTTGTTTCCAATTTAAACCAATACTATCACAATGAGCTTCAAGTGCAATTAAGTTCAGAACATGGGGAAATTGGCAATGGTTATTTTTCGCCCTCTAATCCTCCCGCATTTGAAAATAAGGAAAGCATATCTTTTCCCCTTGGTGATGTTAGTTTTGAAAATTACCAATCGGATTGTTGGGAAATTGAAGCGGAAGGCAGTATTTTTGCAAATGGCGATGTATATATAAAAGGCTGCGTTCGCATAAAGGGATTAAATGTTGTGGCTGGAAGAACTGTCCAGGCAAATGATGAACTCCAATTAATAGAAGGGACTATATATTCGGAAGGCAATATGTATATTGCCGGAAAAAGCCATATCGCAGGGACGCTATTTTCTGAGAAGAGTATCTATTTTGAAGAAGAAGCCAATTCCACAATGGAAGCGGTTATCATAAGCAGCGGAAAAGAAACGGGCTTAAATAAGCTGGGGGAGAAGGTGCCAGGAGAAGTTAAGCTTCCCAATGAATTTGGCATATATGCCAAAGAAGAAGTTGTTCTAAGGGGACTGGTGATAGCTGCAGGAAACCATGGGAAAATAGAACTGAACAACAGTGAGGCTATTAATGAAGGCTATTTCTTATCAAATGGACAAATGGAAATAGCCGGAGAACTGCATGGGTTAGTTATAACCTCCCAACTACGATGTAGCGAGAACGAAAAAGAAAATTGCCTGGGAGACGGAAAAATATCCCGTTTTCAATTAACTCAGGAAATAGCCCTCCCCATGGCTTTTGGTGGGGGGGATATGGAATCCTTTCAATACAAAATCATCAGCTGGAAAATGGAATAATGAAAAAAATTCATTTTCAAAAAGGTGTGAGTATTATCGAAGTGCTGGTGGCTTTGTTAGTATTAAGTATTGGAATGGGGGGGTATTGGTATGGGCTTCGGGAGTTGACCCGCAACGATTTTACAGAACTTAAAAGGCAGGCGGCGGTGCAATTGGCCTTTTCAGAAATGGAACGGGCCAGAGTCCTTTCCCCCGAAACTATTGGCGATAGCATCTATCAATGGGAAAGTGAAAGCCAGGGGCCATTTGAAGTCAGGCGGCAAGTAGCCAGGGCGGACTCTGTTTTTAATGAGAATTGGGGTGGGCTCAATCCCCTTTCCGAAAATTCTTTAAAACATTTTCCCATAGAAATTCGTATTCAGGTATGGGAACCTATGGAAGATAGGCTAGAAAAAACAGACCCTCAGCCATTAGCACAATTAATTCTTAAAAAGCCCGGTTACCAATGGTATTAAAGAAAAATGGCTTTACAGTAATCGAGTTAATGGTAGCTTTGGCTCTATCGGGAATTGTTATGGCCCTGGCTTACCAGATGTTTTTATCTTCCCAAAGCTCCATGTTTCACAGGCAGGCCAAAAAACAGGAACAATTTAATATTTCCCGTTTTTTAGAAGGCCTAAGCCAATCCCTTATTGTTGGAAAAGGCATATATGAAATGGAAGAAAACAGTATAAGCTGGGAAAATCAAAGCGGAATTAGAAAAAGACTGTTTCTGGAAGACAGCATATTGCGCATCAATGAGGATAGCCTTCTGTTTTCAATTGCCCAAATAAACATCAGGCCATATACTCCCTTGGCCGAGCCTGTGGATTTTTTTTCTGAGGGAAATAAAAACTCCCTGCTCAACTATTATGAAAAAGATGGGGATTACCTTCTGGAATTTGACGAAATGGATTTGAATGGAAACGGAAAGCTGGATGTTAATGAATGTAAATTGGTATCGCTTATTGAATTGAAAATAGTTTGGAACTTCAGGGGAACGGAAAAAATCTATGGTTTTACTGTCCATCCCCGAAATCGAACGGCCTTTGGAGATTCTTTTGCTCTGGAAAGCCAGAATTAAAGGGCTACTCCTAAGGAAAGATCGAGCAAAGGAGCTATATCCGGGGAACCAGACCATTTATTAATTAAATACTGAACTCCCAGAGATATTCGAAGGGCGGCTCCAAATTTTAAAGTGAGCCATTCTGTGGCGTCTAAACCCAACTCGGCTGTTAGTGAGTGGATTACATTAGGAATTTTTCCATTTTCATCGGCAAATCGTTCTCCAAAAGAAGTGCCGCGGCGAGGTTCTTCCCAGCGATAACCTAAAACCACAAACACTTCGCGAAGCATTCCCTGGCTGCTGGCATAGTTATCTCCGCTCCAGGGTAGAACGTATCCCGCATTGGCAAAATAGCCATTGAGGTTGTCATTAAAAACTCCGGCTCCAAATTCAAAAGGCTTTAAGGCGGTTAGGGAGCCGCTTATCATGCTGTATTTTTGCAATGCGGAAAGTAGGGACACCCGAAGCGTCATAATGGAATGAATTTCCGTTTTCGTGCTATCCTCAGGCACAATTACGGTTTCCCCTTTGGCTGCGCCAATTAAAACGAGAATACTAACGAATATGAGAGAAAATTTAGCTTTTTTGTTTTTTACCATAATTACCTGAACACAATATTATACCAAATTAAAGCCAAAATAGGGGAATCCTCTGCCATCAGAAAAAAAGGTAAAGATTAATCTTCCATGGGTCGATATGAAGAATAAGTGCCAAGTGGGATATTATGAAAATTTTAATTTATGATGGAAAATTAAATTCGGCCTCCTTTTATGCGGGGTTGCTACAGCGAGAGGGTTTTGAAGTGGAACACGCTTTTACCGCTCACGATGCCTTTGTCAAACTCAGAAGCTTTCAATATCCAGTTATAATTGCTGAACTGGACTTATCTCTAAATGAAACTTTAGATAACCTGGTGGCCTTTAAAGAGGAAAGTCCCAATTCTTACATTATTCTCACAGGGCCAGCTTTGTCCACAAACAAAACTTCCAAATGGAATTGTGTGCAGCATCAAACGGACAACTGGATTCCCGATGAGCCCTATGGTTTTAAAAAAATTTTGGATTACTTGAAAAAAATAATGCCGCCTCAGAGAGACAGCATTGTGTATAAGCAAATCGCTTAAAGGACCTCCTGCATTTCCCTCACAACTTAATAGTTCCTAGTTCCCCATCCCGCTAAAGCGGTTCGGGGCCCAAAGGCGGGGCGTTGCACTCATCCTCAAAATAACCGTCACAAATTCTATTTATTTTTTAAAACCAGAAACGAGGACCTGCTTTAATTACCGGAGTGAGGCCCGTATCTTCGGTGGTGCCGTCCACACTATTGGTTTTCATAACTCCCACCTCTGCAAAGAAGTTGTAATTTTTGGAAGCGAAAAATTCGGCTCCAAAAAGCCCACGGAAACCAAAGTGAAAATCCTCGGTATCTTGATTGGAAGTGGCGTAACCGAATACCAGCACTGGTTCTAAAGAGCCATAAACCCTTATGTAATTTTCAAAAACCAGAGAGTTTCCTGTAATTTTTAAGTAAGGAGAGTATCCAAAGTTCTCATTGTCTCCAATTCCTGTGTTAAACCAGCTGTCCACTCCCACGGCAATGCCCAAAGCTCCGGGGTGGGTCATGGGTCTTTCAAATTGAGGCAACATCACCTTGAACAGATGTACTTCCACACCAATACTGGCGTTGTGGTGCACCGAGCCTGTGGCAATTCCCACACCTTGACCAATGCCCCAATAAGTTTTGTTGCCTTTTGCCAAAGGGGTCAAATCTTTTTGAGAAGTGGGTTTCTTCTTGGGCTTTTCCAAATTGTGAATTCGGGCTTCCAGTTCCTTTAATTTGTGAGATTCCATATAATTGATTTTGTCTTCCATAATTTTCACTTTTTTGGAATCCAAATTGGCTTTCGGAGGAGCAACTTCTTCCTGAACAGGGGGAGGAGTGGGCTTAATATTTTCAACTTCAGCGGTAGTATCCGCAGGGGCCGTTTCTTCCGCAGAAAGAACACCAACCAGTAACATGGCAACTAACATACCCGATTTATATAACATACAATCTGTCCTCCCTTTGATATTTTTTGCAGTTGGGGACTAGGAACCCTAAATGTGGACTGCTTATTTTTTCAGCCGGTAAATCCGGGCATGCTTAAATAATATTTTGAGTTTCTTTAGATTGCAATAACTAAATCCAATTTTTGAATTTGGATTTAATGGTTGTTTTTAGGGGACAAATGGCTGGAAAGAGACATCATGTAGCCTCCCGAAATTTCGATATTTTGACCTGTGATATATTTCCCTTTGGGGGAAACTAGGTACTTAATCATATTACTAATTTCACTACTGGTGCCAGCTTTTCCCATGGGAATCCAATCTTTTAAGTTCCGCGGCAGGTCCACACTGTTTTCCAGTTGACCTGGAGAGAGCATATTTACGTTTATTTTTCTTGGCCCCAACAGTTCGGCATAGGATTTGGTAAGAATTAACAGCCCCGTTTTAGAAATGGTGTAGGCGGTGGAGTGGACATCGGCCAGGGTTCCCAAAAGTCCGGTGTAGCCTAAATTAATTATGCTCCCTCCCTTTGAAATCAGGTCCTGGCAAAAGTGCATTAAATAATAGCTGCCCATTAAATTGGCTTCCAATATGCTTTTAAATTGCTTGGGAGAAAATTCAAGCAAATTGCCTGTAGAGTAATTTCCCACGTTATTAATTAAAACATCCAATTTTCCGCCTTTTGCCTTCAACTGTTTTACCAGGTCTTCACATTGTTTTTCCAGGCGGATATTTGCTTTTAAGGCATGCGCTTTTATCTTCCTTTTAGATAAATCATGGCAGAGGCTGAGCGCCTCTTTTTCACTATTGTTATAGTGAACAAAAACCGTATCTCCCGCACGGGGAAGTTGCTCAGCCAAATCTTTTCCCAACCTTTTAGCTGCCCCCGTAATGAGATATGCTTTACTCACTTTCTACCCCGGGACAATCGAACCATGGCGTATTTTGCTTTTGGAACTGCGGCAGGTTTTTTAATAGCTATTTCACAGTTTTCTATTAACGAAAAATTTTTGAATAGCTCTTCAATTAGTTTGTCCGCCAGAGTTTCTATTAACAAAAATTTTCCAGCTACGGTAAAATCTTCCACAATCTGGGCCACGGCTGAATAATCCACTGCCTGGTTTATGTCTTCTGTTTGGCTGGCTTTGGAAAAGTCAACTTCCATATTAATATCAAAAAATAAGTCCTGGCTGGTTTCCCGTTCAAAGGGATGTATACCAATGATGCAATGGACCTTTAGATCTTTAAGTGACACAGTTCCTATCATTTTATTTCAAACTCCCTGGCTCGCTTTTTTAATTCCTTTTGCAATTTTACGGTGGGCTCATTTAAAGGGTAAAGGCTTAATTTTTTAAAGGGCACCCATAGGGCGTCCTGGCTCTCGTAATTTGTTTTTAAACTTCCGGATTTTATTTTAGCTATGTAATTCATCAATATAAAATGTCTGGGCTTGTAAAACTGGGGATGCTCTATGCAGTCCTGATGGAATACATATTGAATCTTGTGTATATGATAGCCTGTTTCTTCTAGAATTTCTCTTTTAAAAGCATCCGCCAGGCTTTCTCCATAGTCTACTTTTCCGCCTGGAGTTCCATAAAGGTTGGACCATTTTTCTGTTTTTACCAGCAAAACCTCCCCCTTGGAATTCATTATAAATCCCCCAACCGTCACAATTGGCCATTTCCAATTTTGAGATTGCTGGTTTTTTTCAATAATATCGTTTAATTTATGGGCAGAGGGAATGATGTAATCGGGTGAGGATCTTTTCAGTTTGCCCAGAGGGCTATATCCGTATTCCACTGCTGCGCAAGGCAAATTATTTTTTTGGGCGCTTTCCAAATCATGGGTCATGTCACCAATAACCAGGCACTCGTTTTTATTCATGTTATGCTTGCGAATAAGTTTTTCAAATGTTACGGATTTGTCCCGGGTTTTTCCCTCAATACCACTGAAAAATCGAAGCAAGTTCTGCTTTTTTAAATTTTTTCGAATGGATGGCCCGTCTAAAGTGGAAACAATAAATAGCTTGTTTTCCTTGGCCCACTGGGGGATGTAATCTGCGTAGTGGGGGAATAGCTTTGATTTTTCTGCCGCATTTCCATAAAATTTGTAATAGGCCCGGTCCATTTTTTCCATGGATATTCCCGGGCAGTATTTTTGGAAAAAAGGAGCCGGAGGTATTTGAAACTCCTCCTGATATTGTTTTTTGCTAACCCCTTTAAACCCGAAATGCCGGATACATTGGTTGGTCAATTTAAAACTGAGCTTGTGATCGTTGATTAAGGTTCCGGACCAATCAAAAATTAAATTCACTATTAGTTAGCTGTTGAGGGTCTGTAGGCTTTTTTCAAAATATGCACAAACAAATAAATGAAGGGAGTGTCTAAAATAGCCATGATTAATTTATATACATAAATGGTGCCCATAACCACCATTCCCTGCCAAAACTCCCAGCCAAAGCCCCAGTAAAATAAAATGCTATTTACAATCAGGGTATCCACCAACTGGGAAATAACCGTGGAACCATTATTGCGCAGCCATAGCATTTTGCCCTTGGTTAATTTTTTCCACATATGGAATAGTTTTACATCCAGAAGCTGGGCCACTAAAAAAGCTAACATACTACCAAATAGCAATTTGCCGTTAACGCTGAAAACCGAACGAAAAGCATTTTGGTATTCGGCGGCGCTTTCGTATCCAAAAGCATTGTTGGGAGACACCCAATAGGGATGAGGAGGCAAATGAAGAGCTATTTGCACAATGGCTAACATAACCAGGCTCATGGCGAAGCCAAGGATAACCATGACGTTGGCTTTTTTGGAACCCCATATTTCGGACACGACATCGGTAAGTAGAAATGTGATGGGGTAGGTGATGATACCGGTAGTTAGGGCATGGGCTTCGGGGTTTAAAGGTCCTTTAAATAGCTTTATGCCCACAACATTGGTCAGTACCAAAACCACAGAAAAAAGTGTGGTGAAAAGCAAATAAACATGGTCTTCGCTTATGAGCCTTACTTTTTTTGCAATTTTTTCAACCATGAAAAAAAGGTAATAACAATTTTTTATTTGAAAATTCCAGAATGGAATTTAGTTGCACTAATTAATCCAGCCCGTGTTTTTCCAAACTGAGCAAATGGGCCAGGTTGTCTATACGGTGCTGTGGGGATTTACTTTCCAGTAAATGCTGTAAATTTATGAGTGGGATTTTCAGACAGCCACATAGAAATAAACTGTAATTTTCACCGGAAAGCTTATGTTTTTTTAACAGCATTTTTGAAAATGTTTCTTTGGATTGGGCGCTGCTTCCGGAAATCCATAAGTTACTAAGCCTCTTTTCCACTTTTTCCAGTTGTTCTTCGGGTACTGGGCTGGTTTCCTCATCATGGTAGTCGATGTATTCGGCTTCCAGATATGGTTTACGGCCCCGAATAAATTTTTGAAAATAAACCCGTTTTTGGGCCACGGGGGTGATAAAAGATACGCCGTTAGCCTCCATCACTCCATCATAGTGAACCAAACTACCCACTCGGAAAGGAGTTGCGGCCTCTCCTACTTCTTCACCTGTGCTAATAAGGGCAATGGCAAATTTTTTTTGACCGCTTTCTGAGCAATCCTGAAGTAGTTTTAAATACCTGGCTTCAAAGACTTTAAGAGGCAGGCTGTGGCCTGGAAAAATAACGGTCCGCAAGGGAAATACCGGAATGGTGGTATTAGTATTACTCATGGAATGCTTTTTCTTCCCATTTTGGATTATTTACCCTATCTAAACAGCCCTTGGCTTTTCAGACCCTCTAATACTTATTATACTACTTCTGTGAAATATTATGTTCTCATAATTCTGGCCTTTTTTACATTTTCAAAGGGCTTTGAGGAGGCTTCAGGCGTTAACCTTACAAGTTCCGAAGGCTTTGGAGCTCGCTATTTCGGAATGGGACAAAATTTTTTGGGACTTCCGGGCGATGGAACCTCTCTGAATTTTCACCCTGCTGGTTTAGCGGAGGCCTCTCAAACTTGGGTCTCTCTGGGACACACTCAAAAATTTTGGAATAGCTCTTACGATGATATATCAGCTGTTTTACCTCTGGATACAGTCAATACCATAGCCATGGGTTTTTCCCGCTATGGAGCTCAAAGCTTTTACGCCGAAGAGGGAAGTGAGCTCACTCAGGATTTTACAGAGCTCAATGTGAGTGATTATTTGTGGGTAACCGCTTTTTCCAGAAGGTGGAAATCTCTGGATTTGGGCGCCAATTTGCAAATTCTACTTCGAAACCTGGATCAAAAAGGCTTGGGAATGCGGGGGGACTTCTCTGCCCAGTATTATTTTCTGAATCGCTACCGGGTCGCTGCTTTGCTGCAAGGGCTTATCCCTTCCAATACGCGATGGGAAAGTTCCTATTGGGAGTATCAGCCTTCTGACCTTTACCTGGGAGCAGGGGGACAATGGCCTATTCCTTATTTTTATGGAAATGTTAGTTTGGCCATTCAAACCAAGGGTCTTTTTCAAAGGCATTCTAAATCTTCGGTGGCTGAGGAAGGCGGTCGTATTTACCAGGAACCAGCGGATGTATTTAAAACTTCGGGACTTGCCTTTGAGTACGATTCCTATTACGGAATCTCTCTGCGAATGGGAATTGCTGAATTCCGGCGAACTTTCAGCAGAATGACTGCCGCTTTTGGACTGTCCTATAATTTTAGAGACTTGGTTCGACTGGACTACGGGGTGCAAACTCATGAGTCCCTCACAGCCTCCCATCGAATATCTCTTTCCATGAATCCCTTTTTCAGAACAAAGTCCAACTCTTTTGTCCGCAGTAAGCGCGCACCCATAGTAAAAATGGCAAATAAGGCTCCTCAATTAGAAAGTAAGGAGGTTAAACAAGCTCCCAAAACTCCTGAAGTCCATGAAGAGCAGCCCTCCCAACAAGAAACCGGCGTGGAGTTGGAAAAAGAAAGGGAAATTCTTGAGCCCACGGGAGAAGAAGCAAAAGAAATATTGTTGATAGAGGATGAACCCGAAGAAATTTTAGAAGAACCTGAAGAAATTTTAGAAGAGTAAACATATCTTTTATATTTTGCATATGTGGAGAAGATTCCGCGGGAAAAAATTAGGTTTCACAACTCCACAAAATTTTTAATTTTTCTGTAAAACTGGAGGCAACTATTAAGTTCGATATTAAATCCATTGGCGAATTCGAAGTGATCTCCGCTCAGGTGGATGATGGAGAAATCTTTGATACAGAGAAGTTGAAAAAAACTGCAGACTTCCTAATACAAAATGAAGTACGCAACCTTATTGTTGATCTTGGCGATTTAGATTATTTGTACAGCGATGGTATTAACGCCCTGATTGGTGTTAATAAAAAAATGATACAAGTTGCTGGTCGTTTGGGCCTTTTGGTTCGAACCGCCAAAGTTCGGGAAATCGCCGAAAGTGCGGGCCTGGACAACATGATGAAAATTTATGGCTCTGAGGAAGAGGTGAAAAAAGATTCACAGCTCATCGCCCCTTCAGCCCCTAAGGCCCCCGCAGCAAAAGCTCCAACTGCTCCAGTTGTTCCTCCTGTGAAAGAGAAAAAAGAAGAGCCCAAACTAGATGCGGCCTTCGAAGCTAAAATCGAAAAAATTTTAACACCGGAAGATGGCTCTTCTCCCTTTACCAAAAAAGAAGACCTGCTTCCCCTTAAAGAAGAAGACAGTAAAAAAGAAGAAGAGTCAAAGACAGAGTCTTTATCCGAGACTGAAGAAATTGAAGCTCTTTCAGCAGGCAATGAAGATACAACCACCTCAGCTTTTGCTGATTTAGGTTTGAGTTCTTCGGCGGCAAGTGATTCAGATGAATCCAACTCCTCCGAAAAAGATGGCGATGCCGCATCCCGTGGTAGGCTGGGTCCCCAGGACAGGCTTCGGAATCCAAGTGGCCGTGTAAAACCTGTTAAAAGAACAGGCGGACGCCAATGGGATGAATCCGAGGAAGCCAATACGGGGCTCATTATTACAGATGACACTGTTAGTGGCGAAGTGGTTAAAAAAGAGGATAATGTTCCAAGACCGAATGCCTATAACCTGGTAGATGAAAAAAGCAGTTCCAAGCTGCCTACCATCATTATCGGAATTATTCTTTTGGCCATTGTTGGGGGCGGATTTTATTGGGTAAAAAACAACACAGACTTGCTCAAAGGAAAATCTCAGGCAGAAACGGAAAAGCCTTATATTCCTGATGCGGATAAAGAAACCATGTTTGACACTTCTACAGTGGATAGCAGCGTCTTACAAAGAGCAGCGGATGATTCTACAGCCGAGGAAGAAAGTTTTATTGAAGACGAAGTGGTGGAAAAAGAAACTCCAAAGCCAAAACCTAAAAAAGAAGTTTCCCGGAGCGAAAGTTCAAAACCAAAATCCACACCAAGGCCAGTGGAAAGAAGAGAAAGTTCTACTCCTCAGGGTGAAACCATTCGCATAACTTCCAGTCCCAGTGGCGCGGAAGTAATGGTTAACTTTGCTAAAAAGGGGGAGACTCCTATAACTGTGGAACTTCAAAATAAAACCAATATCGTTATTGTAAAAAAAGAAGGATATAAAAAGTACCAAACCAAAATTTCGAGAGACGATCATGAAAGCAGCTTAAATGTGGATTTGGAATCCGAATCTGGTAGTGAACCCAAAAGAGAAGTCTCTCGTCCTGTGGAAAGATCAAAACCGGAGCCCGAGCCGGAACCTGAACCGGAACCATCAGGACCAGCAAAAATCCGTGTTACTTCTAATCCCAGCGGGGCTGATGTGTTGGTAAACTTTTCCAACAAGGGAAAAACGCCTTTAACCATTACCTTAAACAACAACTCCAATACCATTATTGTGAATAAATCCGGTTACAAAAAGTACCAGACCAAGCTTTTAAATACCACCACCAAAACCAGTTTGGATGTGGATTTGGAGCCGGAAAGAACAGAAGCTCCCAAAGCTTCAACGCCCAAGCCCGAACCTGTGGAAGAAGCTCGCCCAGACCCAAAACCAGAACCTAAAGCTTCTACGCCGTCCTCAGCGCCAGTGGGAACAGGTCCTATCGGAAGAGTATTTTTAGCTAGTCGTCCGCCAGGTGCGGAAGTGGAAGTAGATGGTAAAAAAATGGGATTTCAAACGCCTCATTGGCTAGAAGTCCCATCAGGTGCTCACAATATTAAACTCACCAAAGGCGCGCAATCTGCCACCAAGCAAATTATGGTGCGTCCAGGTAAGAATAAATCCGAATACATTATTCTTAAATAGTGAAACCTTTCCAACGAGATTACAAGCCGCCTTTTGGCGGCTCTTTGCGTTCGGAAAAAATTAAAAAACGACGAGCCCGTCTATTGTTTTTAGTTTTAAGTTTGGGACTTTTAGCGGCATGGTTGTATTGGAGGCAGGAAGAATTAAAAAGAACTCCCGAAGAAGCCTCTAAACAGGATAGTCTGGCCTCTAACCTGGTTTCAGCTTCCTTGCCCGCTAAACTGGAATTAGAAACTATATCAGAAAGCCAAAATAAAAGGAAAAATATTTTTCACCTGAGATGGTCTAAAGATTCCAGTTTTTTTTCCTTGATGTGTCCGGAATCTCCCAGGAAATTATGTTTTCAGGAATTATCCAATATACATCCAGAGCTGCCTCGAGCTGTTATGGAACAACTTGCTTTTTTATCTCCTCATAAATATTGGGACTCGCTTTATACATTGGAAGCAGATTTTCAAAAATATGGAGAGGATGCTTTTTTATTGGCCCAAGTGAGTTTTTCTATTCCAGATTCCAGCAAAGCTCTGCCATTTCAGCTGCAGCGGGGTGCGCTGGAAGCAATTTTAGATTCCAACGGAATAGATACTCTTTTGTATTCGGGTAAGTATTGCCAGGGAAAAAGTTGTAAAGATTATAGGCGATCTTCGGATTCGGATGTGATTGGAAAAATGGTCCTTGATTTTTCCGTGGGTGAAAAAAAGAATGTCCATTGGGAAAGGCAAAATCCTTTGCTTTTGAAAATTTCTCCGCTACCATCGGAATATTTTGTAACTGCTATTAAAACAACCTTAGTGGATATGTCTGTGACATCTCCCCATGCATATTCGGTTATATTATATTGCGGAAATGGCAATTTCCTGGAAATACAAAATTTAAAGGCCCTAAAAGAGAATTTGATGTTAGGAGCTCAAATAAATGCCGGAGATACCCTGGGAATTTTTTCCCAGGATTCCACTACCAAACTACCAGGTCTTTGGTTAGGGTGGAATAAGTTGGGAATAAACATTCCCTGGGATAAAAACCCCGAACTTGCCTATTTGCTTCAGGAGGACGATAGCGATGTCCCTGAATGATTTTTTAGCAGAGGCTCTCAGCCGGGATGGCCTGCATTTTCAGCCTGAATTTTATCGTTATGTATACGATACTATTGTGTATACGAGCCGAAAAGAAAATTACATAGATGATAAAAAGGCGAATTACCACCTTTCTCCCAAAAAAATTTGCTCGCTTATTAACAACAGGTTAAAAGCAGAATTTGGAGAACTTACGGAAATAGTTTTGAAAGAATGGGGTGTGAAAAGCTCCAGAGATATTGGCATTGTTGTGTTTCAATTGGCCGACGCCAGTTGCCTAAAATTATGGGGAAATGAAACATTGGAAGAATTCGAAGCAGGAGGGCTCCATATTTAATGGAATCCAAAATCCCAATTAAGTTGTCCCTGGAATACTCGTATTTTTTTTGGCGGTTTTTAATTGTTCTTCTGTTTTTATCTTCCTGTGGGGATTATGAGAACCCTGTCAAAGAAAGCAAACGCTGGGACGATGCACCGTATAGCCAATTGCTGTTTAACCCATCCCGCAAATACATCAGCAATAACGAAAATATTTCTGTGCAAGTAAATGGCCTTCAATCCTTATATCAATGCGCCTATATAAATAAGCTGCATATTGAAAATAAGGGGGACAACCAATACGCTTTGGACATCCAACTCATTTGGCCCCTGGAGTTTTATGATTGTCCTCTGGCCCCAGCCGAGGGCCTGGATACACTGGTCAGCATGAATTTTATGGATGCCCATAATCCCCTGGAAAAAATATTCTTGTTGAATTCCAGCGGAGAAGTTACAGACAGCTCTCGGTTCGCCCCTTTTCCCCATTTAACCGATGAAAAAAAATGGGCAGATTTGGATAGCGCAAAGAGTTTGGACAGTTTGGTGGATGCTTATATATTAGCCGATTCCCTGGCAATGGATTGCGGGGACTCTTTAAGCTATGCGTTATATTGCAAGCCGGACTCACAAAGCTTAAAACTAATGTATGGCTATACCCGAGGTTGGAGTCAATCGGGATGTATAGGCCAATATCAAGCTTCTTTAATGGATATTAAGCCCTGGGTTCAGGCTTTGGATACTAGCTTGGATTGTAGTGATTATAGTATGGAGAATTAAATGGGGCTTTTATACCATATCGGATAGATTCATGTCCATTTCGGCCCATAATTGATTTTCATCCAAAATTTTAGCCGATTCCAATTTTTGCTCCATTTCCAATCGTTTTTGAGGCGAGGTCCATAGGCTCAATATGGCCTCTCCCAAGATTTTAGGATCACTTACATCAATGGCTAGGGCCAAACCCTCTGCGAACTCATGTTGGGAACTTTCTTTATGATAGATGCAAACTCTTTTGGCTAAAAGGGCTTCATACAGGGGAAATCCCCATCCTTCATATAGAGAAGAAGCCACAAAAATGGCGCAATTTCCAATGTGGTTTTTAAGGCTGGTGTTGCTGATTCTCCCAAGTAAATGGACATTAGGTCTGCAAGATAAACCGCTAAGACTATGAAATAAGTTTTCATATCCCCATGCTTTGTGGCCGGCAATATACAGGTCGGGAATATCTGGGTTCGATTGCAGCGCAGCATCGTATGCCTGTACCAAGCCCTCAAAGTTTTTTCGCGGCTCGAGATTTCCACAACTAAAAAAATAAGGCTCTGTGGGAATGGCTGGCCCAGAAACATCAGCAATGGGATTGTTTACATTTTCCTTTAGTTCGAAAGCCTCCTCTGCCCGGGGAGACCAAACAAAAATTTTCTCTTTTGGAAAAGCGCTTATTTGATTAATGCGGTTTTTGGTAAATTGGCTATTGGTAATAATGTAATCACTACGGCTTATCATTACGGGGAATTTTTTTTTATTTTTGTCCTGATGCAAGGAAGCCCGAAAAGGTAGGTTTTCCAGGGGGCTCATATCGTGGATTAACATCAGGTAACATCCCTTGGGCCTTATTTTGGGGATGTTCATTCCCAGACATATGGTGATATCAGGTTTTTTCTGGTAAATTATCCAGGGGAAAATGAACTCGCACCAAAAACGAAATGGCTTGGCTTTCTGCTTTTTATGAGTCCAGGTTTTTGGCAAAGCGATGGGAATTTTATGGCGGGAAAGAAGAGTTATCTGCTGGTCTTTTAAAATTTCTAAAAAGCCTTTTAAATAAATCCTGTTTATTTTACCCATGCCAGAGTCATTGCTTAAGGTCAGGGCTTCAATTATAATGGAAAGCTTTTTTCGCACTAACAAAAAATGGTAATTTTAGGGGTAGGGTGGAAAAAAAATCGTTTTAAATGAAAAAGCCAGCTATCCATAATATTATTTTAGCAGCAATGGGAGAAAAGGACCTTATTTGATTTATTCGGCTGATTACCTGGTGACAATGGACGGCCCGGTTATTCCAGATGGCGCGCTTTTAGTGGAGGATGGAATCATTTTGGATATGGGGCCCAGAAAAAGCCTTTGCGAAACTTATCCTCACTCCCAAAGGCATTTAGAAGATAGCGTTTTGCTGCCAGGTCTTATAAATTGCCATGCTCATTTGGAACTCAGTTGGGCTCGTGGCTTATTTCCCGCAAAAGAATCCTTTTCTATGTGGGTGGCCAGGCTCCAAAAAGCTGCTGGAGAGCTGGAAATGAGTGAATGGGAAAACTATACTAAGCTGGGGGTTCGAGAAGCGCTGCGATTTGGAACTACCAGTATTGTGGATGTGGGAAATTCGGGTTTTCCGGGAAAAATTTTACCCCGGGAAATTATCCGCGCTTTTTCCTTTCGGGAATGCATAGGTTTAGACCCAGAAGTTGGGGTGGACCGCTACCAGCAAATTTCACCCGGTATTTTGGAAGCAGCCCGAAGCCCCAAAGGTTTAACCCAATTAGGCGTATGTGCCCATGCCCTCTATTCATGTTCCCTTGAACTTTTGCATAGATTAAAAAATGATGTTGAAGACCTTAACATCCCCTGGACATTCCATCTGGCGGAGAGCAATGAAGAGTGGGAGTTTTTTACAGAGGCGAAAGGGCGCCTTTATGAATTTTGCCGACGCCGTTATCCTCAACTGGAAGATATCCGCCAGGACCCGTTCCGATATGCAGCCAAAAACGATTTAATCTCTCCCCATTCTCTGATGGTGCATTGCAACTACATAGATGAACTTAATGCCCGTGAGTTTGCAGAAAACCATGTATCTATTGCTCACTGCCCCCGGAGCGCCGAATTTTTCGGACATCGGGAATTTCCCTTTGAGCTTTGCCACAATGCAGGAGTCAATGTATGTTTTGGCACCGATAGCCTGGCCAGTAATGAAAGTTTAAGCCTTTTTGAAGAAATGGCATGTTTTAAAAGGCATTTTCCCCAGGTGGAATGCGAAAAAATTTTGGAAATGGCCACAAAAGGGGGGGGCAAAGCCCTTGGCCTGGAAGACAAAATTGGTAAATTAAAGAGTAGCTACCGGGCCGATGTAATTGGAATCAACTTAAAACACGACCCGGCCTTTGATATATATGATGAAATAGTTTGCGAGGAGCACGAAGTCAATATGGTATTGGTAGACGGACACGAGGTTATTGTTTGAAAATCGGCTTTATTATAAGCCTGTTCTTATGCCTGGCTCAGGGGGAAAAAATGTTAATTCCCATGGATTTGGTGCAAACCAATCACCTGAAAGCCTATGGAATTGCCTATTTATCCGTAGCCAGCGGTATTAAGGCAGAATGGCTTTTGAATTACCGAGGGGGAAGCTTTTTATTGGAAAACTCTCCAGTATTTCAGCGGGAAGCAAGCCATCGAGGTGTTTTGTTTGAAATTATTTCCGAAGCCGAAGTCCAAAAATTATACGGCATTATTGATGAAAATAACATGGAAAAAGTATTGTTGGAAAAAGAGCCCAAAGTAGCGGTGTATACACCTCCCAACAAGCAGCCTTGGGACGATGCCGTAACTTTAGCACTAACATACGCCGAAATTCCCTATAAAAAAATATATGATAAAGATGTATTGAAAGGGGGGCTGGAAGGGATTGATTGGGTCCATTTGCATCACGAAGATTTTACGGGGCAAAATTCAAAATTTTATCGCTCTTTTAGCACAGCTCCCTGGTACATTGAACAAGTTAGGGTTTATCAGGAAATGGCTGCTGAACTGGGTTTTCCCAGTAATGCGGTTATGAAAAAAGCGGTGGCCCTTGCCCTTCGGCAATTTATTGAAAAGGGCGGTTTTTTATTTGCCATGTGTTCCGCCTGCAACACGTTGGATATTGCCCTTTCAGCGACTAAGACAGATATTGTGGATAAGGTATTCGATGGCACACCCATCGACCCCAATTACAAATCAAAACTGGATTACAGCTTATCCCTGGCCTTTGAAAATTTTAATATTGATAGCGACTACTTGTCCTCTTCTCACGGTAATATAGATTACAACCAGGTAAACTCGGGAGCTTTGAGCAGAAGACCTCCCAATGATTTCTTCCTTTTCGACTTTTCTCCAAAATACGATCCTGTTCCCTCCATGTTAGTGCAGAACCATAGCAATTACATAATGGGCTTTTACGGATTGGCCACTTCCTTCCGAAAAAAACTAGTGAAAAAAAATATCACTATTCTGGGAGAGGCAGATGGCCAGGACGCTGTGCGCTATTTACATGGAAATTTGGGGGAAGGTAAATTTACTTATTTCGGAGGGCATGATCCTGAAGATGTGTCTCATGCCGTTGGAGATCCTCCTACGGATTTGAATTTACACAAAAGTTCCCCGGGATATCGATTGATTTTGAATAATGTGTTGTTTCCCGCTGCCCGCAAGAAAAAAAGAAAAACTTAAATGGCTGATTTTTCCCGGGTTATAGATGGATATCTTGGGAAAAGTCCAGAAATTCTGCAGTGGGGCTCTATTCCCCTTATGGAAAGCTCCCATAAAGAGCATTTTTTAGACTGGTTAAAAAATGGCTATCATGCAGAACTTGCTTACATGGAGAAAAATATAGAAGAGCGCCTTTTACCTCAAAATTTTAAGCCCTGGGCTAAAACAATTGCTTTATTTTCTATGAAGTACCCCAATAACATGAGTCCATATATTGAAAGTGGCAAAAAATCCAATCCCAAAGTTGCTGCCTATGCCAAGGGGATGGATTACCATCATATAGCTCATAAACATCTTAAAAATCTGGAAGAATTGTTAAATCCTGAACAAAAAGAAAATGTTTTTTACGGTTTTGTAGATACGGCGCCTGTTTTTGAACGGGAGTGGGCTCAAAAAGCGGGCTTGGGATGGAGCGGTAAAAACAGCTGTAACATCCATCCCAAATGGGGCTCTGGATTTTTTATTTTTGGCTTTTTTTGGAGTCGATTTTTTGAGGAAAATGAACAAAAAAAGGAAGTTCCTAATTATTGTGGGAGTTGTAATAAATGTCTGGTCGCTTGCCCCACAAAGGCTCTGGAAAGTCCGGGTGTTTTAAACAGCGAAAAATGCATTTCCTTCCAAACTATTGAGAATAAAAAGGAACAACCCGCGGAATTAATTCCTCAGTTTGAAAACTGGGCTTTTGGATGTGATATTTGCCAACAAGTTTGTCCCTGGAACTCTAAGCATCTCACTGAACAAAAGGAAGACCCGTTTTCTTTTTCCCATTTGGAATGGTTGAAATTATTGGAAAAAGGAAATGGAGGGTTTAAGCAAAAGTTTAAAAATACGCCCTTAATGCGGGCAGGTCGCAAGGCCATGTTGCGGAATATTTTAAATATTCTGCCGCAAAATCCCGAGGGAGAATTATTATTTCAGTTAAGGAAAATGGAAAAATCTGAAGAAGGTGAACTTCAGAAAAAAGTGACACATATTTTATCCAAATTTGAATAAACAGCAAGTGGAATGTTTAAGAGGTTTTAGGAAGACGGGGGAAACATGTATTTAAATTTTTTATTTGTCCTATTATTGGCGTTATCCAGTTGGGCTTTAAACCCCATACATGAGGCCAGCTATAGTTTAGTCCCCTCAGCTATTCATTCCCGTGATATTAATCTGGAGCTGGGCGTTTACACAGACGCTTCCAACTTTGATGTTATTTCCATACCAATCTCTGGCAGCTTTAAAATTTCCAAAAATTTGGAGCTGGGTGCAGGGCTCAAGACCTATTGGGGGGATGTTGGAGACAACATTCCTTTTTTGGCTGCCGGGGCAAAATTCAGGTTGGCTGGAAACGGCACTCTACAGGCAGACATTTTGATGAATTTACAGGGAGACGGAGATAATGGAATTTCTTTGTCGTATTGGAAAAAAAAATCTTACAGTCGGGTATTCTCAACAGGTTATCACTTACGACTCGGTGCGTTTGATGCTTTAACTCGGGATGCCCTTTTTGCCTTTGAGGGAGCTGCTTATCCTCAATTGCATTTTTCCTCCCCTTTATCTTTTCAATTGGGCTTTATTGCATCCAGTCAAAGTGACAGGTTTGAAGATTTTTTAGCGATTGATTTAGAGCCTGCGCTTTTAATTGCTTTAGGAAATGGCTCAAAATTAAGTGTTAGCCTTACAGTAGGCCTGGCGGGAAATCAAAAAGAAGAGTCTCGTTTGGAAGTGAATTGGCTAAAAGGCTTTTAAGGAATTGGTTTATGGCAACAGGGTAAGAGAGTTTGTGGTGAGAACATACTTATAATTTATTCTCATGTAACTGTCTTGCTGCTCCTTTTCATCCTTAACGGTTAGGCTGGAGTCGGAGAAAATCCAACTTCCGGTATAAATAATGTCCGCTTTTTCCACAATAAATTCTTTATGTTCTTTTTTCTGAAGGGAATGGATAACAATTTCCTTTTGATTCGAATCAATAATTTTATCTAAAATCCATTCTCCGGGTTTTAATTCAATAAAATAATTTTCGTGGGGGTCTCCATAGCTCTCTACCTTTATTTCAGCCTTTCCCCCTGTTTTTAAATCCTTAAGAGTCAATTTAAAACTTTTACCATATAAATTGTTGTGAACCAATTTTCCGTATATATATCCCATTTGAGTGTCTGGGTCCATACTCCAGTCTCTATTTATCGCCGTGGACTTGGGCTTACTGCAATGACCTAGAAATAGAATGGCAACAAAAGTTAAAAAAGTGGCCGCTGTAAATTTTTTTGTAATCATCATAGATACCCTTATGCTAAACATAGTGGATTAAATTCTGGTTCAACAATGCATAGTCCTCTTCTTTGAAATAACTATTCTCGGTGTATTGTGCAATCGTTATGGTTGAATTTTTTCTGGGTTATTGTTCTATTTCCATATAGGTTTAGATTTTTGATTGGAGGAAAAATTGGGAAGAAACAGGACTATAATCCACATTTTATTCTATTGCCTGGCTTTAAGTTTTTCTCATGGTCAGGGACTGGATATAAAGCTCAATAATTATTTTAATGAACTTAAATACGATTTTGAAACAATAGCTTCAAACGCCAATGATCTTTATTACAAAAAAGGAAAAAAGAAATTTATTCGCCAGCTCAAGGAGCGGGATTATGTTTATTCTTTCCTGGTGACTAATTCTACAGGTAAAGTACGCAATGAAGTCATTCGCTCGGTGGGTCCAAAATACAGTTCCAGGAGTTTGGCGAGGCAACCTTGGTTTGAACCTTTAAAGAAAAGTGGGAAGCCTTATTTTACCGAGTTTGTTAAAGGCAATCGAAAGCAGCTTCTTTGGTGTTTTCCGGTAACTTCCTCTCCCACATCCAGCAAATTTGAGGGAGTCCTGGTTGTAAAAATGGATTTTGTGGACTGCCTTAAAAACTTCGCTCAATACATGGAGGATCCTTTTGAGCTCGATTTAAAAGGAAACACCTTTTATAGCCACCAAAAATTTGATAGTACCGAAATCAAAAAAAAGGATATATATATTCCAGGATTAACGGAATCTGTTTTGATGTGGCAAGAAGGTTCTAAAGCATATCCAGAAAGCGTATACAGCCAGAAATAAATAGCTAACTGTTGCTGTTTAAAATTTTCCGGGAAGCTATTGCCAGCCTTTTTATGCCTTCGGCAATTTCATCCTTAGAAGCAGTGCCGTAAGAAAGGCGCATTTCATTTAAACCTTGTTTTGTACCCAAAGTGGAATCAGGGGCGTAGCAATATTCCCCTGGCACATATAGAAGGTTGTTTTTCAAACATTCTGCAAAGAGTGGACTGCTGGGCCCGGTTTCAACCATTGCAGGAAATTTTAACCAAAAATAAATGCCACCCTTAGGCGACTCAAATTGAACTTCTTTTGGCATATGTTTCCTAAGGGCCCTTTCCATTACATCTGCTTTTTCTTTGTAATTATTTCTAAGCTTTTCCACCTGAGTTTGATAATATCCCAATCTTAGAGCCTCTAATATTAGCATCTGGTTTAAGTTGGATGTTCCAAAATCATGGTTCCCCTTGTGCCGCACTAATTTTTCCAATAAAGGGTAAGGCAAAAAGCCGTAGCCCAGTTTTAGACCCGGACAAAAACTTTTGGAAAAGGTGCTGGTATAAGCCACCAATTTATTATTAATATCATGAGATTTGATGGAATTATCACTTACATTGGGACTAAAACCAAGGTCCCTGTAAGCAGCGTCTTCGATTATTAACAGAGGAGTTTTTTCATTAAACTTTTCAATTATATCAAAAACTTCTTTTTTTCGGGAACGGCATAGGGAACGACCCGATGGGTTTTGGAAATAGTCTACGGTATATAAGCATTTTACTTTGTGGAGCTCATGTTTAGATTCAAGTTGGGTAAGAATGTTGTTTAAATCATCTGGAATCATTCCGTCTTCATCCATGGAAATAGATATACATTGCACATTAAATGTTTCCAGAACGGCGGTAAAGACAAAATAAGTGGGAGCTTCCACCAGAATGATGTCGCCAGGGTTTAACAAGCAATCTGCCAGTAAAAACAAAAGCTGCTGGGAACCATTGGTCACCACACAGTGGGAAGCCTCGGCATTGTAAATATCAAGTGAATCACCGGGGATATTCTCCTGTCGATTGTATAATTTTGCTATTTCCTCTCTCAATTGAGGATTTCCCTGGGTGGTGCCGTACTGTAAATTCTTTTGATAATTTTCAGAGGTTAAAACTTTTGGGAAAATTTCCTTTAATATTTCCCCCGGCAATGTGGGATAATCCACAAGACCTGCGGCAAGGGATATAACTTGGGGATGTTCCAATTGATATTGGATTAGCCAGTTTATGGGAGGGTCGGAAAGGCCTTGGGTGCGTTTTGAAAATATAAGTGAACTAGACAATGACAAAACCCTAATAAGAAAATTTCCAATATAAACCCGCAAACAGCGATTCTAAAATTTGATTGGAATTGCTTTTCCAGTTTTCCAGATATTGGTAACCCAAATGGCCTTCCAGGGAAAAGTACCTATCCCAATTGTATTTGGGATGTATGGATAGTTGATGTCGGGTTTCGGGATTTTTTCCCAAAAAGTTTTTTGATTCAGGTTCCCCTGCCTGAAATTGATGGAAAATAGAACTTCCGCGCCCATCATGTTGTTGTTGAAAAAACAGGTAATTAATGTTGTAACTAAAGCCATTTAATATTTCCAAATGATGTTGCCAATCTAGCCGTACGCTTTGAGAGTTGGGAGGAAGGGAACTTCCCAATAAAGCTCCTAAATGTTGAAACTGGTTATCCAGGGTGATATGGCTGTAGACCCAGGGTTCTACCCTTGAGTATTCCAAGGCCAGACGGGAGTTTTTAATTAAGGGATCCAAAACTTCTGCACCCAACGTGACACTGTATTTATTTCCCCAATACTTTTCAAAAAGTTGGGTAGGCGAAACCAGGTCATCCAAAAAAAGCTCCGTCCAGAAACGGTATTTGCCAGCATATATATATTGCGCATCAAGTCCCAGGGCAATGTTATCCCTGTCTCCCTGAAAGTGTTCTGCCACAAAAAGGGAAATAAAAGGAATGGAATAGGTCAAATCCCAATTATCCCTTTGAAACACAACCGCTTCGTAGGCTCCCAAGCTAAGTCCCTTGTAATTAAACTGAAGTTTATGGCCAGATACATAACGATCATCCAGATATCGAAGCCCGGTGCGTTTGCCCATAAATTTGGTGTAGGTTAAAAAATCCCAGTTTATAGTTGCCCGCAGTTGGGGGATAGGGGCGTTTTGTCCTACTCTTTCATATCCGTTGCGGGTTTCCCGATTGGTATATTCTAAAGGAGAGTTGTAATAAAGCTCTGTAATTTCCCAGGCCTGGTACCCATGTGTGCTATCCTGCGACCAGAACCAGCTCTCCGCACTAAAGGAGGGGTGTTGCCACAAACCAGGTCCCCATTCATTCCAGTCGTTTCCAAAATCCAGCCGGATGTTTCCATCGTATGTTAGCACAGCGCGGTAGGCATCAAAGGTGGCGTTTTCAAAAATACTATCCGAAGAACTGGCTTTTTGGGGAGTATTGTAGGGCATACCCCAATTGGCTTGGTAATGTTCAAAGAACTGATTCTCCAAACTTCGAATCTGGCCAAAATATATTTCACTCACAAAGGCCAAATTGCTATCGAGCTTACCTTCTGCCATTAGGGCCAGGGTACCGAAGGCATACAATTTTTCCCGAGGTAGAGAGTCCTGGTAGTTTAACTCAGTTTCATAACTGGTTCTCAATAGAATCTCCCGGTTTTCTTTCTGATAGCCAAGCACACTATGCTGAAACTTTGGCTTGGGTAAAAATGTTTTTCGATAAAAGTGATATTGGCGGCGTTCCCAAAGACTAAGCTCTGTGCTGTTCTCTTCAAGTTGTCGCAAGGCACTTTTAATTTCCTTCTGGCTCCAGGGCTTAATTTGTAGGCTCCACCCCTTTTGAAAGCGGATGTTCATACGATTTAAAAATTCATAAACCGGATGTTTGGGATTTACTGTGCTAGCTAAAAGAGGGCCCGCCAGCAGGCAAAAGAGTAAAAAATATTTCCTAATATTAAGGCCGGATATCATGGCAATGGAAATTAAAAAATTTGACCGTAAAAAAGGGGCTTTTTAGAAAACACTCCAAAAGCCCCTGATTTTATTTTGAGATGGGTTCTAGAAAAACAGGTTAATCTTCAATACAGCGGATAATGTCCTGTTCCATCCATTTGTATTGGCCGTTTAAAAAGTCTTTGGCAATTTTATTGGCCTGGCTATCATCATTATCGGAAACATCTGCAAAAAGTTGCTCGATTCTGCGGCGGCTTTGCTTGGAAAAGAAGTTTGCCAACTGCATGGGATCCTTATCGGGATTTTTTTCTTCCATAAGCTTTTGAGCGTAAGAACAAGTGGCGGCGATGGCGAATAGCTCCGTGCCGATATCCACAAAGCGCCCTAAAATCATTTGCCTTCTTTCCAGAGTATTTTGATACATACCCATAGCATGGAAAATGGAGCGGGCCAAATGATGGCTGGTTCTTTCCACGTAGCGCATATGTCTGGCCAGTTTGGGGTGAAATTCTGCATAGCTGGCAAAAGGGCTTGAGTTGACCCATTGGTTGGGATACCATTTCAAATAAAAGTTGGCCATCTTAACACCGGCCTTCATTTTTTGCCCTAGGGGAATATGCTTTAACATCAGCTCTCCAGCCACTTCCATGTGCGGGTCCAGGGCTTCTCTGGCTAAGAACAGGTGCATAATATCTGTGGTTCCTTCGATAATGCGGTTGATACGGCAATCTCTCATCATTCTTTCTACAGGAATGGGTTTTTCTCCACGGCCTTTAAGGGACTGGGCTTTTTCGTATCCCCGTCCTCCTCGAATTTGCAGGGTGTCATCAATCATTTTCCAGGCAGCTTCAGAGCAATACATTTTCGCCATGGCCGCTTCAATTCGAATGTCAAACTTGGCTTCATCCACCATGGCCGATGTAAGCCATGTTACCGCCTCCATGGAAAACAGGGTAGCAGCCATGTTGCCAATTTTATTGGATACGGCTTCATGTTTACCAATGGACATTCCCCATTGCACGCGGGAATTTCCAAAATCTCTCACGATGTTCATACACTGGCGTCCCATACCAACAGCCGCCGCGGGTAGGGTAAGACGTCCGGCATTTAATGTTTTGAGAGCGAGCTTTAATCCTTTACCTTCTCCCAGAATAATGTTTTCTTTGGGAACCTTAACATCCTTAAAGGAAAGTAGCCCGTTGTAAATTCCGCGAATGCCCATAAAATCGCATCGGTGAGCCACCTCAAAACCCGGCATCCCTTTTTCCACAATAAATGCTGTTATCTGAGGGATTTCCCGGCCATTTTTAATTTTGGGCGGGGTCTTTGCCATCACCACTAAAATGTCGGCAATGGGCCCATTGGTGCACCAAAGCTTCTTTCCATTTATTAAAAAATTTTCGCCGTTATCAATTGGGGTAGCTGTGGTGAGCATTTTTGCGGGATCAGACCCAACTTCTGGCTCTGTTAAGGCGAAAGCCGAAATGGCCCCTTCGGCAAAGCGGGGCAGGTATTTTTCTTTTTGCTCTTTAGTGCCGAACATTTTCAGAGGCTGTGGCACACCGATACTTTGGTGTGCGCTCAATAAAACCGTAGTGGAGCCACAGTAACTGGCTATCATGGCCATCACACGGTTGTAGTTCACCTGAGATAGTCCAAGTCCACCGTATTCCTTGGGGATTTTCATGGCCCACAGCTTCATTTTAGTAAGGCCATCTAAAACCTTTTGGGGCACTTCCCTTGTTTCGTCCACTTCATCGGGATCTAGGTTTTCTTTCAAAAAAGCAGAAACCTGGGCGATGAGTTCATCTCCAATTTTTCTATCCTCTTCAGATTGTATGGGAAAGGGGTTGATAATATCCGCATTAAAGCGGCCCATAAAAATTCCTCCAGCAAAGCTGGGAGAGTCCCATTTTGATTCCCGCGCACTTTCTGCAACTACCATGGCAGCCGCTTTTTCAGCGGACATTTTCGAAAGATCGATTTTAATTTCTTCTTCTTTATGAACCCCATTCTCGCTCATGGAAAACCCCTTTTTTGGCGGTGATAATATTTTTTAAAGTGCTGGCAAGATCTAAGGGCACCTCCAAAAATTGCCCTCGTAGCTGTGAACTTCGTTCTGCTCTTCCTCAAAATCCTCATTTATAATGCATAAACTCCGGTTTTTCGTTATCGCACGCCTCACTCACACCCTCGATCATCAATTTTTAGCGGTGCCCGAAAGCTGGAAAATTTGTTTTCCATACTTACATTTTACCATGATAATGGCAAAAAAAACACAAAAAAATCAAATTGCTTAATGGAATAATTTCGCGGATTTTAACGGACAAAAAGCCCAATAATGCTGAGCAATAAGGCCCCAGCTCCTGCTATAATTCCAATATTAAACATTTTTTTCTGTCCCTTTTCCAACCCCAGTTTCATAACCAATAAGCCTTTAAGGGAAAGTCCCAACAAGACTCCCGCAAAGGAACTCAAAATACAAACCAGGGAAATTATAAGAACCATGTTCAAACTCCTTTTTGCCTTATACTTATAGTTTCACTTTTTGGTTGGGGAAATCAACAATTACCTTTTGAAAATTTTTCAATTTTCAAATAGGGACTGGTAAAATGCCCAAAATCTGTCCGCGGAGTTTTCGTGGGTGAAAACCTGAGCTCTCTTACGGGCGTTTTCCTTCATGCTTTTTAAGGCCTCTGGATTTTCCAGAATTCCCGCCAAAAGCTCCACAGCCTCGCTCTGGTTTTTGGGGTCCACCACAAAACCGCAGCTTCCATTTTCCACAATTTCTTGTGGACCTCCTTCATTGGACACCAGACAGGGAACTCCCGAAGCCAAAGCCTCAATAACCGAGTTGCCAAAGGTATCCGTAGTGCTGGGAAAAAGCATTACATCGGAACTGGCCAGAACCCCGGCCAGATTTTGACCTCGTAGAGTTCCAGTAAAAAAAACTTCGGGAAAAGAGGATAATTCCCTTTTCATTTCCTCCAGATAAGGACCTTCTCCCACCACAGTTAGCCTCAGCTCATGGAATCGGGTTTTTAAGGCACGGTAAAATTCACAAAGCCAGGGCAGGTTTTTTTCCCGGGAAATGCGTCCCATATAAATAAGGCGAAAACCTTTTCCTTCAGGGAGTAATTTTTCCCAGGCCCCGTTATTTTTTTTATCGGGGTGGAACATTACTTGGTCCACGCCCCGGGGTAGCTGGTGGATTTTATCTTTGGGAATTCCCATTTGGGCTACCTTATCCTTGAAGGCACGGGAGGGAACAATTACAGGCCCGGAAGCCCAGGTGAAAAAGATGACGCACTTATGGAGAATCCATTTTCCCAACTTGTTTTGAATAAGCAAGTCCAGATAGGTGAGCAAATCCGTGCGATAATGCGAAATGGTTTTAATGCCAATAAACTTGGCAATACAAAGAGCCATAAAACCCATGGTATTTGGAGTTTCGAATTCGAATAGATCAATTGGGTAGCGCTTTAGCAACCGCAACATAAGGCCAATTTTGGGAATGGCCACTTCGCTTCCCGAATACCCGGGCTGGTCCATGCTGGCAAGACCGGGAATCATCACAATACTGCCCCCTCTCATTTCCATGCGGGGGTTTTTGTTGTGGAAGGCGATTCCCACTAAATAAATTTTGCGGTTTTTTTTTAATTGAGTGCGAATCAGGGTCCGGCTGCTAAGGGCAATTCCGTTTACTTCGTCCAGGTTATCGCCTATGAGCGCCACGGATAAATCCTCAGGATTGGGAACCCTGTTTTTGTAGATTTTTCGAAGCTCCCAAAGCTCTGGCAAATGGGAAAAGAGCTCCACCTGAAACCAGCCCAACATTTTTAAAATATTGCCCAGGGTAACTGTATAATGGGAACGAGATTTTTTGTGAGTCAGTTTTCTCAAAATGTCCTTATTTCCGGAAAATATATTAAAAAAACTGTTTTAAAAGGAGGTTAGACATTGAAGGAATATGACAGTAATTTGTAAAAGTGAAATTTCTGGATATCAATACTTTTTTCAATTATAAGGCGGGGGGAATTCGAACCTACCACCAGGCCAAAATTGAATTTTTTAAGCAGAACAAATTCCATGATTACTGTTTGCTGTATCCGGGTCCCGAGCATAACATCGCAGAAATTGGCGAAAACATCCGTTTGATTCAGCGAAAAGGGTTGGCGCTCACCAAAGATGCGGAAGGCTACCGTTTGATGTTAAATCCTTTTAGCATTTCCAGGGCTATTAAATCTGAGGGAGCAGATGTTATTGAAATTGGCGATCCCTGGCTTAGCGCTCTTTTTACTTTGTTTAATCCTGCTCTCAAGGGGAAAATAAAAACCAGCATGTATCACTCGGACCCAATAGACACCTACCTCTATCCCTGGGTAAAAAAGTCCGGCGTGGAAAAATGGATGATGCCCGTAGCTAAATTAGCCGAAGCTCTTTTTTACAAATTGCAAAAACAATACCACGGCACAGTGGTGGCTTCGCAAATTATCGAAAAAAAGTTGCTTAGGCAAGGGGTGGAACATGTCCATTTCAACTCTTTTGGAATACAAAAGAATATTTTATATTCAAAGGACCAGTTGCAGAAAAAATGGCGAACCTGGCAAAGTGGACCTCTTAAAATATTGTACGCCGGACGTCTTGATAAAGATAAAGGAACCGGGCTCATTGTGGAAACCCTGGAAAAAATTTGCCGAATACCAAATGTGAAGTTCACTATGGTGGGGCGGGGCAAGCTAGCCTCTCATTTTAAAAATGTTAGCATCCCCAATTTCACCTACGGAGGCTATGTATCTGAACCTTCCGAACTCCAAAAAATATACCACGAGCACCAGGTCCTTCTGGCTCCGGGCCCTTATGAAACCTTTGGCCTGGGAGCTCTTGAGGCTATGGCCAGCGGTTTGGTGGTGGTAGGTCCCGATGCGGGAGGAGTGGGTGAGTTGCTTTCCAAATTAAACTCCCCACTCCGGTTTAAAGCAGGAGATAAAAATTCTTTTTTATCCGTAGTAGAGAACTTGCGGAATGAAAATCTGGAAAAGTTAGCCCAAAAATCCCACGCCCTGGCCGAGGACTATGGGGACTGGGATAATTTTTTTAACAGGCAAATTCAGTTTTACCAAAGTCTTTTTAAAAATGGGGATCTCTAAAAATTGAGGATTGGGACATTATACGGGGCGCGCCAAGGGGACCGAGGCTACTTAAATTTAAGCCTTCCAAACTTAAAGAAGCTTGTGACTGCTTCTTTAAAGTATAACTAAAAGGATAAATATCTGAAAAAATTACTAATCAGCCTCCACGATGTTACTCCCCATCACTTGCCCCTTTTAAGGGAGTTCCAAAAACTGGCATCTTCTCTGGGACTTAGCCAAGTGGCTTATTTGTTTGTGCCGGATTTTCACAAGAATGGAATTTCAGCAAATAGCTCCCAGTTTAAAGAATGGTTGGACTCTGTTTCTTTTAGCAATCCAGAGTGGTTTTTACACGGATATTATCATTTAGAAACTGAAAACAATTCCCTGGAAAAAGGGGGGGCAAACTTTTTTAAACGCAAATTTATGACTGCCGGAGAAGGGGAATTCTTGAGCCTATCTGAAGAGGAAATAAAAAAGAGAATAGAAAAGGGAATGGAAGTCATGAACAATGCGCTTCCTGGAATCAATGCCTTAGGTTTTATTGCGCCAGCCTGGCTTTACAATGAAAATCTGTTTCCGGTCTTAAGAAAAATGGGACTAAAATTAAGTGAAAGCCATTGGGGTATTTACAATACTGAAACTTCTACGGGATGGCGAGCCCCCGTGGTGACCTGGGCCACCCGAACTTTAGTTCGTAAATACGGCTCACTGTTGGTTTGTCCTTATCTGGAAAAAAAACATAAAGACCAAACCTGGCTTCGAATTGCCATCCATCCCCACGATTTTAAACATCCAGAAACTGTGAAAAATATCCGGTTCGTAATCAATAGTGCCCTGTCCCATCGGGAAACTTCCTCTTATAAGGACTTTTTAAAGGAACTTCCACTCGAAAACTAACCGTCTTTGGTTGGGACTTGCGCATGAGGAAAAATATTGTAAATTAATTGTATATACAACTAATGTTTCAACAAATTAAGGAGGAGTTGTGAAAAACCTGCCATTATTATCAAAATTGTTTGGGGTTTTATTGTTTTTTGGGTTTAGTTCGATTCAAGCCGCTGAATATAGTCTGGATGGCGCCCACTCAAAAATGGGTTTCAGCGTAGATTATATGATGTTTTCTGAGGTGGACGGTCGCTTCAAGGATTTTGATTTAAAATTGAACTGGGATGCTAAATCCCCTGAAAAATCCTCTGTAAAATTCACCATCAAGGCTGCTTCTATTTTCACAGATAACGAAAAAAGAGACGGCCATCTGAAAAGTCCTGATTTTCTGGATGTGGAAAAGTATCCCGAAATTACTTTCGTAAGCAAAAGCTTTTCTAAAAAAGGAAAAGAAGTGGTGGTATCTGGTGACTTTACCCTTCACGGCGTCACAAAAGAAATTTCCTTCCCTGTAAAAGTGAACAATCTGGGTAATGACCCTTGGGGAAACACTAAAGTCGCTTTTACAGCTAAACCCACACTTAACAGAATGGACTACGGCGTTAAGTGGAACAAAGCTTTGGAAGCCGGCGGCATATTAGTTGGCGAAGAAGTTCGGGCTAACTTTGTAATCATCGCTATCGAGAAAAAATAATTTACAACTAATTTTTTTTCCTCTGGCCCCCGACTTTGGGGGCTTTTCCTTATTCTGCAAAGCCCAACATTTATATATTACTGTACGAATATGATTTTTTTAGGGCGAATTTTTTTTGTGGCCGCTTCGGCCATATTTTTTTTTACTGCCTGCGCCCCCAAAAAAATTTCAGTTTCGCCCAGGGTAATTGAAAAAAAAGAAATCAAAGGCCGGTTTTTACCAGCTAAGGCCATTCGTATTTCCGATATTCTTAGCGATTCCATTCAAAATTTTTTTGTGGAGCCGGATATGGCCTATCGGGAGCGTCTTATCGATCTTTTCCAGTCCGAATCTTCTCCCATGGAAAACTACCGTCGGCTAAAAAGCCAGTTTCCAGAAGCGGAAGGTAGGGGGGAGCTAAACTATTTATTTTTCAGATTTTCCCACGCTCCGGCTTTTCAGCCTTTCAAAAAAAAGGGGAATTCCTACAAAGCATTTGTGCGGGCCTGGGTGGAAGATGCTCTTTCTTCCGAAAATCCAAAATTGCGCAATCTCTACAGCCAACATTATCCTGATATAAAGCCCAGTTCCCTTCATTATTTTTCTTTTGTGGCGGAGTCCCAACAAATAGCTCCCGGGGAAGATCTTTCTGTGAGATCCCTGGGGCTCCACAGTCCTAAAAATTCCGTGCAGCTCAATTTTCTTATAGAAAAAAGGCAAGAAGCCTCTTCATTAACATCCGAGGAAAAATACCAGTTGGTGGAGGCGGACAGGCGCACTCTTTCGGGCAGGCGTTTTGAATTTAAGAAAAAAATGAAAGAGCCGGGCATATATAGATTAACCATTTACAACGCCTATTTTTTTAAGGAAATCAAGTTTTATGTATCCAGTTTGAACATAAGCGCCAAAAACGATGGCGAATTGATGATGGTTTGGGGTTTTAGTTCTTCCCCTCAGTTAAAAGCTCCCTATAAAATGATTTTTGAAAGCCACGGGGGAAAAAAATGGGAGACCAGCACAGATCCAAACGGTCTGGCCTATGTTTTGAAAGATGTTATTGGCCCCGATTCACTATTGAGCTACAAAATTTCCCTGGAGAAAGATCACCACTATTGCAGCATGGAGGGGCTTTGGAACGAGATCAAAACCAAAGAAAAAATTTTATACCCCCATGCGTATACAGATAAGTCCAAAATTCCCTTGGGGAGCAGTTTTAATTACAGAATAGCCATGCTGGAAAAAAATCCGGAAACGGGCTTCGGAAATGCGCCATTGGATTCTTTAAAAATTCAATTGGTCAATCAGTCTGATGTATCTGTGATGGAACGTATAATAGCCCCCGAAGAGAGCGGCGTGTTTGAGGATTCGCTGCAAATTCCAGTAAATCTTGAACCTGGATATTACTCGCTGTTCGCAGAATGGGCGCGCTGGGAAAAGGCTAAAAAGTGGGAGCGGTTTAACGGAGGCGGGTTCTTAAAATCTATTCAAATTACAAAGAGCTTGTTGCCGGATTATTTTATCCAAATTGAAGGCCTGCGGTCCGGAAGCGGCGCCAGTGGGAGCAGTTTTAACATTGAATTAAAGTCGGAGAATTCTGCAATCCCCTTTGGGGAAGAGTTGATAGTGCTGCATTTTGGATCGGATATGTTTCCCTCTTCCCATGTTATCAGCGACTATCTCAAAGCAGAAAATATGGAGGGAAAAGATGTCCTTACCCGAGACACTTTGATTATTCCTCCCAACGGAAAAATAAATTGGATTAAAAGGCGCAAAGGACAATATGTATATGAGTGGCTGATAGCCAAGGCGGCGAATGCCAAATTAAATGTTAAGCCCGAATTTAAACTCATTAAGGGGGCTAATTCGCCAATTGTGAATATTATCCACGAAACTAAAATTGCCTTGGCCGACAACCCCCACCGTTTTTTGATCAGCAGCTCCGATGAGGAATTGATATCCTCAAAAAACCTCAAAGTTCAATTTGAAAAAAATGGGGGCGAATTAGAAAGTTCGCCTTTTAAGTTTTCCAAAATTGGTTCAGGAGAAGTGGATTTTACGCCAACGGAGCCAGGTATATATCATATCGCCCTTAACGGGGTTTTGAGAGGCAAGGCTTTTAAGGTGAAACAAAAGTTTTTTGTCCCTCGCTATTACGGGGAAGGTTTAAGCGAAGAAGACTGCTATGTAATGTATGATAAACCAAGCTATGCTATTGGAGATTCTGTTTTTGTAAAAATTTATATTGGAATATTAAATGGAAAGGTTTTATTAACCCGGGAATCCAATCAAATTCAGGATGTATTGGTTGCTGATATTCAAAACCATTCGGGCACCATTGCCTTCCCCCTTAATCAAAACCGTTATGAAAATCCCAATTGGAATTTGTCCTGGCAAAAAGAAGGCAAATTTTATACTGGCAATATTCAATTGCCTCTGGAAGAGGAATTCCAAAAATTGCAGGCCAATCTGGTTTTGAATTCGCCGCCGGCGCCCGGTTCCGAATTGGAAAGCAGCCTGGAACTAAAAAACCACGAGAGCAAGCAAGGTGTGTTTTTCTATTCCCTCATTCCAAAAGAAGATGTGGAAGCTACTCAATGGGTTATCAATGTATCTAAAAAAGAATCCAGTTTGCTTTATGAGCCCCATCAAAAAAATTATATCCGAACCCAGTTTTCCAAGGATATATTTCCCGAGTTTTTACCCATACAAATTGTGGGCCGGGAGTCCCTGCGTTTTTCCAATTTTAATCCGGGGGCTTTTAGTGAGCCTGTTAATTCCAAACATGTAAAAAACAGTTTTCGCTTTTATTCTGACTGGATGGAAATTCGCAATAAGTCAAAATACCCTATCCAAATTCAATTGCCCGATAAATCTGGGGAATGGTTGCTTCATGTTTGGGGTTACAATGCTATGGGCCCACTTAGCCTTTCTCTTCCTGTGGCTTTGTCGGGGGATATAAACATAAACAGCAGCGCACCCCATAAATTACATGCTGGAGATGAGTTTTTTGTGGAAACAGAAATAGAAAACACCCAGACGCAAGCTGTTGAAGGCATACTGGAAACTAATTTACTGGAAATATCCACAAACTCAGCCCAAACTAAGGATAGTACCCTATATATCGATAGGGGAGAACAGGTAAAAGTTATCGTTCCATTTAAGGCCGCCCAGCCAGGCCAATACAAGCTGAACACTCTTTACAAACAAGGCTCCCACGACTATGTGGACAGCCAGGCCCTTGAGATTTATGGCAATGACGCCACTGAAGTGCTGTATGGCTATTTATATGGCGCAGAAAAAAATAGCCGGAACTTTAACCGGATAAAATTCAAATCTCCTTTTAATCCTGGTTCTAAAATAATTTTTTCTGCCTTTCCCGGAATTAGCAGTTGGCTAACATATGAATTGGTCAATAGACTTTCCCATTCTGAAGGAATCTTGGAAACCGCAAATACGGTGCAGGCAGCCATGCATTTTTTAGTTGAAAACCCCAAGCACACCTTAGCAAATGAAATAGGACGGCTCTGGAAATTGCAAATGGACTCTTACTTAATATCCGTAATGGAATCACAAAACAAAGATGGGGGTTGGTCTTTTGACGCAGGTGAAAAATCCATACCCGAACTTAGCGCATACATCCTACAAGCTCTCAGTGTTTATAAAAATAAAATGGGGCAAGAGTTATCAAGTTCCTTAAACCAATGTTTTTTGGAAGCCATAGGCTTTTTGCAGAGCAGCCTTAAAAATTATGAAGAAGGGCAGGTGGAACACGCATTTATGCTTTATGCTCTGGCTATTAGCGGAAATACTGGGGAAGTGGGGGCCAGAGTAAATCAATTGTCAAAAGAGCGAATTCCCTATTCTCCCCCTGCAGCAGCCTATTACCTGGGAGCTGCTAAAATTTGCCATCAGAATAAGGCTGCTGATAAATTTTTAGAGGTTTTGGAACGGCAGGTTATAGAAATAAAATCCGAGGTTTCCTGGAGTGGTGATTTACATTCGGCCTGGTTTAAAAATCATATTGAATCTTCCGCTATTATCCTGGGTATTTTGGCTGAGTTTGAACCCAAGCACAGGTTTACTCAAAAGGTACTTCCCTATTTAAGTCGGAAATGGCTGGGAAATGGGTGGGGTTCGGAAAAGACGACATCGGTAATATTTATTGCCATTGCAAAAGCCTGCAGCCTTGTGAACAATAAAGTTAAAATGGAAGTTAAAAATTTTACCAATGGTAAGAAAACTCAGCAATTTGATTTGGAAAATGAAAACTTGAACCCAATACATTTTACCCTGGATAATTTGGACCGCTCTTCCCAAGGTGAATTCATTTTTGGATTCGACGGAAGAGGCGATTTGCTCTATAACATCAAACTTTACAATGGAAATTCACAAGAAATCTCCAATAGGCGAAAAGATTTGTGGAATCTTTCCAAGAACTACAAACTTTTGCAATACCAGAAAAATGGAAAAGATAGCTGGGAGTTAAAAAGCTCTCCCAGAGAAAACTACGATGTGGGTGATGAAATTGAAGTGAACTTGGAATTGAACTCTGAAATTGATTTGCGCTTTGTGGAAATACGGGATGCTTTGCCTGCGGGTTGCAATCTTATACATAGGGACTCCAGTTGGAGTCAAAAGTTGAATTTGGATTTTACTCAGGACAAATTTGAAAAAAACGAAACCCAGGGTTATGTATCTCACAAAATCCAATTTTTGCCGGCAGGAAAACACCAATTCAGGTATTACCTAAAAGCCATTCACCCGGGTAACTACCACGCGCGGGAGTCCCAAATATGCGAATGGTTAGATGGAAATTGCGACTTTTTTGATTATCCTCAAAAAATAGGAATATCAAGGAACTAACATGGATAAACAAAGGGAAATGAGTCTGGTGTATTGCGTTACATCCAATATGGCTGAAGCTAAAAGCCTGGGCAAGAGGCTTGTGGAAAATAAGTTAGCCGCTTGCGTCAATATAGTGCCAAATATGACTTCGATTTATGAGTGGGAGGGCAAAATTGAGGAAGGAGAGGAATGTATTTTATTGGTAAAAAGCACGAATGCGTTGGTTCCCAAAATTTTCGCCTTTATAAAGGACCAGCATAGTTACCAATGTCCTGCTATATTTGCAATTGATGTTAAGGAGACAGAAAACGCTTATTTAAATTGGATTCAAAATTCTACGGCTAAATAAGAGTTTTTGATATTATGAAAAAATTGAGGATTGCGACATCAGACGGGGCACCCAGCAGCTATCTTATTATATAAACAACCTTTAGGGTTGGAAAAAACGCTAGTTTCATCCAAGGTGGAGGCCTTTTTTTTATGGTTGCTGCTGCACCAGTGGATGCAATAAGCATCATGGGGGATTTTTTCCGGGGCAGGGGTGAAAAAGCGATGGGTCTGGCTGGGGGGAATAAAATAAAAGGCCACAGGCGGCAGGCGCATCATCTGGCCGGCTTTGCCTTCCTCCCAGAGTTTATTCATAAGAATGGGGCCCAGGTTATACTTTATTTTAGGGTCTTGTCCAGGGATGGTCTCCAAAGCCGCCTTGAAAAAGGGGTGATGGGGAACTGCAGCTAGAACGGCATTATTTAACTTTGTGTCCTTCCAAATGTTTTGAACCAAAGGATCCAATTTGTTCCAAAGGCCATTTAACCCCGATATTTTTGAAAACAATCTGGACCCCAAAAAGCTCAGCCCAAAAAAAGCCGCCCCAGGTATATGTGATAATTTAAACCCCTTGGAAACCCTCTCATCGTCGTGTTTGTATACTACTTCTTCTCCAATAAAGCCTGGAAATTTCAGCAAAGGCTCAAAGGATTGGATGCATAAGGTATCAAAATCTATGTATATGCCACCTTCCAGATAGAGAATAACATATCGCAGAATGTTACTAACCCCTGCAGGATAATTTTTTGAAATGGCATTTAAAACAGATTCTAACTTATAGGCTTCAGAAATATTGCTTTCGATTGCTGCAAAGAGTTTGCCATAATCAATTTCAATCCCTTCACATAGAGATAAAGCCGCATCCCAATTTTTATTGTTCTTGGGGGGATTCGCATAATGAATGGTGAATTTTGCCCTGGGGTTGTGTTTCACAAGGGTTTTTACAGCCAGGTAATTAACATAGGGAAAACTCTGCCCCATCCAAATCAAATGAAAATGATAGGGGATAGGGTTATTAGGGGTATGGCTGGAGGAATTGTTCGTCATTGTCAGGGAGAATAATACAAATTTCCTTTAGCTGCATTGAATTTAGAGAGCAAAAGAATTGGAAAAATCAGCCCTCAATTGAAAGTAATCAGCTTCATTTTTCAGAAAATAATATTTGCCCCGAATGTTCAGGCTATTTCCTTTGGCGAAAAAATATTTTTGACGGATCTGAAAATGGAACCTTCGATGGACTTTTTCCAAGTCAGGTACTGCAATTTCCGGAGAAAACTCCATGGATCCATTTGGCTTCAGTTTAAGAGAAAATTTTAAATAGTTGGGATAACTACCCTGGTAATTTCCCCAAAGATAGCGGTATTGCAAACTTGGATTTATTCGGGGCCAATTGATTCTGACATCAAAACCCAGGGACTGTTGAAGTGCTCCTGAATAATTTTGATTGATGTATTTGTTTGTCCACTGGAAGTAATTAAAGTCCAGTTCATTTTGAAACTCATTGCGCAAATAATAGAGTTCTTTGTTTTGCAGAGACCAATGCCATTTTCCCCCATGGCTAAAACCCAACCATTTTAGCCCTTCTTCTAATTGGATTTTCGAACGCGTCCAAATTCCCCCTTCGCTTTCATAGCTAGGTACACTGTCCCTCCAATTGTCTTCCCATTTTAGAGGGGCTCCGGCCAATGGATTTTCCCAATTGCCTGCAGTTTGAAAAACCTTAAACTCCGATTTTTCATTTAAAAATTTCCATTGAAGGGAGCTGTAAACACCTTGCTTATTCCAATTTCCAAAATACTCCTGTTGTGTATTGGAATGAGACAATTCTGCGTTTAAGTTGTTTCCAAAAACGGGTAGGTCAAACTCAACCCCATTTATCCAGCGGCTTGGGCTCATTTTTTTTAAGGATTCATTGCGCTGTAAATGGCTTTGCGCCATGAACCGAAATTTATTTTTTGCGTGGGTCCACTGAGCGCCTAAAATGGAAAAATCCCTTCTATCTTCCTCTTCGGAAATTCGGTTCCAATATCCATAAAAAGACAATTGAGATTCAAATGGTGAAAAGTTTAGTACTGCGCCATTTAAATATGCGGATTGGGGGAAAAACCAATCTGCCATTTGTGGTTTCGCCCCGGCCAGATAATACTTCCCCAAAACCGAGTAAATAGAGTGTTCCAGCCTGGGATTGCCTAATTCCAATTGGGCCCAGTTCCAGTTAATCTCCAAAATTCGTTGAGTGGGAAGGTCCAGACCATTATGATGGCTGGCCTTTAAAGATAAATTTTGTGAGATTAATTGATATTGAATCTGGGAAGCATTGCGGTTCGACTCTGTGGCAAGCTGGAATTTTTCAGAATATGCAGATTTAATTTGGATTTTATCGGCTTTTAAACTTTTTTCATTGGAGGTATTTGTCTTTTTTGGGGAACAGTTATTTTCCAAACTTTCCCATATTGGATAAAAACTGATTTCCAATATTGTGAACAGGTTGTATAAATCTTTGCAGCCTGGGTAGGAACTAATTTCATTTTGTACATATTCATGCTGATAATAGCTCAAATCTCCGCTTTCATACATGGACTCTACTATACTGGAAAGTTCTTCATGTACAATGTCTGCTTTTATGGACAAAAGCATAAAGTGATAAAAAAATGCCAAAAAATAGAGTTTCAACGCCAAATTTTTCATGGTTTTTTACAATTTCAAAATTTTATAATCGACCTAGAAAGCCGCGATTTTTTAAATATAAATAAGATGAAGACGGTTTTGGGGTAAAATGTGAAATTTCACAGTTTAAATTTTCAATTGCAGGCCATGGTGATTACCGTTATCATCGGTTCCGCCTTGGTATTATCCATTCTTTATAAAATCACCAGAAACATTTCTTCAAAAACAGACCAACTTTCCAAGTCTGCAGAATTGAATACATTGTTAGTGGACTGGCAGGGAGAGTTAAAAATAGGCACTCGTTCCCGAATCAAATACATCGAATTAAATAAGCCGATTTTTCTTACAAACTATTTAAACTCCATATTGCGCATACATAGCATATATGATGATATCACCCAGGTCGCTCCCGAATTGGGAGCCACAGTCTCTGATTCTTTGGACGTATTATGGAAACGCCAAATGGAATATCGGAATTTAGCAGAGTCCTTAAAAGAAGAAAAAAGAGTGAGCCGCGCGGAAATGGCTAAGATGGTGCAAAACTTGGAAAATATGGAATTTGACCTCAACAAAAGCCTGGAACACTTTATCCAAATAAAAATGGTTCAAATCAGAAACTACAACCTGGGCAGCTTGGAAACTACCATGAAAAACTCCAGGCAATTAATTGTTTTGACAACTACATCGTTTATGATCTTTTTGGTTTTAATATGGTATGTATTGAAACGGAAAATACTGGCTCCTTTGAAGGTGTTGGAAAGGGGGGCTAAGGAAATAGGCGAAGGCGCCCTGGGACTGCAGGTTGAGGTGAACGCCCGCGGAGAAATTGGGGACTTGGTGGAAGTACTAAACCGCATGTCCATACAACTCAAGAAAAATCAGGACATGGAAGTGAAATTTCAAAAGCTGGAAACCATTGACCAAATGGTGACAACTGTGAGTCATGAAATAAACAACCCTTTGATGATAATCGGGGGAAATGCTGAATACATATCAAAAATGATTGATGCCAATTACGATTTAATCCGGGAAAAAACTCAGAAAATAATTTATGAGGTTAAAAATCTTTGCGACATTTCCCAGGATTTATTGCCCGAAGAAGAACTGCACAAGCTGAACAATCCTCTGATGGTCATAAGCGGCTATGTGGAGTATCTTGATAAAATGTACCAGAGCCACAATGAAAAAGTTGTGCAAAAGCTCAATAAAATTTCCTTTGAGGTTCGCCGAATCTTTGAAGTGACTCAAAAATTAAAAGGAATAAAGAATCCAGTGGTGGAAAAATACGTGGGTGAAGAAACCACCATGATAGATTTGAAGAAATCAAGCTAATGAAACATATCATAACATTGCTTTTTTGTTCCTTTTTAATTTGGAATTGCAGCTCCGGCGGCGGTGGAAATTACTCTCCGGGTCAGGCCCGTCTGAAAATTGAACGCCCTGGACGGGGAGCCGCCCTTGAAGAAGAATTAGCGAAAATGTTATTGGCTAAAAAATATGAAAAAGCTCTTAAAACCTGTAACGATGTATTGTTTAGCAGTCGCTCTAATCAGGATAGGGAAACTGCAAATTATTGGCGTACCATCATTATGGCTAAAGAAGAAATTGATGCTGGAAATTACGAAAGCGCCAGTTTGATTTTAAAAAAAGGCAGCAAGTGGTGGAAGAACAAAGCCAAGGACTATCATGTTAAGTTAGTTTCCGGATTGCTTGCTGAGCTTCAGGAAAAAGACAGGGCCAACCTTGCTTTGCTGGAAAAAATCAACCGTTTGAATCGAACATTAAAACATGAAAAAAATGATCAGCTCAAACAGGATCAGCTTGAGCTGGAAAATCAAAAACTATTAGAAGAAATTGTCCGGTTAAAAGTGGAAAACCGGAAAATGGAAAAGCTTCTAATTGAGTTGAAGTAGCAGGGTCATAAGCTAGTTACTGTTTTTCATCTCCAATCTTTTGGGTTGGATAATATCCCAGATTGAAAAGCTTCAGCATCATTTTTAATAGCTTCCTGAATTGTGCTAAGCACATTATAGCGGCTCACCAGGCCTAAAAATTCCTCGTTGTCCACAACAGGCAATCTTCGATAAGAATGCTCCATAAATAAGGATGCTAAGGTTTGGAGGTTTGTGTCGCTGGTTATGGTTTTCAACTTGGTGGTCATTAGGTCCTTAACTAAACCGCTCACAACGGCATTGTTATGGTAACTTGAGCTCACCATTAACTTGAGTAAGTCTGTTTCCGATAACATACCCACTAACATCTTGTTGGCATCCAACACGGGAGCCGTAGGTATTTTATGGCTGGTTAATACTTTAAGCGCATCCATAGCTGCCATATCGGGATGTAAGCTGACTACTTTGCGAACCATAAGATCCTGGGCGGTGATTTGAAAAAAGTCCATAAGCCCTCCTTAGTTTAATTTTTATTCATATATTAATCTCCATTATTAATATACAGTTGCAAACAAGTATTTATTCTGGAAATTACTATATCTGGTGGCGATTAGAGGCTTTATTATATTTTACAGGTAAATAAGGACTACGACCATGAATTATTGGCTAATGAAAACAGAACCGGAAACTTTTTCCATTGACGACCTCAAAAAACGCAAAATTGAGTTTTGGGATGGAGTTCGAAATTACCAGGTCCGGAATTATATGCGCGATTTGTTTAAAATTGGCGATTTGGCTTTTATCTACCACTCAAATGCCAAACCCCCGGGAATTGCGGGTATTGGGAAAGTGGTGAGTTTGGCCAAACCGGATCCCACTGCCTTGAACCCTAAGTCTCCTTATTATTTTAAAAAAGCCACAGTGGAGAATAATCCCTGGGTTGGGGTGGACGTGGCCTTTGTGGAAAAATTTCCGCGAATTATTTCCCTGGATGAGCTTAAAAAAATAAAAGGATTAGAAGAAATGCTGGTAATTCGCCGGGGGCAGCGAACTTCTATACAACCAGTTACTGCCAGCGAGTGGAAGATTATTTTGAAAGTGGCAAAATCTTGAGCTTGCAGCTTGCCAGCTAGTGTAAAATGTCCTAGCTTTTGCTTAAATTTTCATTAAATAGGGTAGGTTTTTGATCTGTATTCAGGAAAATTTGGAATAAATTGCCAGGAAAAAAGATCAGAGTCTATATTTTACAAGCATTAACCCGAATTTTACAAGAATTCAAGCAGGGTTGATATAGATTACGGGTTGTATTTGGGTAGGAAACTAAATAACCCCAAAAAAATTTGAAATTTGAAAGGAGACGAAATGTCTGCAATTTTCAGGCTAGTACTAGGGATTTTAGCTTTTTCAGTATCTTGGACTTTTGGGGATGATTCCGATGTCGAGTACTCTAAAACCAAGTTAGATGCTTTTATTGATGCGGGTCAAATTAAAAGCGGAACTTTGGACGGCGACGAAAAAATCAAAGATTGGCAAGTTCTCCAGAGAACAAAAATTTCTTTAACACAAAGCGCCACTATTAATGACAACTTGAAGCTAACCGGTGCTGTTGGTGGCCTGTTTTTTTATTCGCTTCCTGTTACCGAAGCCCCCCACACTCGAATCACAAAGTTCACACCGGTAGTAGAAGAAGCTTCTGGAATTTACTCCATTGGGGACCCGGAGGAACCTTTCGCAAAGTTGCGTTTTGGTCTTTTTTATATGAAATATAACGGCGATTCCAAAAATTTAGGTGAATACCTTTATCGCTCTTCTACATATCCTCAAATTGTCAGAACAGGTGGTTGGTACTTTTTGGGATCTGGTTATGTAGGCCAAGGTGTCCATTTAAACCTAAACTTTTTAGAAAATTCTGTTTTTACGGACTTCACTATTTTTATGGAACGTGACTTAGAACCCACCTATGATTTAACACCAACTTTTTTGGCGGGCTATCGTTTGGGCAGCATGCTTCAAATCCAGGCGGGAATTTCTTTCAACCACTTGATTCCTGCGGTGCCTAGCAAAACAACTCCAGAAAGCCGTGAGGCTGCTTATTTTACAGGTATGGATACTTTAACAGTACTTGATTCCACTGGCTCCAGAGCCGAGGTAGTATTAGATGGCAACGGCAATCCAATCGAAGTGAACCAGGCCAGGCTCATTTATAGCACAATCGATCTTAATGCTGAAGGTGACGCTCAAAATATTAAAGATGCTCAACTGGGCTATTATTCCTTTAAAGGAATTAAAATGATGGCTCGTGCCTCTTTTGCCCCATTTGGTAATGGCGAAAGCGACTTATTTGCGGCTAACGACTTAAAAATCTATGCCGAAATGGGCCTTTTGGGTTGGAAAAATTATCCGGTTTTTTATGAAAACCGCATGAAACGGATGCCCATAATGCTGGGAATAAATATTCCCACTTTCCGATTTTTGGACGTACTTTCCTTTGAATTTGAATATTGGGACCACGAGTTTCCCAATGATGAGTTTAAATTATGGGACCAAACCCTTCCAATCCCAGGTGGAATTGGGTCGGTTTCTTCACGTCAAGCCTTTGTACAAAATCCAACAGCCTATATTGACACCAAAGACAATATAAAATGGTCAATTTTTGCAGAAAAAACCCTTTCTACCGGTTTGGCTTTAAATATTCAAGTGGCCAATGATCATTTAAGGGTAATGGATTTTAACAATAAAATGACCTATCAGCCTGTTACCCGCAATGGAGGAGACTTTTTTGGCGGCGATTGGTGGTATTTAATCCGATTAAAATTTGCAATTTAATCAGCATGATTTTTGATTTTAATATATCTTTGGAACAAGAGAATGGTTAACAGGCAGCTTAATGCCAAGGGGGAAATAAATGAATAAGCTGAAAGTTTTAGTGGCTGTGGTAGCAATGCTATGCAGCTTTAGCATGGCTCAAACCAAGCCTGAGCGCAATGTCACTAAAATCCAAAACGTGCTTTTATACAATAAAATCGGTGGATGGGTTCATGTTGACGGAAGAGCCGCCTTAATCGAGGTGATGGAAAAACTGTCTAACCAGTATGGGTTTGAATTTACATCAACCGAAAATGAAGGTCTTCTGGATGCTGAATTTTTATCCCAGTTTGACTTGCTAGTTTGGAACAACAACACAGATGGCGGACAGTCAGTGACATCACCAGCTTCCAGAAATGCTGTATTAAACTTTATCCGTAATGGAGGAGGTTGGCTCCCTGTTCATGGAGCTGGAGACCATGCGGATTCCTGGATTGAATTGCGTTCTTTAATCGGAACAACTTTTTCTCGTCACGGAGCGCAAGGAAATGGAACCCTTGCTTGGGATTCCGAAGCAGATGGCGATCCTGAATTGAAAATGATGTTAGAAGGACACGATCCTGCAACACTATACGAAGAATGGTATTCTTTCCAAAACTCTCCAAGGGGACAGGAGGGGTTTACAATGGTTGCTTCCGTATCTGGTGCTCAGAACGTGGTTGTATCTTTGGATAACCCAGATCCTACAGGTGTAAATCCCATTGTATGGGCGAAAAGAGAAGGCGAAGGAAGAGTTTTATATACCGCTATTGGCCATGTAAGAGATATTTACACTCAGCAAAACAATTGGAATGAAAATTTCTTTTGGGATGAAATGCGTTTTGTAGCGGGTGATTTTGCTGCAGTTTCTGGATGTACTAATCCTGATGCAGATAACTACAATCCCGATGCTACCACAGATGACGGTTCCTGTGAAATCCCTGGTTGTACTGACGAAACAGCTACTAACTATAATGCAGATGCTACTTATGATGATGGTACTTGTATTGTTGGAATTAGCTTAGTTGAAGAAGGACAAAATTCCAGAATGGATGGCTATCAGCTGAATATTTTTAAAGCTGGTTTCCACACAGTAAAGCTTCATGACTTCCAAGGTAAATTAGTTGAAAAACATGAAGGAGTAGGTGCAAAAACTTATACCTTCTCTGGAATGCCCATGGGTGTTTATTATTTAAGCATTGCTAACGGCGATGAATTAACAACCAAAAAGATTGTTATTAAATAATCCAGATTTTGAAGATATTAGAAAAGGCCCGGTTTAGAACCGGGCCTTTTTCTTTTTTAAAACTATAAAAACATTCTAAAAATTATCTGGATTCATAGGATCCTCTTCATCAAAAAAGAAATCTCCCATTTGCATTTTATGGAGAGAATCTCCTTCCAAGCGGCGTTTTTCAGCTTGTTTTTCGAGATCCAGAGCTTCTTCTCCAAGAATTTGGCTAATAGCCTGGTTAAAATACTCCTGGTATTCTCCCTTTCCCAGAGTCTGCAAACGCTGGGCATAGCGAACCGCATTAATTCCATCTCTTAAAGAATAGGGAAGCCCAAGTTGGTGGGCCTGCTGAAGGTAGCCCACACAAATTTCCAAAAGTTGATCTGGTGATTCTGGCAAATTGTATTTGAGGATTTGTAACTCATCCACTTCATTTGGAAAGCTCAACTCTATAGCAGGCTGAAGTCTTGACATAATATAGTCCGGTACCTCGTAGGTGGAGCTATCATCGTTCATGGTAACCACGCACCTAAAATTGGGGTGAGCCTTTATATTGATTCCCGCCACAATGGATTCGATTGACTTCCTATCATCCAGAAGGGAGGCCAGGGAAGCCCAGGATTTTTCGGACATTCTGTTGCCTTCATCAAGGACCGCAACGGCCCCTTTAATCATGGCGGACACCAGGGGAGAGGCATGGTAAATGATTTTACTGTCTTGCCCTAAAACCGGAGTTACTAATAAGTCTTCTGGTCGGGTATCTGAAGTACACTGAAATACATATACATCCTGCTCTCTTTTTTTAGCGGCAGTTAAGGCCAGAGTGGTTTTTCCAAGCCCTGGGACCCCAACGATACGGGGAGAAAGGGGCATATCCTTATCCGAGAGGGTTAGCCAACAGGCTAAAAGCTGGTCTAAAGCTTCAGGCTGGCCAATCCAATCCTTAGTAACTTCCACTGGCTTGGCCAGATGTAAATCAATTCCATCTATGGTTACTTTATTCATGTCTCACTTATATATTTTAAAAATTAAAAAGTAGTTTAATCTCAGTTGTATTTGGCATATGCTTTTAAGCTATTTACCTGGTATAGTTTATCTTCTTCGGGGCAATAGGCGGATAGTTGCCTGCCGTATACACAGCCAGTGTCTAATCCTAAATACCAATCTCCGCGCTGAAGGCCTCGAACAGCCCAATGTCCAAACACAACCTTTTTGGGAAAGGACATGCAGTCGAACCAAGCGGGGTGGTCGGCCTCGTTTAGATTGTGCCCGACTCCATCCCAACTTCGAATTCTGCATAAAATTCGAGACTCCATATCGGTTAATTTCTTAACATTTGGCTGCAAACCTGCATGGACTACTACCAAGTCGTTAAATTCCAAAAAATATGGCCAGGAGGAAATTCTATCCACCCAATAATTCTTTTTAGATTTGAGGGAATCCAAGTAGGCCTTTTGGTGGGGGAGGATTGTTTCCTGCGGCATTTTATAATATTTGAGGAGTGCTTCTTCGTGATTTCCAATTACAGACCGGGCTGCAACTTTTTCCATAAACTCCAACACTCCAAGAGAATTTGGCCCTTTTCCCATTATATCGCCCACAAAAATGAGGCTGTCCCTGGAAGTTTTAAAATCAAATTTTTCCAAAAGAAGCTGCAGCTCATCAAAGCACCCGTGGACATCTCCAATTATTAATCTACGCATTTCAATTCCTCAGCTAGAAATTAAATTAACAAATTCCTTGCTATATTTTCATCCGGGGTGCAAAGGCAATACAGCTAGCTTATGAATTTCAAAGAAACATTATCGCAAAGCCTATCCAAATGTTTTTTGGGGTTTTGGGTTTTGTATACCCTTAGTTTGCTTTTACCCAGAGTATATGAAAACTCCAAGCTGTTTTATTCCATAGCCATATCTTCCGTATTATTTTTTCTGTGGTTTGTTTTTCTAACCGTACTCATAAATAAAAGAAAAGGGCCAGTTTTATTTAAGCTGGATTTTAGAAAAAATCACTATATCCAATTCCTGGTTCAAATCGCCTTAGTGGCTTTTTTTGCTTTTAGCTGGCCGCCCTTAGTCAAACAGTTGCCCCTTATAGGAATCCAATTTTTATTTGGATATATGCTGGAAATGTTGTTTTACTCCAGTTTGCTAAAACGTTACCATTTGGGTTTTGGCCCTTTACCGGTAATCATTAGTATTAACTTTTTTATCTGGTTTAAAGATGATTGGTTTTATTATCAAATGTTATTGATCGCTTTAGCATTACTTGGAAAGCAAATATTTTATAAACATATAGACGGAAAGAAAATCCCTGTTTTTAACCCTTCCATCCTTAGTCTTGCCTTTTTTTCTGTTATTTTAATTGTTACAGAAAAAACTGCGGAGTGGACCTGGGCCACTTCTTTGGCTTCTGAATTATACCATCCCTATAATTATTTGATTGTTTTTGTCTTGGGGTTAGTTGTCCAGTTTTATTTCAAAACAACTCTGGTTACATTCGCCTCAGTTCTTAGCTTGTACCTATTAAATCAAATTTATTTTGCTGCAACTGGAAGTTATTGGTTTATTGATTCCAATATTCCTCCAGCCGTTTTTTTGGGTGTGCACTTGTTGATAACAGACCCTTCCACTTCACCTAAATCTAATTTGGGGAAAGTTGTATTTGGATTAATATACGGCTCCAGTATTTTTGTTTTATTTGGAATTCTAAACTTTAACAATCAGCCAACCTTATACGACAAAATACTACAAGTCCCTTTGATGAATCTAATGGTGATTCCCCTTGAAAAAATATTTAAGGCAAAAGTCTTTATTAAAATCTCCCAGAGCAAATCCATTTGGAATTCGAATATTTTCCATATGTCCCTGTGGATAAGCTTTTTTTGTTTTTGTTACGGGACGGGATTTTTAGGCACTTCCCATCCAGGGAAAAACATAGGCCTATGGGAAAAAAACTGCGAAGAAAATAAGCCTAATGGATGTAAAACCCTTTTCCAGATTTCCCATAAGTATTGCCTGGAAGATAACGGTGATTATTGTAACCGAATGGGCGTCGCCTTAAAAAAATATTCCAATTACAAGGAAGCAGATAATAAATACAAGCCCATTTTGTTTTATTTTGAACAAGCCTGTGAATTAGGGACCGTCAGCGGTTGCCTAAACTTTTTAAATGAATACGCATTTGGAAATTTTTCTACAAAATGGAATTCTGCGGCTACAGCTGTTCTTAAAAAATTGGAAAACACACCGGATAACCTGGAAAAGGAAAAAATTAATTATGTTATTGCCTCAGCATACTATAATGGCAAAGGGGTAAAGAAAGATTCACAAAAAGCCTCTTTCTATTTTAAAAAAGCGTGCGATCAGAATTTTATCCCTGCTTGTGGAAAATTGGGGCACATGTATTTCTCTGGGGATATTTCACCTACAAATTTAGCTGAGGCTGTTCGCTTATTTACCAAAGCTTGCTCCATGGGAGACGCGCCCAGTTGCTATTTTTTAGGTATGATGTATTACGAGGGAAAAGGTTTGCCTGAAGACAAGGCCAGAGCGGGTTTTCTTATAGATAAATCTTGTAAATTGGGCTTGGGCGAAGCTTGCCAGTTTCTAGAAAAACCTTAATTTTTTTGTATTAAAAAAGGCTGAACTCTATTGGTTTCAGTTTTTAAGAAATACACTCCAGGTATGATATTTTCCCCTCGGGAGTTTTTTAGGTTCCAGCTCCAATCCAGATTTCCAGAATCCAATTGCAGTTTTTGAACCAGGTCCCCATATTCACTATATATTTCAATGTTAGTGATACTATCCGGAGTAAAAGGCTTGGTAAATAACAAGTTACCATTGTTTGAACTTAATACCAAAGGGTTGGGAAAAGGATAAACGGAGCTGTCCTTTACGCTTAAGAAAGGTGTTATTTTAAAACTTGCGTAACTTTCGGGTGAATTGTTGCTAATAAATAAAAAGTTTTCCCCAGTGTTATCCTGCGGTAGAGGAATGATGTAGCTGGGTTCGGTTGCATTCAAATCCGCCTGGATAATTTCATTACCATATATCAACATAATGCTGGCATTTTCTCCGGATTCTAAATTTATTTTTTGACGGACGGAATTATTGTTCCCATATATATCGTAAATTTCAAAAGACAAAGGGGGTAGGGATAAATTACTGGAATCACTGCTGCTTAAGTCCAAATTTTTTCTTTTTAAAATAGGCCAATTGATAGCGTCTTTATTAAACAATTCAAATGGCGCATTTTCCTTTTGGTTATATATCAACCGGCTTCCATATTTGGGATAAGCCTTGGCAAAAGAACTGTTATAGTCTGCAAAGCTGTTGTTAAATGCATTAATAATATCAGTGTCTTTTTCCAGGTGGCCCCATAACTTCTTTTCAAAAGAGGAATCAAAGTTAAAAAATAAAAAATGGAGAAATATTCCATTTCCATATTGGTCTCTACATTCTCTGCAAAGATGGGTGAGAGATCGGGTTGAATGTCCGTCCAAATTAACAGGCAAATACTGATAGTAATCATTTACTTCATCTGCTAATATGTCTTCCATACCTGTAGCAGAAGCTTCGAACCAAAAATGGAAATTAGCAAAATGGGACTGGTTGATGTATCCGTATTGCACGACATGATACAACTCATGCATGGTTGTGACCTTTAAAGCCTTATCCCATTCCACACTGTAGTCTAGAACCATATCCTGGGGACCACGGAAATATTCAAAGGTTATGGGAAGGTAGTCTCCTTCTCCAAGCCGGGTTGTATCCCATCTAAAGTCATTTTCCATAAATACGCCCCCGCCAAAGTCCCAGTATGGGTATGCCAATCCATATATCAAAGTACCTGCATAATTTAAATCGGCCCTATTAATATCTACCACCTCAATGTGAAGCTTGTTTGGAATGCTTGGCTTTTGAAAAAAGCGCGAGGGCAATATGGTTTCGCTCCATTTCATTCCCAACTCATTTACATAATAGTTGTAAGCCTCCTCAGCATATTTTCCAAGGTTTAATATGAACTCCGGATGGCTCGCATTTTGGTTGTCCATTTCATTAAAAATATTTTGATAGTCCTGGAAATCCGATGGATTCAGGGCCGTTTGCAAGGAATCGAATAAATTTAAAACTTGGTTGTCCTTCGAGCTAGTGACAACTTTATGAATGGAATACAAGGTGTAATGAATGGCGAAATTTTCAGTTTCGTAACTTCTGCTCGCAAACTCCGGAGCTAAAAGTGCTGGTGCCGGTTGGTATTTTCCCAATGCTGGCCAGTTTTTGTATTTTTCAATTAATTGGGGCAGGCCGCAGCCAATACCCCCAAAACTCATGGATTGGAGCAAAATAGAAGTAAAAAAAAGAAGCTTTATCGTGTCCATTACTACTTGATTAGAATACTATTATATATTGTTGTCGGCCACAAAAGGTAAATTTTGATGTTTAAATATTATTTGATTTTAGGGGGAATATCCTTTTTACTTTGTTCCTGTGGAGATATGTTTTCCACAACTCCAGTTGTGCCCAGACCAGTCAATATTAATGATTATTCAAAAAAATTGCAAAATAAAGGCTCGCTGAATTATCAAGTCACAGAATCATTTGTCAAATCCCAAGGCTCTTCGGATACAAGCTATTTAAATTACAATTTACAATTTAAACATATTAGTGACAGTCTAATTCAATCGGAATCTGTTGCTAAAATTAGTATGATTTCCACCAGTAATTTGGACGACAATCCTCTTTGGGAAAAAAGCATATATGTGTACTTTAACCAAAGTCAAATTGAAGCTTTTTCTGATTCCTTGTTGGGTAATATGGGACCACGACTTTTTTACTTAGGCAGCGTTGATAGCAATAACATAACCCAGTTTACCAATCCTCTTCCTTTACTTGCCGAGGGAGATGGGCCTTTAACATTTAAAAAAAACCTGTTTGAAATATCCAGACAGCTGGAAAAAATCGACACCGTTGTTTATAAAAACGGACTTGAAGAAAGTTGGGTTATACAAGAAAATTGGAAAATTGCCGGTGAAACCGTTCAGGAGGCCCACTACTGGTTTGGGAAAAGCGGGCTCTTAAAATGCATACAAAAATTCGACTTAATTCGAAGCAGCAATTCAGCGGGACAATTTGAGGGAAAAGGACAGTTGGTTCGGGAATTTCAGCTGTTGTAAAATTAATGAATTTAAATTTTCTCAATTTACCAACATAGCGGTTGTTTTTTCCTCCATCCAACTATAAGATAAAAGCAATTACAAATTAGCCATCTTGACTTCGTGGTCAATTCCACGGAGTTGGATACGGCTTCCATTAACAGAATAGTTTAGAAATTTGTAGTATACATTTCCGTTAATAACGTCTGAGCTTTTGATGCGAACCCTGTCTATATCTGAAAAGGTTTCATAGCGCACAATTCCACCGCCAGAATCGAAAATTACAATCATATTCGGTGGGATATAGGTTTTTGACACATGATCGCTTATGGGCTCTTTTTGGGTGCGAACCTTGTGGGCTTCTGTAAATAGTTCCACATAGGTAAATTCTCTGTCCAGATTTTTCTCTTCTTCCTGGCGCTTTTCCTTCTGCCATCTCACTCTTTTTTGGGGCTTCCAGGAATGAGGCAATTTATAAGAAATAAATTCATCCAGGCTTCCAAAAGAAATTAAGCCCACCTCGTTTACAAAATCCTTAAGATCGTTTTTATCCGCTCTTCCATTTTTGGCCTGGTATGTATACAAAGAGTTGGAACTTTTTTCAGATGAACTGATTCTGTCAAAATTTGCCTGAGACTTAACATTAAAATTAAAACCATCGGTTTTAGATAGTTTTTCATCAAATTTGTTTACTTTAACTTCCAGCTTTTTGCTGGCGCTACCGACTTTGGTGGTTTTAAGCTGTCCTGTGTTTTTGCTTAGGGTTTTTTCAAAGCCCATGTTCATTATATTTCTGGAAGCATTTCTGGCTTCCATTAATTCTTTTTGTTCTTCTTCCAATTCATCATCTTCCAAGGCCCCAATATTGTTCCCCAATGCAGCCACCTTGGCCTCCATCATTTCCCTGTTTTTTTCTTTGCGTTTTAAGTAAGCGATATGGTCTTGCGCCCTATTTATCTGATAGTCAATATGGTCCTTGAGCCTATCCCATTTTCCCTTTCGCATGTATACGGCCTTTAAATTTTGCTGACTTAGCCCCTGCAAAATACTTTCAATTTTCTCTTCGGCCTTCATGGTAAAATCCACTTCTTCATCAGCAGCATGAGCTAATATGCCCCCATACAACATTTCTGGAGTAAGCAGACCTTCCAATTCCTCTACGTGTTTTACGGGAATATGAACTTTTCCCCTAAGGGCTCTTAATTGGGCAATAGCTCCATCAGGATTATTTTTGATTGTCTTTTTTATATCGTTTACCCGGTATACAAATTCATCGTAAATTTTTCCGTTGTCGCTGAAGTGCTGCTTTTCAAAGGCCTGTCTAACTGTTTTGAAAAGGGCGTGGCGGCTGTAATGATAAAGCCAATCGGCCTGCCATTTCTCAAAATCCAGTTTAACCTGTTGCAGATTGTTGTAAACCTGGATTTTCTTTTCTTTCCTATCTCTCTCGGTATTTTTTAGCCAACGTTCCAATTGAGCCTTTTCACGAATCTCATCCAGGCTTTTGGCCCGAGCTGTTCTAGGAAAAGTAGCCCGGCAAATGGCTGGGGTGGATAAATCTTGAATCAGCTGATACAGGTTCTTTTCATAATCCAAAAGAGCGTCCACATCTTCTTTAAAAGACATCATGCTTTTGTAGCTAATATCTTTTACTCCTTCAGAAGGATTTCGGTAGAACTTTGCAGAAATCTTTCGGAGTTTTTTGTGGGTTTTGCCTATTTTTTTATCCCATTTTTTAAGAGGGTATTTGTCATCCAAATCCTCAATATGGTTTTTTACCGCTTTTTCAAGACTTTTTGAAAATACCGGTACAACGGCCAAAAATGCGAAAAATAGAAGGAAAGCGGCGTTTCTATTCAAAGCTATCAAGAACATCCAAATTTAAAACCGAACCCACTTTGACATTATATATACTTTTTAAAATCTTTGCAGTGATATTTTTTCCACCTGCTCATTAAAGGAAATTTTCACAATGGAAAAAACCACAACCCTATCCCGAAGACTGTGGATTTACTGCAGCTCCATTTCCCTGGAGCCTCATATTAATGGTATCAGAACCACGCTTGAGGGTTTTATGAATTCCTGGAAAAATGAAAAAAATCCTCTTGTCCAGGGAGATTTTCAAATCCTCCACAACCATTTTCTGCTGGTTTTTGCTGATGAAACCGCTGCTTCTCTTTCGGGCTGCTCCATCGACTCTCTGCAGCGGCAAATTTTAAAGCTGGGACAGGGTCTCGGAGTTGATTTTTTAAACCGGCAGGTATATTTCGAATCTCAAGATGGTGTTATCCAAAACGCAAGTCGCCTTGAATTCAGAGAGTTGGCAAAAAAGGGCGAAGTAAATGGAGAAAGTTGGGTATTCGACACAGCCCTTACTCAGGAAAAGGATTATCTGGAGAAAGGTTTTCGGCTTCAGGCCAAAGACAGCTGGCATTCCCGATTGCTAGGGCTTTAGCTCCTCAGCCTCACAGGTCTTTTTTGCCGGGTTCAAAACCAAGTCTGGTTTTTTTATCTGGCGTTAGAACTTCTTTTTGCGATTTGGGGCCCCTAAAGTGGCAAGCCGGACCAACTCCCCATTGTCTTCGGAGCTGGGGCAAACATCGTTTTCCTTTTTAACGCAAAAGCCGCAGCTTTTATCCAGACCTTTGTTTTGCAGGGCTTCGCTGGCACCGCCGCAACTGCCGCTTAACTTTTTGCCCTGGAGAATTACCCCCAAGGCCATTGCTAACAGGCAAATTCCAAATATGGCCATGCTTCCTAAAATAGTGTCCATACTACAATTATAAATTTTTTACATTTTTTTTCCATCGAAGGTATTATTCTTCCCATAAAATCAGGAAATGTAAATGATAGAAATGGCCAACCCCCAAAAAGCTACAACTCAAGTGAAGCCCAGTATTCATCCCAGTTGGAAGGAAAGGTTGGAGTCTGATTTTAATAGCCCCTACTTTTTGGAATTAAAAAGGTTTTTGCTGGAGGAGCGAAAAAGCAAAAAACATATTTATCCTCCAGGTAAATTTATTTTTAACGCCTTTGATAGCTGTCCTTTTTATGATGTTAAAGTGGTAATCCTGGGGCAAGATCCTTACCACGGGCCGGGGCAGGCCCATGGCCTAAGTTTTTCAGTGCCTAAGGGCATTCCGGCTCCTCCCAGTTTGGTGAATATATTCAAAGAGCTTAATGCGGATTTGGGAATGGTATTCCCTAAGCACGGTAACCTCGAAAAATGGGCTAAGCAAGGGGTTTTGTTATTAAACAGCAGTCTTACTGTGGAAGCCCACCGTGCGGGTTCCCATGCGGGAAAAGGTTGGGAAAAATTTACTGATTCGGCAATTAAAAAAATCAATGATGAACTTAGCGATGTTGTTTTCTTGTTATGGGGGCGCCCGGCGCAAAACAAAGGTTCAATAATTGACACAACAAAGCATTTTGTGTTAAAAGCGCCGCACCCAAGTCCCCTTTCGGCTCACCGGGGTTTTTTGGGCTGCAGGCATTTTTCAAAAACCAACGAGTTCCTCATTAAAAAGGGCAAAGATCCAATCGATTGGAGCCTTGATTAATCTTGTAGAAAGATAAAAAATCACTGGATAACCGGTATGTTATTGAAAATTTTATTAGCTGTTGCAGGCACTATTTTTGTGATTCTCGGTTTATTGGGCGTTTTTTTGCCCTTGCTGCCAACCACGCCCTTTTTATTGTTGGCCGCGGCGTGTTATGTACGCTCCTCGCAAAGATTATACGACAAATTACTCAACAGTCCCTTGTTGGGTAAATATATACGGAACTACAGGGAGCATAGGGCTATCCCCATGAGGGCTAAAATTGTCACGGTGGCTCTATTGTGGGTATCCATAACATTCGCCTGTGTTAAAGTTATTCCTCTTTTAATTGGCAAGTTGACTTTGATTGGTATAGCCCTGGCTGTGAGCGTATTTGTAATGCGCATAAAAACTCTCGAGCAAGCATGAATTATGTCACCCGTTTAGCGCCAACGCCAAGCGGTTATTTACATGTGGGGAATGCCTGGTCTTTTTTTTGCACTCTTAAAATAGCGGCTTATTACGAAGCCAGGCTGCATTTGCGCATTGATGATTTTGACAGCCAACGGATGCGTGAAGAGTATATTGAAGATATATATGATTCTTTAGAATGGCTGGGTATTACCGATTACTCTGGTCCGAGAAATTTACAGGAGTATTATAGAGGCAGCCCCTCTGAAAAAATCCTTAAAACCTCACAGGAGATTCTCACGAAACATCAGGCTGATAAATCTCCCGGACGAAAAATGTACCCATGTTCCTGCAGCAGAAAAAATATACGGGATTGGTATGAATTGAATGGGGAAGAGGCCAGGGGGTACCCGGCAATTTGCCGGAACAGGTTTGATTTAGATGGTTTAAACATGCCCTGGCGCTTTGATGTATCCGGGATAAAAACCATTGTATATAATGAGCTGGAGAATAAAAAAGAATTTGAGTTTCATAAAAATTCAGACTTTTTAATTTGCAATAAGGAAGCTGTTCCATCATACCAGCTGCAAAGCATTGTATACGATGATTCCTTGGATGTGAATTTGGTTGTCCGGGGAGAAGACCTGTTGGAATCCACAGCTTATCAAATGGCCTTGGTTCGAGAATTGGGGGTGTGGAATAAGAGACCCATTAAATTTTGGCATCACCCTCTGGTGGCAGATGAAAAAGGAAACAAGCTTTCTAAAAGCCAGGGGGCCGTTTCTCTTCTTCATTGGAGAAAAAAGGGCATAAAGAGTTCCTTATTAAGGGAGTATTTTGAGGAGTTGTTTCAAAAAATTAACCCCTGGTCCCAGGAGTTTGAAAGAAAATCACCAAAGTTGGTTATAAAATTTGCGGATTTTTTGAAATTAATTTAACTTTTTGGTTAAACCAAATGGTTAAATAAAAGATGCCTGAAACAGAACTTTCTCCAGAAGAAAAGATAAAAAAAATTGCCGCTGGTGAATTTGCCGAGCACGGCTTTTCTGGAGCGCGCATGCAGGCTATCGCTGAAGAGGCAGGGGTTAATAAGGCCCTTCTCCATTATTATTACCGTTCCAAAGAAAAACTCTATACGGAAATACTTTCGGACTGCAAAACCAAATATTGGGATGTTATTAGTCAGGAGCTGGACAATTGCGAAGGTGAAATGGAACTGAAACCCATGTTGGAGTTAATAGTTTCTTTATTTATTAAAAATATGGCCCAGGAACCTAATCAGTGCAAAATTTTATTTCGCGAGCTAATTGGCGGCCACAACCTTGACTTTGAAGATTTGTCCGCTCAAAAGGCCGTTTTAAGTGGCCATTTGAAAGTCATGGAAATTTTTGAAAAAAAAATCAAATCAAAAAAAATAAAGGGTATTGAGCCCATACACATATTTATTAATATCATGGGGATGTGTTTAAATACCTTTTTGTGCCGCCCATACATTGAGGGTATCTATGGGATACTAGGCCAAAAAATTGAGTACGATGAAACATTTTATAGAAAACGCATTGAAAGTATTGTGGAGATGGCCTATAGCGGCCTTGTGTTGAAAGACGAATCGCCAAAAAAATCTGGCAAAAAAAAAGTTTGAATTAAAAGGAGGAAAAAATGAGGAAATTAGGATTGGTCATTTTGGTAACGGCTTTTTTGCAATTGGCCTATGGAGAAAATGAGGGCCGTAAAATTGCAGAACGGGCCGATCAAAACAACCGTGGCTTTGGCGGGGAATTGGTAAAAACAACTCTTTATCTGATTAATGCCAACCAAGACACCGTGGTTAGAAAAATGACTTCAAAAACTATGGAAAGGGAAAATAGCGAAGATTATTCCATTATTCAATTTTTAGATCCTCCCGATGTTAAGGGAACAGGCCTTTTAACTTATCAGGACCCTGCAGGCGATGACAAACAATGGCTCTATTTACCCGAATTAAGAAGGGTGAAAAAAATCACATCCAAAAACAAGTCAGGCGCTTTTATGGGCTCTGAGTTCAGCTATGAAGATATTACTTCCAATGCCTTGGATAAATTCACCTACAAAAAATTAGGCGAAGAAACAATAAATGGGAAAGAATGTTATGTGGTGGAAAAATACCCTAAATATAAGAATTCGGGTTACGTATCTATTAAGATGTTTATTACCAAAGACGACTTTTTACCGGAGCGTATGGAATACATCGATAGAAAAAACACCCTGTACAAAGTACAAACCTTCGGCACCTGGAAAAAATACGGCTCTCAAACCTGGAGATCCAATAAAATTCAAATGGAAAATGTGCAGACCAAGAAAAAAAGCCTTCTGGCCTTTAGCGACAGGGTGCTTAATCAAAAATACAACGAGGCTGAGTTTACTCAAAGAGCTCTGCAAAGGCTGGTAGATTAATCATTAAAGGATGTAATGGTAAAATGGTGCGAGTAGTTATTGCTTTGGCATTAATGGCGGGAGGCGCCTTTTCTCAGAGTGTGCCTCTGTTTGCGGATTTGTTTTTGAACTATCGGGGAGAACTGAGTCTGGATTACTGGTATTATCCAGAAGACAGCGATGTAAACAAAACCGCTTCAAACCAGGTGTCCACTCTGAATGGTAAAACAGAATTGATAATTCATTCCAGCTTACCTGTGGAACTCAGGTTCACCCCGCGAATCATTCTGGATTTGCAGGATGATAGCCGCAGCCGAAAATTGCAAATTGAAGATCTGTACATTGACTACTTTACCAATTACTTTGAGATTAGGGCCGGGTACCAGATTTTTTCCTGGAAAGCGGTGGAGTCTTTTAGCCCGGCAGATTTTTTAAATCAAACAGACAGGGAGATAGATTTTCTGGATCCACCCAAGATAGGGGAGTTGGCCATCAGAACCCGATTGGTGATGCCCACGGAGTTGGAGCAGGTTCTGGAAGGGTATTACTTTGCCAAATTCCGGCCTACAGAATTTCCCACCAACACCAGTCGCCAGTTTTTCGCCAATGTCAGCAATGGCTATGACGATCATAAATACAACAGCAGTAAAAAAGAATGGCGTCCGCAAGGGGCTCTTCGATACAAAACATCCCTTTTTAATATTATAGATTTTAACCTGTTCTATTTTAACGGCTACGACAGGTTCCCCGGGATTCTTCCCTCAGGTTTAAACTCTCCCGGTATTCAGGAGTACAGACCTATGCACAAAGCAGGCCTTACTTTCCAGGGAGTATTGGAAAGTTGGTTGGTTAAGGGTGAAGCCGTCTACAATCACTATGAAACGGATATTAGCGTGGTAGGTCCTTTTGGGCAAATTTCCAGGTTTACCGTAGACCCTTATGTTGCTTATACCTTAGGGTTTGAATACACCCTGTACGGTTTATTGTTTCAAAACCACGATCTGGGAACCATATTGGAAATTTTAGGGGATACGGACAGCGGAAAAGAGTTTTCGGAAACGGGTACTGTTAGGTTCTTTCAAAACCATATATTTGCAGGGCTCAGGTATACTTTTAATAATGTTTCCGATAGAAACATTTTAGCAGGCGGTTTTTTCGATTACAGAGTGGGTGATGTGCTTATGAACTTCCGCTATGAAGAAAGGCTATTTAAACATTTTAAATTACGGCTGGAATACGCAGGTGTTTTTGCCAAGTTAATCCCCGGGTTCGATTCGGATGCCAGCAGCCTTTTTAATTTCAAAGGAGATGGCGTTTTATTTGCGCCGGACTTTGAAAACATGGATAGGCTTGATATAGAGGCTATTTTCACATTTTAATTTTTGAGGTTTATTTTATATGTCAGCTGCCCCTAGCGAAAATCAGATGAAATCCCTTTACCATAAAATCGGTCTATTTGTTTTAAAGTACCGGTGGGCCATAATACTATCTAACATTGCCCTTTTAGTGGTTGTCACCGCAGCAATGGTTAATCGGGGTAAAGAATTTGGAGAACATGTTGCTTACATGAAAGAGTTGCGCAACAACCCAATGGCTTTTGATTCTACCCACAAAGCTCCCCCTCCCATTTTTAATGCGGATTATCATGTATTTTTTAAAAGCGATAACCGGGACTTAATGGAATATGATGAGCTCCAAAAAGTCTTTGTAAAAGAGGATAACCTGATAATTGTAGTCCAGGCCAAAAACGGAGACTTGTTTACCCAGGAAAACTTAGCCAGCATCAAAGAAATCACGGATAAAAGTTGGTCCGTGCCTTATGTAAACAGGGTGGACGGGTTGACCAACTTCAATTATACCACTGTGGATGAAGACGATATGTTAGTGGAGGACTTTATTGATGAAGTGCCCGAAACAAAAGAGGAATTGGGCCGTAAAAAGCATTTGGCATTGAATGATTCCCTGATGCCTCATTTTTTAATTTCCAAAAAAGCCGATTTGACCCAAATCAGTTTGAGAGTAATCGCCCCCCCGGAATTTGAAACAGCTCTGGAAGAAGCTCAAAAAGCTACGGTATTTCTAACCAATGAAATTCTTTCGGGATATTCCCAGTACAAAAAAGATTTTTTACAAAAGCTCCTTTATTTAAATGCGGAAAATGTTCAGTACAAAAAGACGGCCGCCAAACTAGCGCAAAAATTACAAGTGCGCTTTCATCAGGACGTTGTGGATAAGTGGACTAAGAACCCTGGAACCCTGGATGAGTTTTTTAACTCTCCTTTATTGGGAACTATACATGAAAAAGTGGACGCTTTAAAAAAAGAAAACAAAGAACTTGATTTTGAGGAAGCTGTGAACAACGCAGTGGATAAAAATTTGGATGCTGATTTTGAAACCATGTATAGCGCTTTAAAAAGCCAAAACTTAGATCTAAGCCTTCCTGAGTTAAGCCAAACCAATTGGGAAACCCACTCTCAACTGGCGCAAAAACCCAATAATAATCTGGATATTAAATTGGGTGGAACGGTTATGCTAAACAATGCTTTTAAGGAATACGCCCAAAATGATATGCAGACTTTGATTCCTGTGATGTTTTTAATCATCATGGTTTTTCTGGGTGTTACCTTGCGTTCCTCCATGTCGGTTTTCTTGCCCATGATTCTTTTGTTTACGGCCATTGTTTTCCCCATTTTTCTTTTTGTGGGCGCCTTTGACCGGTACTTAACAAATGTATCCATGAATGTGATGCAAATGTTAGTGGCTGTAGCCATAGCGGACTCTGTGCATATATTGGCTGTTTTCTATCGGGGGCTAAGAAACGGGCTGGATAAAAAACAATCTGTAGTATTAACTGTGGAAAAAAACTTTTTGCCTTGCTTAATAACATCCGTTACAACAGCCATCGGTTTTTATAGCCTTGTTTTTCAGGACATTCCTCCTTTTAATGATCTGGGAATTTTTGCCGGAACTGGAACTATCTATGCCTTTTTTGCCTCTGTATTTACCTTACCTGCTTTTTTATCATTGTTGCCCTTTAGGACCAGGGTTCATAAAGATGCCCATGAAAAATTAAAAAAGCCGGCTCCCATTTATATTTGGATAGCCCATTTTGTAACTCAAAACCAAAAATCCATTCGTTGGGTCGCCGGGGGGTTGACTGTGATTAGCTTGGCGCTGATGCTGAATATCCATGTGGATTCCAATGCTGTCAAATATTTTTCGCCTACAACATCTTTTAGACAGGCGACGGAGTTTATTGATGCCAATATAATCGGCACAAATGCCCTGGAATTGCGATTTCAGTCCGGAGAAGAAAATGGCGTGTACGACCCGGAGTTCTTATTAAAAATTGAAAAGTTTGCCAATTTTATAAAAGCCCATCCCGAGTTTGAAATTACCTATGTATCTTCTATTGCCGATGTGGTTAAGCGCCTCAACCAAACCATGCATGGAGATGATCCCGGTTATTATTCCATTCCATTTCGAGATTCGGTCATAGCAGAAGGCGATACCTTATTTGCTCGCAATCTAATTGCCCAGTACATGCTTCTTTATACCATGTCTCTTCCTCAGGGTATGGAAATTACCAACCAAGTGAATCTGGACAATTCGGAAGCCAGAGTTGTGGCCTTTATTCGCTCCGTTTCCAGTGGGCGCCAGTTGGAAATCATAGAGGAAATAAACCAATGGTTAGAAAAAAATATGCCTGAAACAGCCGCGCGAGGACTTGGAGTGCCTGTGATGTTTGGTAAATTAATGGATGTAGCGATTCCAGGTATGTTAGTGAGCCTTGGCATTTCCTTTGTGTTTATCACCCTGGTGCTCATGGCTACTTTCCGCTCGGTGAAAATTGGTCTCTTTAGCATGATCCCAAATGTTTGGCCAATTATTATCATTTTCGGATTGGTGGGAGCTGTGGGTTATACGGTGAACCTAAGCGTAGCCGTAGTGGGTATGATTACCCTCGGTATTTGCGTAGACGATTCTGTGCATTTTCTTGTGAAGTATTTAAATGCTATCAAAGAGGGCCACCGGGGTGAGCATGCTTTTACAGAAGCCTTAAATCAGGTTGGGGCTCCAATCCTTTTTACTTCCATTATTCTTGTGATGGGCTTTGGGGCCTTGATATTTTCAGATTTTGCCCTGAATTCTGATATGGGAATGCTTTGTTCCGCAGTTATCGCCTTAGCTGTAGTCGCTGACTTTATCTTGTTGCCAGCTACAATTCTAAAATTTCACAAAATTCCCAAAAATTAGGCATTTAAATTATGAAGCCTTTTTTTTCCGGATTTTGGAATAAATAATGAAAATTCCAGCTCCCACAGCTGTCATGATGGCTGTGGACCAGATGGCCCCTGAAATGGTGCGGATAACCACTGAAAAAACAATTCCGCACAAGAGGATGGTGGCCACTTCATTCCAGACTCGAAGGCCATGAGAACTCCAATTTATTTTGTCCTGCTTAAGATCCTTTAAAATTTTTCCACACCAAAAGTGGTAAACTAGCAGTAAAAACACTAAAAACAGCTTAAAATGCATCCAGGAGTTGATGCCTTGCAGCCAAAAAGGCATGAGGTAAAGCATCCAGCCACCACATACCACTGTTATCACCATGGCAGGAACCGTTATTCCGTACCAAAGCCGGCGTTCCATAATCTTGAATTGGGATTGCAATATATTTCTTTCGGCTTCCGGTTTAGATTTGGATTCCACGTGGTAGATAAAAAGCCGAACAATATAGAACAGCCCTGCAAACCAGGAAACCACTCCGATGATGTGCAGGGATTTTAGAACTGAATAAACCATAAATATCTCTCTGGGATGTAATTTCAAAATTAAAAATTTTATAAAATTATAATCACTTTTTATCTGAAATTAAAAAGCAGGGGTATACAGTTTAGGGAACATAACTATCTTTTTGTTCCAGATTTTATTGGAATTCATCTAAAAGGGAAGTCAATTTCATGTCTCGTATTTTTCATGGTTTAAAAGTTTTATCTATTTCCATAGTTTTGTCTGTGATTTCGGCTCAAGGGCAGCCAAAAACCTTTGATGGCTGGATTGAGCAGGCCATTGTTCTCATTGGGGAAGATGATTTGGCCGGAGCTGCGGAAGCGTACAAATCAGCACTTGCCATTAAGCCAGGAGATATTGAGACCTTATTGGAATTGGGCCAATTATACGCTGATCAGGAAAAATGGGATGAAGCCATATCCACTTATGAAGAAGTGACAAAAATTGAACCTGGTAATTACGCTGCCTTGACTAATCTTATAGCCACGCATGAGCAAATGGGCAAAGATGTTCCCTTGGAGATGATGAAGTCTTATTATGACTTGAAAGTAGATGACATTGTGGTGGGCACAAAGTACCTGAAAATGATAGAAAAAGATGGGGTGGATAAAAATAAAGATGAATACATCAGAATATTAACTAACATAACGAAAAATCCTTATGCTCCAGATGAATTAAAAGAAAAATTGGCCAAAGCCAAAGGTAGCGCACAAGAATCTCCTGCTACTGAAACCGCAGTGGATGAGCCTGCTCGCGCGGTTGGTGACGCAGCAGCGGATGAGGCGGAGACAAAAGCTAAGGCCGAAGCCGAGCAAAAAGCCAAAGAAGAGGCGGAAGCAAAAGCTAAGGCTGAGGCCGAGCAAAAAGCCAAAGAAGAGGCGGAGACAAAAGCTAAGGCCGAAGCCGAGCAAAAAGCCAAAGAAGAGGCGGAAGCAAAAGCTAAGGCTGAGGCCGAGCAAAAAGCCAAAGAAGAGGCGGAGACAAAAGCTAAGGCCGAAGC